>JBFHIW010000012.1:0-71325 GCA_041596235.1 Paracoccaceae bacterium
GGCGCGAGGCGCAGGAACGTCTGGTCGCTTTGCAGGAGGGGTCGATCCTTGACCCGCAGGGCGAGATTGCCAGTATCCGGGCGCTGATCAACGCGGTCGAACTGCAGCTTCAGGAAAAGGAACTGGCGCTGAATTCGCAGCTGACCAACGCACGGCCCAACGCGGCCCGTGTCGATGCCCTGCGCTCAGAGGTGCAGCTGCTGCGCAACGATCTTGACAGACAGAACCGCCGCCTGAATGACGCCACCGAAGGGCAAAGCTCGCTGGCGGCAATGACTGCGCAGATCCAGATGGCGCAGGCCGATCTGGCCACGGCGGACCTGTTCCTGCAATCCGCGCTGCAAAACGAAAAGCAGACCGAGCTTGAGGCGAACCGTCAGGTGCGATACCTGACGACCAGCGTGCGGCCCGTGGCCCCGGACGAGCCGACCTATCCGCGCGCGTTCGAGAACACGATCCTTGCCTTCCTCATCTTCTCGGGAATTTACCTGATGATCTCACTTACTGCCTCGATCCTGCGCGAACAGGTATCCAGCTGACATGAAGACAGTTTCAATCGGCTCTCTGACCGTCAGCAATGACGCGCCTCTGACCATCATCGCAGGCCCCTGCCAGCTGGAAAGCGCGGATCACGCGATGATGATCGCGGCGCGGATGCAGGCGATCTGCGCTGCGGCGGGCGCGCAATACATCTTCAAGGCCAGCTTCGACAAGGCGAACCGCACCTCCGTCGCGGGGCAGCGTGGTCTGGGCATGGACGAAGGCCTGCGCGTTCTGCAAAAGGTCAAGGAAGCCCTGGGCCTTCCCGTCCTGACCGATGTGCACACCGAAGCGCAATGCGCGCCCGTAGCCAAGGTTTGCGATGTGCTGCAGATCCCGGCGTTCCTGTGCCGCCAGACCGATCTTCTGCTGGCCGCAGGCCAGACCGGCGCTGTGATCAACGTCAAGAAGGGCCAGTTCCTTGCCCCCTGGGACATGCCCAATGTGATCGCCAAGATCGAAAGCACCGGCAATAGCCGCATTCTTCTGACAGAACGCGGCACCTCGTTTGGTTACAACACGCTTGTAACCGACATGCGCGCCCTGCCCCAGATGGCCGCGACCGGCTATCCGGTGGTGATGGACGCCACCCATTCGGTGCAGCAACCCGGCGGAATGGGCGGATCCAGCGGCGGTCAGCGGGAATTTGCCCCGGTGATGGCGCGTGCCGCCGTATCGCTTGGCATCGCTGCGGTTTTCATCGAAACCCATGAGGATCCGGATCACGCACCCTCGGACGGCCCGAACATGATTTCGCTTGACCGGATGGAGGCTCTGATCGCCAGCCTGATGGCCTTTGATCGTCTGGCCAAGGCCGATCCGATCCGCCTTTGAATTTTTTCAGACAAGAAAGATTGCACACGTGACCAAACCTGCCCCCACAGTGACACCGAACACCTGGGAATTCCTGCGTGATCCCATGATCACGCCGACCGGCTTTCGCGAATATGACGCGCGCTGGAAATATCCCGACCAGATCAACCTGCCCGGCATCACGGCCTTGGGCCTTGGTCTGGGCACCCAGATGCGCCGGCGCGGCATCGCGCCCGTGATCGCGGTCGGCAACGACTATCGTGACTATTCGCTGTCGATCAAGAACGCGCTGATCCTTGGCCTGATGCAGGCGGGGATCACGGTCAAGGATATCGGTCCTGCGCTGTCGCCCATGGCCTATTTCGCGCAGTTCCATCTGGATGTGCCCGCCGTTGCGATGGTGACCGCCAGCCACAACCCCAATGGCTGGACCGGGGTCAAGATGGGCTTTGACCGCCCCCTGACCCATGGCCCCGACGAGATGGCCGAACTGCGCGATATCGTGCTGAACGGCGAAGGCCAGCCCGCACCCGGTGGCGCCTATGAATTCGTCAAAGGTGTGCGCGAGGCCTATCTGGATGATCTGGTGGGCGATTTCCGCATGACCCGCAAGCTGCGGGTGGTCTGCGCCACGGGCAATGGCACCGCATCGGCCTTTGCGCCGGAACTGTTCCGCCGTCTGGGGGTCGAGGTGATCCCCAGCCATAACGCGCTGGACTACACCTTTCCGCATTACAACCCGAACCCCGAAGCGCTGGAAATGCTGCATGACATGTCCGACAGCGTCAAAGCATCAGGGGCGGATTTCGCCCTGGGTTTTGACGGCGACGGCGATCGTTGCGGTGTCGTCGATGACGAGGGCGAGGAGATCTTCGCCGACAAGATGGGCGTCATCATGGCGCGGGACCTGTCGAAGCTCTATCCCGGCAGCACCTTTGTCGCGGATGTGAAATCCACCGGGCTGTTCGCCAGCGATCCCGAACTGCAGAAGAACGGCGTCAAGGCGGATTACTGGAAGACCGGGCACAGCCACATGAAGCGGCGCGTCAAGGAATTGGGCGCTCTGGCAGGGTTCGAGAAGTCGGGACACTACTTCCTGGCCGGTCCCATCGGGCGCGGCTATGACTGCGGGATGCGCGTGGCCGTCGAGGTCTGCAAGCTGATGGATCGCAACCCCGACATGTCCATGTCCGACCTGCGCCGCGCCCTTCCCCAGACATGGGCGACGCCGACGATGTCGCCCTATTGCAGCGATACCGAGAAGTATCAGGTGCTGGAACGGCTGGTGGACAAGCTGGTGGCCAAGCATGCCGCCGGCGATACGCTGGCTGGGCGCAAGATCGCGCAGGTGGTGACGGTCAATGGCGCGCGGGTCATTCTGGACAATGGCGGCTGGGGTCTGGTGCGGGCCTCGTCGAACACCCCCAACCTCGTCGTTGTCTGCGAAAGCCCCGAATCCGAGGCCGAGATGCGGGCCATCTTTGCCGAGATCGACACGGTGATCCGGACAGAGCCCAGCGTGGGCGACTACGACCAGACGATCTGAGACGTCAGGAGAAAGGCCCCGCACAGGCGGGGCCTTTGTGCCATCAGGCGGCTATCAGGCGGCCAGTCCGCGCCCTTTCAGCAGGGCCTCGACCCCCGGCAGACGACCGCGGAACGCGGTATAAAGCTCGGCCGGATCGCGCGATCCGCCCGTGGACAGGATGAAGGCCTCAAGGGCCTTGGCGCGTTCGGGATCGAAGGCGCTGCCAGCTTCCTCGAAGGCGGCGAAGGCATCGGCATCCATTACCTCGGACCACATGTAGCTGTAATAGCCGCTGGAATATCCGTCACCCGAGAAGACATGCGCGAAATGCGGCGTCGCGTGACGCATCGCGATGGTGCGGGGCATGCCAAGTTCTGCCAGCACCTCGGCCTGTTTCGCCATGGGATCGGCGGGCGGCGTGCCTTCGTGAAAGGTCAGATCGACAAGGGCCGAGGCGACATATTCAACGGTCTGAAACCCCATGTCGAAGGTCGCGGCCCCCAGAAGCCGGTCCAGCATGTCGCGCGGCATGGGCTGGTCCGTTTCGGCATGTGTGGCGAATTCCGCCAGCACTTCGGGCACTTCCAGCCAGTGTTCGTACAGCTGGCTGGGCAATTCCACGAAATCGCGCGCCACGGATGTGCCCGAGATCGACGGATAGGTCACATCCGACAGCATCTGGTGCAGGGCATGGCCGAATTCATGGAACAGCGTGCGCGCATCGTCATAGGACAGCAGCGCCGGATCGCCCTTGGCGAAGTTGCAGACGTTGATCACGATGGGGTGGCGCACCTCGGGGTACTTGGCCTGCGATTGCATCGCCGAACACCATGCCCCCGACCGTTTCGATCCGCGCGCGAAATAGTCCCCGATGAAGACCGCCAAATGCTGGCCGCCGCGCGTCACTTCCCATGCCCGGGCATCGGGATGATACAGCGGCAGGTCAAGCGGGGTGAATTCCAGCCCGAAAAGCCGGTTGGCGCAGGCGAAAGACGCCTCGATCATCCGGTCCAGTTGCAGGTAGGGCTTCAGCGTGGCCTCATCCAGATCATGTTCCGCCACACGGCGGCGCGCCGCGTAGTAATGCCAGTCCCAAGGTTCCAGATCCCCGTTGATCCCGTCTTCATGCATCATGCCTTCCAGCACGGCGGCATCGGCTTCGGCCTGCGCGCGGGCGGGGGTCCAGACCGCCATCAACAGGTCGCGCACGGCATCGGGCGTGCGGGCCATTTCGGTTTCCAGCTTGTAGGCGGCAAAACTGTCATAGCCCAGAAGTGCCGCGCGTTCGGCCCGCAAGGACAGGATCTCGGCGGCGATGGCGCGGTTGTCGGTCGCGCCGCCATTGGCGCCCCGCGCCACAGACGCGCGCCAGGCCTGTTCGCGCAACTCACGGCGCGGCGAGAACTGCAGGAAAGGCGTGATCAGGGACCGTGACAACGTGATCACCGGGCCATCGGCGCCCTTTTCCTTGCCCGCCGCGCGGGCGGCGGACACCAGAAAACCGGGCAGCCCTTCCAGATCATCCTCGGACAGGGGCAGTGTCCATGACCGCTCATCCGCCAGAAGGTTCTGGGTAAACTGCGTGCCCAGCACCGCCAGACGCGACTTGATCTCGGCCATGCGCGCATCCTCGGCCCCGGTCAGGGCCGCGCCCGAGCGGACAAAGCCGCGATGCGTCAGCATCAGAACCCGCTGCTGTTCCTCGGTCAGATCCAGATCGTCACGCCACGCCCACAGATCCGCCACACGCGCAAAGAGCGCCTTGTTGGCGGTGATCTCGGCGGAATGCGCAGCCAGACGGGGCGAGAAGGCGCGCTGCAACTCCTCGCGGGCGGGCGTGCTGTCGGCCCCGGCCACGGTGTAGAAAACCGACAAGACCTGATCCAGCGCCTTGCCCGCCGCCTCGAGCGCACCCACGGTATTGTCGAAATCAGCGGCCAAGGGGTTGGCGGCGATCGCGTCGATCTCGGCCTTGTGGGCGGCCAATGCCGTATCAAATGCGGGGGCGAAATCCTCGTCCCTGATGCGGTCGAACGGGGCCAGCCCGAAGGGTGTGGTCCATGGATCAAGCAGCGGGTTTGTCATCTTGTGTCTCTCCAACGGGGCGCGACGCGGCGCAGACGGGGCAATCCTTGCGGGGTTGCAGACGGATGGTGCGATGTTCGGCGTAAAGCGCGTCATGGATCAGCATGTGCCCGCGCAGGTCCTGCCCCGCACCGGTGATCAGTTTGATCGCCTCAACCGCCATCATGGATCCGATCACACCCGGCAGTGGGCCGATCACCCCGGCCTCGGCGCAAGAGGGGGCCAGACCGGGGGCTGCTGCCTGCGGGAAAACGCATTGATAACAGGGCCCGCCACGCGCGGGGTCGAAAAGGGCGATCTGGCCTTCCCATTGCGACAGCGCCCCGGAGATGAGCGGCTTGCCCAGCGCCACGGCGGTGGCATTGACAAGGTAGCGCGTCGCGCTGTCATCGGTGCCGTCAAGGATCAGGTCGTATTCCGCAAACAGGTCAGCCGCGACATCGGGCGTCAGCCGGCGATTGTAGGGTCGCACCGTCACGAACGGGTTCTGCGCGCGCATGGCGGCTTCGGCTGAAAAGACCTTGGGCATGCCGATGCGATCATCGGTATGGATCACCTGCCGTTGCAGGTTGGAGTTGTCCACGCTGTCATCGTCGATCACGCCGATCGTGCCCACGCCCGCAGCGGCCAGATAAAGAAGGACGGGCGATCCAAGCCCGCCTGCGCCGATCACCAGAACCCTCGCCTCTTTCAGGCGGCGCTGGCCCGTGCCGCCCAGTTCGCGCAGCACGATATGGCGGGCATAGCGATCAAGTTCAGTTGCGGAGAACGGACCCGTGGGCACAGCAGCCTTTGGGTCAGCATCCGTATCATCGGCACGCGCCCGCAGGCGTGACAGAACGGCGCGATAGGCCAGCACCAGCGCCGCAAAGCCGCCCAGCAGCAACCAGGGCGCGGCGCTGCCCCCAGTGGACAGGCGCAGGGGCGCGTTGTCCGGCAAGGTCAGGTGGATCACCACGACCCCGACCCAAAGGAAGGCGATCATGATCCAGCGCAAGCGACGCGGCGTGCCCATGAAGGCCCCGATCCCCCAGAGAACGCCTGCCATGACAAGAACCAGTGCCATCGCTCAGCCCCGCCCGGTCGAACCGAAACCGCCCTGCCCGCGCGCGGATGTCTCCAGCGTATCGACCAGTTCGAATGTGGCGCGCAGCACCGGGGCCGCCACCATCTGCGCGATCCGGTCGCCATGGGCGATATGGAAAGGCTCGGTCCCCGCGTTCATCAGGATCACGCCCAAGGGGCCGCGATAATCGCTGTCGATGGTGCCGGGACTATTGGGCAGCGTGATGCCGTGCTTCAGCGCAAGACCCGAACGCGGCCTGATCTGCGCCTCGTAGCCGTCAGGTATCTCAAGGCGCAGCCCGGTCGGAACAAGCATCCGCGCACCGGGCGCAAGTGTTGCGCCGTCCCGCTGATCGGGCGGAAAATTGGCCCGCAGGTCCGCCCCGGCGGCCCCGGCCGTTTCATAGCTGGGCAAGGGCAGATCGGGATCAGCCTCGGGCGTTCTCGTGCAGCGGATGGTCAGCATATGGCGCCTCTTGCCTTGATCGTCGTGAAAGCCCGGCTCGCGCCTGCGGAACCGGAGGTTGCGCCGCCTGATGCCATCACTGGCAGGCGGCCTTGCCTGAAGACATAACCGAAAGGCCCCGCGTTGCAAGGCATCAGGGGCCATCCCGCTGGACAAGACGGGGCGGATCGGGATCATGCGGTAACAATCACCCCGATGTGAACGAAATGAACCATGCAGGGATATGGCATCGCTGGCCTTGGTTATGGGCGTCCAAGACGGGATATGGCGCGGCATGAACAGAACAACTCAGGCGCGCCCTTGCGCAGAAAGACGCATATTTCACAATGATGTTCGGAAACATCCAGATTTTACACAATAATGTACGGCTTTATTCCGTATTGACGTTATCCTTTTGCGCAATGCTTGCTCTACTGGCAACCGTCCTTCCCGTGGTTGCGCAAACCTCCGAGGTGTCCGTTGCAGGCGCGGCACCGCCGAAAGGCGCCCCCTTGCCCTGGCCTGTTGCGGCCAGCCTGTCGGGGCCAACCGATCGCTATCCGCATAATGTGCTGGGCGACATACCCGCCTTTACCAGCCTGACCGTCAGCGCACAGGTCTGCGCGGACTGCCCGCAGCCCCGCGTGGGGCTGCGTGTCACGCTGGACGCGCCCCTTGTGTTCGAGGATGCGGCCCCCCGGCTGTGGGACATTACCGGCGACGGGCGCCCCGAGATTGTCGTGGTGCAAAGCCACGACACCAAGGGTGCCCGACTGACTGCGTGGGAACTGGGCCAGACCGCATCCGGTGCACCGGACCTGAAGATGCTGGCCAGCACTGATTTCATCGGGACGCGGTTCCGCTGGCTTGCGCCCTTCGGGATCGGGGACTTCACCGGCGACGGCGCGATCGAGATCGCCTATGTCGAAACCCCGCATCTGGGCAAGACCCTGCGTCTTGTGGGGCTTGAGGGCAACCGTCTGGTCCCGCGCGGCGCGCTGCAAGGCGTGACCAATCATCGGATCGGAGAGGAGACCATCGCGGGCGGGGTGCGTGCCTGTGATGGCCGGGTCGAGGCGGTTCTTGCTTCGGGTGATTGGCGCCGCATCGTTGCGGTGGGCTGGCAGGACGGTGGGCTTGTCAGCCGTGACCTTGGTTCCTTGAACCGCAGGCAAGACCTGACCAGGGCCCTGACCTGCGCGCAATAGACCGACAGGTCAGACCAGCGCCTGCGCGATCCGGGCGGCCAGCTGCGCCGCGACCTGCTGCTTGGACATCCGCGGCCAATCCTCGCGCCCCTGGGCCGTGATCAGATGCACGGCATTCTCGGTACCGCCCATGATTCCGGTCGCAGGGCTGACATCATTGGCGACGATCCAGTCGCAGCCCTTGCGCGCCCGCTTGGCGGTAGCATTGGCGATGACATCATCGGTTTCTGCGGCAAAGCCCACGACAAGGCCGGGGCGATCCGCCTTGCGCTGGCTGACGCTGGCCAGAATGTCGGGGTTTTCGGCGAATTCCAGAACCGGCAGGCGGCCTGCATCCTTCTTGATCTTCGAGCCAGAGGATGTGGCCACGCGCCAATCCGCCACGGCTGCGGCAAAGACGGCCGCATCGGCGGGCAACGCGGCCTCGACCGCCGTCAGCATCTGTTGCGCCGTCTCGACCCGCACGACCTGAACGCCTTGCGGCGGGGGCACATCGGCGGGGCCGGTGACAAAGACCACATCGGCCCCCAGTGCAGCGAGGGCGTGGGCGATCGCGCTGCCCTGCGCCCCGGAGGACCGGTTCGCGATGTAGCGCACAGGGTCGATGGGCTCATGGGTGGGTCCCGATGTCACAAGGACCCGCTTGCCGGTCAATGGCCCCTGCCCCAGCGCGGTTTCGATCGCCGCCACGATTTCAAGTGGCTCGGACATGCGGCCCGCGCCATATTCACCGCAGGCCATATCGCCCGCGTTCGGGCCGACAACATGCAGACCATCGGCCAGAAGCTGCGCGAGGTTGCGCTGCGTCGCGGGATGATCCCACATCCGCACATTCATCGCGGGTGCCATCAGCACCGGCGTATCCGTTGCCATCAACAGGGTCGAGGCCAGATCATTTGCATGGCCATGGGCCATCTTGGCCATCAGGTCAGCGGTCACGGGGGCGACGACGACCAGATCGGCGACCCGTGACAACTGGATATGGCCCATCTCTGCCTCGTCCGTCAGATCGAAAAGATCGGTATAGGCCTTCTCGCCGGCCAGCGCCGATACGGACAGGGGTGTTACGAATTCCGTGCCCGCCCTTGTCAGGACAGGCGTGACCGCCGCACCGCGTTCGCGCAGGCGACGGATCAGATCAAGCGACTTGTAGGCCGCGATCCCGCCGCCGATAATCAGAAGAATACGTTTGCCTGCCAGCATGTTCCGCGCCTCCGCCAGATGGGCCGACACTATGGCCAGCGTCGTCCCCTGACAAGGCCGCGCCGGATGCCGGGCTGTTCAGCCCTTGTTGCGGAACTGCAGGCAGGGATCCGGACGATCCACCGCGGGGGACGAGAGCAGCGTATCAAAGTCGCCGGGCGCGCCGGCACCGTCTTCCTGCTGACCGATGGTCAAGACCTCAAGATCGGGGCGCAGCCCCGCGATATAGGCAGGCACACCCCAATCCGCACGGGCATGGCCATTACCGGTGATCACCACCACCGGACCGCCCGTTGCATCCAGCGCCATCAGGGTTTCGCGGGCCAGCACCGCATCGCGCAGCCGCTGCAGATCCACCATGATGGGCAGCATCTCGGGCGGCATGGCGTTGCAATGGGCCTGTTGCTGCAAATCTTCCTGCGCGGCCTGCAGATCGGGTGGCAAGGCCGTGGTCAGGCCAAAGTCAGCCGCGTCATCACCGAAACTGGCGGCAATGCCCGCCTGCATGGCGGCGCGGGCGGCATCGCGGGGCACGGCGGCCCCGTGAATCGCGGCCTCGGGGGCTGCCCCGAAAATCGGGAAATACATCGCAAAATCGGGCCAACCGCTGTCAGCCCATCCAAGCACCTCTGCCAGTCCTGCCTGATCGTTGCGGTTCCGGGGTGTCACCCGCGCCGCCTGTTCGCGCGTCAGCATCTCGAACACGATGGCGGCGGGCTGGACATGGCCGACAATCGCGGCCTGTGCGTCGTGATGGCCCGGGTTCTCATGGACTTCGCCGATGATGATCACCGGGGCGCTGGCCGCACGATCCAATATCCCAGACGGCAATGGGCCCGCGACAGCGGGCCCACAAGCGATTGCAGCGATCAGGGCAAGACATCTCATGCGAGGAAGTCTTGCACCTCACGAGACTGGCTTTCCAGCTTTTTGCGCATTTTGGCGAAAGCTGCGGCTTCCAGCTGGCGCACACGCTCCTTGGACAAACCCAGTTCTTCGCCCAGGCTTTCAAGGGTGCGCGGATCGTCACGCAGTTTACGCTCGCGCACGATGAACCGCTCACGGTCGTTCAATGCGGCCAGCGCGTCCAGCAACCAGTTGCGCAGGGCAGCGGTGTCATGCGCGGTCTCGACGATATCGGCGGCCTGGCTGCCCTCATCCTCGATCGTATCGATCCATTCCCGCCCCTCATCCTCGGAGGATTGGGTGGCATTCAGCGAGAAATCCGAGCCGGACAAACGGCCTTCCATCATCTCGACATCGTGCAGCGGCACACCGATTTCGGTCGAGATCATCTGGCGCATCTGATGGCGATCCAGCTCCTCGCCGCGCGCTTGTGCTTCACGCTCAAGCCGCGCCTGAACGCGGCGCAGGTTGAAGAACAGCGATTTCTGGCTGGAGGTCGAGCCGGTCCTGACCATCGACCAGTTCCGCATCACGTAGTCCTGAATGCTGGCCTTGATCCACCAGACCGCATAGGTCGAAAAGCGCACGCCACGATCCGGGTCGAACTTGTCGGCGGCCTTCATCAGGCCAAGCCCCGCTTCCTGGATCAGATCATTCATCGGTGCGCCGTAGCGGCGGAATTTCGACGCCATCGAAATGGCAAGACGCATGTAGGCGGTGATCAGGCGGTGCAGCGCCGCCTCATCTCGATGATCGCGCCAGGCATAGGCCAGTTTCAGCTCTGTCTCGGCATCCAGAAGCTCGGCCTTCATGGCTTTGCGCGACAGGGTCATGTCATTTGGTGCATCAAGTGCCATTTTTACCCCCTAACTGTGGCCTGACACGCCCAAGGCGCTAGGTAGGCCGTTTTTGTTTGTCCTGTGATTTGATACGCAGGCAAAAACCGATCGGATCAAAAAAGATGACTCTTGCATGCTACCCAAGCTGACCCTTGTTCTGGGGGGCGCCGCCTCGGGGAAAACCGCCTTCGCCGAAAGGCTGGTTCTGGACAGCGGGCGGTCACCCGTCTACCTGGCGACGGCCCAGGCCTGGGATGACGAGATGCGCGACAAGATCGCGCGGCATCGTGCAACCCGGGGCGAGGGATGGCTGACGCATGAGGCGCCATTGGATCTGGCACCTGCCCTGGCAAGCGTCCTGCCGCATCAGACCGTCCTGCTGGATTGCGCCACCCTTTGGCTGAGCAATCAGATGTTGGCAGAACATAACCTGAAGGCGGAAGAAACCGCGCTGTTCGCAGCGCTGGATGCCTGCGCAGCCCCGATGGTGGTGGTCAGCAATGAAATCGGCATGAGCGTCGTGCCTGAAAACGCCCTGGCACGCCGCTTCCGGCAGGCGCAGGGCGAATTGAACCAGAGGCTTGCGGCACGGGCGGCCCTCGTGGTGGCGGTGATGGCCGGCCTGCCGCTGGTCTTGAAGGGCAAGCTGCCCGGGGGGGCGACATGAGCCGTTTTTTCTGGGTACGCCATGGTCCGACACATGCGAAAACCATGGTGGGCTGGTCCGATCTTCCGGCTGACCTGTCGGATAGCGCGCAGTTGGCGCGGCTGTCGAATGCCTTGCCGCAGGATGCCGTCGTGATTTCGTCGGATCTGGTCCGTGCCAGTGCCACGGCCGATGCCATTGCAAGCGGACGGCAACGCCTGCCGCATGATCCGGACCTGCGCGAGATCCATTTCGGCGAATGGGAACTTGCGCGTTTCGACGAGGTCGAGGATCAGGCCCGTCTGCGGGCCTATTGGGACAATCCCGGCGACATCCGCCCCCCCGGCGGCGAAAGCTGGCACGAGGTGTCCGCCCGCGTCGACAGCGCCGTGGCGCGGTTGATTGCAGACCATCCGGGGCGGGACATCATTGCCGTGGCGCATTTCGGCGTGATCCTGACGCAGTTGCAGCAGGCCTTGCAAATCGGCGCATTCGAGGCGTTCTCACACCGGATCGACAACCTGTCGCTGACCGAGTTGCATCATCGGGACGGATCATGGCGGGCGCTGCGCATCAACCACCTGCCCTGATCGCGCGGCGCGCGGTCGGCGCGGATGCGTTAATCATTCCGAAAGGAAAACAGCCTAGCCATTAACCATGGTGAAGGATGGGGTCCGGGATGGTCGCGCGTGCCTATACGGTGGCTTTTGAAGGTGTGTCGGCCCGCACGGTCGAGGTGCAATGCGCCGTCACGCCCGGGTTGCCGGGATTTTCCGTCGTGGGCTTGCCCGACAAGGCCGTGTCCGAGGCGCGCGACAGGGTGCGCGCTGCGCTGAGTGCCATGGCAATTGCCCTGCCCAGCAAGCGGATCACGGTGAACCTGTCGCCTGCAGACCTGCCCAAGGAGGGCAGCCATTTCGACCTGCCGATCGCGCTGGCCCTGTTGGCCGCGCTCGAGATCCTGCCACCCGATGCGGTGGAAGGCGCGACCGCGCTGGGGGAATTGTCGCTGGATGGCTCGCTTGTGGGCGTATTGGGCGCCCTGCCCGCCGCCATGGCCGCCGCAGAGGAAGACCGCATCCTTGTCTGCCCGCGCGCCTCCGGGGCCGAGGCGGCATGGGTCGGCGGCTGCCAGGTCATCGCGGCGGCAAGCCTGATGGATGTGGTGCGCCATTTCACCGGGCAATCGCCCATTCTTCCGGCCGAACCCGGCGAAGTCACGGGCGAGACACATGCGCGCTGCCTGCGCGATGTAAAGGGACAAGAACGCGCAAAGCGCGCGCTGGAAATCGCCGCGGCCGGGCGGCATCACCTGCTTTTGATGGGTACGCCCGGATCGGGCAAGTCGATGCTGGCCGCCCGGCTTCCGGGCATCCTGCCGCCTTTGTCTGCGGCCGAAGCGCTGGAAACCTCGATGATCCATTCGCTGGCGGGCCTGCTGGACGAGGGGGGCATTTCGCGGGCCCGGCCCTTCCGCGAACCGCATCACACGGCGTCCATGGCCGCGATCGTGGGCGGGGGCCGCACCGCGCGCCCCGGCGAGATCAGCCTTGCGCATCATGGGGTTCTGTTCATGGATGAATTCCCCGAGTTTCCCCGTGGCGTGCTGGAAACCCTGCGCCAGCCGATCGAAACCGGAGAGGTGATGGTTGCGCGCGCCAATGCGCATGTCCGTTACCCCTGCCGCTTCATGCTGGTGGCGGCCGCCAATCCCTGCAAATGCGGCTATCTGACCGATCCGGCGAGGGCCTGCACCCGCGCACCGATCTGCGGCGAGGATTATATCGGACGGATCAGCGGCCCGCTGATGGATCGCTTCGATCTGCGCATCGAGGTGCCGCCTGTCGCCTATACCGACCTGGACCTGCCTGCATCGGGCGACAGCTCGGCTCAGGTTGCGGCGCGGGTGGCTGCGGCGCGACGGATTCAGGCCACGCGCTATGCCGAGATCGCGGGCATGCATCTGAACGCCGATGCCGAGGGGGCGGTTCTTGACAGGATCGCCACACCCGACGCCGCCGGCAGGGCCTTGCTGGGGCGGATCGCCGACCGCTTCGGCCTGACCGCGCGCGGCTATCACCGCGTCTTGCGGGTCGCGCGCACCATCGCGGACCTTGAAGGGGCCGAGGATGTCGCCAGCGCGCATGTGGCCGAGGCGGCCAGCTACCGGCTTGTCGGGGTCAGAGAGGCGTGATCCGGATCAGGCGCGCTTGGCTTCGATCCGTTCCCAGATACCGGCGGCAATATTGACGCCATCGAACCGCTCAAGCTCCTGAATGCCGGTTGGCGAGGTCACGTTGATCTCGGTCAGCCATGTCCCGATGACGTCGATGCCCACGAAAACCTGGCCCTTTTCACGCAGCACCGGACCGATCCGGGCACAGATCTCGAGATCGCGTTCGGTCAGGCCGATCTTTTCGGGACGCCCGCCCACATGCATGTTGGACCGGGTTTCCCCAGCAGCAGGCACACGGTTGATGGCACCCACGGGTTCGCCATCCACAAGGATCACACGCTTGTCGCCCTTTGTGACATCCGGCAGGTATTTCTGCACGATCAACGGCTCGCGGCTGAAACCGGTGAAGAGTTCGTGCAGCGAGGACAGGTTGCGGTCGTCCGAGGTCAGCCGGAACACACCCGCGCCACCATTGCCGTAGAGCGGCTTGAGGATGACATCGCCATGCCGCTCCTTGAAGGCCCGGATCGTCGCAAGATCGCGCGCGATCGTGGTGGGCGGCGTGAGATCGGGGAAATTCAGAACCAGCAGTTTCTCTGGCGAATTGCGCACCCAGAAAGGATCATTCACGACAAGCGTTCCGGGATGGATGCGGTCCAGCAGATGCGTCGTCGTGATGTAGAACATGTCGAAGGGCGGGTCCTGCCGCAGCCAGACCACATCGAATTCGGCAAGGTCCACCTCGGCTTCTGCGCCAAGACGGTAATGATCACCCTGCACCCGCTGCACGGTCACCGGCCAGCCACGCGCCGTGATTCGACCTTCCTGATAGGCAAGGCGGTCAGGCGTGTAGTAAAACAGCACATGACCGCGGGCCTGGGCTTCCTCCATCAGGCGGAACGTGCTGTCGGCATTGATGTTGATCGGCCCGATCGGGTCCATCTGAAAGGCGATTTTCATGTCCGGCTCCCCTGAGGATAGAGCCATTACATGGCGCAACCCAAGCGGCGAGACAATCCGAAATCCCAAGGAAGACATGCGCCGGGCGGGAGGCACCCCCCGGCATCGCGGGTCTCAGCCTTCCAGCGCGAAGGCGTTCTCGAGGATGTCGAGCGCGCCAGCCCTGTCGACCGTGGCCAGATCGAAACGCATTTCGGTCAGTTGCGACCGGTCGGTCCGGCCCAGGAATTCCGTGGCCGCTTCCAGAATACGGTCGCATTGGGCGCGGCTCAGCGATCGGATGGCAGTGTCGAAACTGCGGCTCTTCTTCACTTCGACGAAGATCAGCGCAGCGCCATCCGAAAAGATCATGTCGATTTCCGCGCGCGTTCCACGCCAACGACGGGCGATCAGCGTCATGCCCTTTCGGATATAGGCCTTTTCGACAGCGTCTTCGGCGGCAAGTCCCGACAGATAGGACATCCGGCCGCGATCCCGGCGGGCCGCACGCACCGATGGGGATGGTCCGGTGTCCTGCGGGGCGGCAGGCCAGACGGGCGGGCATGGCGATCGCGCCGCTTCCGGCATGGGCAGCGGCAGGTCAAGCTGCACTGGTCGCGCCATGGCATCTGTCGGATCGAAGCGTATCGTCATTCACCCTGCTCCAGCTTGAGGGCCATCTGGTAGACTTGCCTGCGCGCAAGACCTGTCCGCGCCGACACCTCATCCGCCGCGTCGCGCACCGATTTGTCCTTCAGCGCCTCTTTCAGCATCAGGTCTACATCAGATTCCCTAATATTCTCCGAAGACTTCCGCTCGATCAGGACGACCATCTCGCCCTTGAGGGTTCTTGCGGCGCAGACCTCGCCGATCTCGCGCAATGTGCCGGAAATCACCTCTTCGAATTTCTTGGTCAGTTCCCGGCACAGCGCGGCCTTGCGGTCTTCGCCAAAGACCTCCGCACAGTCGCGCAGCATCGCCGCGATCCGCTTGGGCGATTCGTAGAACACGAGTGTTCCGGGAATATCGGCATATCGGCGCAGGGCGGTCTTGCGCTGGCTGGCGCTGTTGGGCAGGAAACCGGCAAAAAAGAACCTGTCCGTCGGCAAACCGCCGATGGTCAGCGCGGTGATCACCGCCGAGGCCCCCGGCGCAGCCGTCACCGCAAGTCCCGCCTCGCGCGCCGCACGCGCCAGATCGAACCCCGGATCTGCCACCATGGGGGTTCCCGCCTCGGATGCATAGGCAAGGCTGCGGCCTTGGGCCATCTGCTCCAACAGGCGTGGCCGCATCTGCGCGCCATTATGGTCATGATAGGCCAGGACCTGACGGTCCCCCAGTGGAATGCCGTGTATTTCCATAAGCTTGCGCAGTGTTCGGGTATCTTCTGCCGCCAGCACGTCGGCACTTGCCAGCACGTCCAAGGCGCGCAGCGTGATATCGCGCGCGGACCCGATCGGCGTGGACACAAGGTAAAGACCTGGTGACAGTTTCACGGATTTTGGATTCAATGCTGGACCCCTTCGGCGTGGTGTTTATGATGAATTGAAGTGCCGGTGGCGCAGATCACCGCCATTGTCGAGGGAGAAATCTGTATCATGTTTGCGTCCAAGTCAGCCCCCCGCAAGTCATTCCTGCCGCCTGTCCATCAAATCGCCGAAAGCGCGCGCCTGATGTTGCAGCGGGCGTCGCTGGCGATCGCGCCTTCGCGCCGTGCCGCACTGGCCCTTGTGGCCATCGGTGCTGTCGCGGCATGCGAACCGATCGACACCACGGCGGGACGGCCCGGCCCGGCCATCAACACCTCCGCGCCAGTGCCGGTCGCGCTGCTGGTTCCGCGCGGATCGGCCAATGCCAGCGACGAGGTTCTGGCCCGGTCGCTGGAAAACGCGGCGCGACTGGCGATCGCGGATCTGGGTGACGTGGCCATCGACCTGCGTGTCTATGGCACGGCCGGCGCTGCCGCCAGTGCGCAGCAGGCCGCACTGCAGGCCGTGGCTGACGGGGCCGCGATCATCCTCGGCCCGGTTTACGGCGAGAATGCCAACGCCGCAGCGGTCGCCGTGGCGTCAAGCGGGGTCAGCGTGCTGGCCTTCACCAACAATACCTCGATCGCGGGCGGCAACCTGTTTGTTCTTGGACCCACGTTCGAGAACACGGCCGATCGCCTGTCCAGCTATGCGGCACGGCAGGGCAAGGGTCGGGTCGTCGTGGTCTATTCCGAGGACGTGGACGGCCGTGCGGGACGTCAGGCCATCGAGACAGCGCTGGCGCGCAGCGGTGGCACGCTGGTTGGCAGCGTGGGGCATGAGTTCTCGCAGAACGGTGTTGTGCAGGCCATTCCGCAGATCGTCAGCACGGTGCGCAATGGCGCGGCGGACTCCGTCTTTCTGACCGCGAACACCGCGGGCGCTCTGCCGCTTCTGACGCAGCTGATGCCAGAGGCGGGTGTTTCGCCTGCGACGACGCAATATATCGGCCTGACCCGCTGGGACGTACCCAGCCAGACCCTTGATCTTCCGGGGGTTCAAGGCGGCTGGTTCGCCATTCCCGATCCGACCATGACGGCCCGGTTCCGCGACAGGTACCAGACCGCCTATGGCGAGGCGCCGCATGCCATCGGCGGGCTGGCCTATGACGGCATCGCCGCCATCGGTGCGCTGATCAGTTCCGGACGCCCCGATGCGCTGAGCCGGGCCAGCCTGACGCAAGGGGCTGGCTTTCAGGGGGTGAACGGCATATTCCGTCTGCGTGCGGACGGTACCAACGAACGCGGGCTGGCCGTGGCCCAGATCCGCGACAGACAGGTGGTTGTGATTGACCCTGCCCCAAGAACCTTTGGTGGTGCCGGATTCTGATCCGGCGCTGACCTCGACCGCGCTGGCCCATCGCTCTGCACCGGACGATCTGATCTGTCCTGCCGCGTCGATTTTCGACGCGACCGCTGTTGCGCGGGCGCTGACCGATGCCACGGCGGGGCTTGCGCCCAGCCAGATACGCGGTGCGGTCGTCCCGATCCTGTCGCAGGCCTTGCTGCAAGGACGCGCCGCCATCGCCGAAGCCTTTGCCGCGCGCCCCTTCGATGCGCGCCCGGCCACCCGTTCCTACTGCTGGCTGACCGACTGCATCGTGGCCAGTGCGAATGACGTGGCGATCCGGCTGGTGCATCCGCAAACATCCGCGACCAATGACGAGCGTCTGGCGATGATCGCGGTCGGCGGCTATGGCCGGGGAGAGATGGCACCCCAATCGGATGTGGATCTGCTGTTTCTCAGCCAGACGCGGATCTCGCCCTGGGCTGAAGCCGTGATCGAGACGATGCTCTACATCCTGTGGGACCTGCGTCTGAAGGTGGGCCATGCCAGCCGCACCTTGAAGGACTGCCTGCGGCTGGGGGCCGAGGATTTCACGATCCGCACCGCCTTGCTGGAGCATCGCTATCTGGCCGGTGACACAGCCCTTGCGGATCAGCTTGACCGCCGCCTGAAGACCGAACTGTTCAAGGGAACCGCGCGGGAGTTCATCGAGGCGAAGCTGTCGGAGCGCGACACCCGCCACGAAAAGCAGGGCGGCCAGCGGTATATGGTCGAACCCAATGTGAAGGAAGGCAAGGGCGGTCTGCGCGACCTGCAATCGCTGTTCTGGATCGCCAAATACCTGCACGGGGTCCAGAACCCTGCGGAACTGGTGCGCATCAAGATGTTCCGCCCCGAGGAATTCGCGACCTTCCAGAAGGCCGAGAATTTCCTCTGGGCCGTGCGCTGCCATCTGCACCTGATTACCGGACGCCCTGCCGATCAGCTGACCTTCGACCTGCAGGTTCAGGTGGCCGAGCGGATGGGCTATGTCGACAAGGGCGGGCGCCGCGCGGTCGAGCATTTCATGCAGGATTATTTCCGCCACGCGACATCGGTGGGTGATCTGACACGGATCTTCCTGACCAAGCTGGAAGCCCTGCATGTCAAGTCTGGCCCCCTGCTCGAGCGGATTTTCCGCCGCTCGCCCAAGGTCAAACCGGGCTATCAGGTCATCCACAACAGGCTGGCCATCGAGAATGAGGCAAGGTTTCTCGATGACAAGGTGAACATGCTGCGCCTGTTCGAAGAGGCATTGCGCACGGGTATGCTGATCCACCCCGATGCCATGCGCCTTGTGACCGCGAACCTGAACCTGATCGATGACGATCTGCGCACCACCCGCGAGGCGCAGCAGATCTTCATGGACCTGCTGCTGAAACACGGCAACCCCGAGCGCGCCCTGCGCCGCATGAACGAGCTGGGGATGCTGGCGGCCTTCATCCCCGAGTTCGAGCCCATCGTGGCGATGATGCAGTTCAACATGTATCACAGCTATACGGTGGACGAGCACACGATCCAGTGCATCAGCAACCTCGCCCAGATCGAACGGGGCGAACTGGTCGAGGAACTGCCCGTCGCCTCGGGGATCCTGCGCGCGGGCGTGAACCGCAAGGTTCTCTATATCGCGCTGCTGCTGCATGACATCGGCAAGGGCCGGGCCGAGGACCATTCGGTTCTGGGCGCGCAGATCGCGCGCAAGGTTGCGCCGCGCCTTGGACTGAACAAGGCCGATTGCGAAACTGTGGAATGGCTGGTGCGCTATCATCTGCTGATGTCCGACATGGCGCAGAAACGCGACCTGTCGGATCCGCGCACCCTGCGCGATTTCGCCAAGGCCGTGCGCACCCGCAAACGGCTGGACCTGCTGACGGTGCTGACGGTCTGCGACATCCGCGGGGTCGGGCCCAATACATGGAACAACTGGAAGGCCATGCTGATCCGGCAGTTGCATCGCGAGACGACGCGTGCGCTGGAACACGGGCTTGAGGACCTCAATCGCGAACATCGCGGCGCCGAGGCGAAGGCCGCGCTGCGCGATGCCCTCAAGGGCTGGGACAGCGCGACACTCAAGACCGAGCTTGGCCGGCACTATCCGCCCTACTGGCAGGGTCTGGACACCCGCACGCAGGTGGTCTTTGCCAATATGCTGCGCGACCTGCCTGACGACGAAATCCGCATCGACCTTGTCCCGGACGAGGATCGCGATGCGACCCGCGCCTGTTTCGCCCTGTCGGATCATCCGGGCATCTTCTCGCGGCTGGCGGGGGCGCTGGCGCTGGTGGGGGCAAACGTGGTGGATGCGCGCACCTATACCTCCAAGGACGGGTTTGCCACGGCGGTCTTCTGGATTCAGGATGAAAGCGGCAGCCCCTATGACGCCACCCGCCTGCCCCGCCTGCGCCAGATGATCGGCAAGACCCTCAAGGGCGAGGTGGTCACGACCGAGGCGATCAAGAGCCGCGACAAGATCAAGAAGCGCGAACGCGCCTTCCGGGTCGCCACATCCATCACCTTCGACAACGAAGGGTCCGAGATCTACACGATCATCGAGGTGGATACCCGTGACCGTCCCGGCCTGCTGTTCGACCTGACCCGGACACTGGCCAATGCCAATGTCTATATCGCCAGCGCCGTGATCGCGACCTATGGCGAACAGGTGGTCGATACCTTCTACGTCAAGGACATGTTCGGGCTGAAATTCCATTCCCAGCCCAAGCAGAAAGCCCTTGAACGCAAGCTGCGCGACGCGATCGAAAAGGGCGTGGAACGCGCCATCTCGTGAGCCATGACGCGGCTGGCACCGCCTGCCCCTGCGATGCGCGCCGACCAGCCCTGCGGCAAGAGCCTGCGGGACGTGCCGTTGCGCGCGCAGGATCTGCTTGGCGGGGCCTTCCAACCTGCAAGGGCTTGGGATACTGCAAGGGCATCCGCTTGAAAGGCCGCCAGCCATGAAACCCATCCGCCTGATCGCCGGCTTCATGACCGTGGGGCTCTGGACCCTTGCCAGCCGGGTTCTGGGTTTCGTGCGCGATGCGATGATCCTGGCCTATCTGGGCACCGGCCCCGCCTACGAGGCTTTCGTGGTGGCCTTCCGCCTGCCCAACATGTTCCGCCGCTTCTTTGCCGAAGGCGCGTTCAACATGGCTTTCGTGCCGATGTTCTCGAAGAAATACGAGGCGGGCGAGGACGCGCGCGGCTTTGCCGAAAATGCCTTCTCGGGGCTTGCCTCGGTCCTGATCGTGCTGACGCTGGTGGCGCATCTGTGCATGCCATGGCTGATCTACGGGATGGCGAGCGGCTTTGCCGGACAGGAACAGTTCTCGCTGTCGGTCGAATTCGGTCGCATCGTCTTTCCCTATATCCTGTTCGTCTCTCTCGCGGCGCTCCTGTCAGGGGTGCTGAACGCAACAGGACGCTTCGCCGCTGCCGCCGCGGCGCCGGTCCTGTTGAACGTGATCCTGATCGCCGCGATGATGATAGCGGCCTTTGCGGGCCTTGATACCGCCTTCACCGCCTTTTCGGGCATGGATGTGGGGACCGCGCTGATCTGGGGCATCCCCTTCGCCGGGGTCGCGCAACTGGCGCTGGTCTGGTACGCGGCGCGCAAGGCGGGGTTCACCCTGATGCCACGCCGCCCGCGCTGGACGCCCGAGATGCAGCAGCTCGTGCGTATCGCGGTTCCGGCGGCGCTGGCGGGCGGTGTCGTGCAGGTCAACCTGCTGGTCGGCCAGCAGGTTGCCAGCTATTTCGACCGGGCCGTCGGCTGGCTTTATGCCGCAGACCGGCTGTACCAGCTGCCACTGGGTGTTGTCGGCATCGCCATCGGCGTGGTGCTTCTGCCCGATCTGTCGCGCAGGCTGGCCGCCAATGACGCGGCGGGCGGGCGTAACGCGCTCAGCCGCGCGGCCGAGATTTCGCTGGCCCTGACCATCCCCGCGGCCGTCGCCCTGATGGTCGTGCCGCTGCCGCTGGTCTCGGTCCTGTTCGAACGCGGTGCTACCACATCGGACGACAGTGCCGCCATTGCCATGGCCGTGGCGGTCTATGGTCTTGGCCTGCCTGCCTTCGTGGTCCAGAAGATCCTGCAACCGCTGTACTTCGCCCGCGAGGATACGCGCAGCCCGTTCCGCTATGCGGTGGTGGCCATGGTGGTGAACGCCGTTCTGGCGATTGGCCTTGCCCCCGTGATCGGCTGGATCGCCTGCGCCATCGCCACCACGCTGGCCGCCTGGGTGATGGTGGTGCTTCTGGCACGCGGGACAGGCCCCATGGGCGAGGTTGCCCGCTTCGATGCACGCTTTCACCTGCGGATCTGGCGGATCGTCGGGGCATCGGCTGCCATGGGTCTGGTGCTCTGGCTGGCCATGGTCGGCATGTCGCCCTTCTTCGCTATGGCGGGATGGCGCTATCTTGCCCTGCTGGGGCTGATCCTGATCGGCATGATCAGCTATTTCGGCATCGGGCAGCTGATCGGCGCTTTCCGGCTGGGCGAGTTCCGCCGTGCCTTCCAGCGTGGCGGCAGCGACTGATCCCTCAGCCTGCGGTCGCGGCCAGCAGGGCAATCACCCTGTCATCTTCCACCTGATCGAAAATCGCGTAATGCGCGCCGACCGCCATGAAATCGGCGGGCCGGAGCAGGCAGATCACATCATCCGCCAGCGGCAAAAGCTGTTCAAGGGCGTCGGGCGGTGCAACAGGCACGGCCAGCACCAGACGCGCGGGGTGCTGCCGCCTGACGGATCGCAGCGCCACCCGGATCGTGGCCCCCGTGGCAATCCCGTCATCCACGATGATCGCCGTTCGCCCGCTCAGCGGGACAGGATCGCGCCCGGCCAGATAGGTTGCCCGCCGCCGCGCGATCTCGGCCAGGGCCGGCTCGGCAAGCGTGTCGATCTCCACTCGGCTGTAGCCCGCGTGCCGCGCAATGCCCTCATTCACCTCAAGATCGGGTTGCGCGCCATCGACGACAGCCGCCAGCGCCACCTCGGGCTGGCCGGGCAGCCCGATCTTGCGCACCATGACAAGGTCCAGCGGGGCCTTCAGGGCGCGGGCCACCTCGACCGCCACCGGCACACCGCCCCGCGGCAGCGCCAGCACGACCGGATCGTCAAGATCAAGCTTTGCCAGGGCCAGGGCCAGTTGTCGCCCCGCATCAGTCCGATCCGCAAACCGCATCGCGCGCCTCCCTCAGCGGGCACCCCGCAGGTCAAGGCCCGCCAGAGACACGCCCGCCAGAGACACCCGCGTGCAGTCTAGCCGATTCTGCTTCTTCTTGCCCCAAATATCCCCGCGCGGAGCGCATCCGGACGGTGCCGCGTGCGCATCAGTCGTGGCGCAGTCTTTCCCGCAGCCGGGCAAACCCACCCGGGCTGACCACAAAGGACAGCGCAAAGCCGAAGACGAAACCCGACAGATCCGCGATCCAGTCGCGGCTGCCACCGAACAGGATGCCAAAGATCAGCTGGATCCCCATCAGGAAAGCGATCAGCGTGAAGGCGCGGATCTGTGGTCCTCCCTCCTGCCCGAGCCTGAGCCACAGCAGATAGGTGAAGGCCCCGATCAGGCCATAGACCCCCGGAAACGCCCCGATCAGCGGAATGGGAGAGCCTGCCAGCAGGCCATAGACCGCAGCCCCCCCGATCGAGGCGCCGAAAAAAACCGCAAGGACAGCCCAGCCGCGAAACACTTCGCCCACGAACTTGCCCAGCGCCAGCAGCATCACACCGGCAAACAGGGCATGGGTGAAATTGCCATGGATGAAGGGATAGGTGACGAAACGGGCCAGATGCTCGGCCGGCCAGCGGCCATTGGCCAGCATCCACTGGAATATCTCGGCGGAGAAGGCATAACCCTGCATCGCTCCCAGCCGCCAGCCGATGGCTTGCGGCCCGCCAATGATGCCTTGCGCGCCCAGGCTGAACAGCGCCTCGATCCCCATGACGACGGCGAAAAGCGCGATCACCACGCGCGGCAACGGGTTGACGGGGCTTGCGTTGAAACCGCCCTGGTTCTGGCGTTGTGGCTGCATGACGGACCTTTGCTTGACGGGGCACTGGGGCATGGGTAAGCCAGCCGCACCCATAAATCCAGACGGAGATGTCATCATGGCGGATGCGGTCCACACGCAATCCAACCCGAACGCGGCCTTCACCCCGCGCGTCTTCTCGGGGATCCAGCCCTCGGGGGGGCTGACCCTTGGCAATTACCTGGGCGCGATCAAGCGCTTCGTGCAGATGCAGGACAGCGGCACGCCCACGATCTATTGCGTGGTCGATCTGCATGCCATCACCGTCTGGCAAGACCCCGCCGCTCTGCGCCGCCAGACGCGCGAACTGACGGCAGGTTACATCGCCGCCGGTCTGGATCCGGCCAAGTCGATCCTGTTCAACCAGAGCCAGGTACCCGAGCATGCGCAGCTGGCCTGGATCTTCAACTGCGTGGCGCGCATGGGTTGGATGGGGCGGATGACCCAGTGGAAGGACAAGGCGGGCAAGAACGCCGAAAACGCCTCGCTTGGCCTCTTCGCCTATCCCGCGCTGATGGCCGCGGACATCCTGCTGTATCACGCAACCCACGTGCCCGTGGGCGAGGATCAGAAGCAGCATCTTGAACTGACCCGCGATGTGGCGGCCAAGTTCAACCACGATTACGGCGTCGATTTCTTCCCGATCACCGAACCGGTGATCGAGGGCGCCGCCACCCGCGTCATGAGCCTGCGGGACGGGTCCAAGAAGATGTCGAAATCCGATCCGTCAGATGCCAGCCGTATCAACATGACCGACGATGCCGACACGATCGCCAAGAAGATCCGCAAGGCCAAGACCGATCCCGAGGCGCTGCCGTCCGAGGCCGCAGGGCTGGAGGGCCGCCCGGATGCACGCAACCTCGTGAACATCTATGCCGCCCTGTCGGATAGCACCGTGGATGCGGTGCTGCGCGATGTGGGGGGCAAGCAGTTTTCCGAGTTCAAGCCGATGCTGGCCGATCTGGCGGTGGCAAGGCTGTCGCCCATCTCGTCGGAAATGGCGAGGCTGATGCAGGACCCGGCCGAGATCGACCGGATCCTTGGACAAGGGGCCACCCGCGCGCGTGAGATCGCCCACCCGATCCTGCAGAAGACCTACGACATCGTGGGCATGATCCGCAGTTGATGCGCGGTGGCGTGATCCGCCTGATGGCCCGGCTGGTGCTGACCGGGCTGATGATTGCGTCGCTGGTACTGGCCGCAGTCAACATCTCGGCCCTGAGGAAGGCCCCCATCGGGGCGGCCTTCGTCGCGCGCGGCACGGCGGGGCTTGCGGCCGCGACGGAACATGCGCTGGCCGTGCACGCCACGCCAGAGGCCGTCGCAAGGCGGCTTGACGCCTTGCTGATCGAGGAGCCGCGCAACTGGTTGGCGATCGAGGCGGTCGAGGCACTGGCGGCGGATCGCGCCATTTCCCTGCCCGCCGATCTGCTGGCACGGCGCGCCGCCGCGTGGGAGGCGGATGGCGGGTTCTGGAAAGGTGCGGGCGATTGCCTGCAATGCATCCGGGATGCCACGACCTGCGACCTGACCCTTGTCATGCTGTGCCGCGCCCCGATCGAGCTGTCGCCTGTCGGCGATCTGGCGGGCATCACCCGGGGCGGGCTTGACTATATCTCCGGGCGCGATGTGGATGAAGTCGATGTGATCCTCTCGGTCATCGGGTTGACGGCCGTGACGCTGGCGCTGTGGTCGGGTGGCAGCAGCCTGACCATCAAGGCCGGGGCCGGATTGGGCAAAATGGCCAAATCCATGAACCGTTTGCCCGATGCCATGACCCGGCCACTGGTGCGCGTGTTCCGCGAAGGTGTGGATTGGTCCGGGATCGGGCAGGTGCGCAAGCTGGATGATCTGGTCGGGCTGTTGCGCCCTTCCGTGATGCGTCCTGCCGCCGTGATCGTCGGTGACGCGGGCCGCATGGTCAGGAACACATCGACCCTTGAGGCGCTGCACCTGATGAAATACCTGGACGATCCCGCCGATCTGTCGCGGATGGCACGCGCTTCGGATGCCTTGGGTCCACGGATGGTGGGCACGGTCGAGCTGCTTGGCAAAAGCCGCGTGATGCGGCTGACGATGCGGATGGCCGATGAGGTCTGGTTCGTCTTTGGCAGTCTTGTCGGGGCGCTGGCATCTGCACTTGCCCTGCTGCAATCGCTCATGTTTTCGGCCATGTCGCGCGGGCTGCGCCGGGCCGCGCGACGGCCTGTCCACTCGCGCGGCGGTTGACGCAGGTCAATGCCTGCGAGGATCGCGGATGCTATGATCCCCCTTTGGCAAGGGGGATCACATGGCGGACAAAAGCGCGAAACCGGCAGCGAAGCGTACCGGCACACCCAAGGCCGACAAGGCCGCTGTCGCAATGCCCCCGCAGCTTCCCGCGGTCATGCCTGTCGCGCAGGCCTCGCGGCCGCGTGAGGGGCGTCCCGCGCATCCGCATCAGAACCTTGACCGCAGCGTCATGGCGGCGATGGCGCAGGTCACGGGTGGCGTCTCGCCCCATGCGGTGGCCGATGCCTGGACCGATTGGTGGTTGCACATGGCCCGCGCGCCGGGGCGGCAGCTGGAACTGATCGAAAAGGCGCAGCAGAACACCATCAGGCTGATGCAGCACAGCGCGGCGGCCATGACGGGCAAGGCGGAAGATGCCCCGTTCACCCCCAAGGCCAATGACACGCGCTGGACCCATCCCGACTGGGCCAAGCCGCCCTTCAGTCAATGGCAACAGGGCTTCCTTGCGATGCAGGACTGGTGGGATCACGCCACGGACGACCTGCGCGGCCTGCGCCACAAGAGCGCGGAACGCACCGGCTTCATGATGCGGCAGATGCTGGATACGGTCGCGCCCTCGAACTTTCCCGCCCTGAACCCCGAAATCATCGAAAAGACGGTCGAGACCCGTGGCCGGAACCTGGCCGAAGGTGCGGCGCATCTGGCAGCCGACATGGTGCAGACGCTGACGCAAGCCAAACGCCCCATCCCCGAGGACTATGCCCTGGGCCGGCATCTGGCCTGCACACCCGGCAAGGTCGTCTATCGCAACGACATCATGGAACTGATCCAGTACAGCCCGCAAGCCGATCAGGTGCATCCCGAACCGGTGCTGATCGTGCCTGCCTGGATCATGAAATACTATATCCTTGACCTCTCGCCCGAGAACTCCCTGATCCGTCACCTTGTGGCGCAGGGTTTCACGGTTTTCTGCATCTCGTGGTGCAACCCGACCGCCGATCAGTCCGACCTGTCGCTGGAGGATTACCGCAAGCGTGGCGTCATGGCGGCGCTGGAGGCGATCAACGCGATCGTGCCGGGACGCAAGGTGCATGCCAATGGCTATTGCCTGGGCGGCACGATGCTTGCGATCGCGGCCGCCAGCATGGCGCGCGATGGTGATGACAGGCTGGCCTCGGTCACGTTGATGGCCGCACAGGTCGATTTCGTCGAAGCGGGAGAGTTGCTGCTGTTTCTGGATGAAAGCCAGGTCGCCTTTCTTGAGGACATGATGTGGGAACAGGGCTATCTGGACCGGCCCCAGATGGCGCGCACCTTTGCCGCGATACGGGCCGAAGACCTGATCTATTCCCGCGCCGTGCGGCGCTACTTTCTGGGGATCGAGGATCTGCCGTCGGACATCACGGTCTGGAACGGCGACACGACGCGCATGCCCGCACGGATGCATTCCGAATACCTGCGCGGGATTTTTCTGGAGAACCGGATCAGCGCGGGGCGTTTCGCCGTCGAGGGCCGCGTAATCGCGCTCAAGGACATCACCGCGCCGATGTTCGTCGTGGCGACCGAAAGCGATCACATCGCGCCCTGGCGGTCGGTCTACAAGACGCAGCTGTTCACCGACAATGACCTCACCTTTGTTCTGACCAAGGGCGGGCACAATGGCGGCATCCTCAGTGAACCCGGTCACAAGGGGCGGCACTACCGCATCAGCCATCGCCATGCGGGTGCGCGCTACATGGGTCCCGATTCTTGGCTGAAGGGGCATGCGCCGCAGCCCGGCTCATGGTGGCAGGAATGGACATGCTGGCTGGCGCAGGCGAGCGGCGCGCCCTGCGCACCGCCGCCCATGGGGGCGCCTAACAAGGGCTATGGCGCCCTGTGCGACGCACCCGGCACCTATATCCATCAGGGTTGAGGCCCCGCAGGGGCCACAGCCTTGCGCCGGTCAGATCAGCCGCACCTGCGTTCCGACCCGTGCAAGGGCAAACAGTTCCTGGATATGCGCGTTGTAAAGCCCGATGCAACCGTCGGACGAGGCACGCCCGATCTTGCGCGTGTCATGGGTGCCGTGGATCAGGTAATACTGCCAGTCGAGATAGAGCGCATGGGTGCCAAGCGGATTTTCCGGCCCCGCCGCCACGGTCAGCGGCAGGCTGGGGTCGCGTTCGCGCATCGACGGGGTGGGTGTCCAGGTCGGCGCCTCGCGCTTGCGCACGATCCGCGTGTATCCAAGGCGCGTCAGCTCGTCACTGGAGGGCACGGAACTGGGGTAAAGGCGGTAGATGCTTTCATCCTCGGACCAGAAATGCACCGCGCGCGAGCGGGTATCGGCGAGGATCACCCCGTTCTCCAGCGTCTCGAAATGGTCCTGCCAGCTGATCATGCGAAACGAGGACAGGTTGTTGCGTACCCCCTGCCCCTCGGGGCGGGTCTGCGGGTCCTGTGCGGCCCCGGCACGCCCGGCCAGCAGGGCGGCCGCTCCGGCGGTCATCAGGGTACGTCTTGTCAAATGCTTCATCTTGCTGCCTCCTTGCGGGTCTGGTGCCGCGTTCATCTTGCCTGCACGGCCTTAAATCCTGCGGCGGCAGGATGCTCAAATCACGATACCTTGGGATCGGCGTTATCTGCAGGGCTGCACATCCTCGGTGCAGCCCCGGCTCTTACCTGAGGGGCGTGCATGGCGCATATTGGTGTCAAAGGAGATCACGCCATGACAGGGTATGCCGCACATCCACAGACCCGCATCGGGCATGTCCACCTCAAGGTGGCGGACCTTGATCGCGCTATCGCCTTCTATCGCGATGTCATGGGGTTTGCCGTGGAACAAAGATACGGCGATCAGGCTGCCTTTCTGTCGGCAGGCGGCTATCATCACCACATCGGGCTGAACACATGGGAAAGCCGTGGTGGCGTCCCTGCCCCGCTTGGGCACACAGGGCTTTATCACACTGCCTTTCTCTACCCAGATCGCGCTGCATTGGGGGCGGCCCTGCGGCAGGCGATCACCGCCGGGGTCGAAATCGAAGGCGCGGCAGATCACGGTGTGTCCGAGGCGATCTATTTCCGTGACCCGGATGGGAATGGCATCGAGATCTATCGTGACCGTGCGCCCGAAGACTGGCCGCGCAACAGCGACGGGCAACTGGCCATGACCAACAAGCGGCTGGATCTGAACGCCCTGCTGGCCGCGGCGCGCTGAACTGCCAAGGCCACCGGAACCGCCGGGACGGTCGGAAATTCGAACCAGCAGCGTCATGAAAATGACATTCCGCCAAGGTAAACGTACCCTTACCCACCCGACGGGCAGGTGCCACGCGTTCCGCGCCCGTCACATGTTCCACCGGGTAAAGCGTACTGCCCTATTGAGGGGTGTTTTCCACCAACTTATTGGACGAGTATACTTTTCAAGAATGCGACACCCGGCCCGTGTCCCTTGGGTCGGGTGTTTTTCGTGATACGGCCCGACACGTCTGCGTCTTGGCCAGCATGACCTCTCTTGCTTCTTTACCGGAATGGCCCTGTTGGGGCAGTATGAGGCAAGACCGCCTTCAGGAAACGGGGTTGCATGCATATCAAGAGCAAGCGCGCGGTCATCACGGAGGCGCTGAACAGCTGGCGCACCCGGGGCCTGCTGGATCCCGCAACGGCGCAACGCCTGCAGGATGATCTTGAGCAGGGCAAGACAGGCTACAGTTTCAACGCCTTCATCATCACCGCAGGGGTGATCTGCCTGTGTTTCGCGGCCATGACCTTTGTGGCGGCAAACTGGGAAGAGATGAGTCGCCTGCTCAGGCTGGCGCTGGTGATGGCGTCGCTATGGGCGGCCTGGGGCGCGGCCCTCTGGGCTGGCCTGCGCGGCCTTCACTGGTGGCACGAGGCCCTGATGCTTCTGGGATGCGGTATCTTCGGCGCCGGCATAATGCTGGTCAGCCAGATCTATCATATTCAGGGAAATGCCGCCGATGCCGTGTGGCTCTGGGGTCTGGGCAGCCTTCTGGCGGCGGCGTTGACGCGGGGGCTGATGACACTGGCGCTGGCCATCGGGCTTTTCGGGTTGTGGCACGGGATGCAGATCGACGTCTCGGCCAGAGCCCATGATCTGAACCTGCCCTATCTGATCTGGTGGCTGGCGGGCGCCGGGTTGGCGTGGTGGCAGCGCAGCCGTCTGGCCGGGCATCTCAGCGTGCTGGCCCTATGCCTGTGGTTGCTGAGCGCCCTCGCGACGGTGCAATCCCCGCATGCCGCCGCGCTGATGCTGCTGGCCGGGACAGTCAGCGTGATGTCGGTCCTGCTTGCCTCTTTTTCCGGGCGGCGGATTCTGCACGGGTTCGAGGCACCTGTTCTGGCCTATACCGCCCTCGTTCTTGGATCCTGCGCCTTCTACCTGACGCTGGCGCATGAGGCCCATGGGTGGCCGATGCCCGGCGATGACATGACGCTTGGCGCGCTCTGGTCTGTGCTGACCTTGCTGGCGGCGCCTTCGGTGGTGCTGGCGCTGCTGGGGCGGGTCCGGGTCTGGGCGCTGCGCTATGATCTTGCTGTAGGCGCGGTCCTTGGGATCATCCTTCTGGTGGCCCATGCGTTGCCGAAGATACCGCTTCTGTCCGAGGCTTTGCTGCTTGTCCCCTTCATCTGGATCACGCGGATGGGCTGGCGGCTGGATCTGCGCAGCCTGCGCGCCATCGGCATGGGCGGATTCATTCTGGCGCTGCTGGTGATCTACGGCGAAACCGTGGGCAGCCTGATCGGCACGAGCGGCTTTTATCTGGGTGCCGGACTGATCCTGCTGGGCGGGGCTTGGGTGGCCACGCGGCTGGATCCAAAGCGAAAGGGCGGATCATGAGCAAGGCGCGCCCCCTGACCCGCCGCTGGCTGGTGGCCGCGATCATCGTCGCAGCCCTTGCCCAGACTGCGGCCCTGGCAAAGATGGTCACCGATCGTGCGGCCTTGCTGCGTGACGGTCTCGAGGTCGTTCTGGAAACCGGCGCCATCGACCCGCGCGACCTGTTTCGCGGGCATTACACGATCCTGAACCTGATGATCTCGCGGATCGACCCAAAGAGCGTGCAGGTTGACCCGGCCCTTGAACCCGGCATGCCGGTCTACGTGGTGCTTGGGCCCGGCGCCGAGGGGTACTGGCAGGCCGAAAACCTGCTGGCGGCACCGCCGGACAGCCCGGTTCCAATGTTGCGCGGGGTCTTTGAATACACTCTGGATACCGACATCATCCTGTCCTTTCCGATCGACCGCTATTTCGCCCCCAAGGACCGGGCCCTTGAACTGGAAGGGATCAACCGCGATGGCCGGATGGGGGTGATCCTTGCGCTGGACGACAGCGGATATGGCGCCATCAAGGGCCTGATGATCGACGGGCAGCGGATCTACGAGGAACCGCTTTACTGATCCGCTCTTGCAGCATCTTGAAAGCTTTACTGCACCGGATCGGCTGCTAAAGTCCCCGCGGCATCGAAAGGGACTGAGTATGGCAACTGGTACGAATATCCACACCTATTTCAACGGCTCCTGGCATACGGGCGACCTGCCGATCATGCGGGCTGCCGACCACGGCAGCTGGCTGGGCAGCACCGTGTTCGACGGGGCGCGCTACGTCAACGGGATGGCACCCGATCTTGAAGCGCATTGCGCCCGCGTCAACCGCTCTGCCGAGGCGCTGATGCTCACGCCGACCGTGGCAACGCAGGAGATGGTCGGGATCGTCCGCGAGGGTCTGGCCCTCTATCCCCGCGATGCGGCGGTCTATATCCGGCCCATGTACTGGGCCATAGATGGCGATCCCACGGCGATCGTGCCGGCGCCGGACGCGACCGGTTTTGCGATCTGCCTCGAGGAAATCCCGATGCCGGCCGAGGGGGCCTCGACCACGCTGACGCGCACGCGGTTCCGCCGCCCGGTGCTGGAGGATGCGGTCGTGAACGCCAAGGCGGGCTGTCTTTACCCCAACAACGCCCGCATGCTGACCGAGGCGCGCGCCAAGGGTTTCGGCAATGCGCTGGTGGCCGATGCCCTTGGCAATGTGGCCGAAACCGCCACCGCCAATGTCTTCATGGTCAAGGACGGGATCGTCTTTACCCCGGTTCCGAATGGCACGTTTCTGGCCGGCATCACGCGGGCGCGCCACATCGCCAATCTGCGCGCCGACGGGATCGAGGTGCGCGAGACGGTGCTGAGCTTCGAGGATTTCCATGCCGCCGACGAAGTCTTCCTGACCGGCAACATGAGCAAGATCACACCCGTGACGGCCTTTGACGACACGCGCTATCCGGTGGGCCCGATCACGCAGCGCGCCCGTGCGCTCTACTGGGACTGGGCTGCAAGCGCGGGCTGAGCCAGAAAGGGCGGCCCCGGCTGCGAGGCTGGGATGCGCTCCGCGCGGGGATATTTGCAGCAAGAAGAAGCAGGAGCCGCGCGTGGTGGCAGTTGCGCGGATCACTGCCATCCGCCATGATCGCGCCCAAGGGAGAATGCACGATGCGAAAGTTTCTGGTGGTGCTGGATGACAGCCGCGAATGCCTGAACGCGATGCGGTTTGCGGCCATGCGCGCGGCGCGGACCGGCGGCGGTGTCGAGATCCTGTCGGTGATTCCGCCCGAGGAGTTCAACCACTGGATCGGCGTGGGCGATATCATGCGCGAGGAGGCGCGAGAGCGGATCCATGCGCATTTCGAGGTCTTTGCGAAGTGGATGCGCGACAAGCAGGGCGTCGATCCGGAACTGGTCATCCGCGAGGGAGAGCCGGTGACCGAGATACTGGCCCAGATCAGCGAGGACAAGGATATCGGTGTTCTGGTGCTGGGAGCGGGAACGGACAAGAAGGGTCCGGGGCCGCTGGTCACGCAATTGACGCGCAGTGCGGGATCGCTGGCCGTTCCCATCACGATCGTGCCGGGGGACCTGTCGAAGGAAAGGCTGGAAGCCATCACATGATGGTTGCGTGGGACCGGAGCAGCACGAGGCGTACTGCTCCGGCCGGCGTCTTGGGTCAGTTCTGGATCGATTCCAGATACATCGCCAGCGACAGCACGCGACCGCGTGTTTCAAGGACACTGCCGTAGTCATCCGGTCCTGCGACGCTCTGCTCGGAGAACATGTTGCCGAACAGCGGCATCGCGCCGCCATGGGCACGCACACCCGTGCGACCGTCGATGATGTGGATGACCTGCAGCATCGGGAAAACCCCGTCATTCCCTTTCGACAGCAGGGTCAGGTTCGGCGAAGGTATCGTGAGGACATTGGCCATGTCGCCATCCCCCTTGCCGGTCGCACCGTGACATACGGCGCAATAATCGGCATAGAGACCTTCCCCGATTTCCTTGTCCTGCGCATGGGCAACTGATGCGAGCGCCAAGGCACTTGTTACGGCCGTCAATCTTGCGAGCGATGAAAGTGTCATCTTTCCACCCCCTGATATGAAAGCGCGTTTCCTCTCCCGTCTTCAGTTGGACACGAATCCTGCGCCCATTCAATCACCCCAGGGTTGTATATTCAAAAAATAACATGTATCCTTGCTACTTGCCGGCACAGACCATCCGAAAGCCGGCGCCAGCCCAGCTGCGGCGTCGTCAGGCGCCGGTCGGGGCAAGGGACGCGCCGGGTGGCGGCGATCCCGGGGGGGCATCGGAAGGCGTCTGCGCCAGTTGGGCCACGGCCCGGATATCGGCCAGATCCGAGGCGGCGAGTCCGGCGGCTTCGGCGCGCGACAGGGCGTCCCTTGCCAAGTCGGTGGCGGCTTGCGCAAAGGTATCGGGCGCCACGTCCCGCAGGGATGTCAGCGCCTTGTGCAGGCGGACCTGCACTTCGACCAAGGCGGCACCATCGCGCATCAGGGGACGAAACGCGTCGATCATCGCCTCCCGCGGCATGATGGGGCTCACGAAGACATCAGGATGGCGGATATCCGGCGCGGCCCTGTCGCGCCAGAGCGACAGGATACGCACGAAGCGGCCCAGCACGTCGATGGCGGTGCCCGGATCATTGACGGCGGGGGACAGCGCCCGCGAGGCGATCTCGGCCAGAACGATCAGGCCGAAACGGGGGTCAGCCTCGAAGGTGCGGCGCTTGCCGATGGTGATCGTCCGGCAGATGCTGTCGGATAGCGCCTTGTCCGGCGCATCGCCGCTGATCCGGGCCAGTGGCGTGCCCATCACCACGAAACTGCCCGGCAGGCACCGCAGGTAGAGCTGTCTTTCATGGGCCGCGGCGCAGTCCTGAAGCGCCTGCATGTCCATATGCTGCACATAGCCGGTTGCCCTTGCATCGATCCCGTGCATCCCGCGATCAGGCTCTCCGTTCAGAACGCGCCCGCCCATGTAGGGGTCGGACAATCGCAGTTCCAGCGCGGCGGCGGTTGCGGTTTCGACCCTGTCCAGCGTATCGCCCATCCGGCCGAACTGCATCAGGTGCCCGATCCAGCGGAACAGGGCCAGGACAACGAAGCCGATCACCACGATGGTGAAGAGAAAGATCACGACACGGCCAGCCTCATCATAAAGATCGGCGTTCAGCGCGACCAACCCGACAAGTCCGAAGAGGAAAGCCCCAAGGAATGTGGCCAGCACGTTCTGTGTTGTCCGATCCTCTTGCAGCAGCACGGCGGCGCGCGGGGTGGCCGTGCTTGCGGCCGCAGCAAAGGCCGAGACGGCGATGGACAGCGAAAAGGTCGTGACCGCCAGCATGGAGGAGGTCAGAACCCCGAGAAGCTGCTCGACCGCATCGGCACCGGCTTTGATTGCCAGATCCTCACCCAGATAGGGCGAGAGCACGCGCGCCAGCCCCACCGAGACAAGGGCGAGGACCGCAAAGCCGACAACACGCACCCAGACCTTCTTGAGGATCTCCCGCAGGTACCATGTGTAACGCGACACCATTGCATCTCTCCGCTATGTTCGAGGCGCGCCCGCACCGGGGCATCAGGCCAGCTGTCCGTGTTACGACCACCTGGATCTGGCCACTGAGAATCACCAAAGCCATGATTTCATTGAGCATTGAATCACGCCTGGCGGCAAATACAGCAATCAAACAACTCAACCATGGCGATCACATTAACGCGACAATTCCTACCCCTGCACAAGACAGAAGACCACCCCGTACAGGTCGGCAATCGTCATACCCGGGCTGAAACAGGTCTTCGCTTGCAAAGTGCCATGCGGCGTCGCGGCTTGCGCAAGGCAGACAACCCGCGCGGCCACTTGCGATCTGGTGCAGCGATACACTAACAATCAGACCGGACCACTCGGAGGGAGCAGCCCGGACCGGGACTGGCAGAACTGAGCCCAGACAAGAACGGACCATGATCGTGGACGGTGAAAATTTGGCACGTGACGAAACTGTGCTGTCAAAACTGAGGGAAAGCGAGCGCCGGTTCCGAGCTTCCATGGAGCATTCTCCGATTGGGATGGCGCTGACAGCCATGGATGGCGTCTGGATCGATGTGAACCCCGCGTTGTGTGATTTCCTTGGCTATTCCAAGGAAGAGTTGATGCGGGTGGGATTCAAGCAAGTCACTCACCCCGAAGACCGTGACGCAACCGTCATGGTCGCAAGACAGATGGTTGCCAGCCAACAAAAGAGCGTTACGCTGGAAAAGCGCTACATCCATTCCAGCGGGAAACTTCTTACCGGGATACTGAACCTGACGGTTGTGCGGGACGAAAATGACAAGCCGGTCATGTATATCTCGCAGATACAGGACATCACGGCCGCGCGTCGTCTGGAGCATCTGAAAAGCGAGTTCATCACGACGGTAAATCACGAACTGCGCACTCCTTTGACCGCGATCATCGGGGCGCTTACACTTCTTGATCATTTGTCGAACCAGGCCAAGACGGACAATGACCGGAACCTTCTGGGTGTTGCGTCCAAGAATGCGGCGCGCCTGAAGTCGCTTCTTGATGACGTTCTGGAAATGGAAACGCTGACCTCTGACATCTTCGAACCCTTGCTGCTGGATGTAGATATCGCTGAGCTTGTTCAGCAGGTCGTTGATGCAACGCAGTTCAGGGCGGCGAACGCATCGGTCGAGATCCAGTATCTGTGCGAAGACGGCAGATTGATCTGCTGCTCGGATGCTCAGAAACTTTCACGTGTTTTCGGCATTCTGATTGCAAACGCCGTCAAGTTTTCAGAGCGGTCGGGGACCGTGACCGTGAAAGTAGGCGCGATAGATGAATTCATCCGCGTCTCGGTTTTCAACCAAGGCCGTCCAATTCCCGAGGAAATGAGGGAAAACATCTTCAAGGCTTTTGTCCAGGCTGACCCCACCAGTACCAGACGGAAAGAAGGCGCCGGACTTGGACTGGCGATTGCCAAGCATCTGGTCGAGCATCTCAAGGGAAATCTTGGTTATTCAAGCGATGTAGACGGTACGATCTTCTGGGTGGATATCCCTGCAAAGAGCCTTGATTAGCGCGAGAGGCCCAAGGCGCGCGTGCCTTGTCAGCGTTATTTACTTTAGCAAAGAGTGCTGCGAATTCACGCGGCCACTGGTCTGCGCCCATCGGGTGATCAGGTGCGATTGCCGGGTTCCAGACCCGGCGATCGTCAAAGCCAGACGAGGACGGTTGCCGCGTTAGTCGCGCGTCTGTCGCATTCCGCAGCCCTTGGCCCGGCCACTCAGGCGACCATCACCTCTTTCGCCACCCAAGGGATGACGTCCTGCGGCGGGCTTTGCGATCGGTCGCGCCGCTCGTCACCCACTTCGCAACGGCCACCTCACAGGCCAAGCCTTCCGTCATCCTTGTGTAGATGCGCCATTTGATCTGCGCCCAACCGGCAAAGATTGCCCACCAAGCCCCCAACGTTCGGGGGCTTGGTTCATGCCGGCATCACAGCCCCGGAAAACCCATGGGGCTGGTGCCTAGCCGCATTTGGAATGGCCGCAACTGGCGCAGGTCATGCAGCCTTCGACCATCCGCATCTCGTATTGCCCGCAGGACGGGCAGGCCTTGCCGCGAGGCGCCTCAAATCCCACGACCTTGGCCTGCGGATCGGCCTTCAGGCCCATCCCTTCGCCCGCGATGAACCCGATCGAGATCATGTGCCGTTCGATCACCCCGCCGATGGCCGCCAGGATCGAGGGGATGTATTTCCCCCCCATCCATGCCCCGCCACGCGGATCGAACACGGCTTTCAGTTCCTCGACGACAAAGGACACATCACCGCCACGCCGGAACACGGCCGAGATCATCCGCGTCAGGGCCACGGTCCAGGCGAAATGCTCCATGTTCTTCGAGTTGATGAAAACCTCGAAAGGACGGCGGTGGCCGTTGATGATGATATCGTTGACCGTCAGGTAGATCGCGTGCTCGCTGTCGGGCCATTTCAGCTTGTAGGTATTGCCCTCCAGCGCCTGCGGACGGTCCAGCGGTTCGGACATATAGATCACATCGGCGCCCTGATCGGCCTCGGGCGTCTTTTCGGTCGTCTCGGACACGCTCAGCACAGACCCGGTGACGTCATTGGGACGGTAGGTGGTGCAGCCTTTGCAGCCCGACTCGTAGGCGGCCATGTAGACCTCCTTGAAGGCGTCGAAACTGATGTCCTCGGGGCAGTTGATGGTCTTGGAGATCGAGCTGTCGACCCATTTCTGCGCCGCCGCCTGCATCCGTACATGGTCCAGCGGGGCCAGCGTCTGGGCATTCACGAAGTAATCCGGCAGCGCTGCATCGCCGAATTTCTCGCGCCACATCTGCACGGCGTAGTCGACCACTTCTTCCTCGGTGCGGCTGCCGTCCTTCTGCAGAACCTTGCGGGTATAGCCATAGGCGAAAACAGGCTCGATCCCCGATGACACATTGCCGGCGTAAAGGCTGATGGTGCCGGTGGGCGCAATCGAGGTCAGCAGCGCGTTGCGGATGCCGTGGGTGCGGATAGCCTCGCGCACATCCTCGTCCATGATCTGCATGTTGCCGGAGGCCAGGAATTTGTCGGCATCGAACAGCGGGAAGGCCCCCTTCTCCTTGGCAAGGTCCACCGAGGCCAGATAGGCGGCGCGGGCGATCGCGTGCAGCCATTCCTCGGTCTGACGCGCCGCGTCCTCGCTGCCATAGCGCAGACCGACCATCAGAAGCGCGTCCGCCAGCCCCGTCACACCCAGACCGATCCGGCGCTTGGCCTGCGCTTCCTGTGCCTGCGCGTCCAGCGGGAAACGGCTGGCATCGACCACATTGTCCATCATCCGCACGGCAACGGCGACCAGATCGGTCAATTGCTTGGGATCAAGGCGAGCGGCCTTGCCGAAGGGGTCGCTGACCAGCCGCGCCATGTTGATCGAGCCCAGCAGGCAGGCACCATAGGGCGGCAGGGGCTGTTCACCGCAGGGATTGGTGGCGGCGATGGTTTCGACATAGTTGAGGTTGTTGGCCTCATTGATGCGGTCGATGAAGATCACGCCGGGTTCGGCGAAATCATAGGTGCTTTTCATGATCTTGTTCCACAGATCGCGGGCCTGCACCGTGTGATAGACCTTGCCCTCGAATTGCAGGTCCCAGGCCGCATCGGCCTTGACGGCCTCCATGAAGGGATCGGTGACCAGAACCGACAGGTTGAACATGCGCAGCCGTGCCGCGTCGGACTTGGCGGTGATGAAGGCCTCGATATCAGGATGATCACAGCGCATCGTCGCCATCATCGCCCCGCGGCGCGACCCTGCGGACATGATCGTGCGGCACATCGCATCCCAGACATCCATGAAGGACAGCGGCCCCGAGGCATCGGCCGCCACGCCCAGCACATCCGCGCCACGCGGACGGATGGTCGAGAAATCATAGCCGATCCCGCCGCCCTGCTGCATGGTCAGCGCGGCCTCTTTCAGCATGTCGAAGATACCTGCCATGCTGTCGGGAATCGTGCCCATGACGAAGCAGTTGAACAGCGTGACCCGCCGCCCGGTGCCGGCGCCTGCGGTGATGCGGCCCGCTGGCAGGTATTTGAAATCTTCAAGCGCCGCGTAGAACCTGTCTTCCCAGGTGGCGCTGTCCTGCTCGACCTGCGCCAGCGACCGTGCGATGCGCCGCCAAGTATCCTCGACCGAGCGGTCGATCGGCGTGCCATCGGCCTGTTTGAACCGGTATTTCATGTCCCAGATCTGTTCGGAAATGGGGGCGGCAAAACGGGTCATGGCAGGGTCCTCGGATCAGCGGGCAAATGGGGCACAGGCCTGGCGTTCACGACGGCGCGGCGGCTTGCGGAAGGCTTTGGAGGATAGGCCGCAGACCGGTCCGGGTCAACGGCGCAGACGCGCATTTCAGCACGGCAACAGCCCTTGATATCGCGGCCTGCGCGGCTATGATCCACAACTACTGGGGAAAATGACATGCCGGAAGCTCTGCATCTGATCAAGCTGTCCGTCGGCACCGAAGGGGTCGAGGACTTGGCCGCGTGGCAGGCCAGCGCACGGGCCAAGGGTCCGGACGGCTTGCCGCGCCATGTCACCCGCATGTGGCCCAAGCGCGAGGCTGAAATCCTCGACGGCGGGTCGATCTACTGGGTGATCAAGGGTGTGCTGATGTGCCGCCAGCGCATCCTGCGACTGGACGAGGTGACGGGCAGCGACGGGATCCGCCGCTGCGCGATCGTGCTGGATCCCGACCTGATCCGCACGACCCAGGCCCTCAAGCGTCCGTTTCAGGGGTGGCGCTACCTGACCGCCAAGGATGCGCCTGCGGATCTGCCCAAGGGGCGCGCCGATGAACAGGCGCTCCCCTCGGAACTGAGCGCCGCGCTGGCGGATCTGGGCATTCTCTGACACGCCCGCATCGTCGGACGGCACAAACATTTTCCGCAAGCCGCTGACAACACGCTTGAAACGGGCATTGGCCGGACGCATGCTGCGGCCATCCTTCAGGACATGACAGAATGCTCCGCCCGCAACTGCTGACCAGTCTTTCGACCTATTCGAAAGCGACCCTCAGGGCCGATTTCTTTGCGGGCATCACCGTGGCCATGGTGGCCCTTCCCTTGTCGCTGGCCATTGCCATCGCGTCAGGTGCCACGCCGGCGCAGGGTCTGATCACCGCCATCATCGCGGGTTTCCTGATTTCCGCCCTCGGTGGCAGCACCGTGCAGATCGGCGGGCCGACCGGGGCCTTCATCGTCGTGGTGGCCGGCGTGATCGCGCAGCATGGCTATGACGGGCTGGTGCTGGCCACGGCGATGGCCGGGGTGATCCTGCTGATCGCGGGATGGCTGCGCGCAGGCAGCCTGATCGCGCATGTTCCCGAGGCCGTGGTGAACGGTTTCACCATCGGGATTGCGGTGCTGATCGCGGCCAGCCAGATCAAGGACCTGATGGGGCTTTCGCTGGCGAGCGAGCCTGCGGAACTGCTGCACAAGATCCCGGCGCTCTGGGCCGCGCGCGACACGTTCAGCATTGCGGCCTTCGGTGTCGGCCTTGCCACGATGGTGCTGATCGTGCTGTTCCGTCGCGCGGCACCGCGCCTGCCCGGTCTGATCGTGGCACTGGCCCTGACATCAGGGGCGGCCGTGGTGCTGTCACTGCCGGTCGAGACGATCGCGGCCCGCTTCGGCGCATTGCCGCGCAGCCTGCCGCTACCTGCATGGCCCGATCTGTCGCTGGACCGGATGATCGAGGTCTTGCCCTCGGCCCTCGTGATCGCCTTCCTTGCCGGTATCGAGTCGCTGCTGTCGGCGGTCGTGGCCGACCGCATGACCGGGGCCCGGCACAAGCCCAATGCCGAAGTTGTGGCGCAAGGCGCGGCGAACCTGGCCTCGGCGGCGTTTGGCGGCTTGCCCGCGACCGGGGCGATTGCGCGCACCGCGACCAATGTGCGCGCGGGCGGGCAGACGCCCGTCGCGGGCATGATCCACGCGGTCGCGATCCTGGCGATGATGATGCTGGCCGCCGGACCGACCGGCATGCTGGCGATGCCCGCGATGGCCGGGCTTTTGATCCTGACCGCCTGGAACATGGCCGAGCCGCACAAATGGGGCGCATGGATGCGGGAACGTGCCTCGGACCGGGTGCTTTTGCTGCTGACCATGGCGCTGACCGTTCTGGTCGATCTGACCGTCGCCATTGGCGTCGGTGTTGCCCTTGGTCTGGCGCTGAAGCTGCGCGCGGGGCGCACCAAACCCGAAACCTTCGATCCGCGCCGGATGTAGGCGGGGTCAGTCGACTTCGATCATCCGGCACAGATGCTTGAGCGTCTCGCGATCCACCTCGCCCAATTCGGCCGCGCGGCTGCGATAGAGCGTGGCCTGCGAGCGCAGGATCATCCCGTCGCGCAGCATCTTGAGGTGATTGGCCCGCAGCGTCTCGCCGGTCGAGGTGATGTCGGCCACCGCTTCGGCGGTTTCGAATTTCACCGTACCCTCGGTCGCCCCCTGGCTGTCCACCAGCGCATAGTCGGCCACACCGGCATTGCGCAGGAAGTCGCGGACAAGACGGTGATATTTCGTGGCGATCCGCATGCGGAAGCCGCGCCGCTTGCGAAAGGCGGCGGCGGCGGCGTCAAGATCGTCAAGCGTGTCCACATCGACCCAGGCGGCAGGCACAGCGATGATCAGATCGGCATGGCCGAACCCGAGTTCGGCCAGTTCCTGCACCTGCTGGTCCCATTGGCCCAGCTTTTCACGCACCAGATCCGTCCCTGTCACGCCAAGGTGGATGCGCCCGGCAGCCAGTTCGCGCGGAATCTCGCCCGCCGACAACAGCACCAGTTCGACATTGTCGATGCCCTCGACCGCACCGGCATATTCCCGCTCCGAGGCGCTGCGCGACAGGGTGATGCCGCGCGCCGCGAACCATTCGAAGGTCTTTTCCATCAGGCGCCCCTTGGACGGCACCCCCAGTTTGATCGTCATGATGCGGTCCTCAAATCCAGCAGCAGGCCCGGACGGATCACGCCCCCCACGGCAGGAATTTCCGCCCCCTGCCCCAGAACGCGGGTCAGTGCGTCATAGCGCCCGCCCGAGGCAACGGGCGGCAGATCGCTGCGCCCCTCGGCGTAGAAGCCGAAAACGAACCCATCGTAATATTCCATCGAGGTGCGGCCGTAGCTTGCCTCGAATTCAAGCGTATCGACATCGATGCCGCGCGCCGACAAGGCCGCGACCCTTGCCGTCAGCCGCGCCACGGCGGGACTGATGGCGGGCATATCGACCGAGATGTCGCGCAGATGTTCCAGCGCGAAGGGCAGCGTCTCGCGCACGCCAAGGATGGCGTCCAGCAGCGCCACCTCGTTCTCGCTGATCGGCGGGGTGGCGGCATCCTCGCGCAGGGCGGCGATGCGCGCCTCGATATCGGCGCGGTCGCGCAAGCCGACCAGCGGCGCGCCATCAGCCCAGGGATCAGCGGCCGCCAGAAGCGCCAGCCGCGTTTCCGGCACCGGTGCGCGACCCGAATAACGATCCAGCAGCGCGCGGAAACGGCGCGGGCGCCAGATGTGACGGCGCAGGGCAGCCTTGCGCGCGTCCGTGGTGTTCAGGCCTTCGACAGCCGCCGCAAGGATACCGATATCGCCCGTGGCTGCGCGCAGGGGCAGATCACCCAGCGCCTGACGGATCAGGGCAAAGACCTCGGCATCGGCGGCGGCGGGATCAGCCCGGTCAAAGACTTCATAGCCGGTCTGGAAATATTCATTGGCGCGGTCGGGAAAATCCTCCTGCCGCCGAAAGACTTCGCCTGCATAGGTATAGCGCGCGGGTTCCGCGCCATGGGCCATGTGCATCTGCACCACCGGCACCGTGAAATCAGGGCGCAGCATCTGTTCGCCCCGCACGGCATCCGAGGTCACATAGGCGCGGGCGCGGATATCCTCGCCGTAAAGGTCCAGCAGAGTGTCGGCGGGTTGCAGGACCGGAGGGTCCACCACCTGTGCGCCTGCCGCCTCGAAGACGGCACGCAGGCGTGTCGCCTCGTCACGGATGGCGGTGCGCGCCGTGGTGCGTCTGGCGGCCGTATCAGGCATTATCCCTGACCTTCAAGAATGTCCAGAACCTTGGCCACCATCTGATCGCGCGGCACCTCGTACTGGCTGGGGCGGCTTTGCCATTCCTCAAGCGTGGCGTTCTCGGCGATCTGCGCGCCAAGGATCAGGTCCTTGATCTGCACCACCCCCCGCGCTTTTTCGTCTCCACCTTCGATGATGGCGACGGGCGAGGCGCGCTTGTCGGCGTATTTCAACTGATTGCCGAACTGCTTGGGGTTGCCCAGATAGACCTCGGCCCGGATGCCCGCGCGGCGCAATTCACCGGCCATGGCCTGATAATCGGCCATGCGGTCGCGATCCATCACGGTCACCACGACTGGGCCCTGCTCGCTGGCCTGCATCCGGCCCTTTTCGCGCAGCGCCGCCAGCAGGCGGTCAACACCGATGGATACGCCCGTTGCAGGCACTTCCTGCCCGGTGAAGCGCTTGACCAGATCGTCATAGCGCCCGCCGCCCGCGACCGAGCCGAACTGCCGCTTGCGGCCTTTCTCGTCGAAGATCTCGAAGGTCAGTTCGGCCTCGAATACCGGGCCGGTGTAATAGCCAAGCCCGCGCACGACCGAGGGGTCGATCACGATGCGGTCTGGGCCATAGCCCTGCGCCGCGACCAGATCCGCGATCTGGGCCAGTTCGTCGACGCCCTGCGCCCCGATGGCCGATGCGCCCACGGCGGCACGCAGATTGTCCAGCGTGTCGGCCATGCTGTCGGCCTTCGATGTCAGGAAGGCGATCACGGGTTCGGCCTGTGCCGCATCCAGCCCCACACCGTCGATGAAGGCGCCCGAGGCGTCCAGCCGGCCCTTGGTCAGCAGTTCGCGCACACCCGCCTCGCCGACCTTGTCGAACTTGTCGATGGTGCGCAGGACGGCATCGCGCGCCTCGCCTTCGGGCAGGCCCATCACTTCGAGGATGCCGTTCAGAACCTTGCGGTTGTTGATCCGCACGATGTAGTCGCCGCGCGGAATGCCCACTTCCTCCAGCGTGTCGGCCAGCATGGCGCAGATCTCGGCATCGGCGGCCACGCTTGCGGCCCCCACGGTATCGGCATCACATTGATAGAACTGCCGGAACCGCCCCGGACCGGGCTTTTCATTGCGCCAGACCGGCCCCATCGCATAACGGCGGTAAGGCAGCGGCAGATCGTTGCGGTGCTGGGCATAGACCCGCGCCAGAGGAGCGGTCAGGTCATAGCGCAGGGCCAGCCAGTCGCCCGGTTTGGCGTTCTCGCCCTCATGCTCGGGATCTTCCTGCCAAGCGAAGACGCCCGCATTCGGACGGTCCACGTCGGGCAGGAATTTGCCCAGCGCCTCTACCGTTTCCACCGCCGAGGATTCGAGCGCGTCAAAGCCGTAGCGATGATAGACCTGCGCGATCGTGGCCAGCATCTGGCTGCGCATCGTCACATCGGCACCAAAGTAATCGCGAAACCCTTTCGGCGTTTCGGCACGCGGGCGCGGGGTCTTCTTGTCCTTGGCCATGTCTGGCTCCCTCGGTCTTGGGCGGGGCGGTCTTGTCCGGCTTGCCTCTACCGGATGCAGGCCAAGGGGGCAAGCGGGGCTAGAGGTCGTCGAACCGTCCCGACCGGCCCTGCCCGCCGGCAAAGCGCGTGGCCCCCGCGCGCCCTTCGGCGGCAAACATCGCAGCCGAAGCCCATTCACGGCGCAACGCCGCCGCCAGATCGGCGGGCGGCATCCGCGCGGAGAGGAAATCGGCCCGCATGCAGCCCTGCGGAAAGCGGGTGAGCGATTGCGCCAGATCCAGCGCCGCCGCCAGCGCCTGCCCCCGTGGCACGATCCGATCGGCCAGCCCCATGCCTTGGACCTCGGCGGCATCCACCGGGCGACCGGTCAGGATCAGGTCATTGGCGCGGCCCTGCCCCACCACACGCGGCAGGCGGAACGTGCCCCCGTCGATCAAGGGCACACCCCAGCGACGGCAATAGATGCCCATCACCGCGCCCTCGGCCATGACGCGCATGTCGCACCATGCGGCCAGTTCCATTCCGCCCGCCACGGCGGCTCCCTCGATGGCGGCGATCACGGGCTTCGACAACATCAGCCGCGATGGCCCCATCGGGCCGGGGCGGGGCTGGCCGACCGGATCGATCCAGTCATCGGGGATATCCACCGCCTTGATCCAGCTGGCAGCCGATCCATCGGCCGCGGTCTTGAGATCGAAGCCCGCGCAAAAGGCGCCATCCGCCCCGGTCAGGATCATCACGTCGATATCGGCATCGGCCTCCAGAGCCAGAAAGGCATCGTAAAGCGCCTGCGCCGTGGCCGGATTGACCGCATTGCGCGCCTGTGGCCGGTCGATCGTGACCACCGCCACCCGATCCTGCCGTTGCACCCTGACTGTCATGGCCTCTCCTTCCCTGTGACCCGCCCCCGTGCTAAGGACAGCATCGCAAAAGGAGGCGTGATGCAACACCTTGAGGAAAAGCTGGCCCATCTGATCCGCATGGTCGATGACCTGTCAGATGTCGTTGCCGCGCAGCAAACCGAGATTGATCGCCTGACCCGGCGGGTCGAGATGCTGATGCATCGCGAGGCAGAGCGCGAAAGCGCCGCGGGCGATGGCGTCATTCTGGCCGATCAGCGCCCGCCGCACTGGTAAGGCGCACCGCCTATCCGGGGATAGGCCTCATACTTCCTGCACTTCCATGACGCCGGGCAAGGACCGGATGGCCCCCTTGATCTGCGGGTTCATCGGGAAATCCTGACCGGTATCGATCTCGGTCTCGCCGGGCAGGCCGGGATCCATCAGGCACAGCATCACCGGACCGCGCGGCATGTTGCGCAGGCTTTCGGCGGCCTGTTCCAGCACGGATGCCACCGAGGCGATGGCGCCCGCATCCTCGATGAAAATCCGCAGGCCCGTGGCACCCGCTTCGGCCACCACACCATCCATCGGGGTGACGGAGCGGCCAACGGGATCGAACTGGCCCTCATTGAACCGCGCTTCAAGGGTCATCACCACCTGATGGGTCTGATCAAAGACCCGCCGGGCCGCGTCGAAATCATCGCAGAACATCGCGATCCCCGAGACCTGACTGGTGGGGTCGGAAATGTTCATGCGGAAGAACCGCGTCCCGCGCCCGGATTTGCGTTCCTGCAAGGCCGACACCAGAACCCCTACCTTGCCGATGGCGCCACCGGCCTGTTCGGCCTTGGCCTGCAACTCGGCCAGCGTCATCACGTTGCGCCGCTTGAGGGCGGGCAGGTAGTCGTCCAGCGGATGCCCGGACAGGTAGAAACCGATGGCCTTGTGTTCCTCGTCCAGCCGTTCGGTGGGCTGCCAATCCGCCACAGGCATCAGGCGCGGTTCGGGCAGGTCGTCGCCCGCCTCGCCGAACAGCGATACCTGGTTCGACGCCTTCTGTTCATGGATCGCCGCCGAATAGCCGACCAGCGCATCCAGCGCCTCGAACACGCGGCGGCGGTTGCCATCCAGCATGTCGAACGCCCCGGCGCGCGCCAGCATTTCCAGCGGGCGTTTGCCCACCCGTTTCAGATCCACCCGGCGCGCGAAATCGAACAGCGTTACGAAGGGCTTTTCGCGCGCCCCCTCATCACGGCGCGCGGCGGTGATCATCCGCATCGCCTCGATGCCGACGTTCTTGAGCGCGCCCAGCGCGTAGACCAGCTTGCCCTCGCGCACGGTAAACCCGGCTTCCGAGCGGTTGACGCAGGGCGGCACGATCTCGATCCCCATGCCGCGGCGGACTTCTTCGGCATAGGTGGACAGCTTATCGGTCAGGTGGCTGTCGCAATTCATGACGCCCGCCATGAACTCGACCGGGTGGTTCGCCTTCAGCCATGCGGTCTGATAGCTCACCACCGCATAGGCGGCGGCGTGGGATTTGTTGAAGCCGTAGTTGGCGAATTTCTCGAGAAGGTCGAAAACCTCGGAGGCCTTCTTCTTGTCGACGCCATTGGCCATCGCGCCCTTTTCGAACTTGGGGCGTTCCTTGGCCATCTCCTCGGCGATCTTCTTGCCCATGGCGCGGCGAAGGAGGTCGGCGCCGCCAAGGCTGTAGCCCGCCATCTCCTGCGCGATCTGCATCACCTGTTCCTGATAGACGATGATGCCTTGGGTTTCCTCAAGGATATGGTCGATCAGCGGATGGATCGATTCACGCGCCTTCAGGCCGTTCTTGACCTCGCAATAGGTGGGAATGTTCTCCATCGGGCCGGGACGATAGAGCGCCACCAGCGCCACGATATCCTCGATGCAGGTGGGTTTCATGCGCCGCAGCGCATCCATCATGCCGCTCGATTCCACCTGAAACACGGCCACGGTCTTGGCACTGGCATAAAGCCTGTAGGTCGCCTCGTCCTCCAGCGGGATCGCCCCGATGTCGTCCATGGCCCCTTCGGGCGGATCGTAAAGTTGCACCCCATCGGCGCGGATATGCAGATGCCGCCCCTGCCCCTTGATCAGGTCGACCGCGTTCTGGATCACGGTCAGCGTCTTGAGGCCCAGAAAGTCGAACTTGACCAGACCGGCCTGCTCGACCCATTTCATGTTGAACTGGGTGGCCGGCATGTCCGAGCGCGGGTCCTGATAGAGCGGCACCAGCCGGTCCAGCGGCCGGTCCCCAATCACCACGCCCGCCGCATGGGTCGACGCGTTCCTGAGCAGGCCCTCGACCTGCTGGCCATAGTCAAGAAGGCGTTTCACGACCTCTTCGGCGCGCGAGGCCTCGCGCAGGCGTTCTTCCTGCGCAAGGGCCTGCTCGATGCTGACGGGCTTGACCCCTTCGACCGGGATCAGCTTGGACAGCCGGTCCACCTGCCCGTAAGGCATCTGCAACACGCGCCCGATGTCGCGGACGGCGGCCTTTGACAGCAGCGCACCGAAGGTGATGATCTGGCCCACCTTGTCGCGACCATAACGGTCCTGCACATAGCGGATCACCTCTTCGCGGCGATCCATGCAGAAGTCGATGTCGAAGTCGGGCATGCTGACCCGTTCGGGGTTCAGGAAGCGTTCGAACAGCAGGCTGTAGCGCAGCGGATCAAGGTCGGTGATCGTCAGCGCATAGGCCACAAGGCTGCCCGCCCCCGAGCCGCGCCCCGGCCCCACGGGAATGTCGTGATCCTTGGCCCATTTGATGAAATCGGCCACGATCAGGAAATAGCCGGGAAAGCCCATGCCCTCGATGATGCCCAGTTCGAACTCCAGGCGTTTGTCATATTCCTCGACCGGGGCGGCATGGGGGATCACGGCAAGGCGCGCGGCCAGACCTTCCTTGGCCTGACGGCGCAATTCCTGCACCTCGTCATCGGCGAATTTCGGCAGGATCGGCGGACGCTTGAACGCCTTGAAGGCGCAACGGCGCGCGATCTCGACGGTGTTCTGGATCGCCTCGGGCAGATCGGCGAAGAGCGTCGCCATTTCCTGCGGCGACTTGAAATAATGCTGTGCGGTCAGGCGGCGGCGCGGGCCCTGCTGGTCGACATAGGCGCCCTCGGCGATGCAGATCAGCGCATCATGCGCCTCGTACATGTCGGATTTCGGAAAATAGACATCGTTGGTGGCCACCAGCGGAAGATCCATCGCATAGGCCATTTCGACAAGGCCGCGTTCGGACAGGCGTTCCGCCTCGGGCAGCCCACCTCCTTCGGGATGGCGCTGCAATTCGACATACAGCCGGTCGGGATAGATTGCGGCCAGCTTGCGCATCAGATCCTCGGCCGCCGGGCGCTGGCCTGCCCGCAGCAGCCGGCCCACGGGGCCGTCCGGCCCGCCCGAGAGGCAGATCAGACCGGCGCTGAACTCCTGCAACTCCTCCAGCGTGACCTGCGGCAACTGTCCGGCCTTGTCGAGATAGAGGCAGCTGTTCAGCCGCATCAGGTTCTCGTATCCGGCCTCGCTCTGCGCCAGCAGCACGATCCCCGCAGGATCGCGCGGCCGCTCGCCCGGTTGGGCGGACAGATAGGCGACCGAGACCTGACAGCCGATGATCGGCTGGACACCAGCGCCGCTTGCTGCGACGGAAAATTCCAATGCGGCAAACATGTTGTTGGTATCGGTCACGGCCACGGCGGACATGCCCGCCGCCGCGCACAGACCGGGCAGCTTTTTCAGCCGCACCGCCCCTTCCAGCAGGGAATATTCGGTATGCACGCGCAGGTGGATGAATCGGGGGGAATTGCTCATGGGGGAAAGCTAGCGCATGGGCCTGCCCTGCGAAAGCGCCGAAAAACCGGTGACGCCCGGGGCGCGCCGAAACCCGCCATGCAGCTTTTTCTTGCCAAGAGGCCGAATCCGGGCTTTCCTGCAGGGACCAACAGGGGCCCGCGCTGCTCTACGCCGCATCGAGACAGCGCAACACGGGGCGAAAAACCGGTAAGGCGGCAGGCTTTTCTTCATGAATATCTCCTTTCTTCTGAACGGGGAAAGCGTGGTCCTCACTGATGTGGCGCCCACCGCCACGGCATTGGACTGGCTGCGCGAAACACGGGGGCTGACCGCCACCAAGGAGGGCTGCAACGAGGGCGATTGCGGCGCCTGCACCGTCATGGTCACCGACCCAGACGGCACCAGCCGCGCGCTGAACGCCTGCATCCTGTTCCTGCCGCAACTCGATGGCCGCGCCATCCGCACGGTCGAAGGGATCACCGGCCCGGACGGCAGCCTCCACCCGGTCCAGCAGGCCATGGTGGATCACCACGGCAGCCAATGCGGCTTCTGCACGCCGGGTTTCATCGCCGCGATGGCGGTGGCGCATCTGAACGGGGACACGGACCACGACACCGCGCTGGCCGGCAACCTGTGCCGCTGCACCGGCTATGCGCCGATCATCCGCGCGGCCCGGGCCGCCGAAGACAGGCCCGTGCCGGACTGGATGACCGATGACCGCGCCGTCTTCTTGCCCGAAATATCCGCGGGGGGCACGTCGAACCGCAGGTTCGGCGTGGGGGGCAGCCAGCCCCCCGATGGCGGCGCGTTGCAGCCGACCAGCGGCGACGATCTGGCCGCAGCCTATGCCGCCAACCCTGCGGCCACGCTGGTGGCGGGGGCCACGGATGTGGGGCTTTGGGTCACCAAGCAGATGCGCGAACTGGGTCAGGTGATCTTTCTGAACCGCTGCGCCGATCTTCAGAAGATCGAGCAGGGCCAGAACGGGCTGCGCATCGGGGCGGGTGTGACCATCGCGCGCCTGATCCCCGCGATCGAGGGGCTGCACCCTTCCTTTGCCGAGATGCTGCGCCGCTATGGCTCGGCGCAGGTGCGCGCCGCCGCCACGATCGGCGGCAATATCGCCAATGGCTCACCTATCGGGGACGGCCCTCCCGCCTTGATTGCCTTGGGCGCAGTGCTGCATCTGCGGCAGGGCGACGCGCGGCGCGACATGCCGCTCGAGGATTTCTTTCTGGACTACGGCAAGCAGGATCGCCGCCCCGGCGAGTTCGTCGAGGCCATCAGCATCCCGCATCAGCCGGACCGGTTGCGGTGCTACAAGCTGTCCAAGCGCTTCGATCAGGACATCTCGGCGGTCTGCGGGTGTTTTTCCGTCACGGTGACCGGGGGCCATGTCACGCAGGCGCGCATCGCCTTTGGTGGCATGGCCGGCACGCCACGGCGCGCGGCCCAAGTCGAGGGGGCGCTGATCGGGCAGCCATGGTCAGAGGCGACAATCGACAGGGCGATGCAGGCTTTTACGCAGGATTACACGCCGCTGTCGGACATGCGCGCCTCGGCCGATTACCGGCTTCAGACGGCTGCGAACATGCTGCGGCGCTATTTCCTTGAGGATACGGCGAAAAGCATCGGGATCATGGAGGTGCAGCCATGAGCGTAGCCAAACCCCTGCCCCATGACGCGGCCCGCCTGCATGTGACGGGACAGGCGCGCTATGTCGATGACATCCCGGTGCCTGCCAATACATTGCATCTGGCCTTTGGCCTGTCCGGCATCGCGCGGGGCCGGATCACGGGGATGGACCTGTCCGCCGTGCGCGCGGCCCCCGGCGTGATCATGGTGCTGACGGCGGATGATCTGCCTTTTGCCAATGATGTCTCGCCCTCGGCCCATGACGAGCCCCTGCTGGCCAAGGGCGCGGTCCATTACGTCGGCCAGCCGGTCTTTGCCGTGGTCGCCGACAGTCATCTGGCCGCGCGTCGCGCGGCACGGCTGGGCCGGATCGACTATGCCGAAGAGGTGCCGATCCTGACCATCGATCAGGCGCTGGCCGCCGACAGCCGGTTCGAGGATGGCCCGCGCATCTATGCCAAGGGCGATGCGCCCGCCGCGATCGCTGCAGCCCCCCATCGCGTGTCAGGGCGGTTCGAGATCGGTGCGCAGGAACATTTCTACCTTGAGGGCCAGGCGGCCCTGGCCCTGCCGCAGGAAGGCGGGGACATGGTGGTGATGAGTTCCACCCAGCACCCGACCGAAATCCAGCACAAGGTGGCCGAGGCTTTGGGCGTGCCCATGCATTCCGTCCGCGTCGAGGTCCGCCGCATGGGCGGCGGGTTCGGCGGCAAGGAAAGCCAGGGCAATGCGCTGGCCGTGGCCTGTGCCGTGGCGGCATCAATGACCGGGCGGCCCTGCAAGATGCGCTATGACCGCGACGATGACATGGTGATCACCGGCAAACGGCATGATTTCCGCATCGACTATGTCGCGGGCTTCGATGATGCGGGCCGGGTCATGGGCGTGGACTTCGTGCACCATGTCCGCTGCGGCTGGGCGCAGGACCTGTCGCTGCCGGTGGCGGATCGCGCGATGCTGCATGCCGACAATGCCTATCTGCTGCAGAACGCCCGGATCGAGAGCCACAGGCTGAAGACCAACACGCAGAGCGCGACCGCCTTCCGCGGCTTTGGCGGCCCGCAGGGCATGGTCGGGATCGAGCGGGTGATGGATCACATCGCCCATCATCTGGGCCGCGACCCGCTGGAGGTTCGGCGGGTCAATTACTACGCAGATACCGAGGCCGCGCAGGCCACACAGGGCGCTGGGGGGCTGTCCGCCCCCCCGTTCACCACGGGTGAACGCCCCCCCGAGGATATTTCCGGCAAGAAGAAACAGACCACGCCCTACGGGATGGAGGTCGAGGATTTCATCCTGCATGCGATGACGGACAGGCTTGCGGCCGAAGCAGGGTATGACGCGCGGCGGCAGGCCGTCGCGGCATGGAACGCGGCGCAGCCAGTGCTGAAGCGCGGGTTGGCGCTGACGCCGGTCAAGTTCGGGATCTCGTTCACGCTGACCCATCTGAATCAGGCAGGCGCCCTGGTGCATGTCTATCAGGATGGATCGGTGCACATGAACCATGGCGGCACCGAGATGGGGCAAGGTCTGTTCCAGAAGGTGGCGCAGGTGGCGGCGGCGCGGTTCGGGCTGGACGTGGGGGCGGTGAAGATCACCGCGACCGATACCGGCAAGGTGCCCAACACATCCGCCACGGCGGCATCGTCGGGATCGGATCTGAACGGCATGGCGGTCAAGGCGGCCTGCGACACGATCCGCGAGCGCATGGCCGCGCATCTGGCGGGGCTGCATCAGGTCGATGCCGCAAAAGTGCGGTTCGAAGACGCGCAGGTCTTTGTGGGCGAGGCGCGCTACAGCTTTGCCGAGGCCGCGCAGATGTCCTATGCGGCGCGGGTCAGCCTGTCGGCAACCGGTTTCTATGCCACGCCCAAGGTGGAATGGGACCGGATCAAGGGGCAAGGGCGGCCGTTTTTCTATTTCGCCTATGGTGCCGCCCTGACCGAGGCGGTGATCGACACGCTGACCGGCGAGACGCGGATCCTGCGGGCCGATCTGCTGCATGACGCGGGTGCCAGCCTGAACCCGGCGCTGGATATCGGCCAGATCGAAGGCGGCTATGTGCAGGGTGCGGGTTGGCTGACGATGGAGGAACTGGTCTGGGACGAAAAAGGCCGGCTGCGCACCCATGCGCCATCGACCTACAAGATCCCCGCCGTCTCGGACCGGCCGGCGGTGTTCAACGTGGTACTCTGGGACGGGGCGAACCGGGAAGACACGATCTATCGCTCCAAGGCGGTGGGCGAGCCGCCCTTCATGCTGGGGATTTCGGCGCTGATGGCGATCTCGGATGCGGTGGCGGCTTGTGGGCCGGGCTATCCCGCGCTGGATGCGCCGGCCACGCCCGAGCGCATTCTGGCAGCCATAGGGCGGGTGCGCGATGGGATTTGACCTTGATGCCCTGCACCGCGCCCTGCAGCGCCATGGCCGCGTCGCCCGGGTGGTGATCGCCGAGGTGCGTGGGTCCGCGCCGCGCGATGTGGGCGCGGCGATGCTGGTCTGGCCCGAGGGGCAGACGGGCACGATCGGCGGCGGCGCGCTGGAGCATCAGGCGGCGCAGGCGGCGCGCGCGCTGCTGGCGGGTGGCGCCCCGGTGCGGTTGACGCGACACGTGCTGGGCCCCGACCTGGGGCAATGCTGCGGCGGCAGCCTGCAGCTTTTGACCGAGGTGCATGACGCCGCGACAATCGCGGCCTTGCAAGGGCAGGAGGTTATCGCGCGTCCCGTCGTACCGGGTACCGAGATGCCCCTTGCGGTGCAACGCCTGCTGACGGACGCCCGCGCGCAAGGGCAGCGCCCCGTGCCGCAGCTGATTGCGGGCTGGATGATCGAACCGCTGGCGCGCGCGTCGGTGCCCCTCTGGATCTGGGGGGCAGGCCATGTCGGACGCGCGCTGGTGGCGACCCTGTCGCCCCTGCCCGATCTGGCGATCACCTGGGTCGATACCGGGCCCGAACGCTTCCCCGAGGAGATCCCCGCCGGTGTCACCGCCCTGCCCGCCGTCGATCCTGCACGGTTGGTGCCGCATGCGCCGCATGACGCACATCACCTGATCCTGACCTATTCGCACGCGCTGGACCTTGCGCTGTGCCACGGGCTGCTGGGGCATGGGTTTGCCCGCGCGGGCCTGATCGGGTCGGCCACCAAATGGGCGCGCTTCCGGTCGCGTCTGGGCGCGCTGGGCCATGCGCCCGCCCAAATCGCGCGCATCCGTTGCCCCATCGGGACACCCGGCTTCGGCAAACACCCGCAGGCGATTGCCATTGGCGTGGCCTCGGGCTTATTGAGCGATATCGTGGCCACATCCGACAGAAGGGAACGCAGCGCATGACGGCACCGGTTCTGAGCATCAAGGGGCTGACCAAGGCCTATCCGGGCGTTGTCGCGAATTCGGACGTGTCCTTCGAGGTGATGGAAGGCGAGGTGCATGCCCTTCTGGGCGAGAATGGCGCGGGCAAGTCCACGCTGGTCAAGATGATCTATGGGCTGGTCAAGCCCGACCACGGAACAATGACCCTGCAGGGCAAGGCCTACGCCCCTGCCGAGCCGCGCGCGGCGCGCGCCGCCGGTGTGGCGATGGTGTTCCAGCATTTTTCCCTGTTCGACGCGCTGAACGTGGCCGAAAACATCGCACTGGGGATGGAGCATCCGCCACGCCTTGCCGATCTGGCCGGGCGCATCCGCGAGGTCTCGGAAACCTATGGCCTGCCGCTGGATCCGTTCCGGACCGTCGGCGATTTGTCGGCAGGCGAGCGCCAGCGGGTCGAGATCATCCGCTGCCTGTTGCAGGATCCGCGCCTGCTGATCATGGACGAGCCGACATCGGTGCTGACCCCGCAGGAGGTGGAGATCCTGTTCCAGACCCTGCGCAAGCTGACGGCCGAGGGTGTGGCGATCCTGTACATCAGTCACAAGCTGGAGGAGATCCGCACATTGTGCGACACGGCCACGATCTTGCGGCTGGGCAAGAAGGTGGCCACCTGCACCCCTGCCGACACCACGGCGCGGGCGCTGGCCGAAATGATGGTGGGCACCGTGCTGCATACACCCGAACGCAGCGGGCGCGCGCTGGGCGATGTGGCGCTGGAACTGAGCGGGTTGTCGATCCGCTCGCCTTCGGCCTTTGGATGCACGCTCAAGGACATCAGCCTTGAGGTGCGGCAGGGCGAGGTGCTGGGTCTTGGCGGAGTCGCGGGCAACGGGCAGGACGAGTTGCTGGGCGCCCTGTCCGGGGAGTTGCGCAGCAGCCCCGACATGGTGCGGATGCATGGCAAGGCGATCGGCATGCTGGGCCCGATGGAACGGCGGCGGATCGGGCTTCTGTGCGCGCCCGAGGAACGGCTGGGACATGCGGCGGCCCCTGATATGAGCCTGACCGAAAACGCGATGCTGACAGGGTCGCTGCGCGAAGGGCTGGAACGGCGCGGTTTCCTTGACTGGGGCCGCGCCAAGGGTTTTGCCGAAGCGATCATCAGCCGCTTTGACGTGCGCACACCCGGCCCCGGCAATGCCGCACGGTCGCTGTCGGGGGGCAATCTGCAGAAATTCGTCATCGGTCGCGAGGTCATGCAGCGCCCCGAGGTGCTGGTGGTCAATCAGCCGACATGGGGTGTCGATGCCTCGGCCGCGGCGGCGATCCGGCAGGCGTTGCTGGATCTGGCGGCGGGCGGCACGGCGGTCGTGGTGATCAGCCAGGACCTGGACGAGCTGATGGAAATCGCCGACCGATTTGGTGCGCTGAACGAGGGACGCCTGTCGCGCATCAGGCCCACATCCGAGCTGAACATCGAAGAGATCGGCCTGATGATGGGTGGCGCCCATGACATGGAGGTGGCGCATGTCTGAGGCGTTCCAGAACATGTATGTGAAGAACGATGAAGGGGGGGCCGCACCATGCTGAAGCTGGAGAAGCGCCCGCAACCGTCAAAAGCCTGGGTCTGGCTGGCCCCTGTCGTGGCGGTGATTGCCACGATGATCGCGGGCGGCGCGCTGTTTGCGCTGCTGGGAAAGGATCCGCTTGTCGCGATCCGCACGATCTTCTGGGATCCGCTGTTTTCGGAATTCGCGTTTTTCTACCGCCCGCAGCTGCTGGTGAAAGGTGCGCCGCTGGTGCTGATCGCCATCGGCCTGAGCCTGGGGTTCCGCGCTGGCATCTGGAACATCGGGGCCGAGGGGCAATATATCGTCGGCGCGCTTTGCGGTGCGGGTGTGGGGCTGGCCTTCTACCCGATGGAGGGATGGTTCATCTTTCCGCTGATGGTGATGGCGGGTGCGCTGGGCGGCTGGGCCTGGGCCATGATCCCGGCGGTTCTGAAGGTGAGATTCGGCACCAACGAGATTCTAGTGTCCCTGATGCTGGTCTATGTGGCCGAGCAGTTGCTGGCCTCGATGTCGCTGGGTCTGATGAAGAACCCCGAGGGGTTCGGCTTTCCCGGATCGCGCAACCTGCAGCAATATCCCAGCGCCCATAATGCCGAGCTGATCGCGGGATCGGGGATGCACTGGGGCGTGGTCGCGGCGATGGTGGCGGTGATCCTCGCCTATGTGCTGATGACCCGGCATATCCTTGGCTTTCACATCCGTCTGACCGGCGAGGCGCCGCGCGCCGCGCGCTTTGCGGGGGTGAACCCGGCGCGCCTGATCCTGGTGTGCCTGGGGCTGGCGGGTGCGCTGGCCGGGATGGCCGGCATGTTCGAGGTGTCGGGTCCGGCGGGGCGTGTCAGCATCGATTTCAATGTGGGCTACGGCTTTACCGCGATCATCGTGGCCTTTCTGGGTCGGTTGAATCCGCTGGGCATCCTGCTGGCGGGCCTGCTGATGGCGCTGACCTATATCGGCGGCGAGATCGCGCAGTCGCGGTTGGGTCTGCCTGCAGCGGCGATCCAGATGTTTCAGGGGATGCTGCTGTTCTTCCTGCTGGCCGTCGACGTGATGACCAATTACCGGCTGCGGCTGACATGGCGTGAGGTGGCGTGATGGATCTGTCTTCAATCAACCCGATCCTGTTGCTGGCCTCGCTGATGGTGGCGGCGACCCCGCTGCTGCTGGCGGCGGTGGGCGAGCTTGTGGTGGAAAAGGCGGGCGTTCTGAACCTTGGCGTCGAGGGGATGATGATCACCGGCGCGATCTGCGGCTTCGCCATGGCGGTCAACACCGGCAATCCACTGCTGGGCGTTCTTGCGGCGGCAGCGGGGGGCGCGGTTCTGTCGCTGCTTTTTGCGCTGCTGACACAGGTGGCGCTGGCCAATCAGGTGGCATCGGGTTTGGGGCTGACGCTGTTCGGGCTGGGTCTGTCCTCATTGATCGGTCAGGGCTATCAGGGTATCCGCCCGCCCTCATTTCCGCGGCTGAACATTCCCGGGCTGTCGGACATGCCGGTGCTGGGGCGGATCCTCTTCTCGCATGATCTGATGGTCTATCTGGGGCTGATCATCGTCACGGCGGTCTGGTTCATGCTGAAATACACCCGCGCGGGCCTGATCCTGCGCGCGGTCGGCGAGAATCACGAAGCGGCCCATGCGCTGGGCTACAAGGTCGTGCGCATCCGCATCATGGCGATTCTGTTCGGCGGGGCCTGCGCCGGGATGGGTGGCGCCTATATCAGTCTGATCCGTGTGCCCCAGTGGACCGAGGGCATGACCGCCGGAATCGGCTGGATTGCCCTGGCCCTGGTGGTCTTTGCCAGCTGGAAGCCATGGCGCGTGCTGCTGGGTGCCTATCTTTTTGGCGGTGTGACCGTGATTCAGCTGAATCTGCAAGCGGCGGGCGTTGCGATTCCCGTCGAATATCTGGCAATGTCACCCTATCTGATAACCATCCTCGTGCTGGTCATCATGTCGGCCGACAAAAGCAGCGCGCCTGCCTCGTTGGGCCGGATTTTCCATGCCTCACGATGAGGCCAAACGTGCATGCCCATCCGATCCGGGCATCGTCAACAAGACTAACCAACAGGGGGATTCCTGAATGAAACTGACCAAACTGCTGACCACCGCAGCGCTGGCACTGGGTCTGGCAACCGGCGCCATGGCGCAGGACAAGCTGAAGGTGGGCTTTGTCTATGTGGGACCCGTCGGCGACGGCGGCTGGACCTACGAGCATGACAAGGGCCGCCTGGCCGTCGAAGCCGAATTCGGTGACAAGGTCGAGACCGTCTTTGTCGAATCCGTGCCCGAGGGCCCGGATGCGGAACGGGTGATGACGCAAATGGCGCTGGACGGCGCCAAGCTGATCTTCACCACCTCCTTTGGCTACATGGACCCGACGATCAACGTGGCCGCCAAGTTCCCGGATGTGAAATTCGAACACGCAACCGGCTACAAGCGCGCCGACAACGTGTCGACCTATTCGGCCCGCTTCTACGAGGGCCGCGCCATTCAGGGCCATATCGCCGGCAAGATGACGGAAGCGAACATCATCGGCTATATCGGCTCCTATCCGATCCCCGAAGTGATCCGCGGCATCAACTCGGCCTTCATCCATGCGCGTAAGGTCAACCCGGATGTCCAGTTCAAGATCGTCTGGGCCTATACCTGGTTCGATCCCGCGAAAGAAGCTGACGCCGCGAAGGTCCTGATCGAGCAGGGTGCCGACGTGATCCTGCAGCACACCGATTCCACCGCGCCGCTGGCTGCTGCGGCCGAGGCGGGCAACATCATCGGCTTCGGTCAGGCATCGGACATGGGCGAATATGCCGATGGGCCGCGCGTGTCCTCGATCATCGACAACTGGGCGCCCTATTACATCGCGCGCACCCGCGCCGTGATGGACGGGACCTGGACCTCGACCGATACATGGGACGGCATCGGGCCGGGCATGGTCGGCATCGGCGAGATCACCGACAAGGTGCCCGCCGACGTGAAAGCCGAGGCGCTGGCCATGAAAGACGCCATCGCCAAGGGCGAGTACCACCCCTTCACCGGTCCGCTGAACAAGCAGGACGGTTCGGTCTGGCTGGCCGAGGGCGAAGTCGCGGATGACGGCACGCTGCTGGGCATGGACTTCTATGTCGAAGGCATCGAAGGCACGATCCCGAACTGATCGTCCGTTACAGCACCCAAGGAAAACCCCGCCATCGTGCGGGGTTTTTTTATGGGGCGCCCCGCAGGGGGCATGGTGAGGGTGAGCCGCGACATCCCGCCTGAACAAAGGCCGCGCCAGCCCCTTGGCGGTCGCCCGGGCAGGGAAAACAGGATTGAAAATTTTCCTGACTACGTCATGCTTGCGGGCAGGATCATCTGTATTTTTCATAGTTCAGCGTGTGAGTGTGCCATGTCCGACAAGCTTTCCCCCCTCATGAAACTGAAGCAAGCCGTCAAGCAGGCGGCTGTGGGCTCCATGGATCCACTGATCCATCTGCTGGCCGTCGCACTTGACGATGACGAGATCGCAGCCGAGATCGAGAGGCGCGTGAAAGGCAAGATGATCGGATCGGCGCGGCTTCTTTCGGTCGAGGGTGACCTGCAGGCGGGCATCAGCGGCACCATCGAAATCCCGATCTTCTCGGACGACGTGGAAGATCTGCTGAAAGAGCCGATCTATGTCTTCACGGACCTGTCCACCCGCAAGGCCCATATCGTCAGCCGTCCCGTTCAGGATCAACCAAGCCAGCCCCGGATGGCAAACGCGCCCTATGTGATGTCCTCACAGCCCGGACTTAATACGCAGGTCGTCAGCCTCGGCCCCGAGGCCATCGCGAGAGAGAATGCCTATTTCGGTCGCATTGGCCTTACCCCTCGGCTGCCCTTCAATCCGACGACGCTTCCAGAGCGGCCCGACCTCGAGATGCTGATCAACGAGATCATCTCGCGCCGCGACTGGGGGGGACGCGCTGCCGCCGCCGCGCAAACCACCTGCACCTATGATACGACAAGTTCCTGCGTCACGTTCACAGCGCCCGGCATGAATTATGACCAGCGCGTTCAGGACGATTGCCAAGGCGATGGTTACAGGACCGACGACTAGATCATGATCGTTATCTTCAGTGGCACGGATGATGTGCATTCCCTTGCCGTGCAGTCCGAGATCCGAAAGCGCGGGCGCGATGCGGTCATTGTCGATCTGCGCGGCTATCGGGAGAACATTGCGATAGAGCATGTCATCCGCGCCGGAGCGCAGAGGGTTTCGGTTTGCCTGACGCAGCATGGCATTGATCCGGTAGATGTGACCGGCGTCTGGTGGCGGCGCGTCTCGCGTCCCGCACCCGTCGACGATCTTGACGAGGCAACGAACGCCTTCCTGCAAAAAGAGATCGACACGACGCTGAAAGGCTGGCTGCTGTCGATGACAAATGTCATCAACCCGATAGATCGGGCGACCGTCGCCAATAACAAGCTGCTGCAACTGCGCATCGCGCAGGAAAGCGGCTTCTGCATCCCGCAGACGATTGTGACGACACGCAAGGAGTCGATCCTGCGGTTCCGCGACAGGTTGGGGGCCATTGTCTGCAAGCCCATGAACGGACATGCGCAGGCCTTCATCGAAGCGCGTTTGGTCCGGCCGGACGAAGACATCGACGATCAGGCCTTGTCCAACTGCCCGACCATGTTCCAGGAGGCGATCCTTGGCGGCGATGACCTGCGTATCACCGTTGTGGACGATGCCATCCTTGCAGCCCGGGTGCGGCGCCCAGAGGGCTTCACGCATATCGACTGGCGCCCGGAATTGAACGCGACGTTCGAAAGCGTCCCCCTGCCACTTGCGGTTCAGGATAGCATCCGGCGCTATATGGCGCTGATGGGCCTCAGATATGGCGCGTTCGATCTGCGGACGGATTCCGCGGGACGACATGTATTCCTCGAATGCAACGAGGCGGGTCAGTTCCTTTTCGTGGAAATCCATGGGGGCATTCCCATTTCCACGGCGGTTGCGACGGCCCTTGTGGACGGACCTGCCTGAGCATCGCGGGGTGGCGCGCGCCTGATGCTTGCGCCGACGTGATGCCACAGGCCACGCCCGACGGGCCGGGCGCATATTTGCATCACGCCAGTCAGCCGCATTGCGCCATGGCGCGCAAGGTTGTAGGGCAGTCCCCAACATCGCGAAGGACAGCCCAGACCATGACCATGCTCGAGACTTTCATCAAACCGATGCACCCGGAAGGGCGCAAGTTCGTGGCGATCTTTGCGGCCATCTCGATCGCGCTGTTTATGATCTGGGACCCGTTGGGCTGGATCGGGCTGGGCCTGACGGTCTGGTGCTACTATTTCTTTCGCGATCCCAAACGGACCACGCCCACCCGCGAAGGGCTGCTGATCAGCCCTGCGGACGGGGTGATCTCGCTGATCGAGAAGGCCGTGCCACCTGCCGAACTGGGCATGGCCGATCATGCCCTAACCCGCGTCAGCGTCTTCATGAACGTCTTCAACTGCCATGTGAACCGCGCCCCCATCGCGGGCCGTGTCACGGCGGTGGCCTATCGGCCGGGCAAGTTCTTCAATGCCTCGCTGGACAAGGCGTCAGTGGACAATGAGCGCAATTCGCTGGCCATCGAAATGGCTGATGGCCGACAGATCGCGGTGGTGCAGATCGCGGGGCTGGTCGCGCGCCGGATCGTGTGCTGGACCAAGCCGGAACAGCACCTGCTGACCGGGGAACGCTTTGGCCTGATCCGGTTCGGCAGCCGCGTCGATGTCTACCTGCCCGATGGCGTGGCACCTCTTGTCACCGTGGGGCAAGGCATGATCGCGGGCGAGACGGTCATTGCCGACCTCACCTCGACCGAAGGAGCGCGCGATGGGCGAACTGCCTGATCCCGACCAGTTGCCGCCCGTGCGCTCGCGGCGGGAATTGCCGATCGTGCAGCTTCTGCCGAACCTTGTGACGGTGGGCGCCATCTGCGCCGGCCTGACCGCGATCCGCTATGCCACCAGCGGCAATTTCAACGTGGCGGTGCAGCTTTTGTTGCTGGCCGCGGTGCTTGACGGTCTGGATGGCAGTCTGGCGCGGCTTCTGAAAAGCGCAAGCGCGCTGGGGGCTGAACTGGACAGCCTTGCCGATTTCCTGAACTTCGGGATCGCGCCTGCGCTGCTGATGTATTTCTGGGCGTTCAAGGACATGGGCAACCTGGGCTGGATCGCCGTGGTGATCTATGCGCTGTGCTGCGTCCTGCGCCTCGCCCGCTTCAACGTCGGCACCAAGGCCAGCGAGACCGAGAAACCGAACCGCCATTTCGAGGGGGTCCCCTCGCCCGCTGGTGCGCTGCTGGTGATGCTGCCCCTGTTTCTGGATCGTGCCGTGCCCGGACTGCCGCCGATTCCGGACATGGTGATCGCGGCCTATATGCTGGGGGTCGGCCTGCTGATGATCAGCCGCCTGCCGACCTGGTCGCTGAAGTCGCTGACCATCCAGCGCGAGAATGTGCGCTTTCTCTACGTGGGTTTCGTCTGTTTCCTTGCGGCGCTGATCAGCTTTCCATGGCTGACGCTGATGATGATGGACCTTTTGTATCTGCTTTCGCTGGTCTGGGCCTGGCGTCAGTGGCGCAACCAATCCAGCGAACAGGTTTGACCCCTTTTCCTTGACGCAAAGCCGTGGCAGTTTCGCCGCCATGACACATGCACTCATCAGCCGTGACGGCACCCCCGCAAGCCGCCTTGCCTTTGGCACCATGCAATTCGGCGGTCGCGCCGACGCAGCACAGTCGCGCGCCATGTTCGAGGCGAGCCTTGCCGCCGGGATCACGCATTTCGACACGGCCCATGCCTATACCGGTGGTGCCTCGGAAGAGATCACCGGCAAGCTGATCGCGCCCCATCGCGACCGGCTGATCCTTGCCACGAAGGCCGGGTATGCGGGCGGATCGGGCCGTGAGAACATCCTGAAGACCTTCGACATCTCGCGCCAGCGGTTGCAGATGGACGAGGTCGATGTCCTCTACCTGCACAGGTTCGACGACAACACGCCGCTGCGCGAAACCTTCGAGACGCTGGCCGAGCTGAAACAGAAGGGGCTGATCCGGTATGTGGGTGTGTCCAACTTCGCCGCATGGCAGGTGATCAAGGCGCTCTGGGTCGCGTCGGAATTCGACCTGAGGATCGACATCCTGCAGCCGATGTACAACATCGTCAAACGTCAGGCCGAGGTGGAGCTGTTCCCCGCCTGTGTCGATCAGGGTATCGCGATTGCCCCCTATTCCCCATTGGGCGGTGGATTGCTGACCGGCAAATACGCAGCAGGTGGCAGCGGGCGACTGGTCGAGGACAAGGCCTATGCCAGCCGGTATGCCCCCGAATGGATGCACAAGGCAGCCGTCGGGTTGCAGGAGATCGCGGCAGATGTGGGCGTCCACGCGGCCACCCTGGCCGTGGCCTGGGCCGCACGCCATCCGGCTGGCCCCACACCGATCATTTCGGCCCGGTCCGCGGAACAGTTGACGCCCTCGCTGGCGGCGATGGATTACACGCTGGATGATGCGCTTTACGCAAGGCTGACCGCCTTGGCCCCGACCCCGGCCCCGGCTACGGACCGTCTGGAAGAGGCATGAGCCGGGCACTGGTCATCGGCGGCGGCATTGCCGGTATTTCCGCCGCGGCCCGCCTTGCACCGCATCTTGAAGTCACCCTGCTGGAGGGCGAAGACAGCCTTGCCTATCACGCCTCGGGCCGGTCTGCGGCCATGTTCCTGCTGAACTACGGCAATGCCACGATCAAGGCGCTGAATGCCGCCAGCGCGGATCACCACCACAATGCCGATGGCGGGGTTCTGTCGCCACGCGGGATGATGATGGTGGCAGGCCCGGATCATGCCGAGGCCTTCCGCGCCGACAGCGCCGATCTGGGGCTGGACGCGATCACGATGGATGAGGCGTTGCGCCTCTGGCCGATCCTGAACCGCGAGACGCAGGTTCATGCCGCCTATCGCGAGGATGCGCAGGATCTGGACACCGATCTTTTGATCCAGAATTTCGCGCGGTCCGCCCGCGCGCAGGGTGCGAGGATCGTGACCGGCGCAAGGGTGAACCGGATCAAGCGGCTTGGCACGGGATGGCGCGTGACGACAGAGGCTGGCCATAGGCATGAGGCTGACCTGCTGGTCAATGCCGCAGGCGCATGGGCCGATACGGTGGCGCGCATGGCGGGGCTGAGGCCGTTGGATATACAGCCCTATCGCCGGTCCATGGCGCGGATCGCCTTGCCGCAGGGCATGTCGCCCGCCCATTGGCCCTTTGTCGATGGTGTCGGCGAAAGCTGGTATTGCAAGCCCGATGCAGGCGCGCTGATCGTATCGCCCGCAGATGAGGATCCCGTTGCGCCGCAGGATGCATGGGCCGATGACATGGTGCTGGCCGAAGGCCTGTCCCGCTATCAGGAGGCGGTGACGCAACCCGTCACCCGGATGCTGGCCAATTGGGCGGGCCTGCGCAGTTTCGCCCCGGATCGCGCGCTGGTCATCGGGCCCGACCCGCAGGATGCCACCTTCCTGTGGTGTGTCGGTCAAGGCGGCTATGGTTTCCAGACCGCCCCCGCCGCAAGCCAGCTACTGGCCGATCTGGCGCTTGGCATGACACCAGCCCTCGATGCCGGTACACTGCGCGCCCTATCCCCTGCGAGGTTTTCCTGACATGTCACGCCGCCTGAACCTGCCGGATACCGCCTCGGTCGCGCACCCGTCCGATGATGGGCGCATGTTTGCCCCCTCTGCCGCGCGCAACGCCGCCGATATCGCGGCCCTTGTGGCCCAGCATGCCCCGGCATCGGGACATGCACTGGAAATCGCCTCGGGCACCGGGGAACATGCCGTGATCTTTGCCCGCGCCATGCCGGACCTTGATTGGCAGCCCACTGACATCGATCCGGCGCGCCGCGCCTCGGTCGATGCCCATGCGGGGGTTGCGGGGCTGGCCAATCTGCGCGCGGCAATCGACCTTGACGCCACCGCGTCTGGCTGGGGTGCCGCCCATGCCGGTCAGGACCTGATCGTGCTGGTGAACCTGCTGCATCTGATCAGCGAGGCCGAGGCCCGGACCCTCATCGCCGAGGTGGCGCAGGCGCTGGCCCCCGGCGGGCTTTTCATCCTTTATGGTCCGTTCCTGCGCGATGGCGAAACCACCTCGGACGGCGACAGGACCTTTCACGCCAGCCTGCGCGCGCAGGACCCCGAGATCGGCTACAAGGATGATTGGGACGTGATCGACTGGATCCATGCCAACTGGCTGGACCTTGTGCAGGTCGTCGAGATGCCCGCCAACAACATGGCCTTCATTGCCCGCCGCCCGGCCTGATCCGGGTTTCTGATCCTGATCAAGGCAGGACTGCCACCGCTGTGATCTGCCCGAGCCTGACATTCATCACGGCAAGGATCGATCATGACCTGGAACGACAAACTGAACAGCACCCGTGACCAGTTGCGCGGGCTCAACAAGGCGATCCCCGAGACGACGCGCGCATTCGGCGCCTTGGGCAAGGCCGTCAAGGAAGGCGGCGTGCTGGACTTCAAGACCAAGGAATTCGTGGCCCTCGGCATCGCCATCGCCACCCGCTGCGAGGCCTGCATCGTGCTGCATGTGGAGACCCTGATCCGCGCCGGGGCCAGCCGCGAAGAAATCAGCGATGTCTTGGCAATGACGATCCAGATGGGGGGCGGCCCGTCGATGATGTATGCGGCCAAAGCGCTGGAATGCTTTGATGAAATGACCGCAGCCGGGTGACAGGCCGGGTTTGGGGGCGTGTCGCCACGCCCCCAACCTGCTCAACCATCCTGACGGATCGTCGCGTTGGCGGGGTCGTAGGGGCTGTCTTCGACCACCTTGGCGTCCCACAGCCGGTCGAACATCTTGACCTTCAACGCCGTGCCCGGCACGGCCAGATCGGGGCGGACATAGCCCATGCCGATGCTCTGGCCGAAATGCACCGAATAGCCGCCCGAGGTCAGACGCCCCACGCGAGCGCCATCAGGCGCATAGAGCGCCTCGCGGCCCCAGGGATCGGCATCGGCGGGACCGTCCACAAGGATCGTCACGCATTTACTGCGGATGCCCTTGGCCTCCATCGCGGCCTTGCCACGGAACTCCTTGGACAGATCCACGAAGCGCGGCAGATCCGCCTCGAGCGGGGTGGCGTCGCGACCCAGTTCATTGCCGAAGGCGCGATAGCTTTTTTCCTGACGCAGCCAGTTCTGGGCCCGCGCGCCCACCAGCGTCATGCCATGTGCGGCCCCTGCCTTTTCCAGCAGATCGAACAGATAGTTCTGCATCTCGATCGGATGGTGCAGCTCCCACCCCAGCTCGCCGGTATAGGCGACGCGAATGGCGTTGACCGGGCACATGCCCAGCTCGATCTGCCGCGCGCTCAGCCAGGGGAAACGCTTGTTCGACAGGGCGGTCTCGGGATCGGCATCCTTGATCACGGCCTTCAGCACATCGCGCGATTTCGGTCCGGCGATGGCAAAGACGCCCCATTGCGTCGTCACATCCTGAATCTCGACATAGCCGAAGTCGGCCATCTTGTCGGCGGCGGACTTGCGCAGGTAGTCGCCGTCATAGGCGGTCCATGCCCCGGCGCTGACCAGGTAATATTCATCCTCGGCCAGACGCACGATCGTGTATTCGGTGCGCGTCGTGCCATGGTCGGTCAGCGCATAGGTCAGGTTGATCCGGCCCACCTTGGGCAGCTTGTTGCAGGTGAACCAGTCCAGGAATTGCGTGGCGCCGGGGCCCTTGACCAGATGCTTTGTAAAGGCGGTCGCATCGATCAGGCCCACCCCTTCGCGGATCGCCTTCGCCTCTTGCACCGCATAGTCCCACCAGCCGCCACGGCGGAAGCTGCGCGCGTCATGGTCAAAGCCTTCGGGCGCGTCCAGCGGACCATAGTAGTTGGGCCGCTCCCAGCCGTTCACCTGCCCGAACTGCGCGCCACGCGCCTTCTGGCGGTCATAGGCGGGCGCGGTGCGCAGCGGGCGGCAGGCTTCGCGTTCTTCATCCGGATGGTGCAGGATGAAGACGTGGCTATAGCATTCCTCGTTCTTGCGCGCGGCATATTCGGTGGTCATCCAGCTGCCGTAACGCTTGGGATCAAGGGCCGCCATGTCGATCTCGGCTTCGCCCTCGACCATCATCTGGGCCAGATAATAGCCGGTACCGCCGGCCGCGGTGATGCCAAAGCTGAAGCCTTCGGCCAGCCACATGTTGCGCAGCCCCGGCGCGGGGCCGACCAGCGGGTTGCCATCGGGCGTATAGCAGATCGGCCCGTTGAAATCGTCCTTCAGGCCCACGGTCTCGGACGAGGGCAGCCGGTGGATCATCGACATGTATTCCTCTTCGATCCGCTCCAGATCCAGCGGGAACAGATCGGCACGGAAACTGTCGGGAACGCCGAATTCGAACCGGGCGGGCGCGCCATGCTCATAGGGGCCAAGGATCCAGCCGCCGCGCTCTTCGCGCACGTACCACTTGGCATCGGCGTCGCGCAGCACCGGATGCTCCAGCCCGCCATTCCTGCGATACTCGACCAGCGCGGGATCGGGTTCTGTCACGATGAACTGATGCTCGACCGGGATCGCGGGCGACTTGATCCCCAGCAGGCGCGCGGTACGCTGCGCATGGTTGCCCGTGGCGGTCACGACATGTTCGGCGGTGATCACGATCTGCTCGTCCGAAGGCACAAGGTTGCCGCCCTTCTCGACCATCTTCGTGCAGGTCACTTCCCATGCGCTGCCGGTCCAGTGATAGGCATCCGCCTGCCATTTGCGCTCGATCATCACGCCGCGCTGGCGCGCGCCCTTGGCCATGGCCATCGTCACGTCAGCGGGGTTGATATAGCCATCGGTCGGGTGATAGATCGCCCCCTTCAGATCATCGGTGCGCACCAGCGGCCAGCGGTCCTTGATCTGGGCTGGCGTCATCCACTCATAGGGCACGCCGCAGGTTTCGGCGGTCGTGGCATAGACCATGTATTCGTCCATGCGCGCCTGCGTCTGCGCCATGCGCAGGTTGCCCACGACGGAAAACCCGGCGTTCAGCCCGGTCTCGGCCTCCAGCGACTTGTAGAACTCCACCGAATACTTGTGGATATGGGTCGTGGCGAAGGACATGTTGAACAGCGGCAGCAGCCCCGCCGCATGCCATGTCGACCCTGAGGTCAGTTCGTCGCGTTCCAGCAACATCACATCCTGCCACCCGGCGCGTGCCAGATGATAGGCGATCGAGGTTCCGACAGCGCCGCCGCCGACGACCAGAGCTTTGACATGTGTTTTCATGGCGCAAGCGACTCCCTTGGATCAAGCTTTGGCCGATCAATAGCAGGTCATGCCGCGCGCGTGTGAACCAGCCGACGCAATCCCGTCTGAAAGCGACCTGTGCACCGAAAGCGACGCCGCCGCAGCTTCTTCTTGCGGCAAATATCCTCGGGGGGGCGTTCAACGCAGTTGAACGTGGGGGGCAGACAGCCCCCCCTGTGCATCACTTGCCCAGCGCCACGCCTTCACGGCGCGGGTCCGCCCCGCCGCGCAGGCCATCCGGTCCGATCGAGATCGCATGAAGGCCCGATGTCTGCGGTCCAAGGCGCACCTCGTAGCCCAGTGCCCGCAGCGGATCTGCCAGCGCCTCGGCCTCGGTTCCGGCCTCAAGATCATAGATGCCGAAGCGGTTCAGCAGATGCCCGGCGGCAACCGCCTGCTGCACATCCAGACCCCAATCCAGATGGGCGATCAGCGCCGAGGTCACATAACCGATGATCGAACTGCCGCCGGGGCTGCCCAGCACCAGCACCGGCTGGCCGCCGCGCCGCACGATGGTCGGCGCCATCGAGGACCGTGGCCGCTTGCCCGGCGCGACCCGATTGGCGACCGGCACACCATCCACATGGCTGCGAAAGGAGAAATCCGTCAGCTCGTTGTTCAACAGGAACCCGCCCGCCATCAGACGCGCGCCAAAGGCGTTTTCGATGGTCGAGGTCATGGACAGCGCATTGCCATAACTGTCCACGATCGAGACATGGCTGGTCGAGGGTTGCTCCAGCGTTATCCCATCAGCAAGGTTCAGCGTGTGATCGAACGCGGGTTGCCCTGCCTGAGCCTCTGGCAGAACAGCACCCCCTGCGATCAGCGCCGCGCGCCGGCGCAGATAGGCGGGATCCAACAGGCCCGCGACCGGAACCGGCACAAAGTCGCTATCGGCCAGATAGCGGGCGCGATCCGCGAAGGCCAGACGGCTGGCCTCGCCGATCAGGCGCCAGCTTTCGGGATCCGATGGGCCCAGCGCAGCCAGATCCGTCGCTTCCAGCATGCCGAGGATCTGCCCGACCGCCACGGCACCGGACGAGGGTGGCCCCATCCCGCAGACCTCGTGCCCGCGATAGGGGGCACAGACTGCCGCGCGTTCCTTGACGCGGTAGATCGCCAGATCCAGCGGCCCCAGCAGGCCGGGATTATGCGCAGCGCCCCGCACGGCCTGCACGATGGCCTCGGCCACGGGGCCGGTATAGAACCCGTCCACGCCCTGCTCGGCCAGGCTGCGCAGGGTCTGCGCATAGGCAGGGTTGCGCAGCATCGCGCCCTCGGTCAGGGGTTTTCCTTCGGGCAGGAAATAGCCTGCGGTCGCCTGATCCACCGCCAGACGTTCGGCATCCGCAGCCACCAGCATGGCAAGGCGCGGCGAGACAGGAAAACCAGTGTCGGCCAGACGGATCGCCGGGGCCAGCAGATCGGCCCAATCCGCGCGTCCCCAACGGGCATGGGCTGCAGCCATCAAGGCGGGTGTGCCGGGCGTGCCCACGCTGCGCCCACCAACCACGGCGTCAAAGAATTTCAGCGGTTCACCCTGGGCGTCCTGGAAAAGTCGCGGGGTCGCCTCAAGCGGGGCGGTCTCGCGCCCGTCCAGCGTGGTGATGGTCCCCGTGGCCCCATCGTGCCAGACCAGAAAGGCCCCGCCCCCCAGCCCTGATGATTGCGGCTCGACCAAGCCCAGCACGGCTTGCACGGCGACCATGGCATCGGCGGCCGTACCGCCAGCGGCCAGCACATCCGCCCCGGCTTCCGCAGCCAGCGGATGGGCTGCCACGACCATCCATTCGCGGGCCTCGACTGGCCGGGTGTCGGCCTTGGCCTGCAAGGCGACGGCAACCCGGTCGGAGGTCACGACCCGCCCTGCGCCCCCGGCTTCCGGAATGATCCGGTCCGAGGCCTGTTGCGTCATCGCAGGCGCAGCCAGCAGCAGGAAAGAGCACAGAAGAGTTGCCAGACGCATGTCAGCCCCTTTCTTGCGGTCGGTCTGTCGCCCCGATCTGCATCACCGATGACAGCCGGGCAGCGGTCACAGCATGGACGGCACGACCTGATCAGGGGGGCGGTGCCCATCCGCGAAGGTCTTGATATTGATGATCACTTTCTCGCCCATCTCGGCGCGCCCCTCGCGCGTGGCGGATCCCATATGGGGCAGAAGCACCACATTGGGCAGATCACGCAGGCGCGGGTTCACATCCGTGCCGTGTTCGTAGACATCAAGGCCCGCACCAGCCAGTTCGCCCGCAGCCAGCATCCGGGTCAGGGCGTTCTCGTCGATCACCTCGCCGCGCGAGGTGTTCACGATCACCGCGTCCGGCTTCATCAGCTTGAGCCGCCTTGCGTTCATCAGATGGAAGGTCGAGGGCGTGTGCGGGCAGTTGATGCTGATCACGTCCATGCGCGCCACCATCTGATCAAGGCTTTCCCAATAGGTCGCCTCGTAGCGATCCTCGATTTCGGGGCGCAGCCTGCGACGGTTGTGATAGTGGATCTGCATGCCGAAAGCCGCCGCGCGGCGGGCCACGGCCTGACCGATGCGGCCCATGCCCAGAATGCCCAGACGCCGCCCGCCCACGCGCCCGCCCAGCAGGGCCGTCGGCGACCAGCCGGTCCAGCGCCCCTCGTTCATGATGGCAAGCCCCTCGGGCATGCGTCGCAGCACGGCAAGCAGCAGCGCCATGGTCATGTCCGCAGTATCATCGGTCAGCACACCGGGCGTGTTCGACACAAGGATGCCGCGTTGGCGGGCGGTCGCCACGTCGATGTGATCGACACCTGCGCCGTAATTTGCAATCAACCGCATGTTCGGACCAGCCTGCGCGATCAGCCCGGCATCGATCTGGTCGGTCAGGGTCGGCACCAGCACATCGGCCGTGGACAGCGCCTCGACCAGTTCGGCACGGGTCATCGGCGTGTCGTCATCGCGCAGTTGCACGTTGAACAGTTCCTTCATCCGCGTCTCTACCGCTTCGGGCAAGCGTCGCGTCACGACAACACTCAGACGTGCAGTTGGCATTCTGGCCCTCCCCTTCTTTCCAAATCAGCTGCTTGGTGGCAGAGTGAAGGATGAACCGGCGGGGCACAAGAACCCCAATCCAGATTTCACCCGGTCAGAGCGGATAGAAGGCAGGCATTGGGCATGACACAGCTGAAGTTTCGGGCGGATCGCGGATTCGTGCGGGTAAACCGGATGATACTGGCGCTTATGGCGCTGCTGCTTCTGGCAAGTTTCGCACCTCATGCCTATGGCGCGGAACGCGGCAGCGTCACCAACCTGCCCCTGCCACGCTATGTGTCGATCAAGTCGGCCGAAGTGAATGTGCGCCGCGGCCCCTCGCTGACGCACAGGGTCGACTGGGTGTTCAGGCGCAAGGACATGCCGGTCGAGATCACGGCCGAGCATGGGCATTGGCGCCGGGTGCGCGACAGGGATGGCGCTGGCGGATGGGTCCATTACTCGCTTTTGTCGGGCAACCGGACGGTGATCGTGGACATGGACATGCTGCCGCTGCTCAGCCGCCCCGAACAGAACGCGCCTGCCTCGGCCCAACTGGAACAGGGCGTCGTGGCGCGGCTGGACAGCTGCAGCACCGAGTGGTGCCGCCTGTCCGCCGGCGGCTATCGCGGCTGGGCCCCGAAGAATGCCCTCTGGGGTGTCAAGCTCGACGAGGTTCTCGACTGACGCCAGATGCGATCTTTCCCGTCAGAAAGAAGCAAAGATTTTTTCCAGATCGGGACTTGAACCTGCATCGCAGTCAGAGTAATCACCCCCTCACGTTGGGGCGTGGCCAAGTGGTAAGGCATCGGTTTTTGGTACCGTGTACCGTAGGTTCGAATCCTACCGCCCCAGCCAA
>JBFHIW010000013.1:0-69302 GCA_041596235.1 Paracoccaceae bacterium
AGGCCCTTGGCGTCGACCCCGACTGGTATGCGCATGAAGTGTTCATCAAGACATCGAAACTGTCCGAGCAGATCTTCCCGATCACGCTGGACATCGACCACCCGCGCTGGCAGCGCGGCCTTGTGCGTCTGCAAAAGGCCAATGCCGATCTGGCGCGCGCCAAGACCGAACAGGGCCTTGGAGCTGCCCTGCGGCGGATGACATCGCAAGCGCGGGCTGCGGCGGCTTTCGTGTCGCTGTTCACGATCCCGACGAAGAAACACGTCGTCCCTGCCACACCTCGGCTGGAGCCCGCATACTGATGCTGGACAACCCCTGGATCACCGGCCTTGTGGCCCTTTTCATCTGGTGGTTCTCCACCGGGGTGATCCTTGTGGCCGTGCGCTATGCCGACCGGCATGGCGCACGGGCCTGCAACTTCGCGACATGGATGGCTTTGCCACTGTTTGGCCTCGGCCTCTGGGGTATCCACGCGACCTCGACAGATGGATCGGTGGCAGGCGCCTATCTGGCGTTTCTCTCTGCGATCGCGGTCTGGGGCTGGATCGAGCTGGCCTTCCTGACCGGGATCATCACCGGCCCGAACGCCCATACCTGCCCCGAAGACCTGCCTGAATGGGAACGGTTCATCCGCGCCTGGGGCACCATCGCCTATCACGAGATGCTGCTGGTGGCCGTCCTGATCCTCATCATGCTGTATTGCTGGGGTGCGGAAAACACCTTCGGGATGTGGACCTTCGCAGTGCTGTTCTTCGCCCGCGTTTCGGCAAAACTGAACCTGTTCTTCGGTGTGCCCAAGATCAACGTGGAATTCCTGCCAAGCCCGCTGGCGCATCTGCCCAGCCATTTCCGGCTTTCCCGCCTGAACTGGGTATTTCCCTTTTCGGTCACCGCCCTGACCTTTGCCGCTGCCTGCTGGCTTGAACGGCTGATGGCCGTCGAAACCGCCGGCGACACCGTCGGCTTTGCCCTTCTGACCGCGATCACCAGCCTTGCCCTGCTGGAGCATTGGCTGATGGTTGTGCCCCTGCCCGACGAGAAACTCTGGCGCTGGATGCTGCCCGCGCCAAAACCCGCCCACCCCGACACAACACCCCTGAAAAAGACTTAAGACATGAGGACGCCCATGGACTACGACGCCCTGTTTCAAAAACAGCTCGATACTTTGAAGGCTGAAGGCAATTACCGCATCTTCGCCGAACTCGAGCGCCAGCGGGGCCAGTTTCCGCGCGCCATCAGCCATGGCGAAAATACACCCGACCAGGTGACGGTCTGGTGTTCGAACGACTACCTCGGCATGGGTCAGCACCCTGTGGTGATCGACGCGATGAAGGCCGCCGTCGACAGTTTCGGCGCAGGTGCTGGCGGGACGCGCAATATCTCCGGCACCAATCACGCGCATCTTCTGCTCGAACGCGAACTGGCCGATCTGCACGGCAAGGAAGCCGCGCTTCTGTTCACCTCGGGCTATGTGTCCAACTGGGCCGCTCTCAGCACGCTGGGATCACGCCTGCCGGATTGCGTCATCCTGTCGGACGAATTGAACCATGCCAGCATGATCGAAGGCATCAGGCACAGCCGGGCCAAAAAGGTGCTCTGGAAGCACAACGACCCCAAGGATCTGGAAGCCAAACTGGCGGCCTTGCCCGCAAATGCACCCAAGATCGTGGCCTTTGAAAGCGTCTATTCCATGGATGGCGACATCGCCCCCATCCGCGAGATCGTGGAGGTCGCCGAGAAATATGGCGCGATGACCTATCTTGATGAAGTCCATGCCGTCGGCATGTATGGCCCGCGCGGCGGCGGTGTTGCCGAACGCGAAGGCCTGATGGATCGCATCACCCTGATCGAAGGTACGCTGGGCAAGGCCTTCGGGGTCGTGGGCGGCTATATCACCGGCTCTGTGGCGTTGTGCGATTTCATCCGCTCTTTCGCAAGCGGCTTCATCTTCACGACAGCCCTGCCCCCGGCGGTCGCGGCTGCCGCACAGGCCAGCATCGCGCATCTGAAGACATCGAATGTCGAACGCGCCGCACAGCAACAGCAAGTGGCAAGACTGCGCGCCAAGCTTGATCGCGCCGGGATCCCGCATCTGGACAACGACAGCCATATCATCCCGGTGATGATCAAAGACCCGGTCAAGTGCCGCCAGCTGGCCGATATCCTGATGCAGGATTTCGGGATCTATGTGCAGCCGATCAATTATCCGACCGTTCCCAAGGGAACAGAGCGGCTGCGCTTCACGCCCTCGCCCTATCATAGCGATGCCGATATCGACCACCTTGTTGCGGCGCTGACGACCCTTTGGAAACGCTGCGCGGTATCGCACGCCGTCGCTTGATCTGTTGATCAAGGAGGGGGGAACGCTCCCCTCCTCCTATTTCGGCCGCATGACCCGGACCCGGTTGGGCGAGACGCCAAACCGGCGACGGAACGCGCGCGAAAAGCTTGTGGGATCAACAAAGCCGCAACGCAAGGCGATCTCCTGCAGGCTGTGGCGGGTATCGATCACCATGCGCCGCGCTGCCTGCAACCGCAGGTCCAGATAAGCAGCGGCTGGCCCCTGCCCCAACCCCTCGCGGAACAGTTGCTCCATCCGACGAATACCCAGCCCCATCTCTGCGGCGATCTCGGACAGTGATACCGGTTCTTCCAGATGCGCGCTCATCAGATGCAGCGCTGAAGCAAGGCGCGGATCATTGGCCATCGGCAGCATGCTGGAACGCTGTGGCCGCGCGCCATCCGGCTGGGCCTCATACTGGAAAGAGGCCGCGACCTGCCCGGCAAGGGTCGCGCCAAATCGCTGGCCGATCAGATGAAGCATGACATCTGCAGCGGGTGCAGCCCCTCCGGCCGTGAAGCGATTCCGCGAAATCACAAACCGGTCCGGGACAACCTCGACCGCGGGGTGCATTTGGGCAAAATCCTCAAGATCCTCCCAGTGAACCGTGGCGCGATGACCATCAAGCAGGCCGGCGCGGGCCAAGACCCAAGGTCCTGCGTCCACCGCCCCGATGGCACGAAACCGCCCGGCCATACGCCTGATACCCGTGATCAGAGGGCGCGTTGCGATCTCTGACTGATTGTATCCGGCAATGACGATCAGCACATCAGCCCCTTCGGCGGCGTTCAGCGGTCCGACAGCCGGCAATTCGATCCCGCAGGTCAAGGGCACTGCCCCGCCATCGGGTGAGACAACACGCCAGCGAAAGCCCTCTCGCCCCAGATGGCGATTGGCGTTGCGCATGGGGTCCAGAACCGAAGCAACCTCAAGGATGGATGCACGCGGCAGCACAAGCACAGCGATCTCAAGCGGTGCTTCTGACGCGGAGAATACTGTTTCGCTTTTTGCCATTTCAAATTCGTACATCGCCAAGTTGCGGGACGCAAGCCTGATAGCGTGGATGCAACAAGGGAGGGGATCATGCCGTTAACCATGAATCGGGAAGTTTTCATCACCTGCGCCGTAACGGGCTCGGGTGGAACGCAGGACATGTCACCCCATGTGCCCCGCTCGCCCGCGGCGATCGCCGACTCGGCGATCGAGGCGGCCAAGGCCGGTGCTGCCGTTGTCCATTGCCATGTGCGCGATCCCGAAACCGGCGCGCCATCGCGCGATCCTGCACTTTACCGTGAAGTGACCGAACGTATCCGTGACGCATCGGTCGATGTTGTCCTGAACCTGACCGCCGGGATGGGCGGCGATCTGATGTTCGACGGGACCGAGGCCATGAACCGGATGTCACAACGCTCGGACATGGCTGGTGCCACCGAACGTGTGCATCACGTCGTCGAATGCCGCCCGGAAATTTGTACGCTCGACTGCGGCACGATGAACTTTGCCGAGGCCGATTATGTCATGGTGAACACGCCGGGCATGCTGCGGGACATGGCACGGCGCATGACCGAAGCAGGCGTACGGATCGAGATCGAGGCCTTCGACACCGGCCATCTGTGGTTTGCCAGGCGATTGGTCGAGGAAGGCGTGATCCCCGATCCCGTCTTGGTGCAGCTTTGCATGGGTGTGCCATGGGGCGCCCCCGATGATCTGAATACCTTCATGGCAATGGTCAACAACGTGCCCAAGGATTGGCACTGGTCCGCCTTTTCGATTGGCCGCAACGAAATGCCCTATGTGGCGGCTTCGGTTCTGGCTGGCGGCAATGTCCGCGTGGGCCTGGAGGACAATCTTTACCTGGACAAAGGCGTTCTGGCGACCAATGCGCAGCTGGTCGATCGCGCCGTCAGCATCATCGAAAACATGGGCGCAAGGGTCATCGGACCCGATGAGGTCCGCAAGCGTCTGAACCTGAGCAAGAGGGCACCGAAATGAAGGCGGCAATCATCGGCGGTGGCGTCATCGGCGGCGGTTGGGCCGCCCGGTTCCTGTTGAACGGCTGGGATGTGGCGATCTTCGATCCCGATCCCGAGGCACCGCGCAAGATTGATGAGGTTCTGGCGAACGCCAAGGCATCGCTGCCTGCGTTGTCGGATGTCCCCATGCCACCGATCGGACGTCTGAGCTTTGCAAGCACGATCAAGGACGCCGTGCAGGGGGCCGACTATATTCAGGAATCCGTTTCGGAACGGCTTGACTTGAAACATCGCGTCTATGCCGAGATTCAGGCCACTGCGCCGGATGCGCCGCTTGGATCATCGACATCGGGATACAAGCCCTCCCAACTGCAGGAAGGCGCGGCAAATGCGGCAACGATCTTCGTCGCACACCCATTCAACCCGGTCTATCTGCTGCCGCTGGCCGAGGTCGTGCCAAGCCCCGCCAGCAACCCTGCCCTGATTGAACGCGCCAAGGATATCCTGCGTGAAATAGGCATGTTCCCGCTGCATGTCCGCAAGGAGATCGACGCCCATATCGCCGATCGGTTCCTTGAAGCCGTCTGGCGCGAGGCGCTGTGGCTGGTCAAGGATGGCATCGCCACCACCGAAGAAATCGACGAGGCGATCCGCATGGGCTTTGGCCTGCGCTGGGGACAGATGGGCCTGTTCGAGACCTATCGCATCGCTGGCGGCGAAGCAGGGATGAAACACTTCCTCGAGCAGTTTGGCCCCTGCCTGACATGGCCCTGGACCAAGCTGATGGATGTGCCCGAATTCAACGACGAACTGGTCGATCTGATCGCCGGACAATCCGACGCCCAATCGGGGCACCATTCGATCCGGGAACTGGAACGCATCCGCGATTCCAATCTTGTCGGTTTCATGCGCGCCCTGAAAGACCGTGACTGGGGTGCGGGCCGGGTTCTCAACGCCCATGATGCTGGCAGAAGGCAGGCACTGTCTGACAAAGATGTAGCCGACGCCCCCATGACCCTGGCCCATCTGCAGGTTCTTCCCGGCTGGATCGACTACAACGGCCACATGACCGAAAGCCGCTACCTTTTTGCAGGCTCGGAAACATCTGATGCCTTTTTGCGGCTCATCGGTGCCGGCATGGACTATGTCGCGGCTGGTCACAGCTACTACACCGCGGAAACCCATATCATGCATCTGGGCGAGGCGAAGTTGGGCGACCGGCTGACAGGATCGCTTCAGGTTCTGGCGGCGGATGAGAAACGTCTGCATGTTTTCATCCGCATCGAAAAGGATGGCGCGCCGGTGGCGACGCTGGAGCAGATGCTGCTGCATGTGGACATGAAAGCGGGCCGCGCCTGTCCGGCGGCACCCGAGGTTCTGAAGCACCTGTTCAGCATCCGCGATGCACATGCCGCCCTGCCCCGACCCGGCAGCATCGGCCGCCACGTCGGGGAAAGGAAAGGCTGATGCATTTCGCCCTGACCGATGAACAGCGGATGATCGTCGACACCACCCGCAGCTTTGTCGAGGCCGAGCTTTATCCGCACGAGGCGCTGGTAGAGCGTCATGGCCATCTGCCGATGGAATTGATCCGCGACCTTCAGGCCAAGGCGATGGCCGCAGGCCTCTATGCCGCCAACATGCCCGAAGAGGTGGGCGGCGCGGGGCTCGATACGCTGAGTTGGCTGCTTTACGAGCGCGAGCTGGGCCGCGCCAATTACGCGCTGCACTGGACCTGCGTTGCGCGTCCTTCGAACATCCTGTTGGCGGGAAACGAGGCGCAACGCCAGAAATACCTCTATCCCTGCCTGCGCGGCGAGACATGGGATTGCCTCGCCATGACGGAACCGGGGGCCGGGTCCGATCTGCGTGGGATGCAGGCCAGCGCCCGTCAGGACGGAAGCGACTGGATTCTGAACGGCACCAAGCATTTCATCAGCCATGCCGATATCGCGGGCTTCACCATCGCCTTCATGGCGACAGGCGAGGAAGACACGCCGCGCGGCAAGAAAAAGAAAATCACCGCCTTTTTCGTCGACAAGGGCACGCCCGGTTTCACCGTCCGCGATGGATATCGCAACGTCAGCCACCGCGGCTACAGCAACGCGATCCTTGAATTCGACGATTGCCGCATCCCTGCCGAAAACATCCTTGGCCAGGTGCACAAGGGGTTCGATGTCGCCAATGACTGGCTGGGCGCCACGCGGCTGCAAGTGGCCGCCACATGTCTGGGCCGCGCCAGTCGCGCGCTTGGCCATGCCTTGTCCTATGCGGCGGAACGGCGTCAGTTCGGTCAGCAGATCGGCAAGTTCCAGGGGATCAGCTTCAAGCTGGCAGATATGGCAATGGAACTGAAAGCGGCAGAGCTTCTGACCTGGGAAGCGGGTTGGAAAGTCGATCAAGGCAGTGTCACCGATGCCGACATGGCCATGGCCAAGCTCAAGGCGACTGAGGTTCTGGCGATGGTCGCAGATGAGGCGATCCAGATCCATGGCGGTATGGGGCTTATGGATGAATTGCCGCTGGAACGCATCTGGCGCGATGCCCGTGTCGAACGGATCTGGGAAGGCACATCCGAAATCCAGCGCCACATCATCAGCCGCGAACTGCTTAGACCTTTGGGTGCATGATGGATCTGTCCCGGCTGCTGCGCCCGCGCTCGATTGCCGTACTGGGATCCGGCTGGGCGGCAAATGTCGTCGAGCAATGTCAGCGCATGCAATTCGACGGCACTGTCTGGCCGGTCCATCCGACCCGAAGCCACATCGGCGGAGTGCCCTGCTTTCCCTCCATATCCGATCTGCCAGCGCCGCCCGATGCAACATTTGTCGGTGTCAATCGCCATGCCACGCTGGACGTCGTCGGGGATCTGGCGGCCATGGGTGCGGGCGGGGCCATATGTTTCGCCTCTGGCTGGCGCGAGGCCGGCGAAGGTGACTTGCAGGACCACCTGGTGCGCAAGGCGGGACAGATGCCGATATTGGGCCCCAACTGCTATGGCGTGATCAACTATCTGGACGGTGCCCTGCTCTGGCCGGACCAGCATGGTGGACGACGCGTCAACCGGGGTGTGGCCCTGCTCAGCCAATCCTCCAATATCGTCATCAACCTGACCATGCAGGCGCGCGGTCTGCCCATAGCCTATGTGGCCTGCCTTGGAAACGCAGCACAGGTAAGCCTTGCAACACTGGCCAAGGCCCTTCTTGACGATGAAAGGGTCACGGCACTGGGGCTCTATATCGAAGGTCTGGGCGATGCTTCGGCTTTCGCTGAGGTGGTCGAGGCGGCACAGGCCGCCGGCAAGGGGGTCGTGGCCATCAAGTCGGGCAAGACCGAAGCCGCACAACACGCGGCAAGCTCTCATACGGCCTCACTAGCCGGAGGCGGTGCCGCCTCCTCTGCCTATCTGCGCAGGCTCGGCGTAGCCGAGGTGAATACCCCCGCCGAGCTTATCGAAACGCTGAAGATCTTCCATCTGCACGGGCCCGGCCTTGGGCCGCGGCTCTGCTCGCTGTCCTGTTCCGGGGGCGAAGCCGGGCTGATCGCCGACCTTGCCGCAGTTTTCGGGCTGGATTTCCCACCGCCTGCGCAAGCGCAGCGTGATCGGCTGCAGGGCATCCTCGGCCCGATCGTCACAATCTCTAACCCTCTGGATTACCACACATTCATCTGGGGCGACGGGCCGCGCACCACCGATGTCTTCACCACGATGCTGCAAGGGTATGACGCGGGGCTGTTCATCATCGACCCCCCACGCCCGGACCGCTGTGATCCGGCCAGCTTCGAGCCCGCCCTCGACGCGATTGTGGCCGCCGGACGCGCGACAGGGAAACCAGCGTTCCCGGTTGCATCCCTGCCCGAAAACTTTGACGAAGATCGCGCAATTGCGCTGATGGATCAGGGGATCGCCCCGCTGATGGGTCTTGAAACGGCATTGGCCGCGCTGAGCGCGGCGCAGGTCAGGCCGGGTCAGGCCGGATGGCGGCCCTGGGCGCCGGTCACGCGTGACCAACCCCTTGTCCTCATGCCGGAAAACGCCGCCAAGGCGCTGCTGCATCAGGCCGGTGTTGCCGTTCCACGCGGGGTCAGTGCCCCTGCCCTGCCGGCCCTGCGACAGTTGGCAAAGGCTTTGCATCCGCCGATTGCCCTGAAAGGTCTCGGGTTTGCCCACAAGACCGAGGCTGGCGCCGTGCGCCTGAACCTTCCGTCGCTGGACGATCAGGCCGAGATGCTGGGCGCCACCGGATATCTGGCCGAAGAGATGGTGACTGGCACCATGGCTGAACTGATGATCGGCTTGCGGCGCGATCCGGTCTATGGCGCCACCCTGACACTTGGATTTGGCGGGATCACTGCAGAATTGCTGGCAGATACCGTGACAATCGTTCTGCCATGTTGCGGTGAAGACGTCGAAGCGGCCTTGCGCTCATTGCGCCTGTGGCCCCTACTGGATGGATACAGGGGCAGACCCCGCGCCGATGTGGCGGCTGTGGTCATGGTCGCCATGACCCTGCAGGAATTGCTGAACGACGATCCTTTGCTTGAGGAAATCGAAATCAATCCGCTGATGGTGCGCGAAACTGGCGCGATTGCTGCGGATGCCGTGATCTGGAAGGACGCAACATGATGCAGATGCGAAGCGAAGGCCCGATCCTGACGCGCCGCGAAAACGCGATTCTCGAGGTGACACTCAACAGACCAAAGGCAAATGCGATCGATCTGGTCACAAGCCGCATCATGGGCGAGGTGTTCCGTGCATTTCGTGACGATGACAGCCTGCGTGTTGCGATCCTGCGCGCCGAAGGTGAAAAGTTTTTCTGCCCCGGTTGGGACCTCAAGGCGGCTGCAGATGGCGATGCCGTTGATGGCGACTATGGTGTCGGCGGCTTTGGCGGCCTGCAGGAACTGCCAAATCTGAACAAGCCGGTCATCGCGGCCGTCAATGGGATCTGCTGCGGTGGCGGCCTTGAACTGGCGCTCAGCTGCGATCTGATCCTTGCGTCCAGCACGGCAACCTTTGCCCTGCCGGAAATCCGGTCTGGCACGGTCGCTGATGCCGCCTCGATCAAGCTGCCCAAGCGCATCCCCTATCACGTCGCCATGGACCTGCTGCTGACGGGGCGCTGGTTCGACGCCGAAGAAGCCCTGCGCTGGGGATTGCTCAAGGAGATTACATCGCCCGAAGCCTTGTTGCCCGCGGCATGGGATCTGGCCCGCGTTCTGGAAAGCGGGCCACCGCTGGTCTATGCCGCGATCAAGGAGGTCGTCCGCGAGGCCGAGGATATGCGGTTTCAGGACGCGCTGAACAGGGTCACCAAACGCCAGTTCGTGACCGTTGACAGGCTCTATTCAAGCGAAGATCAGCTTGAAGGGGCGCGGGCCTTCGCAGAAAAGCGGGATCCGGTCTGGAAAGGGCGGTGATCTGTAAAGACACGCAAATCACGCCGGAATAGTGACACATCAGCCGTCGATGACGACCTCGGACACCTCGGGGTCGATTGCGCGGCATGCTTGCAGGATACGGCTGGCCAGATGGGTCTGCACATAGGCGGCATGGAACCGGCTTGGCGCCTTCAGCATCAGTCGCCCCCCTGCCCTGCCCGTCCGCAACAACGCACGCAACCAAGCGCCATAAAGCGCCGCATCGGCGCGATGCAGCATGGCTTGGGCCAGGGCCCATTCTGTCCCGGATGACAGATCAGGGGCCGGCACCTCTACCCCGCTCAGCGGCAAGGGCACGACGCGATCATCCTGCTCTGGCAGGCCGGCCATTCTTTGCGCAAAATCAGGTCCGACTTCTGCCCAGACCGGACGGGTATCGGCCTCGATCTGGCTGATATCGAGCCTGTATTCCGTTACATGTCCGCGCGCCCCCTGACGGCGCACCACCAGCCATCCCATGGCGCGCAGATGCGCCATCTCGCGCTTGACGGTACGCTCGTCGACAAACCACATCCGCGCGATTTCACGCTGACCCACGGCAAGCTCGTCCCGCTGCCAGTTATAGCGCGCCGTGATCAACGTCATCAGCCGCAGGATTCGCCGTTGCACTGCCTTATCTTGCGAAAGCGCGTAGACACCCATGGCTGTCAGCAAGTCATACTTACGCACTGCCGCGGAACGGCCGACAGGTTTGATCGAAACCATCGGGAAACCTCGCTCGTGGTCCGGTGATGCCGGATACTGCCTCAGTCAGGATCTTCGCCCTGATCATGTTCTCTTGGCGGTCAGATTAGCGGAACCCATCGCTTTTCGCCAGTCCTATCTGATTAGCGTCCTGCGGTCCGATTCTGTCAAGGACTGACTTTCCCGATCGTACCCTCTTACCCCGTCAGGGTTAGAAAAAGGGTATTGATTGGTATTGGGTGACACGCTGTCTGTCCCCTAATGATCCGAAAATGTCCCCCAATCTGTGGTGTTCTGATTTCTTATGTCACCCTACAAGATGTGTCAGGACCAAATCGGGAATGCCAAGTCGCGAATCGCGGTCCTGGTAGCGGCCGCCCCTTTTTCGCTGGTGTTGCCGGGCCGTACTGCCCGCTGTGCATCGTCGCGCCTTTCATGATATTCGGTTTTGCCTTTTTGGCAAATCCAGCGTAAATCTGAAATCGAGAAAAATTAGCGTCCCCGCAGGGACAGGAGCATAAATGTTTACTCACGCGGACCTTGCGCGTCTTCAAGCTCAGTCCCTCAAGATGCAGGGGTTCATCCGGCAGCAGACCTACTCGCCGCAACGGGAAAAGACGCTGCGCCGTTTTTCCAGTTGGGAGGTGGCCGAACTGATCTTCAAGGTCAATCAGTCGACATTGCGCGGAAGGCTGGCCAGTGATCCGTCGCTGCCACAGGGGCTGGTTGAGGAAGATGGCCGTCAGCGCTGGTATACTCTTGATGAAATCAACGAGATGCGCCGCAAGCTCAAGGTCAACCGAAAGTCGCTGATGCCGCGTCGCCCCATGGGCAAGCGGGCGTTCCGGGCCGCCATTGCCAACTTCAAGGGTGGGGCTGGCAAGTCGACGGTTGCCTTGCATTTCGCCCATGCGGCCGCGCTTGACGGCTATCGGGTGCTTTGCGTCGATTTCGATCCACAGGCGACCCTGTCTCATTCGATGGGCCTGACCGACGTGACAGAGGAATATACCGTCTGGGGTATCATGGCGCGTGATCTGGCGCGTGAAACGGCGCGGATGAATTCGGCGGCGCAGGGTGCGGAAAGCGGCACTACCCTGCCCCAACGCCGGCTTCCCGCCTCGATCACCGAGCTTGGTCTGGCCGATCTGCGGGTGACGGACTTCATCAAGCAGACGAACTGGTCCACCATCGACATCGTGCCCAGTTGTGCCAATGCCGCCTTTGTGGAATTCGCCAGTGCGCAGTATCGGCACATGAACCCGGAATGGTCCTTTTTCGCGGCTGTGTCGCGGTTTCTGGATCAGCTGCCGGTCGATGGGTATGATCTGGTGCTGTTCGACTGTCCGCCCGCCATCGGGTATCAGTCGATGAACGCGGTCTTCGCCGCTGACATGCTGTATATCCCCTCCGGCCCAGGTTATTGGGAATACGACAGCACGACGTCTTTCATCGGACAGTTGGCCGAAGCGCTTGAGGATCTGTCGCGTTTTGCCGGTCTTGTCCCCGCGGGGACAATGTCCCTGCCCAAGGCGTTCTATGATGTCCGCTTCCTGCTGACCCGGTTCGAGCCCAACAACGAGTTGCACCGCGCGATGCAGCAGGCCTTCGGCAAGGTCTTCGGTGATCGGCTCTGCACCAACACGATCGAGATGACGCGCGCGGTCGAACAATCGGGCCGGTTCCTGTCGTCAATCTACGAGACGGATTATCGCGACATGACCAGGGAAACCTGGCGCCGCGCGCGGGGATCGTTCGACACCGCATATGAAGAGTTCAAAGGCAATGTCATTGCGGCTTGGGATCAGATGGAGGCATCGGCATGAGCAAGAAAAGACGCGTCTTCGATATAGAATTTGATGCCGCCGCCCTTGAGCCCGAGGGGCAATCCCCTGTCCCCGCGGGGACAGAGGCTGAGGCACGGCGAGGTCCGATGGCTACGGCGATTGGCGAAAACGCGGCGGCGCTGGCCGATCGCCAAGCGGCAGAGGCTGCGATCCGCGCCGAGAATGATCGGTTGGCACATGCCTTCGTGGCCTTGAAGAAAAGCGGGCTTATCGTCGACCTTGTCCCGCTGGATCAGGTTCGCATGACCAAGCTGACGCGGGACCGGGTTGCAAAGCGTGATCCGGAACTGGACGAATTGAAATCCTCTATTCAGGCCGTCGGCCTGTCCAACCCGATCCGCGTCGAAGAGGTTGGTGACGGTGAATACGAACTGGTGCAGGGTTTCCGCCGTCTGTCCGCCTATCGCGAGCTTCATGCAGAAACCGGTGATCCGGCTTATGCGAGGATCCCGGCCGGCTTGATGGCGCGCGGCGCGCGTCTGGCCAAGCTCTATCAGCGCATGGTGGACGAAAACCTGATCCGGCGCGATATCTCATTCGCCGAGATGGCGCAGCTTGCCTGGGCCTACAAGCGCGAGGAGACGCAGGAAGACCTGGATATTGCCGAGGCTGTTGATCGCCTCTATGCATCGGCGGGTCGACAGAAGCGCAGCTACATCAAGCATTTTGCCGAGTTGATGCGTCTTCTCGGGAATGACCTTGCCCATGCCGAGGCGATCCCGCGCGCATTAGGGCTGCAACTGGTCAAGATGATGGACGAGGATTCGGGTCTTGCAGGGCGGATCCGTGCGGTTCTTGCGAATATGCCGGACCGGGATGCCGATGCCGAGGTTGGTCTGCTTCGGGATGTGACAAAACCTGCAAAGACAGGCAACGTTCAGGTGCCGGCCAAGCCGTCTGCCAAGGCAACAGCAGCGACAACCGCAAAGACCACGATCCGGTTGGCCCGGCCTGATGGGCTGGCGAAATGCGTAGCCTCTGATGGGCGGGTCGAGGTGCAGTTTGCGCGTGATTTCTCGGCTCTTGATCGGCGGAAACTCGAGCAGGCGCTGCGGGCGTTTCTTGACAGCCTCGAGGGCTGATCAGTCTCTGTTGCGGCGCAAGATGCCTTCCTCTTGCAGCAGGGTTCTGATCAGATCGCAGGTCATGTCAGGCTGTTCCTCATGGGCCAGATGCCCTAGGCCGGGCAGTTCAATGAACCGTGCGTTGGGCATGCGTTGAGCGGCCTGTTTCGAGGTGTCGGCCGGAACGGCCTTGTCGGCAGCGCCCGCAATCAGAACCGTTCTTGCGCTGACACTGGGCAGATCCGCCAGTAGCCGATCCAGCTTCCACTGTGACATCATCAGAAGGGTTGCCTCGACATGTCCCTTGTCGCGGATAAGGCGCTCATACAGCGCCATGCCGGTGTCATCCAGATCAGACCCTGTTGAGCGTATCAGAGACTGAATGCGTCCCGGTGCTGCAACGGATCTGACAAATAGACCGGCTGTCAGCGGGTTCAGGGCCAGCATCTTTGCAAGGACGGGGAACAGCCATCCGGCCATACCCTTGAAATGTCCCAGTGCGGCATTCAGACCGATGACCATGGGACGCTGTCCCCGCGGGGACGCCAGTTTTTCGGAGAGGCGCAGCGCAATGGCCGCCCCGGCTGAATGGCCGATGATCGTATCGGGCTGCCACCCTTGCGATGCGCAAAGTCCGGCAATGTCGCTGCTCATGTGATCCAGACCGCATCGCTGTCGAGAGCCCAGCTGAGAAAATCCCTGACCGGGAAGGTCGATTGAGATGACATGCAGGTTCTCTGCCAGATTCGGCAGCACGTCTCGCCAGCTATGGGTCGCGCCGCCTGCCCCATGGATCAGCAAGGCTGTTGGCCCGCTGCCAGCTTCCTGCACGTGCCAGCGATGCGGACGATGCACCACGCGCCGCGACAGTCCCGCGTTCGGCCATGTCGGCAGATCACGCTCCCAATCCACGCGCTAGCCTTCCAGCGCGGATGAGATCGCGCCGCTCAGTCGTTTCGCATCGGCGCGCGGCAAGGGCAGGTAGGGCGCGCCCATCTGTGCTGCCAGCATGCGCAGCGCGTCTTGCGGCCGGGCGGACATGTCAAGAACCAGACCGGGAATGCCTTGCGACCTGACCAGCTTTGCAAGGTTCTCGGCATCCGTTGCGGCCCTTGCACGGTCGGCGCTGCCATCCAGCGCGATATTGGCGCGCCCGTCTGTCAGCATCGCCAATGTCGGGCTGAGCCCCCGGGCACGGGCCTGCAGGGCCAGTTCGCCTGCGGCCTTCAATCCGGCGGCCAAGGGGGTGCCGCCACCACCAGGCAGGCTGGCAAGGCGGCGTTTCGTTTGTACAAGCGAACGGGTCGGGGGCAAAAGCACCTCTGCCGCGATGCCACGGAATGTGATCAGGGCAACGTGGTCGCGCCTTGCATAGGCTTCCGCCAGCAGAATTTCGACCGCGCCTTTGGCTTCACCCAGACGCGACATGGCGGCAGATCCCGAGGCATCAACCAGAAAGATCAGCAGGCGGTCAGACTTCTCCTCGTACCGCTTCAACCTGATGTCCGAAGGCCGGATCAGCAGGCCTTTTGCCAAGGGCGTGGCCCTGCGGCGCATGGGCTGCCACGGGGCCGCCGCACGCAATGTAGCGACCAGATCGATCCGCGATGTGCCGTCGATCCGCCCGGGACGGGAGGGCAGGGGGCGTCCGCGCCGATTGCCTTTGTGACGCGCGCCAGCCCCGCCCGATCCACTGGCGCCGCGCGTTGTCCCCGCGGGGACAAGCTGGTCAAGCAGGTGCGCGGGCAGCAACGCGCGGACGGCCTCGACAAGCATTTCGTCAGGGATCCCGCTGGAGGGTTCGTTGTTGTCACCATCCTGTGGCTGTTCTTGTGGCGCGGGGGTGTCTGCCTCTGGCGGGGCCTGGTCTTCCTCTGCCGGCAGCATCGTTGCGCGTGACGGGTAGACAAGGCTTGCGGCCAGCGCGAGGTCATCGGCCGTCAGCCGATCACGCGCATTAAGGGCTGCATTGGCCCGTGCCGCGCGCAAGGCCAGAAGCGGCGCGCGCAGACTGTCTATCCCGAAGCGTGCGGCCAGCAGGACGAGGGCTGTAACCTCCTCGGTCCCCGCGGGGACAAGGGCCAGGCGCGCGCGGGCCTGGGCCAGAACGTCCTGGTCAAGGGGTGCGGAGGTCAGATCCGCGATCCCCAGACCGTCAAGGTCGACATGAAAGGCCAGCCGCTCGGTCAGGGCAGGGGGTGCGTGTTCGCTGGCCTCGGCGCCCTCGTCCAGCATGATCAGGCAGTGCCCCTTGTCGTCATCCAGAACCTGTGCCAGCTTTGCGGCAATGTCAGACCCTGCGCGCTCCGCCATGGTCAGGATCATTGTGCATGAATTCGCAATAAGCCCTTGATTAAAAACAATTTTTTCACCAGAAAGCGTCGCGGCCAGATCAATGCCACCGAAAAGCTGTTCGTCGGTGATCGTTGGGTGCAGTTTGACCCGGGGCAGGGGAAGCGCATCAAGAAGCGTCAGAAATGCCTGCCGTGCCGGACCGGATCGCGCGCGCAGGCACAGACCCCTGAGGCCTGCAGGGTCGACTGCCAGGAGGCGCAGTGCCAGGCAGGCAGCATCCCATCTGTCGCGGGTCTCGCTCACCCCAGCACATCCGCGACGGTCCGGGCAACCCGGGTCGCGGATCCCGCTTCGTCCAGCGGATCGCGGCGCAGGCGGTGGCTCAGGGCAGAGGGGGCGATTGCGCGCAGATGGTCGCGGCTCAGGGTCTTGTCTTCTTCGAAAGCCGCCAGTGCCCGGGCGGTGCGCAGCAGGGTCAATTCGCCGCGCAAACCGTCAGATCCCAGCGCCACGCAGAGTTCGGCGCAGTCACGCAGGATGGAGTCCGGGGTCGTGATCCGGGGAAGGGCCTCGCGCGCCGCCAGAATGCGGTTGCGGATCTTTGTGTCGGCGCTGCGCCAGCGTTTCATGAAGGCGGCATTGTCAGTCTCATAGGCGTCGCGGCGGCGGATCACCTCGATCCGCTCTTCGATATCGGTGGGCGATCGCACTTCGACCGACAGGCCGAAACGGTCCAGCAGCTGGGGCCGCAACTCTCCTTCTTCCGGGTTTCCTGATCCGACCAGAACGAAGCGCGCCGGATGGCGGATCGAAAGACCTTCGCGTTCGACCACGTTCTCGCCGGATTGGGCCACGTCCAGCAGCAGATCGACGATATGATCTTCCAGCAAGTTGACTTCATCGATGTAAAGATAGCCGCGATTGGCCCGCGCCAGCAGGCCGGGTTCAAATGCCTTCTCGCCGCGTGTCAGGGCGCGCTCGATATCCAGCGCGCCGACTACCCGATCTTCGGTTGCACCAAGCGGCAAATCGATCACCGGTGTCGGGCGAGACGTCACCTTTTTCGAGCCTATTTCAGCCCATTCCGGGCAATCCTCGACTCTGGCCGAGTTCACGGGACAGCCTTCGACGGCAGTGATCGGCGGCAGAAGTGCTGCCAGCGCGCGTACGGCGGTGGATTTCCCCGTGCCCCTGTCGCCAAAGACCAGCACGCCGCCAATGCCCGGGTCGATCGCTGTAAGGATCATGGCTTGTTTCATCGCGGTTTGTCCCACGATGGCCGAAAAAGGGAAGGGTGCTGTCATGCAGGTCTGTCCAGTCTGTTGAGCGGGCTTGCGCCCTGCCAGCTTCCGGTGTCACCCAGGACACGAAAGCGGGCGTAAAGTTCTTCGCGAAACCAGTTGCCTTCGCGCACGGCACGGATCGCTGTCGCATGCGGTCCGTCCTTGCGGGCGAAATCGGCCATGCTGGTGGCGTCGGGCCAGATCGAAAAGGTGACCTGGTGCAACAAGGGTACCTCGCCGATGCCGATCTTGAAGGCCACGTTGCGGTCGTCGCCGATCACCTGGCTGATATCCGGCACCTTTCGCCAGAATTTCAGGGCGACTGACGGCTTGACGGTTGCCCGTGTCAGGGCGGCAAGCGGGCCGGGGCAGGGGGCCTCTGTCACCGTGAATGGGGCGATGCCGGACCAGACCCCCCGCGCTGATGTCGGGGCAAGGAAAACGGTCCAGTCTTCGACCGACCTGCGGCGGTAGCGTTGATAGATCGATGCATCCGCAGTCTGTCGGCGGGCTGTGGCCTCGTCGGGCCATGTCGCAAGGATCGCGTAGACGCCGGTGTTCGGGACCGGTGTGAACCCTTCGCCCGTGCCTGATCCGCAGAGCTTCCAGAACCCGATGCCGGGCACGCGGGGCATCCAAAGACGGGCCGCCCCCATCATCGCCAGCGCCCAAAGGCGGTCCGTCACGCTACTATAGCGGAAAAAGCTGAGGCTGACGGTCTGCATGGCCCTACTTTCATGGCGGGTGTCAAGTTAGTCTGACATGCCGCATCAGAATTGAAAAGATCATACGCAGCAGATTGTAAACTAAACTAGACATGTTACTGTTGACAGATGATGACACGAGTCGATCCCCGTCTTGCAGACGAAGCCGCCCGCGCCCTTGCGCCACATGCCGTTGTAATCGGTGCCGGTCTTGGCGGTCTGGCCTCGGCCATGCGACTGGGCGCGCGAGGGTATCGCGTGACAGTGATCGACAAGCTGGACATGCCCGGCGGGCGTGGTTCCGCGATCACGAAGAACGGGCACCGCTTCGATCTGGGCCCCACCATCGTCACCGTACCGCAGATATTCAAGGAACTCTGGGCGATCTGCGGTCGCGACTTTCATGCCGAAGTCGATCTGCGTCCGATGGATCCGTTCTACGAGATCCGCTGGCCGGATGGCTCGACCTTCACGGCGTGCCAGAATACCGCCGCCATGCGGGCCGAAGTGGCGCGCCTCTCGCCCGGTGATGTGGCGGGCTATGACCGGTTTCTCAAGGACAGTGAAAACCGTTACTGGTTCGGGTTCGAGGATCTGGGCCGTCGATCCATGCACAAGTTTACCGATCTGCTGAAAGTGCTGCCGACCTTCGTGCGCATGCGCGCGGATCGGTCGGTTTATGCTCATGCGGCCCGGCGCTTCAAGGATGAACGGTTGCGCATGGCGTTCTCGTTCCATCCGCTGTTCATCGGGGGCGATCCGTTCAACGTCACCTCCATGTACATCCTTGTCAGCCACCTCGAAAAGGAATTCGGGGTGCATTACGCGATGGGCGGTGTGGCCGCGATAGCCCAAGCCATGGCGCGCGTGATCGAAGCGCAGCATGGTTTGCTGCGATACAAGTCCGAGGTGGATGAGATCCTGATCGAGAACGGTCGCGCCACGGGTGTCAGGCTGGCAGGGGGCGAGCGGATCGACGCGGATATTGTCATCTCCAACGCCGATGCCGGGCATACACACACGCGGTTGTTGCGCAATCACGCCAAGAAGCGGTGGACCGACAGCAAGCTGAAGAAGTCGCGTTGGTCGATGGGTCTATACGTGTGGTATTTCGGAACCAAGGGCACCCGGGCCAAGTGGTCGGATGTCGGTCATCACACGATCCTGAACGCGCCGCGCTACAAGGGTTTGGTCCGTGATATCTTCATCAAGGGCAAGCTGGCCGACGACATGAGCCTTTATGTGCATCGGCCCAGCGTCACCGATCCATCGGTTGCGCCGGAGGGGGATGATACCTTCTACGTCCTCAGTCCCGTGCCGCATCTGGGTCATGACAATCCGGTCGACTGGCAGGCCGAGTCGGCTGCTTACCGCGACAAGATGATCAAGGTGCTTGAGGATCAGCTTCTGCCCGGTCTGTCGGACCACCTGACCGAGGAATTGATCTTCACCCCCGAGGATTTCCGCGAGCGCTACCTCAGCCCCCATGGGTCCGGTTTCTCGATCGAACCGCGCATCCTGCAAAGCGCATGGTTCCGGCCCCATAACGTCAACGAGACCGTGCCTGGCCTGTTCCTTGTCGGCGCAGGTACGCATCCCGGCGCGGGTTTGCCCGGCGTCGTCTCCAGCGCCGAGGTGCTGGATCAGCTGGTGCCCGATCCTGAAACTATCCTGGCGGCAAGGCGATGATTGACCCCCGCGATATGGCCCACTGCGAAGAGGCGATCCGCCACGGGTCGCTGTCCTTTCATGCGGCCTCACGCCTTTTGCCCACAAAGGTGCGTGATCCGGCGCTGGCGCTCTATGCTTTCTGCCGTCTGGCGGATGATGCCGTCGATCTGCAACCTGAAAAGGCGCGGGCGGTTCTGTCCCTGCGGGATCGTCTGGATCTGGCCTATCAGGGCCGACCGCTCAATTCGCCCGCCGACCGCGCCTTTGCCGCGATGGTCGAGGATTTCGAGATGCCGAGGGCCTTGCCCGAGGCGTTGCTTGAGGGGCTGGCATGGGACGCGATGGAGCGCCGCTATGCGACGCAATCCGAGCTTTACGATTACTGCGCCCGCGTGGCTGCGGCAGTCGGGGCAATGATGTGCGTCCTGATGCGGGTGCGCTGCCCGGATGCGCTGGCAAGGGCCTGCGATCTGGGTGTGGCGATGCAGCTTACCAACATCGCCCGCGATGTGGGCGAGGATGCCATGGAGCAGCGCCTCTACCTGCCGACTGACTGGTTGGCCGAAGCGGGCCTGGATCCTGAGGCATTTCTGAACAATCCCCGTCCTACGAAAGCGATCCGCCAGATGGTGCGCCGCCTGCTGGTGCAGGCGGATCGGCTATATGCGCGGTCCGAGGCTGGTGTGACCGGTTTGCCGCGCGCCGTCCGTCCGGGGATATTTGCCGCCCGTTATATCTATGCCGGGATCGGCGCGCAGGTGCAGAAGGCCGGTTACGATTCCCTCACGACGCGGGCCCATACATCCAAGCCGCAAAAGATCGGTTGGCTGGGGCTGTCGATGCTGCGTGCGGGGGCTACGATGGTCATGCCGAAATCGGCCTTGCTTTATGCGCAGCCGCTGGACGAAGTGCGCTTTCTTGTCGATGCCGCAGCACGCCGTCCGCAGCGGCAGACAAGCCGGTCCGATGCGCTGATCGGCGCGCTGGCACAGCTTGAGCAACACAGCCGCACACAACGGGCGGCCTTGATAACGGGGGCTGAAGGGGCTAGCTGATCACTATGGATTGGCTTTTGTTCCTTGTATTCCTCGGGGCTTGCCTTGGGGCAGGCATGACAGGCGGGCTGTTTCAGCCCGGCGCGTGGTATCGCGCCCTCAACAAGCCAAGCTGGACACCACCGGATTGGGTGTTTCCCGTCACATGGTTCGTGCTTTACGGCTGCATGGCGGCGGCGGGTGCGCGCGCGGCTGTCCTGCCTGAAAGCCAATACGCGATGGCCTTTTGGGCCTTGCAGATCGCGCTGAACGGGCTTTGGACGCCGGTGTTCTTCGGGCTCAAGAAAATCCGGTTGGGTTTTGTCGTGATCGTGGCCCTCTGGTTGGCCGTGCTTGGCGCGATGATCGCGCTGTGGCAGGTGGATTGGGTCGCAGGGCTTCTTTTCGCGCCCTATCTGCTGTGGGTCACGATTGCCGCTGCGCTGAACGCCTCTGTCTGGCGCCTGAACCCGGCTGTCGCGCGGAGCGCCTGATCAATCCTGAAAGGCCCAGTTCGGTCGCCGGGGTACCCGCACGGCCAGCATCGGCTTGAGCAGTGGACTGCGGAAGCGCCTGAGGTCCAGCGCCTCGTGAACCCCTACTGTCTCCACGCCATCCAGCTGAGTCCTGACCGCTGAGCGGCTGTAGAAAGGCGCATCCAGCATGTTCTTGACCTGCTTCGGCTGATAGCCGGGATCGGCGCGTGTTTCCCGCGCCACGGCCCAAAGGCTGCGCCGCATTTTCGTCTTGGGGGGCAGGGGGATCAGCCGCGCAGCGCCGTCTGCGTCAAACTGAATGCCTGCCGCAAGTTCGCTGCCATCAAGACGCGTCGCATCGTAAAAACACGTGCTTCCTGCATGTGTCGGATAGCGCCCCCATGTCCAGTAGGTGAAATCATCCTCAAGCGCACGGGTGCCGAAATTCGCATCGAAATAGCCGTGGCCCTGCCACTGCCAGCCGGGACTGTTCAGTTCGACCTCGATGGTCGAGGTGGGTGCAAAGGGGCGCCAGACATGGGCGCCATCCGGCGTTAAAGGCAGTTCGACACCGGTGATGGCCGAAGGTTTTACCCTGATTTGTCCGCGCACCCTGCTGATGATGGGCGGGCCCGACACTTCGTCGATGTCGATGATCAGCGCCTCGCCATCCCAGCGCATCATCGAGGGTCCGACCTCAAGCCGGGACGCGGTCTGGCGCAGGGCGGACCGGCCGCGATCCGTCATGGTAAAGCGCCCGCCCGGTCCATAGGTGGCCACGTTGATGCAGCAGTGATTTGCCGGGTCGCGCCGACCCGACCAGCGATACCATGGTGAAAAAACCGACCCGATGAAGCCGATCACGGAAACGGCGCGGCTGCCGTCTTCGCTTATGCCGTCGACATACCACCAGGCATAGCCATTTGGCGGGACCTCGATGTTGAAGAAAGGTCTTTCAAGATCGCCTCGGCTGCGTGCCGCGCGGAGAGGGTTGCCATCGGAACGCCCGCCCCCGGATGCGTCCCCCCGCCTGCCAGGTAAAGCCCGCGGATCTGTGTCCGCGCTGTCGGCCTCTGGAAGGCCGCCATCATGCCGTGCGGGCTCTGCCCGTAGAGGGATCCGGTCGAGGCGGGAAAAAGACGGTCGAAGCCCTGAGGTGTCGTCAGCGCTTCGGGCCCCGGCTGGGTATCGAAGGTCAGACCGAAACGGGCGAGTGTCTGAAAAGTCTGCGTCTGACATGCGGGAAAATCCTCGAGGGTCGATGTGGGGCCAGTGATCGGTGGGGCGTTCGCTATGATTTCAAAGCGTTCAAGGTCGGGCAGGGGGCTGCCCTGTCCCCGATCTTCGGCACAGATGTAAAGCGTGGGCGCGTCGGGGTTCCGACCCTGTTCCAGGGCCGCGAATTCCGCTCGCGGATTGGCGCTGAAGAAGACGTTGTGATGGACAAGATCTGGGCCGGACGGCTTTGCCGCGAATGACCAGACCCTGGCGGAGAGGCTGCGGGCGCTGTTGCGCGTTGTTGGCGCCACATCCCCGACATCCGGACCAAGCGACCCGGTCGCCAGCGCCCGCGGGTCACCGTTGAACACAACCGCATCGGCCGCGATTCTTTCGCCGTCGGCCAAGTGCACAGCGCGCACCTGTCCACCCGTGGCCTCAATCCGCGTGACATGCGCACCATGGGAAAACACCACGCCGCGTGCTTGCGCGAGAAGGGCAAGGGACTTTGCCAGTTGATGCATGCCGCCCTTGACGCACCAGACGCCACCGGCCTCGGCCTGCCAGATCAGCGCGAGGATCGCGGGCGAACGATAGGGAGAGCCGCCGACATAGGTGGCATAGCGGCCGAAAAGCTGTGCAAGACGCGGATCGCTGAATTGCCGCGACAGCATGTCTGCAAGGCTGGACTGTGGCGCCATGGCTGGAATCAGGGCCGGATTGCGCATCACATGCGATGTCAGGGAAGACAGGCTTGGTTCCGCCGCCTGCATCATCGGCGCGTCGAATGCCTTGAACAATTGAGCTGCGCGACGATTGAAGGCGTGAAACTCCCGTTCCGATTTCCCGCCTGAAAAGGCGCGGATCGCGGCGGCGCTGTCCTCGGGGTTGGCGTGAAGGTCCAGACTGCTGCCGTCCGGCCACCAGTGTCGCGCCAGAATATCCTGCGGAATCAATGTGACATGGTCTTCAAGCCGTTCGCCGACAGAGGCCAGCAAGTCGTCGAAGACATGCCGCATCGTCAGCACGGTTGGCCCTGCATCGATGGGACCCGCCTTTGATGGCAACGTGCGCATCTTGCCGCCAGGTGCGGCAAGCCGATCAAGCACGCGGATCTCTTGCGAGGTTTCGCGCGCGAAACCTGACAGCCGCAAGGCCGTTGCAATGCCCGCGATGCCGGCGCCGATGACGATGATCCTGTTGGCGGGACCGTGGGGAACGTTTGGCATATCTGAAACCTCTTGCAGGATTGTTGACTCATGGATGCAAACTGTCCAGTATGATTTACACATTGGTGTCGGTAAAAACTGACATATTGGCGAAAGGGCCGGTGTCATGAGCTTGCATTCACGAATTGACGCCGCCGTTTGCCGCGCCATTGCCATAGGCCGGGGTGGGGTTGCCCCCGCACAGCTGTCGGCGGCTCTGGATTATTCCACCTCTCCTGGCGGGGCGCGTATCCGGCCCACGATCCTGATGTCCGTCGCGATGGCCTGCGGCGATGACAAGCCAGCCCTTTCGGATGCGGCCGCCGCCGCCCTTGAGCTGATTCATTGCGCCAGTCTTGTCCACGATGATCTGCCCTGTTTCGACGATGCGGACATGCGGCGCGGCAAGCCATCGGTGCATCGCGCCTTTTCGCAGCCGCTTGCCGTTCTTGCCGGCGATAGTCTGATCGTTCTGGCCTTCGAGGTTCTGGCGCGCGAGGCCAGCCATGATCCGATGCGCTGCGCCGAACTGGTTCTGACGCTGGCGCGGCAGACCGGGATGCCCAACGGCATCTGCGCGGGTCAGGGTTGGGAAAGCGAAGCGCAGATCGATCTGTCCGCCTATCACAGATCCAAGACCGGCGCGCTTTTCATTGCCGCGACCCAGATGGGTGCCATTGCTGCAGGCCAAGAGGCGGAGCCGTGGTTTGAACTGGGTGCCCGGATCGGAGAGGCGTTTCAGGTGGCCGACGATCTGCGCGACACGCTTTACGATGCCGAGACGCTTGGCAAGCCGGTGGGTCAGGATGACCTGCATGGCCGTCCCAATGCGGTTGCCGCTCTGGGTGTGGATGGTGCGATCAGGCGGCTCAAGGATATTCTGGGCGGTGCAATCGCCTCTATCCCGTCCTGCCCCGGTGAGGCGCAATTGGCCGAGATGGTGCGCAAGCAGGCCGAGCGCCTGACCCCCGTTGCCCCGGCCCGCAGCGCGCGGTGATGCCATGAGCGATGCGGCCACCGGCCCCGATATGCCGCACCGTACCAGGCCGCGCCTGAAGGGGTGGTTCAACAGGTTGGTTGCTCGCCCGTCCTTTCAGGCATGGGCAAGTCATTTTCCCCTGACCCGTCGATTGGCCCGGCGTGAAGGCGCCGAGATGTTCGACATCGTGTCAGGGTTCGTGCAGTCTCAGGTGCTGATGGCGATTGTCGAGTTGCGGGTTCTCCATCGTCTGATGGATGGATCCCGCAGTGCCGCCGGTTTGTCGCATGAGGCCGGCATAGTGCCAGAGCGGATGGAGATTCTGCTGCAGGCCGCGGCCGCCCTCGGGTTGATCCGCAGACAAAGGGATGGCCGCTTCGCGCTGGCCCGAAAGGGTGCAGCGCTTCTGGGTGTGCCCGGTCTTGAGGCGATGATCCTGCATCACCGCGCCTTTTATCGCGACATGGAGGATCCGGTTTCGCTGCTGCGTGGTGAAGTGGATACCGAGCTTGCCGAATTCTGGCCCTATGTCTTTGGCGCGCGCGGTGACGTCGATCCCAAGGTGACGCGGACCTATTCCGATCTGATGGCCGACAGCCAGGCGCTTGTGGCGCAGGATACGCTGCGCATGGTCGATCTTTCGGATGTCCGTTGCCTGATGGATGTGGGTGGTGGTTCGGGTGCGTTCGCGCTGGCGGTCGCGCAGGCCTATCCCAAGCTTGATCTGAGGGTGTTCGATCTGCCCGATGTCGTGCCCGGTGCCTTGGCACGGTTTGACGCTGCGGGGCAGGGCGGGCGCCTGTCGGTTCATGGCGGGTCCTTCCGTAGCGATTCGCTTGCGTATGGTGCGGATGCGATTTCGCTGATCCGCGTGCTCTACGACCATTCGGATGACACGGTGCGAAGCCTTCTGTCCAAAATATTTGACAGTCTGCCGCCCGGTGGTCGCTTGATCGTGTCCGAACCGATGTCGGGTGGCGTGGCGCCAGAGCGTGCCGGGGATGTCTATTTTGCCTTCTACACGATGGCGATGCGGACTGGAAAAACGCGATCCTCTCAGGAAATCGCGCGACTTTGCGCGCAGGCAGGTTTCATTCAGTGCAAGGCGCCGACTCCGCTTCGCCCGTTTGTCACCTCTGTCGTCACCTGCGTGAAACCCCTCTGACAAGCTTGCATCGAAACTGTCCATTTATGTTGACAGTTTGGCCTGTAACATTAAACTGACAGATAACGACACCACTCGATCCGAGTCTTTCCCGCTCGGATTCCGTAACGACAGGAGGGGATGATGCAGACACACGCAGTCCTTCTGAACGGTCCCCGCGACCTGTCGGTGGAATGTCTTGATCTGACAGATCCCTCGGCGTCCGACCTTGTGGTCGAGGTTGCCCATTCGGGAATTTCCACAGGCACCGAAAAGCTGTTCTGGTCTGGCCAGATGCCGCCATTCCCCGGCATGGGTTATCCGCTGGTGCCGGGTTATGAGGCGGCGGGCGAAGTTGTCGAGGCCGGAGCAGATACCGGTTACCGTGTTGGCGATCATGTCTTCGTGCCGGGCGCCAGTTGCTATCGCGATGCCTTCGGGCTGTTCGGTGGGGCGGCGCGCCGTGTCGTGACGGCTGCGGATCGTGTGACGCGAATCGATGCGGGCCTAGGGGCCGAAGGCGCCTTGCTGGCGCTTGCCGCCACCGCGCGCCACGCGATGGCCGGATTGGACAAGGCGGTGCCGGATCTGATCATCGGGCACGGTGTGCTTGGCCGGTTGCTGGCGCGTCTGACGATCGCAGCCGGTGCGCCTGCGCCAACGGTCTGGGAGGTCAATGCGGATCGCCGCAACGGCGCCACAGGCTACCAGGTGATTGCGCCGCAGGATGATCCGCGCCGTGACTATGGTGCGATCTACGATGCATCGGGCAACGGCGCCTTGCTGAACGAGCTGGTTACCCGCATCCGCAAGGGTGGTGAGATCGTGCTGGCCGGTTTCTATACCGACCCTCTCAGCTTTGCCTTTCCGCCTGCCTTCATGAAAGAGGCCCGGTTTCGCATCGCGGCCGAATGGGCGCGCGATGACCTGATCGCCACGCGGGCGCTTGTCGAGAATGGAGCATTGTCATTGGCGGGGCTGATCACGCATCAGGCCGCCGCCAAGGATGCGCCCTCTGCCTACCGGACAGCCTTCGACGATCCGGCCTGTCTGAAAATGATCCTAAACTGGAAGGACGCAGCGTGAAAGACGATGTACCGAATCTGAAGGACTTCGACCGCCGCCTGCGTGACGAAGCGCATGAGGAACCGACGCTGGAGGTGCCGCAGGGCGAACCCACCAGCAAGACGCAGATCATCGCGATCTACGGCAAGGGTGGGATCGGCAAAAGCTTCACGCTGGCCAACCTGTCCTGCATGATGGCCGAACAGGGCAAGCGCGTCCTGCTGATCGGCTGTGATCCGAAATCCGACACGACCAGCCTGCTGTTCGGGGGAAAGGCTTGCCCCACGATCATCGAGACATCGACCCGCAAGAAACTGGCGGGCGAGGAAGTGGCGATCGGGGATGTCTGCTTCAAGCGCAACGGTGTCTTCGCCATGGAGCTGGGCGGCCCAGAAGTGGGGCGCGGCTGCGGGGGCAGGGGCATCATCCACGGCTTCGAGTTGCTGGAGAAGCTGGGCTTTCATGACTGGGACTTCGACTATGTCCTGCTGGATTTCCTGGGTGATGTGGTCTGTGGTGGCTTTGGCCTGCCGATTGCCCGCGACATGGCGCAGAAGGTGATCCTTGTCGGATCGAACGACCTGCAATCGCTCTATGTCGCCAACAACGTCTGTTCGGCGGTGGAATATTTCCGCAAGCTGGGTGGCAATGTCGGGGTGGCCGGTCTTGTCATCAACAAGGATGACGGCACTGGCGAGGCGCAGGCCTTTGCCAAGGCGGTGAATATCCCGGTTCTGGCGGCGATCCCGCAAGATGACGATCTTCGCAAGAAATCGGCCAATTACCAGATTGTCGGCACAATGGAATCGCAGTGGGGCGGCTTGTTCGCGCAACTGGCCGAGGCTGTTGGCGTGGCCCCTCCGGTGCGGCCGAAGCCGCTGGATCAGGATGGTCTGCTGGGCCTGTTCGATGCCAAGGACACCGGCGGCGATTACCAGCTGGTTCCTGCGACAGACATGGACATGCGCGGATCGAACGCGCAGCCGAAACCCTCTCTCGAGGTGGTGTACGACGATGTTTGACCTCGATCAGCTTTCCAAGTGGGACGCGCTGCTCAAGCGCCTTGCCACACCGCAGCAACCCCAGAACCTGACTGAACAGAAGCCCGCATGACCGATGAAGTCACATATGACACCGCCGCACAGGCTGATGTGATCCTGGGAAAAGCTGACCCGGTCCAAGAGCAAGGCACAGCCCTGCCGCAGGACGGTCAGGGATGCCATGCCGGAGCCTCGGAGATGGAGGCGGCCGCGCGCATGGCTGGCCAGTCCGAGATCCTTGATCGCTATGCGGCCGACTATCCGAAAGGTCCGCATGATCAGCCGCAAAGCATGTGCCCCGCCTTCGGGTCGCTGCGTGTCGGCCTGCGGATGCGGCGGGTCGCGACGATCCTGTCGGGGTCGGCCTGCTGTGTTTACGGCCTGACCTTCGTGTCGCATTTCTACGGCGCGCGTCGGTCGGTGGGCTATGTGCCCTTCAATTCGGAATCCCTTGTCACCGGCAAACTGTTCGAGGATATCCGCGATGCGGTGCACGAACTTGCCGACCCGGATCAGTTCGATGCGGTTGTCGTGACCAACCTTTGTGTTCCCACTGCAAGCGGCGTGCCGCTGCGTCTGCTGCCCGAGGAAATCAACGGCGTGCGGATCGTGGGTATTGATGTGCCGGGGTTTGGTATCCCCACCCATGCCGAGGCCAAGGATGTCCTGGCCGGCGCGATGCTGAATTACGCGCGCAAGGAGATCAAGGCCGGTCCTGTCGCCGCCCCTGCGGGTGGCAAGTCGGATCGCCCCACCGTGACCCTGCTGGGCGAGATGTTCCCCGCCGATCCGATGATGATCGGCGCGATGCTGGCCCCTATGGGTCTGGCCGTCGGGCCGGTCGTGCCCTGCCGTGAATGGCGCGAACTTTATGCCGCGCTGGATTGCGGCGCGGTGGCGGCCATCCATCCGTTCTACACGGCAGCTGTGCGTGAATTTCAGGCCGCGGGCCGTCCGGTTGTGGGGTCCGCCCCCGTGGGCCACGACGGCACCGCGCGCTGGCTGGCGGCGATTGGCGAGGTGTTCAATCTGCCTGCCGACAAAGTTGCCGCCGCGCAGAACATGTTCCTGCCCGCGATCAAGGCGGCCCTGTCCGGGGCACCGATCAACGGGACCATCACCCTCAGCGGGTATGAGGGCAGCGAATTGCTGGTGGCGCGCCTGTTGATCGAAAGCGGCGCGAACGTGCCTTACGTCGGCACGGCCTGCCCGAAAACACCATGGTCCGCCGAGGATGCGGCATGGCTGCGCGCCAAGGGTGTGACGGTGAAATTCCGCGCATCATTGGAAGATGACTGCGCAGCGATGGAGGCGATCCGCCCCGATCTGGCGATCGGCACGACTCCGGTTGTGCAGAAGGCCAAGGAGCTTGCGATCCCCGGCCTTTATTTCACCAACCTGATTTCCGCGCGCCCCCTTATGGGACCTGCCGGGGCCGGGTCGTTGGCTGAGGTGGTCAATGCCGCCATCGCGGGCAAGGACCGGATGGAGCATATGAAGGAATTCTTCGAAGGCGTCGGCACCGGCGATACCGCCGGGATCTGGGAGGGCAGCCCCAACCTGCGCCCCGATTTCCGCGCGCTGCATCAGAAGAAACTCGACAAAGCGGCACGCGCCGCCAAGGCCGAGGAGATGATCTGATGGCCATTTCCCTGAATATCCACCGGCAGACAGCCCCCCAGCGTGGGGAGGGCCGGGCATGCTGATCCAGGACCACGACCGCGCGGGCGGATATTGGGGTGCTGTCTATGCCTTCTGCGCCACCAAAGGTTTGCAGGTGGTGATCGATGGTCCCGTGGGTTGCGAGAACCTGCCCGTGACCTCGGTGCTGCATTACACCGACGCGCTGCCGCCGCATGAATTGCCCATTGTCGTGACCGGGCTGGGCGAAGGCGAGATGGGATCGGGCACCGAGGATGCGATGAAACGCGCCTGGGGCACGCTTGATCCGGCGCTTCCTGCCGTGGTCGTGACAGGTTCGATCGCCGAGATGATCGGTGGCGGTGTCACCCCGCAGGGCACGAATATCCAGCGGTTCCTGCCGCGCACGATTGACGAGGATCAATGGCAAAGTGCGGATCGCGCGATGACTTGGATCTTCACCGAGTTCGGCATGACGAAGGGTCGGATGCCGCCCGAGAAGAAACGCGAGGAAGGGGCTGCCCCGCGCGCGAACATCCTTGGGCCGATGTATGGCGTGTTCAACATGCCGTCCGATCTGGCGGAAATACGGCGTCTGGTCGAAGGGATCGGGGCCGAGGTCAACATGGTCATGCCGCTTGGCAGTCATGTGGCCGAGATGCGCAATCTGGTGAATGCGGATGTGAACATCTGCATGTATCGCGAATTCGGTCGCGGCCTGTGCGAATGCCTTGGCAAGCCTTACCTGCAAGCGCCGATCGGTGTGGACAGCACAACGAAGTTCCTGCGCAAGCTGGGCGAGATGCTGGGTCTGGATCCAGAGCCGTTCATCGCGCGCGAGAAGCATTCGACGATCAAGCCGGTTTGGGATCTGTGGCGCAGCGTGACGCAGGATTTCTTTGCCACCGCCAGCTTCGCCGTCGTGGCGAATGAAACCTACGCCCGCGGGATCCGCCATTTCCTTGAAGGCGATCTGGGTTTCCCCTGCGCCTTTGCCGTGGCCCGTGTTGCAGGAACCAAGACGAACAACGTCGAGGTGAAGGCGCTGATGCATCAGAAACGCCCGCTGATCGTTTTGGGCAGCATCAACGAAAAGATGTACCTGGCCGAAATGAAAGGCGGGCATGGTCCAAGCCCCGCCTTCATCCCGGCGTCTTTCCCCGGTGCCGCGATCCGGCGGCACACCGGCACGCCGATGATGGGCTACGCCGGGGCGACCTATCTTTTGCAGGAAGTGTGCAACGGGCTGTTCGATGCGCTGTTCCATATCCTGCCTCTGGCGAGCGTGATGGACGCCGCCGAGGCGACACCCACGACCCTGCGCCGCGACTTCCCCTGGGATGCCGATGCGCAAGCCGCTCTTGACCGTATCGTGGCGCGCCATCCGGTGCTGACCCGGATTTCGGCGGCGAAGACCCTGCGGGACGAAGCAGAGCGCGCCGCGCTGGCGCAAGGCGCCGAACGCGTCGTGCTTGAAACCGTCCAGGCACTCAATCCCGACCTTGCGCGCCCTGCGCCAGGCCCAGAGGCGAAAGGAGATCTGTCATGACAGATGCAACATCCAATACCCCGATGACCCGCAGCCACAAACCGCCCCGGACCGAGTTCATGGTCTATTTCGGTGTGATCTTCGTGGCGACCCTTCCGCTGGCCACCCTGACCTGGGCGCTGGCGTTGCTGAAGGGCGGGCGCATCCCCGAAAAGGGCCCCGTGGCCCGTGCCTGGAGCCAGGCGCGGATCATCACGCCCATGATTTTCTCGGCCTGATCCATGGGGATCGGTCTGCATATCCTGCCTTCGGGCGGCGCGGCAGACAGCCGAACACGAGATCTGACCATTCGGAAGGATGGTCAGAGCCGGAGGGGCGCTTGCACCCCAAAGGACCCGGCCGCGGGGTGCGCGGCGTCACCTTTACATTCCGGAGGAAAGTAAATGGCTGATAAATCTGACCTGTCTTTCACAGGTCTTACGGACGAGCAGGCGCAGGAACTGCACTCGGTCTACATGAGCGGGCTTTGGCTGTTTTCAGCCGTGGCCGTGGTTGCTCACCTGGCCGTGTTCATTTGGCGCCCCTGGTTCTGAGGAAGGATTGAAAAATGGCTAAATTCTACAAGATCTGGCTCATCTTCGATCCGCGCCGTGTGTTTGTTGCACAGGGTGTCTTCCTCTTCCTGCTTGCAGCGATGATTCACCTCGTCCTGCTGAGCACGGAACACTTCAACTGGTTCGAGCTGGCAGCCCAAAAAGCAGCGATGTGATCCACTCCCCTTTCCGGGGGACGGGTGACAACCAGTCGAGTGACATCAAGACAGCTGCGGGCACGTCAGGCGTGGCCTGCCCGCGGCAAACCGAAATCCATCGACGGCTTGCGGTCTGAACAGACGAGCCGCCAAACGCGGAGACAGAAGATGGCGTTGCTCAGCTTCGAGAAAAAATATCGCGTCCGTGGTGGGACGTTGATCGGCGGCGATCTGTTCGATTTCTGGGTAGGCCCGTTTTACGTGGGCTTCTTTGGAGTGACGACAGCGTTTTTCGCCCTGTTAGGCACCATTCTGATTTTCTGGGGAGCGTCCCAACAAGGCACGTTCAATCCCTGGCTGATCAATATCGCACCGCCCGACCTGTCTTACGGTCTGGGCATGGCTCCCCTCATGGAGGGGGGGCTCTGGCAGATCATCACATTCTGCGCAACCGGCGCCTTCATCAGCTGGGCCCTGCGCGAGGTTGAAATCTGCCGAAAACTGGGGATGGGCTATCATGTGCCTTTCGCCTTCAGCTTTGCCATTCTGGCCTATGTGACACTGGTGATCTTCCGCCCGCTTCTGATGGGCGCCTGGGGGCATGGCTTCCCCTACGGGATCTTCAGCCACCTCGATTGGGTCAGCAACACCGGCTATGCCTATCTGCACTTCCATTACAACCCGGCGCACATGCTGGCGGTGACCTTCTTCTTCACCACCACCCTGGCACTGGCGCTGCATGGTGCCTTGGTGCTGAGCGCGGCCAACCCCGAAAAGGGCACCGAAGCTCAGGGCCCGGACAACGAGGACACGTTCTTCCGTGACTTCATCGGCTACTCGGTCGGCACGCTGGGCATCCACCGTGTTGGTCTGCTGCTGGCGCTGAACGCAGGTTTCTGGTCGGCGGTCTGCATCATCATCTCTGGACCCGTCTGGACCAAGGGCTGGCCCGAATGGTGGAACTGGTGGCTTGAACTGCCGATTTGGCCCTCTCAGGTAGGATTGTAATCATGGCTGAATATCAGAACATATTCACGCAAGTGCAGGTCCAGGGCCCAGTCGAATGGGGTATGGACAACGAAAACAACATGAAGGAAGAGCGGATCGGCAAGCCCTTCTTCAGCCAGTTGGTTGGCTGGATCGGCAACGCGCAGATCGGTCCGGTCTTCCTGGGCTGGACAGGGATGATCAGCCTTGCCACCGGTCTTTTGTGGTTCAACATCGTGGGTCTGAACATGCTGGCGCAAGTCGGCTGGTCGATCCCCGAGTTCCTGCGGCAGCTGTTCTGGCTGGCACTGGAGCCGCCGGGACCGGAGCATGGCCTGTCCATGCCGCCGCTGAATGACGGGGGCTGGTACATCATCTCCTCGTTCTTCCTGCTGGTGTCGGTGATGACCTGGTGGTTGCGGTCCTACCTGCTGGCGCAGCAGCACAAGATGGGCAAGCACGTGGCCTGGGCCTTTGCTTCGGCGATCTGGTTGTTCCTTGTGCTGGGTCTGTTTCGTCCTGTCCTGATGGGCAGCTGGTCCGAGGCCGTGCCTTACGGTATCTTCCCGCACCTCGACTGGACCACGGCGTTCTCGATCCGCTACGGGAACCTCTACTACAACCCGTTCCACTGCCTTTCGATCGTCTTCCTCTATGGTTCCGTCCTGCTGTTCGCGATGCATGGCGCAACCATCCTGGCCGTCACCCGTTTCGGCGGCGACCGCGAACTAGAGCAGATCTACGACCGCGGCACCGCAACCGAACGCGCGGCGCTGTTCTGGCGCTGGACCATGGGCTTCAATGCCACGATGGAAGGTATCCACCGCTGGGCCTGGTGGTTTGCCGTGCTGACCCCGATCACGGGTGGCATCGGTATCCTGCTGACCGGTACGGTCGTGGACAACTGGTTCATCTGGGCTCAGGAGCACAACTTCGCGCCCATGTATGACGGCTCTTACGGGTATGCCGATTACGGGTCTTACGAAGCCTTCATCGGACAGGAGAATTGAGATGCTTCCCAAGTGGTTTGATGACTGGAATCGCAAGAATCCGAAAGATATCTATGGCCCCGGCATTCTTGTCGGGGCGATAGGAGGGGCGATCTTCGTTGCGGCCTTTCTGGTGACATGGGGGCAACCCTTTGCAACAGACAGCATGCAGACTGGCCCGCGCGGAACCGGCATGTCGGTTCCCGAAACCAAGGCCGATCTGGCGACGCCCGATCCTGCGATCGAGCTGATCCTCGCAAATGATCCGATCATTCCGGAAGCGGGCGAGGAACTGGCCGGGAACATCTACAAGAACGTCCAGGTTCTGGGTGGTCTGACAGATGCCAACTTCAACCGGCTGATGGCTGCGATGACCGAATGGGTGGCCCCTGACCAGGGCTGTGCCTATTGCCACGGTGATGGTGACCTTGAGACCTATGGTGAGGACAATCTCTATACCAAGATTGTCGCTCGCCGGATGATCCAGATGACCCAGAACATCAACGAGAACTGGGATGGTCACGTGAATGCCAACAAGCAGGTCGGTGTGACCTGCATGACCTGCCACCGTGGCCAGAACGTGCCCAGCAACATCTGGTTCAAGATCACGCCGGTGAACGAATCCGTGGCCGGCTGGTCCGCCAATCAGAACCGCGCGACCAGCATCAGCCAGTCGACATCGCTGCCGTCGGATGCGCTGGAGAAGTACCTGCTGGAGTATGAGACCATCGCGGTTCACGATCTTGAAAGCCGCGTGAAGAACCAACCGGGCGATCCGCTGATCCAGCAGACCGAACGGACCTATTCGCTGATGAACTACTTCTCGAACTCGCTGGGTGTGAATTGCGTGTTCTGTCACAACAGCCGCGCCTTCTATGACCCCGGCCAGGTGACACCGCAGTGGGGCACCGCTTCGCTGGGTATCGCGATGGTGCAGGAGTTGAACAACGACTACCTCGTGCCGCTTCAGGATCAGTATCCCGAACATCGTCTGGGACCGATCTATGGCGACGCGCCGAAAGCAGCCTGCAAGACCTGCCATCAGGGCTATCAGCAGCCGCTGCAAGGGACCAACGTGATCGCGGATTGGCCAGAGCTGGCCACGACCTCGGGTACGCCGGTCTACGAATAAGGGACGGGCGGACTCCCCTCCGCCCATTCCTTAGCCATGTTCGGATCGTGTCGTTCGCGCCACGCGATCCGAACACGGGGCTTCAACACCCCGGTTCCCTTCCTGTTGGCTACAGGACCTGGGCGCCACACCGGGGACACCTGGTGTGGCGTCTTTTGTTTCAAGAGCGGGAGGCTCTGATGACCCAGTCCCATATCCCAACCGAAACGCCCCTTCTGGATCGCGTCGCGGGTCCATCGGATCTCAAGCGGTTTTCCGATGATGAACTGGCCCGGCTTTCGCAGGAGCTACGATCCGAGGTGATCCGGTCCGTGGCCCAGACGGGTGGGCATCTGGGGTCATCCCTGGGGGTGGTCGAACTGACCGTGGCGATCCATGCGGTGTTCAACACGCCGATGGACAAGCTGATCTGGGATGTCGGGCATCAATGCTATCCCCACAAGATCCTGACCGGTCGCCGTCACCGCATGACAAGTCTGCGCCAGAAGGACGGGCTGTCGGGCTTCACCAAGCGCAGCGAGTCCGAATTCGATCCCTTCGGTGCAGCGCATAGTTCCACCTCGATCTCGGCGGCGCTTGGCTTTGCCGTGGGGCGCGACATGGGCCAGCCGACTGGCGATGCGATTGCCGTGATCGGTGACGGGTCGATCAGCGCAGGCATGGCCTATGAGGCGCTGAACAACGCAGGCCATGAAAAGCGGCGGCTGTTCGTGATCCTGAATGACAACGAGATGAGCATCGCGCCGCCGGTCGGGGCGATGTCGTCCTACCTGTCGCGGCTTTACGCAAACGAGCCGCTGGCCGCCCTGCGCCAGATGGCCGAAGGGTTCGAGGCGGCGCTGCCGCCGCCGATGCGCGAAAGCGCCAAGCGGGCACGTCAGCTGGTCACCGGTCAACCGGCAAGCGGCACCTTGTTCGAGGAGTTGGGCTTTACCTATATCGGGCCGATCAACGGGCATGACATGGGTCAACTGCTGCCGGTGCTGCGTGCCGCGCGCGCACGGGCGACCGGGCCCGTACTGATCCATTGCTGCACGGTCAAGGGCAAGGGCTATGCCCCGGCCGAGGCCTCTCGTGACAAATATCATGGTGTGGCGAAGTTCGACGTGCCCTCGGGGACGCAGGTCAAGTCCAAGCCCAACGCCCCCAGCTATACCGCCGTGTTCGGCCAGGCGCTGAGCGATATTGCCGCGCGTGATCCCAAGGTGGTCGCGGTGACGGCGGCCATGCCGGACGGCACCGGGCTTGATATCATGGCAAAGCGGTTTCCGGGGCGTGTCTTCGACGTGGGCATTGCCGAACAGCACGGCGTGACCTTTGCAGCCGGGATGGCGGCCACCGGGCTGAAACCATTCTGCGCGATCTATTCCACCTTCCTTCAGCGAGGTTATGATCAGGTCGTGCATGATGTGGCCCTGCAGGGACTGCCGGTGCGATTTGCCATCGACAGGGCAGGGCTGGTGGGGGCCGACGGGGCGACCCATGCGGGTGCCTTCGACGTCGCTTACCTTTCCAACTTGCCGGGTTTCACGGTGATGGCCGCCGCTGATGAAGCAGAGCTTGTGCATATGGTTGCGACCGCTGCCGCCCATGACGCGGGACCGATCGCGTTCCGTTATCCGCGCGGGTCAGGCACAGGTGTCGTGCTGCCCGAGGTGGGCCAGGTGCTGGAGATCGGCAAGGGCCGCGTCATCCGCGAGGGAAGCGACCTTGCGATCCTCAGCCTTGGTGCCCATCTGTCGGAATGCGAGGCGGCGGCCGATCTTCTGGCAGCCGAGGGTGTGTCTGTGACTTTGGCGGATGCCCGGTTTGCCAAGCCGCTGGATCTGGATCTGCTGATGCGGCTTGCCCGCAATCATGGTGCGCTGATCACGGTGGAACAGGGATCGCGTGGCGGCTTTGGCGCCATGGTCTTGCATGAACTGGCCGCGGCAGGTGTTTTTGACCGTGGCCTTGCCGTGCGGACCCTGACGCTGCCGGATCGGTTCATCGATCAGGCCAGCCCTGACGAAATGTATCTGGATGCGGGTCTGACACGGCACGACATTGCCGCCAGCGCCATGCAGGCACTGGGCCGCGAGCGCAAGGTGCTGGGGTTTCAAGGTGCGCCGCGACGGGCATGATTTAACATAATCATGATTATCGGCTGTTCCGGCAGCCTTTGATCACTGCTTGATCGTCCGCAGGATGACATTGGTCTGTGCGCTGGCCACGGCAGGAATGCGAAACAGGAACCTTTCGAGGAAGATATTGTAGTCCTCGATATCCGCACAGATGACATGCAGATGGTAATCGGCTTGCCCGGTCGTTGCGTAACAGGCGCGGATTTCGGGCCGGTCCTGCACCGCGCGGATGAAAGCGTCCAGTTGATCAGGGTCATGCCGGGTCAGATGCACATGGACAATGGCCCCAAACCCAAGCCCTTGTTTTGCGTCATCCAGAGCGATCGTGTAATTGCGGATGATCCCGCATTCCTCAAGCGCCTTGACCCTGCGCCAGCACGAGGATGGTGACAGCCCCACCCTGTCGGCAAGATCCGCATTCGAGATGCGGCTGTCCTCCGTCAGGGCGGCAAGGATACGTTTGTCGACAGGATCGATATCTGACAATTTTGTTCATCATTTATTAATAATTTGATGCAACTTCTCATTAATCTTTCCGAATCACAATCATTCTGACCGCTATTTTCATTAGATCCATGCGATCTTGGTCGGGCGTACAGGAGTGTCCGATGACTGCACAAGCCGCCCATTTTCAAACCTACAGGCTGGAAGATCGGTATGATCAGGTTTCGGGCCGTGTCTATCTGACCGGCACACAGGCCCTTGTCCGGATCATGCTGGATCAGGCCCGGCGCGATCGTGCGGCGGGGCGCAACACGGCCGGTTTCGTTTCGGGCTATCGCGGATCCCCGCTGGGGGCGCTTGATATGGAGTTGTGGCGCCAACGTGCGCGGCTTGAAAAGGAGCGGATCGATTTCCTGCCCGCCGTGAACGAAGACCTTGGGGCGACGGCGGTTCTGGGTGCGCAGCAGGCAGCCCTTGATCCGGCCTGCGAGGTCGAGGGCGTCTTTTCCATGTGGTACGGCAAGGGTCCGGGCGTGGATCGTTCCGGCGATGCGTTGAAGCACGGCAATGCCTATGGCTCGTCCCCGATGGGGGGCGTTCTTGTCGTGGCGGGGGATGATCACGGCTGCGTCTCATCCTCCATGCCGCATCAGTCGGATGTCGCCTTCATGGCCTGGTTCATGCCCACACTGAACCCTGCCAGCATCGCGGAATACCTGGAATTTGGGGCGTATGGTATTGCGTTGTCACGGTTCAGTGGCACTTGGGTGGGTTTCAAGGCAATTTCCGAAACGGTCGAGGCAGCCCAGTCCATTGAGCTTCCAAAGGAACGGCGTTTGGTCCAGCCGGATTTCGTGGCACCGCCCGGCGGTTTGCATGTGCGCCGCGCGGATATGCCCAGCCCCGAGATCGAGACGCGGATCGGTGCCAAGCTGTCCGCCGTCGAAGCCTTTGTCGAAGCGAACCCGATCGACCGGCGCATCTATGATATCGACAACGCGCGTTTCGGTATCGTCACGACCGGCAAGGGTCATCTTGACCTGATGGAGGCGTTGCGTCTGCTGGGGATGGATGAGGCGGCCTGCCGCCGTCTTGGCATAGATATCTACAAGATCGGCATGGTGTGGCCCTTGGCACGGCGTGACGCGCTGGCCTTCGTGAAGGGCAAGGAAGAGGTGCTGGTCGTCGAAGAGAAGCGCGGCATCATCGAAAGCCAGTTCAAGGAGTATTTCTATGACTGGCCGGGCGACAAGCCGTGCAGGATGGTCGGCAAGCATCGTGCTGCGGGTGAGCCGCTGATCCCCTGGACCGGCGAACTGACACCGTTGATGTTGGTCCCGATCGTGGCCGAACGGCTGGCGCGCTTCTTCCCGGATGAAGGTCTGATCGAAAGGGCGCGCGCGCTGTCGGCTACCCCTGCCCCGGTGTTGTCGGTGCCGGGGGCCACGCGCACGCCCTATTTTTGTTCGGGCTGCCCTCACAACACCTCGACCAAACTGCCCGAAGGCAGCATGGCCGCCAGCGGTATCGGCTGTCACGTCATGGCGGGCTGGATGGATCGCAACACTGTAGGCTATGCCCAGATGGGCGGCGAAGGCGTGCCATGGGCCGCCGGATCACGTTTCAACGGCAAGCGGCATATCTTCCAGAATCTCGGTGAGGGTACGTGGTATCACTCTGGCTCGCTCGCCATAAGGCAGGCTGTCGCGGCGAAGGCGAACATCACCTACAAGATCCTTTATAACGACGCGGTCGCCATGACCGGAGGACAGCCCGTGGACGGACCGGTCAGCCCGGCGGCCATTGCGCAAAGCTGTCGCGCCGAAGGGGTCGAGCGGATCGCACTTGTCTCGGATGACCCGCAGAAGTTCAGGCATGGGGATTTCCCTGTCGGCACGACCTTTCATGATCGCGTTGCGCTTGATCCGTTGCAGCGCGACTTACGCGAGGTGAAGGGCGTCTCGGTCCTGATATACGAGCAGACCTGCGCCACCGAGAAACGCCGTCGCCGCAAGCGCGGCACGATGGAGGATCCCGCCCGACACGTGATGATCAATCCGCTGGTCTGCGAAGGCTGCGGGGATTGTTCGCTGGAGTCCAATTGCCTGAGCGTCGAGCCGCGCGAGACGGAATTGGGCCGCAAGCGCAAGATCAACCAGTCCAGCTGCAACAAGGATTTTTCCTGCCTCAACGGGTTCTGCCCAAGCTTTGTGACAATCGAGGGGGGGCAGCGGCGCAAACCGAAACCCGCCGGTCTTGACCTTGGCGCGCTGATGGCGGACCTGCCGCATCCGGTGCTTGCCGATCTGACAAAGCCGTTCAACCTGCTGGTGGCAGGCGTGGGCGGCACAGGTGTTGTGACCATCGGGGCCCTGATCACCATGGCCGCGCATCTTGAGGGCAAGGGCGCCAGCGTTCTGGACTTCACCGGTTTTGCGCAGAAGTTCGGAACGGTTCTGGGCTATGTGCGCATTGGCGCGACACCGCAGACCATCCATCAGGTCCGGATCGAGGCTGGAGCCGCCGATGCAGTTATCGGTTGTGATGCCGTGGTCTGCTCCGCGCCGAAGGCATCGCTTCATTACAGGCGGGGAACTGCGGTTGTTCTGAACCGCGCCGAAATGCCGACGGGTGATCTGGTGCTGCATCGGGATGCAGACCTGAAGATCGACGCCCGCGAAGCCTTGATCCGCAAGACCGTGGGCGATGGAAACGTGATCGCCTTTGATGCCAATATCGCCGCCGAGCGTTTGATGGGGGATGCTGTTTTCGCCAACATGATGCTACTGGGTGCGGGCTATCAGCGGGGCCTTGTGCCGGTCAGCGAACTTGCCTTGAAACAGGCGATCCTGTTGAATGGCGTGGCGGTCGAGAAGAACGGCACGGCCTTCGACCTTGGCCGGATCATGGCCGTGCGGCCAGAAGCCTTGGCGCGCTACCTGACGGATGCGCCGTTGGCGCCCGATACCCTCGATGCCTTGGTGGCACATCGCGCTGATTTCCTGACGCATTATCAGGATGCCGCTTATGCCCGCCGGTTCACCGATCGTATCGCCCATCTGCGCGCTGCCCTGCCGCATGCGGGGGATGATCTGGTGATCGAAGCCGCGAAATCCCTGTTCCGGCTGATGGCTTACAAGGATGAATACGAGGTTGCGCGGCTGCATACCGACGGGACGTTCGAGGCCGAGCTCGCAGAGGCGTTCGAGGGTGATTTCAAGGTGAAATATCACCTTGCTCCGCCATTGCTCCCCTTGGGGCGCGATGCGCGCGGGCGTCCGAACAAGCGTGCCTTCGGTCCCTGGATGCGGCTTGTTTTCAAGCTGCTTGCGCGGATGAAAGGTTTGCGGGGCAGCGCCTTTGATCCTTTCGCGCTTGGCGCGGATCGCAAGCTTGATCGGCAGTTGATCGTCTGGTTCGACGGGGTGATCACCCATGTCGAGAAGACGTTCGACGCGGCAAACCCCGAAGTCAGCCGGAACCTGCTGAGGGCTGCGCAAGAGATCCGTGGTTATGGCCCCGTGCGCCACAAGGCGGCTGACAAGATCATGGCCGATGTTGCGGAAAAGATGGGCGCTACCTGAAGTCATCCGAGGCGGAGACGGCGACCAAAGGCGGTCGGTGGCGTCTGGCATCGGAACAAAGCCGCAGTTTCATGGTTCCATGACCACCGGGGGCGTCACCTTGATGCGGCCACCGCGGGCGCAGGATAGCCCGGTTCAGGTGCGAAAATGCTCCAGCCAGCCCAACCCAGCGTCGGTTCCCGCACGGGGGCGGTATTCGGCACCGACAAACCCGTCATAATCCAGCCCCGCCAGATGCTGCAGCAGCCAGCGATAATCGACTTCTCCCTGATCCGGCTCGCCCCGGTCGGGAACGGCTGCGATCTGGATGTGGCCGATCACCGGCATCAGGTCGTGCAGGTGCGTGGCAAGGTCACCCTGCATGATCTGCATGTGATAGCAGTCAAACATGAGCTTGAGGTTGGGCCGGTCCAGCGCGGCGATGATCCGCGCGGCATGATCGGTGCGGGACAGGTGATATCCCTGAACATCGCGGGTATTGATCGGCTCGATCAGGATCGTGATCCCATGCGGCGCGGCAAGGTCGCAGGCATGGGCGAGGTTGGCGCGAAACGTATCCTCTGCGGCGTCACCGCCATCGGTGCGCCCGGCCATGACATGCACGGCTTTCGTACCCGTGGCCACGGCGTAATCCACAGCCTGAGAGATGGCGGCGCGGGCCTCATCCATCCGCCCCGGCAAGGCGGCCAAGCCAAAATCACCTGCCGCCTTGTCACCCGGCCATGTGTTCAGACCCAGCATGGTCAGACCGGTGTCGCGCAGGGCTTGCGCCACTTCAGCCGCGGGCACGTCATAGGGAAAGTGGCATTCCACAGCGTCAAAGCCCGCTTGTTTCGCGGCATGGATCGCTTTCGGCAGGGGCAGATCGGTAAAGAGAAAGCCGAGATTGGCGGAATAGCGCATCAGTCCCACTCCAGATCGAATTTACGGACAAGCGCGCCGATCTGATCCTGCGTCAGGGCGCGGGGCGAATGTCCGCGCAGCAAAAGCGCAAGCTTCGCGGTTTCCTCCAGCTCTTCCATCGCGAAAACGGCGGCCTCCAGATCCCTGGAGGCCACGACCGGTCCATGGTTGGCCAGAAGCACGGCCGCACGTTTGCCGCCCAGTCCGCGCAGAGCATCCCCCATCGCCGCATCGCCCGGCAGAAAGAAGGGCAGAAGCGCCACCTTGCCCACGCGCATCACGGCATAGGGGGTCAGCGGCGGCAGGACATCGTCGGGGTTGGTTTCCGGCAGCATCGACAGGGCGACCGAATGCGTGGAATGCAGATGCACCACGGCTCCGGCGCTTTTGCGCGTTTCGTAGAAGGCGGAATGGAGCGGCATTTCCTTTGTCGGGGCATCCCCCCCGATGTGACGGCCCGCAGCGTCAAAGCGCGACAGGCGGGCGGGATCAAGCCGGCCAAGGCTGACACCGGTCGGCGTGACCAGAAGCCCGCCATCGTCGGTGCGTACAGAGATATTGCCCGATGCACCACCCGTCAGGCCGCGGTTGAACATGGATGCGGCCCAGAAGCAGATATCATCGCGCAGTTTTGCCTCGCTCATCAGTGGGTGCCTTCCATCATTGCCGCAGCACGGGCAAAGAAGTCAGGCCCGCCGAAATTCCCCGATTTCAGCGCCAGCACCAAGCTGTCAGAGGCCCGGATCATCGGCACGCCGGGGTCGATTTCGGGGCCGATCTGAAGGGCGGACAGGCCAAGCCCTTCAACAACCGCGCCTGATGTCTCTCCGCCGGCGGTGACAAGTCGGGTTATACCACCCGCGACCAGATCGCGGGCAAGTTGCGCGAACATCGTTTCGATCTTCTGTGCCACGGTTTCCTTGCCGAAGCGGGCCTGCGCCTCGGTCACCACGGCGGGATCGGCCGAGGTGTAGATCAGCGGCACATCCGGTTGCGCCAGAGCCCAATTGGCCAGGCTTTGCGCCGTGACATCACCGGCCATGACCTGATCCGCCGTCACTTCGCGCACAGGGTTCGTCTTGGCATGCTGTACCACCTGACCGCGTGTCGCGGTGGAGCAGGACCCCGACAGGATCGCGGCGCGACCCGCCTGCCCCGTCCATGCGCTGTCCTGCGCGCGCAAAAGCCCCTTGTCGCGGAAATTGCCCGGCAGGCCCATGGCGATGCCCGATCCGCCCGTAAGAAGCGGCAGATCGGCGGCGGCCTGTCCCAGCGTGATCAGATCGGCATCCGTGATCGCATCGGCCACCAGCAGGCGATGGCCGGCTGCATCTTCGGCCTGCATCCGCGCGCGCGTTGCATCGGCACCCTGCATGACGGTCTGCGCCGGGATATGGCCCACGCTGCCCTTGACCTGATAGCCCAGCCAGCGGCGGATATCCGGGTCGGTCATCGGTGTCAGCGGATGGTTCTGCATCCCGCTTTCCGACAAAAGACGATCCGTGACGAACAGATGCCCCTGATAGATCGAACGACCTGTTGCCGGAAAGGCCGGGCAGACAAGAACCTGTTTTGCGCCAAGTGCGTCGGCCAATGCCTCGGCCACCGGGCCAATGTTCCCCTCAGGGGTGGAATCGAAGGTCGAGCAGTATTTGAACAGGAACTGCGTGCAGCCCTGCGCGCGCAGCCATGCCAGCGCATCAAGTGACAGTTTCACCGCATCGGCCACGGGGATGGAACGCGATTTGAGCGCGACAATCCCGGCCTCGACATCGGCTGACGCCGGACCATCCGGAATCCCGACATATTGCGTGACGCGCATGCCTGCCTTGGTCAGCGTGTTGCCAAGATCGGACGAGCCTGTGAAATCGTCGCCGATGCAGCCGAGCAACATCACAGGTCCCCCGGCAGTTTCAACCCGGCACGCGATGCAACAAGCTTGGTGATTGCAGCGTCATCCTCCAGCCCAAGGCCTGCTTCGGCCGCTGCGCGGTATTGGGCCAGCGCCGTTTCCGTCAGAGGCAGCGGCAGGTTCACGCTTGAAGCGATATCAGTGACGATTCCAAGGTCCTTGGGCCAGATGTTGATCGTCGAACGCGGGGTGTAATCCGCCTCGATGACATGGGGCGCGCGGTTCTCGAACATCCAGGAGGTTCCGGCGGATACCTTGATCACGTCCAGAACGCGGGACAGCTCCAACCCCTGCGAGGTGGCAAACCCCAGCGCTTCGCCCATGGCGGCGATATGTACGCCTGCCAGCAACTGGTTGACCGCCTTCATCGCCGATCCGGGTCCTGCCTGATCGCCAAGACGGTGCACGGTCTGCGCCATGCCGGCCAATGCCTCGGCCGCGCCATCGAAAGCGGCGGCTGTGCCGGATGCCATCACGGACAACGCGCCTTCCGCGGCGCGGACCGATCCGCCGGAGATCGGCGCATCGAGATAGTGCAGACCCTTCGTCTGAGCCTGTGCCTCCATCGCGCGGGCAAAATCGGGCGAGACGGTTGCACAGGACAGGATCGTGCCGCCCGGCTTCAGATGCCCCGCCCATCCGTTGGCGCCAAACAGGGAATCCTCTGTCTGGGCGGCGTTCAGCACAACGCAGATCATCGCATCGGCTGCTGGCGCTTCCCGCGTCAGGGCCTTGCCACCTGCCTGTTCCAATTTTGCGATCTGGGCCGGGTTCAGGTCCAGCCCATAGACCTCGTGACCAGCACGCCGCAGCGACAGCGCCATGCCAAGGCCCATCGAGCCCAATCCGATTACATGAAAAAGCGACATGTCAGTTCCCGAATACAAGTTCTACCGGCCACAGTGTGATGGCAGGCACATAGGTGATGATCATAAGAGCGCCGAAAACGGTCAGCACGAACCACAGAAGGTGCGGAATGATCTTGTCGACGGACAGCTTCGCCACGGCGCAAGCTGCAAAAAGGTTCACACCCAGCGGCGGTGTGATCATGCCAAGCGCAAGGTTGACCACGATGATCAGCCCGAAATGCACTGGATCCACCCCATAGGCGATGGCGATGGGGGTGAGGATCGGCGCCAGCACCAGAATGGCAGCAGAGGTTTCGATGAACATGCCCACGATCAGCAGCAGGATGTTCACGGCCAGCAAGAAGGCAATGCGGCTTTCAAAGACATCCTTGAACCAGGCAGCAATCTCGTTCGGCAGACCCGAGCGGGTGATCAGGAAGGAAAACAGCGAGGCGGCCGCGATGATGATCATGATGGCAGATGTCGCGATGACGGTCTGCTTCAGGATATCGGGCAGCATGCTGAATTTCAGCTCGCGGTAGATGCCCATGCCGACGATCAACGCGGCGGCCACGGCGGCGGCGCTGGCCTCGGTCGGGGTGAAAATCCCGGAATAGATGCCGCCGAGGATCACGAAGGGTACAAGAAGCGCGGGCAAGGCGTTCAGGCTTGCGCGGGCGAGACTGGAGCGATCCTCGCCATCGCGCATGCCGATGCCGCGCACACGGCACAGCACAAGCACAAGGATCATCAGCGATGTCGCCACCAAGATGCCCGGACCGATGCCGGCCACAAAAAGCTGCCCGATCGAGGTGTCGGTCGACACACCGTACAGGATCAACGGGATCGAAGGCGGGATCAGGACGCCCAGTTCGGCTGAACTTGCCTGAATCGAGGCCGCCATCGGCTTGGGATAGCCGTGCTTGACCATCGCGGGGATCAGGATCGCGCCGATGGCAAATGTGGTCGCCACGCTGGAGCCTGAAACGGATGCGAACATCATGCAGGTCAGGACGCAAGAGCAGGCAAGCCCACCCTGTATTCCGCCCACCATCGATTTGGCCAATTCGACCAGACGAAACGAAATGCCGCCCGCCGACATCAGGTTGCCCGCAAGGATAAAGAGCGGAATGGCCATCAACGGAAAGCTGTCGATCCCGGTGAACATCCGCTGCGCGACAAGCAGCATCGGCAATCGTCCCTGCGTTTCGATCCCGATGACGGATGCCAGGCCAATGGCCACGGCAATCGGTACACCCATCAGAAACAGGATCGCCAGCGAAAGCCCAAGAGCGGTATTCATTCTTCAAGCTCCTTGATGGCCTTGTCATGGGCCCAATCGCCCTGCGCGCCGCGGATCATGCAGGCCAGCGTCGCGATGATGATGAAAACCGATCCTACAGGCAGTGCCGCATAGGCCCAGGCGATCGAAATATCGAGCGCAGCAAGGTTCTGGTTGGCGACCCGTTCGGTCATGGCCCAACCCTGCCAGAACAGGATCGCGAAAAAGAGCACCGACAGCGCATTGGCTACAAGGAACAGCCACAGTCCAAGACGCGGCGGCAGCATCTGCTGAATGATCTCGACCGAGATCATGGCGCCATGACGGAAGGCCACGGCCACACCCAGAAAGACCGACCATATCATCGCGGATCGCGTAATCACCTCGGACCAGGTCGAGGGGCTGGCAAAGACGAAACGGGTGATCACCTGATACAGGGCCAGCGACGCGGCTATGATCAGAAAACCGATCGACAAACGCAGGGCAAGCCCGGTGGTGAAATCCTCAAATCGCAGAAATGCGCGCATCCTGACCCCCGCTTCCGTCGATGCAAAAAACCGGCGCAGAACCCTGCGCCGGTCGTTTTGTGATGATACAGGTCACTCGACCGCTTTGATACGGTCCACCATCTCGGTGCCATACTGATCCGTATAGACCGAATAGGAAGCTTCCGCGAGCGCCGCGAAGGGCGCCTTGTCGATGTCGGTGATCACTTCCATGCCGTTCTCGCGCAGCAGGGCAACGCCTGCTTCTTCAAGACGGTTCACTTCGGCGCGGGTGGCGGCTGCCGATGCCTTTGCCGCTTCCATGAACCAGCCCTTCTGCTCGTCCGTCAGGCCATCGAAAACAACGGGCGATGCCAGCACGACTGCGGGCGAATAGACGTGGCCGGTCAGCGAGACGTGCTTCTGCACTTCCCAGAACTTGGATGCGGTGATCACGGTGACCGGGTTTTCCTGACCGTCAACAACGCCCTGCTGCAGCGCGGTGAAAAGTTCGGGGAAGGCCATCGGCGTGGGGGCCGCGCCCATGCCGCTGAACGCGGTCATGTGCACCTTGTTTTCCATCGTGCGCAGTTTCAGGCCAGCAAGGTCCGCAGGGGTGCGAACAGGGCGCTGCGAGTTGGTCACGTGGCGGAAACCGTTTTCGGACCAGGCCAGACCGACCAGGTTGTTCTCGCCGATCTTGGCCAGCAGTTCCTGTCCGATCTCACCGTCCAGCGTCTTGCGCGCATGGTCATAATCGCGGAACAGGAACGGCAGGTCGAGAGCGAAGACTTCAGGCACGAAGTTGCCCAGCGGTCCAGTCGAGGTCACGACCAGATCCAGCGATCCGATCTGCAGGCCTTCGATCATGTCACGCTCGCCACCCAGCTGACCTGCAGGGGCCTGCTCGCCGGTGAAGGTGCCGCCCGACAGTTCGGTCAGCGTGTCGATGAAGGCCTGTGCACCGACACCATAATGCGAGGTCGGCGACAATGCGTGGCCGACAACGATCTTTTGCTGCGCCTGAGCGCCCGTTGCCAGGACGGCTGCCGCGATAAGGCCGGTAACGAAGTGTTTCATAATGCTCCTCCCATGAGCTTTGGTTTCAGGTCTGTGGGTCATTCCGCCGCAATACGCCCCATATGGGACGTGATCAGGTCGGCAAAATCGGTGTCGGGCTGGAACCCGAGGGCAAGGGCGCGCGGCGTCAGGATCTGGCCGGGCCAGCTTGCCACGATCGCCTCAATCGCAGGATCATGCGCGGGCTTGATGCGCGCGGCCACGTCATGACCTGCAACTCGCGCCAGCGTATCGATCATCGTGCCGACGGTCACGGTCACGCCCGGCAAGGTCAGGGTGGTATCGCCACCGATACTGTCCTGCGCCAGACCGGCCGCATGCAAGGTATAGGCCAGCGCCCGATCCGGCGAGGCCAGATGCAGCCGCAGATCGCGCCCGACCGGCAGAATGGCGTCCTGTCCGGCCAGCGGCTCGCGGATGATACCACTTGCAAAGCTGCTTGCAGCCTTGTTCGGCGCACCGGGGCGCACGGAAATCGTCGGGAACCGCAGACTGCGCCCAAGAATGAACCCTTTGCGCGTCGCATCGCGCACCAGAAGCTCGCCCATCAGTTTCTGCGTGCCATAGGACGAGCGCGGCGCGGGCAGCGTATCTTCGGAAATCGTATCGTTGGCGGCGCAGGAAAAGACCGCGACAGAGGACGAGAACAGAAAGACCGGCGGCTTCGGCATCCGGCGGCAGGCATTGATCAGGTCAATGGTCGATTGCAGATTGACGGCCATGCCCAGGTTGAAATCCGCCTCGGCCTGCCCTGATACGACGGCTGCAAGGTGGATCACCAGATCGGGCGCATCCTCGGCAATCCGGTCAAGAACATCGGGTGACGAAAGCGTCCCCGGCAGGGCGTGCACACGATGATGGCCCGCCGCCAAGGCGCTCAATGGCCCCTCGGCGATATCAGTTGCAAGAATGGCCGAAATCCGCCTTTCGGTTCCGTTCAAAACAAGGACATCACGCGCCGCAAGCGCGTTCACAACCATCTGGCCGATGAAACCGGCCGCTCCCGTGACTAGAATTCTCAAGGTAGATTCTCCTCCGCAAGCAAGCTGTCATTGAATGACAGCGCTGTCAATCAGTGGCATCATTCACTGCGAATCATGAATTCAAGAGGGTTCGCGACAGTTCTGTGCAAAGGTCGCAACATGGCCCCACCGAAGGAACCTACTGCGCGTGAACAAAGAAAAATCCCCCCGAAAACCGACGCTGTTCGAGGTGGCGGCCCGTGCGGGCGTGAGCGAGATCACCGCCTCCCGGGCCTTGCGCGGCAGTAATGCGGTAACCCCTGAGACCCTCCAGAAAGTGCAGGAAGCTGCAGCATCGCTGGGGTATCTGCGCAATCGTCTTGCCGGTGCCTTGGCCGGTGGACCATCGAATCAGGTCGGCGTGGTCCTTCCATCCTTGTCCAACATCGTGTTCCCCGATGTGCTGAAAGGGTTGGAGGATCGACTGGAACACGCGGGATTTCATCCGGTCCTTGGAATTTCAAACTATGACCCGCAGCAGGAACAGCAGCTGATCAGCAATCTTCTGTCCTGGCGGCCGGCCGGGCTTGTGATCGCGCCCTGCGGCATGACCGATGCCAGTCGCGCCATGCTGTCGGGTGCTGACCTGCCAGTGGTCGAGATCATGGATATCGACACCGATCCAGTGGACATGGCCGTAGGCATGTCGCATCGCGGCGCGGGGCTGGCCATGGCGCGGCATCTGCTTGCACGCGGCTATCGCCGCTTTGCCTATATTGGCCATGACATCGCGCGTGACCACCGCGCTGCCGCCCGTCTTGAAGGCTTCAAATCCGGCCTGACAGAGGCAGGTTCGACGCTGACAGGCTGCGTGACTTTTGCAGAACCCTCATCAGTCGCCCTTGGTCGGCGTGGACTGCGCATGCTGCTGGAAAGCGATGCCGCCAATCCAGATCTTGTCTATTTCTCGAATGACGACATGGCCGTGGGCGGTGTCTTTCACTGCATGGCGGCGGGCATCAGCCTGCCCGATCAGCTTGCAATCGCAGGTTTCAACGGGCTTGAGATCGGGCAAAGCCTGCCCGTTCCGCTAACGACCATAGCCTCTCACCGTGCATTGATCGGCGAGACTGCGGCAGCCTGCATCCTGAAGCGACTGACCGGTGAAGACACGGCGCGCATGACGGATGTGGGTTTCAGTCTGGTGGCAGGCGGCACCAGTTGAGGGTACTCAAATCGGCAGAAGACAGCATTGATGTCTGCGGGCCCTACCCTTGCGACAGGCTGGCCAGATAAACCATATCAGGCCCGAAAATGCGGTCACTATGTTCCGCCAGATAGATTTTCATCCAGGGCGTGAAACGTTCCGGGCGACGGGCGACCTCGGCCACCAGATCCTGATAGTTGATCCAGCGGACCTCCATCACCTCATCAGGGTTGGGTGACACTTTCAGGCCCTTGTCCGCGCGGGCAAGATAGATGTCGACGACCTCATGCTCGGTCATGCCGCGGCCTACATCGGCGCGGTATTCCACCTGATCACGGTGCTCGGGATGCAGCCCTGTGATTCCCAGTTCCTCGCGCAGGCGTCGTACTGCGCAAACCTCTGGCGCCTCATCCCAGTCAGGATGCGTGCAGCAGGTATTCGCCCAAAGTCCGGGTGTGTGGTATTTTCCCATGGCACGGCGCTGGATCAGGACATCCATGCCGCGAATGACGAACACAGACACGGCCATGTGACGCAGGCCGCGCTGATGGACTTCAAGCTTGTCGACGGGCGTCAGCTTGTCATCGACCCAGGCTGGAATCATGATGCTCATACGCGGCTCGCCGGGATCAGGCGGGTAAGATGGGCCAGGTTCTTCAGCCCGATCTTCAGATGCGCCATCGGACGCGCCCGCACCAGTTTCTTGTTCATATAGGCCTCGAAGGTCAGCCGCTGCACATCGACGTCATGGCAAAGGGACACGAACCTTTCCCGCCGCTCGTCCGAGCGATAATAGGCATTCTGCATCGAGGCAAGAACCCGGAACACCATCTTGTGTTCCTTCATGAAGAGTTGCCGCGCCAGTTTCAGATCGCGCACTCGCCCGGATGCCAGGCAGGCTGCCGCGGCGGTGGCGGCAACGCGGCCGCCAACCATCGCATAGTAGATCCCTTCACCCGAGGAAGGTGCCACGACACCCGCGGCGTCCCCGGCCAGCACCACATCACGACCATTGTCCCATCGGTCGAGGGGCTTCAGCGGGATCGGCGCACCCTCGCGGCGGATCGTCCTGCATTCGGTCAGCCCGGCGGCGGCGCGCAGATCGGCGGTGGCCTGTTTCAGATCGACGCTGTCGACTTCGGTGCCCATGCCGACGCTGGCGGATTTGCCATGCGGGAAAACCCAGCCGTAGAAATCAGGCGAAATCGCACCGTCATAGATCACGTCGCAGCGCTCAGGATCGTAGATGGCTGTTTTCGCAGGCGCTTCGATGATCTCGTGATAGGCCAGCACATAGGGTATCTTGTCGCCGCCGGGCACTTCGGTCCGCCCGACTCTGGAACGTGCGCCATCCGCGCCGATCACCAGCTTCGTGGTCAGGCGCGTCTCCTCGCCCGAGGACTTGTCACGATAGATGACATGGGTGCCGGCTGCGTCCCTTTCGATCCGCAGATAGGTGCCGGTCAGCCGGGTTGCGCCGGCATGGGCCGCACGCACACGCAGGAATTCGTCGAAATGCTCACGATCCACCATGCCCACGAAACCGTTCTCGATCGGGATGTCGACAGCGCGCCCGGTGGGCGAGATCATGCGCGCCGTCGTGATCTTGGCCACCAGTTGTTCATCGGGAATATCGAAATCCGCGATCAGCCGGGGCGGTATGGCACCTCCGCAAGGTTTGATCCGCCCTGCCCTGTCCAGCATGGCGACCTTGACACCGGATCGCGCCAGATCTTCGGCGGCGGTGGCCCCGGACGGGCCTGCGCCCACAACAACGACATCGAACATGATCATTCTCCCGGAACCAGTTGTGCGCCGCCGCGGCGGCTTTCCATAATTCGTGTGGCCATGAAGGCCGCGGCCAGAAACAATGCCGCTTCGGCCAGGAACACCGCGCCGAAAGCCGGCGCATCCTGTCCGAGGATCGCGCGCAAGGCATCGACTGACGCGGCCCCAAGCAGCCCACCGAAACCTGCGGCAATGGCCTGGGCCGCGCCCCAGAGACCCATGCGGGTGCCCTCGCGCGCGCCGCGTCCTTCGCCGGCCAGCGCCATCATCGAACCAATGGCGGCGACGGCGAACATGCCATTGAAAAATCCAAGGGTGACGACCGCAGGCACCAGCGGTGCCCCAGGCCCTATCGGACCAAGCAGTGTCAACAGGCCAAGGCTGGCCGCGGACCCAAGGCAGCCGGCCACAACCCATGAGCGCAAACTGCCCAGCCGCAGACCGGTCGCCGCGATGCCGACACTCAGCATGCCCAAGAAGACGCCCCCGTTCTGCGCGCCCGAAAGGGATGTGGACTGTCCCGGCGTGAATGCAAATACAAGCCCCGCGTAAGGCTCGAGGATCAGTTCCTGCATGAAATAGGCGGTCATCGAAAGAAAGACGAACAGCGTGAACATCCTTGCCTTGGGTTCCAACCAAACCTCGCGCAGCCCTTCGACGAAGGGCGTCCGATCGGGCGCGGGCTGGGCATCGACGCCGCGCTCGACCCGCCAGATGGCCAGCGCCGTCAGGATCACGGCACCCAGGGTCACGATGGCCACGATCCGCATCAAAAGGGCATGGCTGTAAGGATCAAGATTGGCCCCGACCGTTCCTGCCGTCACCGCAATACCGAAAATCATCATCAGCCATGTGATCGTGGCAGCCGCAGCGCGGCGGCGCGGCGCGGTAGCCGTCGCCAACAAGGCAAGCAATGACGTGCCAGAGGCCCCTGCGCCAAGGCCGATCATGGCATAGGCCAGGATCGACAGCGCCAGCCCAAGAGCAAAACTGCTTTCGAGAACGGGGATGGACAGCGCTGCGATGAAGGCGCCAGATGACAGAATGGCCATGCCACCGATGATCCAGCGCGTGCGTTTGCCGGATGTGTCCGAACGATAGCCCCAGTTTGGTCGCGTGATCTGGATCCCATAGTGAAGGGCCACCAGAAACCCGGGCAACAGCGCGGGCAGCGCCAGTTCGACAACCATCAGACGGTTCAAGGTCGACGTGGTCAAAACGACCACGGCGCCCAGGCACATCTGAACCAGCCCAAGGCGGATGATCGACAGCCAGGACAGTGTCATGGCAAAACCTCCAACGTCCGCACGGCAAAGGCGGCAACCATCATCCCGCCAACATAGAGCGTGACCCCCGTGCCGTTGTACCAGGGCGCGCGACCTTTCGGATCTGTCAGAAGGACGCGCATCGCCCAAAGCTGCAAGGCAAGCACGCCTGCGATGGCGGCTGCGTGCAGCGGACGGTCCCATGACAGCAACAGGAAGAATACGACCACTTGCGGCACAGCCATGACCCAGCAGGCCAGACGCGCGGCACGGGCGGGACCCATCGTGACAGGCAGCGAGTTCACGCCCATCTGCCGGTCGCCTTCCAATGCCTTGAAATCGTTCAGCGTCATGATCCCGTGTGCGCCAATGCCATAAAGCAGGGCCAGGATCACCACCGGCCAGGACGGCGCGCCCGCGCTGAGAACGGCAGCCCCGGTGAACCATGGCAGCGATTCATAGGACAATCCGACCAGACCCGGCCCCCAAAGGCCGGACCGTTTCATGCGAATGGGTTCCGCCGAATAGGCCCAGGCGGCCAGAACGCCGACCACGGTTGCCCCAAAGCCCCAAGGCCCCAGTTGCCACCCCACGATCAGCGACAAGACCGTCATCGCCAAGGCAATCCAGAGGCCCCAGCGCCCCGGTATGCGGCCCGACGGGATCGGCCGATCCGGTTCGTTGATCGCATCCACATGGCGGTCACACCAGTCATTCGCCGCCTGTGACATGCCGCAAACAATGGGACCGGCCAGCAGCACACCCAGAAGCACCATGCCCCATTGGCCGCCGGGCGAAACCCCTGAGGAAATCACACCGCAGAGATAGGCCCACATCGGCGGAAACCATGTGATCGGCTTGATCAGCCGCAGCATGGCAGCCGGTTCCGGCAGGGTGCGAATATGTAAGGCTTGGTTTACACTCATGTGTAAACTATGACATTACATTTCGAGTCGACGCAAGGAAAACAACTGCGTCAAAACACGCCGCAACGTTGGTATATCCTTGAATGCAAGGCGCGTTGCTGCGCCTTATTCCTCGCCGTCCTTGCTGAGCAAACCGTACTTGCGCAGCTTGACGTAAAGGCTCTGCCGGGAGAGGCCCAGCATTTCGGCGGCAGCGACCCGGTTGTTCCGGGTCAGCGTCACAGCCGTTTCGATGCACATCTTTTCGACGACATCCGTGGTCTCGGCCACGATCTCTTTCAAGGTCGCAGAACCGACAAGCTCCATGACGCTGTGCTGCGATCCATCATCAACCGTTGTCACCGGCTTGCGCACGGTATCGACGCGGCTGACATCGCGCAGCACGAAGGCGATCGCCGGACTGCTGCGATCGTTCAGCCAGGTCGTCGCCACCTCGATGGCAACCTTGGCACCATAGTCATTCACCAGCTGGGTGGCATACATGCGCATGTTGCCGGACCTTTGCGCATTGTCGATCAATACGTTCAGGTCAATCTGCCCGCGCGCCAGAAAGTCGCCCAGGCTGCGCCCCTTCACATCCGACATATGCGCGGCATCGGCCATGTTCAGGAAGCTGTCATTGGCCGCCGCAATCACGCCTTTGGAATCGGTGAATACAACGGCGTCAGCCCCATTCTGATAGAGCGTGGACAGGTTCTGCATCAGCTGGTCATCGACCACGCGCGCATCTTCACCCGGATCAAGCCGGCAGATCAGCACCCTTTCACCGCCTGCCCGGAACACGGTTGGGGTGACGGTCACACGCTTGCGGCTGCGCCTTGTCTGCGCCTCAAGATCGGACATGGATTCCGAAATGGCCAGGTTCACGAGGGATTCCACGAATTCCCCGCTGCGCTTGTCCTTGAATTCCTGCGCGAAGGTTGCGCCAGTCAGATCGTCGCGCGAAGCCCCCAAAAGGCTTGCGGCAGGATCATTGATATCTTTGATTCGCCCTGTGCCGACCGAGACGAAGACGATTGCGTCACGCGTTGTGGCCAACAGCAGACGATAGCGCGAGTCAAACTCTCGCCGCGCCTCATAGCCGCGTTCCAACGCCATTTGCGCCTGTACAAGGTGCTGTTGCGTTTCCGCGATCAGGCGCAGGTCACGACCCAGCATGAGGATCTGACCATCCGTTCCGATCCGATGAAAGGTATATCGGATGGGGAATTCCCAGACGGCATTGTCGGAATGGTTAAGCTCGACGGGCCGCAGGATCTCGTCGGCATCGACGAAACGCTTCACGGTCGCTTCGAATTTGGGCACGCTCTCCAGAGTCAGGAACTGCTGGATCCTGCGTCCTTCCCAATGATCAAGATTGCCGTAAGACGTGTCATTCACGTTGATGAGAACCGATTGCACAATACAATCGCGCGAGATCACCAAAGCTATATCCGAAGCCGCTGCAACAATGCTGCGCAGGAATTCGGGCTCTATCAGCGGAACAGAGCCGCTGGACCAGAAGTGGGATCCACCCTTCGTCATCTATTCGGCCACAAGCTTTTTGCGAACAGATCCTGTGTCGCGCAGCCTAAGAGCCATCTGCAAGTCATTCGTGGCAAGGTCTACGCCAACCCTCTCTTGAACATCGCTGAATTGATTCAAAATCGCTCCCCCCAAGATCAGTGGAGGGACATTACGAACGGACATCCGGGCGTGTTTAACGAATTGGGCAACATTTTCAAGCGCCTGGGCGCTCGCACAGGAGAACATGATCAGATCGTACCAATCCTGCTTCAGTGCACGGCGAAACTCCTGCCCTGTCGCGCCAAGGATCAGGCGAACCGAATGGCCCTCATGGCGCAAACTGGCCGCGATCGTGACACACCCCAGCGTATGAAGGTCGTTCTCACAGATCACCAGCAAGACGCCCAACTGATCGCAGGTCGTTCCGTTTGCTGATCGTTCGGACCAGTCCGATGACACCACACGCACCATGTCCTGCAGACGCGCGCTGGCGGTTGTCACCTGGGCAAAACTCATTTCGCTCTGGTTCCAGCGGCAGCCAAGATGGCGCGCGGCTTCGGGGATGTAACAGCCGACGATGTCCATGTCCGACAGATGCGCCGCGCGAAGCATGGACAGCGTCAACTCGACATCAAAGCCTGCGGGGTTGGCGATCGCGGCCAACAGACGATCGATGACGGCGTCGCACAACAAGGCCCGCTCGGCGACGCTGCGCTCTCGCAGAACCGAGATCACGCGGTTTGCGATATCACCGACCTGGAAAATTCCCCTGATCGCAGGGGGCTGCGTGTCACCGGGACGCCTATGGCTGGGTCTTCTTGACATATGCGCTCCGCGACAGGCCTGAGAAGCTCTCGTTTTTCCGGCACGCCGCGCAGAAATCAAGCCTCCGACTCCGACCATTGTCGAGTTTTGGCGCTCGAATGTCAAAGATAATAGACAGTTTGATCAACTTAAGTGACGTCCGCGAAAAAGCCAGATCGCTAAAATATTAATTTTGCTATCGTTTTCGCCCATGACCGCCATCCGTCCAGTCAGAATTACACATCAATAGTTACAGTGCGGTTGTGTAAGTTTTAGTTGACACTTTTGACCGGACACCGCTACGCTTCATTGAAGGCACGCGGAGGGAGTCGGCAATGTCGCATAGCCTAGCAGGCAAATCGGACCGCGCGGGCCTCTACACCGAGGCCGAGCGGCAGCGTCGCGACACGACGATCTGGACATTGGTCCAGGGGATTCTGGCCCCGTTTCAGTTCCTAGTTTTCCTGATCTCGCTGGGGCTTGTTCTGCGCTATCTGACGACCGGTCTCGGCTATGACGCAGCAACGCTGTCGATCGTCGTCAAGACGGGCATTCTGTACCTGATCATGGTCACCGGCGCGATCTGGGAAAAGGTCGTCTTCGGGCAGTATCTTTTCGCACCCGCATTCTTCTGGGAGGACGTGTTCAGCTTTGCAGTCATCGGGCTGCATTCTGCTTATATAATAGCACTTTACACCAATTCCCTCGACCCTGCCGGCCTTATGGTTCTGGCCCTTTCCGCCTATGCCGCCTACGTCATCAACGCTGTTCAGTTCCTCCTGAAATTGCGCGCCGCAAGGCTACAATCCGAGGAACTCGCATGACCGTCGCCCGCCCCCTTCCCACGACCACCGGATGCCGGGAAACACCGGTCCTGAAACAGCGCGGCCAACGCGAGGTTTTTTGCGGTCTGACAGGCATCATCTGGCTTCACCGCAAGATGCAGGATGCGTTCTTTCTGGTCATCGGTTCACGCACCTGCGCGCATCTTCTGCAAAGCGCGGCAGGCGTGATGATCTTTGCCGAACCGCGGTTCGGAACGGCGATTCTGGAAGAAACCGATCTTGCCGGAATGGCCGATGCACAGGACGAGCTGGACAGTGTCGTCGCCAAGCTTCTGTCACGTCGGCCTGACATAAAGCAGCTTTTCCTCGTCGGCTCGTGCCCATCGGAAGTGATCAAGCTTGATCTGGCGCGGGCTGCGGAACGCATGACCCAGACATATGCACCGCATGTGCGGGTGCTGAATTTCTCGGGTTCGGGAATCGAAACCACCTTCACGCAAGGTGAGGATGCATGCCTTGCCTCGATGGTTCCCGTCCTGCCGACGTCAACGGCGCGGGAGTTGATGCTGGTCGGCGCCCTGCCGGATGTCGTCGAACAACAAGCCATCGGCCTGCTGACCCAGATGGGCATCGGCCCGATCCGGGTGCTGCCCGCCCCGCGCGCCGCCGATCAGTTCGGGGTGGGTGAAAACACCGTCTTTGCACTGACACAGCCCTTCCTGGGCGACACGCATGCCGCACTTGAGCGGCGCGGCGCCCGCCACATCGCGGCCCCCTTCCCCTTTGGCGAGGAGGGCACGACCGCATGGCTGGCGGCGATCGCCCACGAATTCGGTGTGTCGCAAGAGGTGTTCGACCGCGTTACCGCAGCACCACGCGACCGCGCCCGCCGCGCTGTGGCGCAGGCATCGGAAACGCTGCGCGGCAAATCGGTCTTCTTCTTCCCTGACAGCCAGCTTGAAATCCCGCTGGCAAGGTTCCTGACCCGTGAATGCGGCATGACGGCCATCGAGGTCGGCGCCCCCTATATCCATCAGAATATCGTCGGCCCCGATCTTGACCTGCTGGTCGAGGGTCCGGTCCTGAGCGAGGGGCAGGATGTCGATCTGCAACTCGATCGCTGCCGCGCGGCGCGTCCGGATCTGACAGTCTGCGGCCTTGGCCTGGCCAATCCTCTGGAGGCAGAGGGCATGACCACCAAATGGGCCATCGAACTGGTGTTCACACCGGTGCATTTCTACGAACAGGCCGGCGATCTTGCGGGGCTCTTCTCGCGCCCGCTGCGCCGTCGCGACCTTCTCAAGCTGGAGGCCGCGGAATGAAACTCACGGTCTGGACATACGAAGGCCCGCCCCATGTGGGTGCGATGCGCGTGGCAACCGCGATGAAGGGGCTGCACTACGTGTTGCATGCGCCGCAGGGCGACACCTATGCCGATCTGCTGTTCACCATGATCGAACGGCGCAACCATCGCCCGCCCGTCACCTACACCACGTTTCAGGCGCGCGATCTCGGGTCTGACACCGCGCAGCTTTTTCAGGATGCCTGCCGCGAGGCCTATGAGCGGTTCAAGCCCGAGGCGATCATCGTTGGCGCCTCCTGCACGGCCGAGCTGATCCAGGACGATCCTGGTGGCATGGCCGAAACCATGGGCCTGCCGGTGCCGATCATCCCGCTGGAACTGCCCAGCTATCAGCGCAAGGAAAACTTTGGCGCGGATGAGACCTTTTTCCAGATCGTGCGGCACCTTGCCCGGCCTGTGGAGAAGACCGATCGCATCACCTGCAACCTGATCGGTGCGACGGCGCTTGGATATCGCCACCGCGACGATATCGAAGAACTGACCGGTCTTTTGTCCGACATGGGCATTGACGTGAATATCTGCGCACCGATGGGGGCCACCCCGGCGGATATCGCCCGCCTTGGAGCCGCCCATTTCAACGTTCTGATGTATCCCGAAACGGGCGAAACCGCGTGCCGCTGGATGGAGCGGGACCTCGGCCTGCCTTTCACCAAGACAGTGCCCATCGGCGTCGGCGCGACCCGCGATTTCATCGCAGAGGTCGCAGCAATCACCGGACTGGCCCCGAAAGTCGATGAAAGCCGCCTGCGTCTGCCGTGGTACTCTGCCTCCGTGGACAGCACCTACCTCACGGGCAAGCGTGTGTTCGTCTTCGGTGACGGGACGCATGTAAAGGCCGCAGCGCGGATTGCCCGCGACGAAATGGGTTTCGAAGTGGTGGGCCTTGGCTGCTACAACCGCGAAATGGCGCGCGATATCCGTGCACTGGCCAAGGACTTTGGCCTGACCGCCTTGATTACCGAGGATTATCTTGAGGTCGAGGCGGCGATCGAGGCGCTGGCCCCAGAGATGATCCTTGGCACCCAGATGGAGCGTCATATCGGCAAGCGACTGGGTATTCCCTGCGCCGTGATTTCCGCGCCTGTCCACGTGCAGGATTTTCCCGCCCGCTACAGTCCGCAGATGGGGTTTGAAGGCGCGAATGTGATCTTCGACACCTGGGTCCACCCCTTGGTGATGGGGCTTGAGGAACATCTGCTGCACATGTTCCGCGAGGATTTCGAATTCCACGATGCTGCCGGGGCAAGCCACCATGGCGGCAAGGCCGTGCCTGCGCCCGAGGTGGAAGACCAGCCTGTCGTGGCCGCCAACACTGACGCCCCCGCCCCCCAAAGCGGTGAGGTCATCTGGCTGTCCGATGCCGAACGCGAATTGAAGAAGATACCGTTCTTCGTGCGGGGAAAGGCAAGGCGCAACACCGAAACCTTCGCACAGCAGAAGGGCCTTCACGAAATCAGCGTCGACACGCTTTACGAGGCAAAGGCCCATTATGCGCGATGACCTGATAGCAAACACGCCCCCTCCGGGCTACAGGTTCGTGATCCTGACGCTGGACAGCCACGCTGCCGGTCCCGCAGAGCGCGCCATGGAAAAGCTGGCGCGCGACTACCCCGGCCTGTCGATCAGCATTCATGCCGCAGCCGAGTGGGGCGAAACGCCGGGCACTTTCGAAGCCGCCGAAGAGGCCGTGGCGCATGGTGATATCGTCGTCGCCAACCTGCTGTTTCTGGAAGAGCATGTTGCCCGCATCCTGCCCGCGCTGGAGCGGCGCCGCGACCATTGCGATGCCATGATCGGCGTGATCGCGGATGCCTCGATCGTCAAGCTGACGCGCATGGGCTCGCTGGACATGATGAAACCGGCATCCGGCACGATGCAGCTGATGAAAAAGCTGCGGGGATCGTCCAAACCGTCCAGTTCATCCGGCGCCGAGAAAATGGCGATGCTGCGCCGCCTGCCAAAGATTCTGAGATTCATTCCCGGCAAAAGCCAGGATCTGCGCGCCTGGTTCCTGACCATGCAGTACTGGCTGGGCGGCAGTGATGAAAACGTGGAAGCCATGCTGCGGTTCCTGCTGAACCGCTACGCCAGGGATACAGGCTGGAAGCCCGCGCCCAAGGCGGCAGCGCCGATCGAGTATCCGGATTGCGGTCTCTATCATCCGGACCTTCCGGGGCGCATCACCACGGACCCTGCCTTGCTGCCTACGCCTGCTGGCGCAAGTGTCACGGTTGGCCTGCTTTTGATGCGGTCTTATGTGCTCTCGGCGGACACCGCGCATTACGATGGCGTGATCCGCACCTTCGAGGCGCGCGGCATCCGCGTGATCCCGTCCTTCGCTGGCGGTCTGGATGGTCGACCTGCGATCGAACATTATTTCAAGGATGCCAAGATCGACGCGATGGTGTCGCTGACCGGGTTCTCGCTTGTGGGTGGTCCTGCCTATAACGACAACGAGGCCGCGATCAAGGTTCTGAAAGAACTGGATATTCCCTATATCGCCGCGCACCCGCTGGAGTTCCAGACCCTGGGACAATGGGCGACAAGCGCGCAAGGGCTGGGCCCGATCGAAACCACGATGCTCATCGCGCTCCCCGAGCTTGACGGCGCGACCAACCCGACAATCTTTGCGGGGCGTCACGGGGCCGACGGCTGCCAAGGTTGCAACTACATGTGCAGCAGCCAGTCCCGCACCAAGGCGATGGCCCCCTGCCAGGAGCGGATCGACAGCCTTGCTGAAAAAACGCTCAGACTGGCCCGGCTGCGCCAAAGGCGCAACGCCGACAAGAAAGTGGGCATCGTCCTGTTCGGCTTTCCGCCCAATGCAGGCGCGGTCGGCACCGCGGCCTATCTCAGCGTCTTTGAAAGTCTGTTCAACACCCTGCTTCAGATGAAGGAAGACGGGTATTCGCTTGAGGTGCCGGACAGCGTGGATGCACTGCGCAAGGCCGTGCTTGAAGGCAATGCTCGCCAATATGGACAGGCGGCGAATGTCGCCGACAAGGTCAGCGCCGACACGATCGTGCGCACCACGCCACCGCTCAAGATGATCGAGCAGGTCTGGGGACCGGCGCCCGGCAAGATCCAGTCCGACGGACAAGGTGTTTTCGTCCTGGGCAAGCATTTCGGCAATGTCTTTGTGGGGGTCCAGCCCACCTTCGGCTACGAGGGCGATCCGATGCGCCTTCTGTTCGAAAAAGGCTTTGCGCCGACCCATGCCTTCACCGCCTTCTATCTCTGGCTGAGAAACACATTCGAGGCAGATGTGATCCTGCATTTCGGGATGCATGGGGCGCTGGAATTCATGCCCGGCAAACAGGCCGGTCTGGGTGCGCGCGACTGGCCTGACCGCCTGATCGGCGAGATGCCGAACGTCTATCTCTATGCATCGAACAACCCGTCCGAGGCGAGCCTGGCCAAACGGCGGTCGGGCGCAGTCACGATCACCCATCTGACACCGCCCCTGGCCGTCTCGGGCCTTTACAAGGGTTTGCTGGAACTCAAGGACAGCCTAACCCGCTGGCGCAGCGCGGAACCCGACTCGCATGAACGCGACGAGTTGCGCGCGCTGATCGCGGAACAGGCTGCCGCCGTGGATATGCCCGGCGCCGCGCCCGAAACACTCTGGCTCAAGCTGCTTGAAACGCAGGACGCGCTGATCCCTGACGGGCTGCATGTTCTGGGCAAGGGGTTCAGCGATGCCGCACGCGCCGAATACCTGAGCGTCATGGATGGCGCCGACCCCGAGACCCTGGCCCGGGTGGATCATCTGCTGCAGCAGCAGACGGAAATTCCTGCGATCATGCGCGCACTGTCCGGCCGCTTCATCGAACCTGTGCCCGGCGGCGATCTGATCCGCTCGTCCGAGGTCTTGCCGACAGGCCGCAATATCCATGCCTTCGATCCGTTCCGCATGCCCACCGAATATGCCTGCCGCGACGGCGCAAAGCAGGCGCAACTGCTGCTGGATACCCATCCCACCCTGCCCCGCACCATTGCGCTGGTGCTGTGGGGGTCGGACAATATCAAGTCCGATGGCGGCCCGATCGGGCAAGCGCTTGCGCTGATGGGCTGCACGCCACGTTTCGACAGTTTCGGGCGCATCTCGGGCGCGGATCTTGTACCGCTGTCCGAACTCGGGCGGCCCCGGATCGACGTGATCATGACGCTGTCAGGGATTTTCCGCGACCTGCTGCCGCTGCAGACCCGTCTGCTGGCCGAAGCTGCGCTGAAATGTGCCATGGCCGATGAACCTGCCGAACTGAACTTCATCCGCGCCCATGCGCTCGACTATATGCAGAGAACAGGTTGCAGCATCGAGGACGCGTCGCTGCGCGTCTTCTCGAATGCCGAAGGGGCCTATGGCTCGAACGTCAACGCATTGGTGGACAGTTCCGCCTTCGGTGACGAGGATGAACTTGCCGATGCCTATGAGGCGCGCAAGAGCTTTGCCTACGGCGTCGATGGCAAGGCCTCAGCCAATGCCGCCCTGCTGCAATCACGGCTTGCCGAAGTGGATGTGGCCTACCAGAACCTTGAATCGGTCGAACTGGGCGTCACCACGGTCGATCACTATTTCGACACGCTGGGCGGGATCGCACGCGCCGTGAAACGGGCCAAGGGTTCGGATGCCGCCGTTTATATCGGGGACCAGACCCGGGGCGGCGCGAAGGTGCGCACCCTCAAGGAGCAAGTCGCGCTGGAAACCCGCTCGCGCCAGCTGAACCCCAAGTTCTTCGAGGGGCTTCTGAAGCATGGGTCGGAAGGTGTGCGGCAGATCGAGGCTTCGATCACCAATACCCTGGGCTGGTCGGCGACCACCGGGCAGGTGGATCCTTGGGTCTATCAGCGCATTTCCGAGACCTTTGTCCTTGACGAGGCCATGCGCAAAAGGCTGGCCGATCTGAACCCGGTCGCGTCAAGCCGGATGGCCAATCGCCTGCTGGAAGCCAGCGACCGCGCCTATTGGACACCCGATGCCGCAACACTGGCCGCCCTTCAGGCTGCAGCCGATCAACTGGAAGACCGGATGGAAGGGGTGGCCGCGGAATGACCGGAGCACCGACCATCATGACGACATCGCAGTGGGGGCCAGCCCCCACACCCCCGGGATATTTCCGGCAAGAAGATACAGGGCGCCATGCCCGGTTTGAAAGGAGGCTTCCATGAGCCCACGCGACGAAATCCCTAACCTGCGCGGCCTTGACGGTGAAGGATCGGTGCAGGTTCACCAGGATGCAGAGGCAAAGATCGAAGGCGCAAAGGTTTTCTCGGTGTACGGGAAGGGCGGGATCGGGAAATCGACGACCTCCAGCAACCTGTCTGCCGCATTTTCCAAGCTGGGAAAGCGCGTTCTGCAGATCGGGTGCGACCCCAAGCATGACAGCACCTTCACGCTGACCGGCAGCCTTGTGCCGACCGTGATCGACATCCTCAAGGATGTGGATTTCCATTCCGAGGAATTGCGCCCAGAGGACTTTGTCTTCGAAGGCTACAACGGGGTGAAATGCGTCGAAGCAGGCGGACCGCCCGCCGGGACAGGATGCGGCGGTTATGTCGTAGGCCAGACCGTCAAGCTGCTGAAGCAGCATCACCTGCTTGAAGACACCGATGTGGTGATCTTCGATGTGCTGGGTGATGTGGTCTGCGGCGGCTTTGCAGCGCCCCTGCAGCATGCCGATCTGGCCCTGATCGTCACCGCCAATGATTTCGACAACATCTACGCGATGAACCGGATCATTGCCGCCGTGCAGGCCAAATCGAACAACTACAAAGTGCGTCTGGCTGGCTGTGTGGCCAACCGCAGCAAGGACACCGACGAGGTGGATCGCTACTGCCGCACCGTGGGTTTCAACCGCATCGGCCACATGCCGGATGTCGATGCGCTGCGCCGCTCGCGGCTGAAGAAGAAGACCCTGTTCGAGATGCCTGATGACGAGGACATCGTGCTGTGCCGCGCCGAATACATGCGGCTGGCCGAGGCGCTTTACAATTCGACCGAGACCCTGGCCCCCGCGCCCCTGCCCGATCGCGAGATCTTTGAACTGCTTGGATTCGATTGATGAGCTATGACCGCACCCTCACGCGTGTCGAAACCTATTTCGACAAGACCGCGACCCGCACATGGGAGCGGCTGACCTCGGATGCGCCGGTCTCGCGCATCCGTGAAACGGTGCGGCGTGGGCGGGACGGGATGCGGGCCAAGATGCTTGCGCAACTGCCACAGGACCTGCGCGGCGCGCGGGTTCTGGATGCAGGTTGCGGTGCCGGGCAGATGACGGCGGAACTGGCCGCACGCGGCGCCGATGTTCTGGCGGTGGATATCTCGCCCGCGCTGGTCGAGATCGCACGCCGGCGCCTGCCGGTCGATCTGGCCGGGCGTGTGACCTTCGCTTCCGGCGACATGCTGTCGCCGGACCTGGGCCGTTTCGATCACGTCATGGCAATGGACAGCCTGATCTACTATGGCAACACCGATATCCGCAACGCATTGGAAACGCTTGGGAAACGCACAGCCGGTGCGGTCGTCTTCACCGTTGCACCTCGCACCACATTGCTGATGGGCATGTGGTATGCCGGCAAACTCTTTCCGCGTTCGGACCGTTCCCCCGTCATGATCCCGCATTCCCCCGCCTCTCTGGCGCAGGGTCTGCAAGGGGCGGGCCGCATTCGCGATCTGGGCCGCATTACATCGGGGTTCTACATTTCGCAGGCGCTGGAGTTCAGGACATGACACGCAAGGCGCCCAAAGTGCTGACCCGGATCACAACCCGCATGCTGCCCTTCGCGGACGCGGCCAGTGCCGAGTTGCCGATGGGCCAGCTGTTGCGCCTGTCGCTGTTCCAGGTGTCGGTCGGCATGGCATCGGTGATGCTGCTGGGCACACTGAACCGGGTCATGATCGTCGAGTTGAGCCTGGCCGCGATGATCGTCGCATTCATGATCGCGCTGCCCGTTTTGATCGCGCCTTTCCGGGCTTTGCTGGGGTTCCGGTCCGACACCCATCGCAGTGCGATCGGGTGGAAGCGCATTCCTTACCTCTGGTTTGGCTCACTGTGGCAGTTCGGCGGGCTGGCGGTCATGCCCTTTGCCCTTCTGGTGCTGGGCGGCGATGTGGTTCATTCCATCCCCTTTGCGGGCGAAGTACTTGCGGCGCTGGCCTTTCTGATGACCGGCCTTGGACTTCACATGACACAGACAGCCGGTCTGGCGCTGGCCAGCGACCGCGCGACGGATGAGACGCGTCCCCGCGTGGTGGCCCTGCTTTACGTCATGTTCCTGTTGGGCATGGGCGCATCGGCCCTGATCATCGGGTTCCTGCTGCAGGACTTCACCAGCCTCAAGCTGATCCGCGTGGTACAGGGCGCAGCCGTGATCGGCATCGTGCTCAACGTCATCGCGCTGTGGAAACAGGAACATGTCCGCCCGATGAGCCGGGAGGAACGCGAGGCGCCGCGACCGAAGTTTTCCGATGCCTGGTCTGACCTGATGGCGGGTGGCACAGCGGGCCGTTTGCTGGCTGTGGTGTTTCTGGGTACGATGGCCTTCAACATGCAGGATGTTCTGCTGGAACCCTATGGCGGCGAGATCCTTGGCCTGTCCGTTGCGGCCACGACGACATTGACCGCACTCTGGTCTGTGGGCGCATTGCTGGGTTTCGCCCTGGCAGCCCGCATGCTGAGCCGTCGCGCCAATCCCTACCGCATGGCGGGCACCGGTATCCTGTCAGGCATCATCGCCTTCTCCATCGTCATCTTTGCGGCACCGATGAACTCTCCCCCCATTTTCTTCGCGGGTGCGATGATGATCGGCTTTGGCAGCGGGTTGTTCGCCATCTCGACCTTGATGGCCGCGATGACCATGCCCGCGCACGGCCTTGCGGGGCGGGGACTGGCGCTTGGCGCATGGGGCGCGGCGCAGGCGACGGCGGCAGGTTCCTCCATCGCTCTGGGCGGTACGCTGCGCGACTGGGTCAATCACATGGCGCTGAACGCACAGCTGGGCGAGGCGCTGAACAGCCCCGCGACCGGCTATTCAGTGGTCTACCACACGGAAATCGCAATTCTTTTCATCACCCTGGTTGCCTTGGGCCCGCTTGTGCGGACCGCCACGACCAGATCCGACCAACCCGACCAAGGACCGACCGGCATCGGCCTGGCCGACTTTCCCACCTGATCCAAGGCTCCCCTAAGGAGGACACGACAATGACAGAGACTTTCTTCGGCGAATTCGATCTGGCCAGCCTGGCACTCTGGCTGTTCTACGGCTTTTTCGCCCTGCTCATCATCTACATCCAGCGCGAGAACATGCGCGAAGGCTATCCGCTCGAGGATGATGACGGACAGGTTTCGGCCAACCAGGGCCTGTTCCCGGTGCCGGATGACAAGACGTTCAAGCTATCCCATGGGCGCGGTGACGTGACCGTTCCCAGCGGCCAGAATCCCGAGCGCAGTGATATTGCGGTACGCAAGACGGCCGCCGGTAACGGCTTTCCCTTCGAGCCGACCGGTGATCCGATGATTGACGGCGTAGGCCCCGCGTCATGGGCGCCGCGCCGCGATGTGCCCGAGCTTGACGGCAAGGGTCACCCCAAGATCATCCCGATGGCCGCGACCGAGCATTTCCACGTTTCGGCCGGGCGCGATCCGCGCGGTCTGCCGGTGCAGGCAGGCGACCTCGAAATCGTCGGCAGCATCGTCGACATGTGGATCGACGAGCCGGAACAGCTGGTGCGTTATCTCGAGATCAAGCTGGACGCGGAATGGGGCGAAGGCACCCGTCTGGTCCCGATGACCCTGTGCCGGATCAAATCGGACCGGGTCAAGATCCACTCGATCTTCGGCAAGCACTTCAACAACGTGCCGAAAACCGCGTCGCCCCGGCAGGTCACCCTGCTCGAGGAAGACAAGATCTCGGGCTACTACGCAGGCGGCAAGCTCTATGCCAGCCAAGACCGGCTCGAGCCGCAACTCTGATACGCAGAAAGGGGGTCCATCATGTCCCATGACGATTTTGACCAGGAACCGGTAAATGGCCTGCCAGAGCTTCCGCCCGAAGGCGAAGTCATCCTTTGGCAAGGTCGCCCCGACTGGTGGGCCCTCACCCGCGAAGCCCTGAACATCTATTGGGTGATCGGCTATTTCCTGTTTCTCTTTGCCTGGCGCTTCATCGTGCTGAGCGATCAGGTGACGCTGGCGCAGGCCTTCAGCGGCTCGACACCTTTTCTGGTGCTGGGGGCCATCGTTTGCGCGCTGCTGATCCTGACTGCCGTGACCCAGGCACGCGCCACTGTCTACACGATCACGAACCGGCGCGTTGCGATGCGGATCGGGGCCGCGCTGACCGTGACCCTCAATCTGCCGTACACGCAGATCGCCAATGCCACGCTGGATCTGCGCAAGCGCGGGACAGGCACGATCGCTCTGGATCTGATGGGAGACACGCGTCTGTCCTATCTGGTCTGCTGGCCGCATGTGCGCCCCTGGGTCATGCGCCGCACACAGCCTGCGCTGCGCTGCATCCCGGATGCGGACAATGTCGCAAAGCTTCTGAGTGAGGCCGCGGAAAAGCGCGTCTCAAGCCCTGTCATCACCCGCAATGCAGCACCCGTGCAGGGTAGCGCCGTTGCGGCGGAATGAGGATCCTACCATGACGATGCCTGTTCACCCCTACAAGGCACAGCCAGAGGCCGAACTGATCCCGCGCGTTCTGGGACGCGCCCTGACGGCGCTGGTTCTGATCTGCCTTGCGTTGGTGGCGATGGCCCGCCTGACAGACAGGCCACTGGAAGCCACACCCCCGGTACTGCCCATCGTCGCCGAGCGGATGATCATCCTGTCCGGCGACATGAGCGGCGCGGCGCGCGTTCTGGATGCCAACGGGCAGGTCATTGCGGAACTGACGCCCGAACAGGGTGGCTTCATCTCGGGTGTCTACCGGGTTCTGGTGCGCGAGCGCACCAAGCACGGTGTCGCCCTTGACGCACCCGTGCGGCTGGTCCGCACACAGGGCAACCGCATTGCCATTTATGACGACACGACCGGATGGAGCGCGGACCTCATGGGGTTCGGGCTTACAAACACCAGGGCCTTCGCCAGGCTGCTGGACTGACTTCGAAAAGGGAATCGATATGGGACTGTTGACGAAAGACTTCGAAAAAGCGCCTTGCACCGTCGAGGTAAGCCACAGGTTCGAAAGCCTGCATGCACATGTGAAATTCAACAACGGCGCCGTGATCTATCCCGGCGACGAGGTCAAGGTACACGGGCCGATGATCATGGCCCCCTATGGCGAGGTGGTGATCGAGGATCGCGAAGCCACGATCATCCGCGCCAGCAAGCTCGAACGGCTCTGGACCCGCCTGACGGGCGATTTCGAGTTCATGGAGCTTTGCGAATTCTCGTTCTCCGAGGAGGTCACGCTATGAATGTCCATTCCGCAGACGCACTGACCGCAGAAGAGGCCCTGGCCACCCAGGAAGCCATTCAGGAAAAATTCGACAGCGAAGCCGCAACGCAGGTCGCGATGCAGGACACGCTGCTGACACCGCGGTTCTACACCACCGATTTCGACGAGCTGGACGCGATTGACGTGACGCCGGTGCGCGAAGATTGGGACAAGCTGATCGCCCAGATGCAGAGCGACCCGAACCGTGGCCATTTCAAGAAGAACGAGAACTGGGATCACGTCGACTGGGACGGGATGGAGCCGCAGCTGAAAAAGGAATTTCTGGATTTCCTGATCAGCTCCTGCACCGCCGAATTCTCTGGCTGCGTGCTTTACAAGGAAATGAAGCGGCGCGGCAGCAATGCCGATATCACGCAGCTTTTCCAGCTGATGGCCCGCGACGAGGCGCGCCATGCCGGGTTCATTAACGATGCCCTGCGCGAAGCCGGTGTCGCCGTGAATCTGGGCTTTCTGACACAGAAGAAGAAATACACCTATTTCCGGCCCAAGTTCATCTACTACGCCACCTACCTGTCGGAAAAGATCGGCTATGCCCGCTACATCACGATCTTCCGGCACCTCGAGGCGCATCCCGAGCATCGCTTCCATCCGATCTTCAAATGGTTCGAGGAATGGTGCAACGACGAATTCAGCCATGGCGAGGCTTTTGCCCTGCTGATGAAGACTGACCCCAAGCTGACCAGCGGTATCAACGTGCTGTGGATCAAGTTCTTCCTGACCGCGGTCTATTCGACGATGTATGTGCGCGACCATCAGCGCCCGGCCTTTCACAAGGCCCTTGGCGTCGACCCCGACTGGTATGCGCATGAAGTGTTCATCAAGACATCGAAACTGTCCGAGCAGATCTTCCCGATCACGCTGGACATCGACCACCCGCGCTGGCAGCGCGGCCTTGTGCGCCTGCAAAAGGCCAATGCCGATCTGGCGCGCGCCAAGACCGAACAGGGGATCGGCGCGGCCCTGCGGCGGATGACATCGCAAGCGCGGGCGGCGGCGGCTTTCGTGTCGCTGTTCACGATCCCGACGAAGAAACACGTCGTCCCTGCCACACCTCGGCTGGAGCCCGCATACTGATGCTGGACAACCCCTGGATCACAGGCCTTGTGGCCCT
>JBFHIW010000014.1:0-69074 GCA_041596235.1 Paracoccaceae bacterium
CAAGGGCTATGGTCTGACCACAGCGGAATTCTTCTACCGCATGCCCGATTACCGCAATGTGCTGAACAGTTTTGTCTGGCAGGAATACGATCTGGCGCCGGACCATCCGCGCCTGTTCAAGTTCATCGCCTTCTGGCAGGCCGAGATCGAGGGACCGTTGCATTCGGTCCGCTTCACGCATCGCAAGATGATCTCGCCGGGGGAATGGCGCAACGTCGTGGGAGAGTTCCGGCTGCACTGAGGCGCGCCGACAAGCAAGGGGGCAGCCCGGCTTGCGGTCTGCCCCGAGAACGGTACCGGATCAGGGAATGATGCGACTGTATTTCACGCCTTCCAGCGTGGCGCCGACCATCAGACCCGCCTGACCGAAGATCAGTGCGACGACAGGGGCTGTGGAGGTGGTCGTTTCCGCCCGCAGATTGTCGGCCCGGTCGCTGATCACATACTCCACATCCGCGCCAGCCGCCCAGCCCGAGGAGCGGCGGAAGCGTTGCAGCGCATCATCGGTCATAAAGAACAGCACATGCGCGAATTGCTGTGCACCGATCTGCAGGCCGAAACTGCCCTTGGTGGCCGAGTAGTAATCGACCGTCGTGCCGCTGACCCGCAAGGCACCGCGCCCGTAGCCGCCGCCAAAGCCGAAACCGGCCTCGGTGATCAGGGGCATGACAAGCTGGCCTACCGATTTGTTGGCAAGATCGCGGGTGTTGGGATAGGTCGAATAAAGATAGTTCATCGTGGCATCGACACGGTTGTCGATGACAGCCGAGCCCGGGCTGCCGATCCCGTTGCCGCAGCCTGCGGTCAGGCCGACGCCTGCCAATGCCGTCAGGGTGAAGGTCCGTCTGCTCATCTGTGTCATGTGTCTTGCCTGTTCCGTTATGCTGCTGCCACTGTCGCGATTTATGCGCACCGGATGGTTATCGTCTCCGGCTCTGCGCTGAATATAGAGGCAAATCAGCGCCCTGTCACCAACTGTTGGGGCATCATGCCCGCAAGAGGACATATCTGGCGAGACTTCGCCCAAAGGTGGCGGCTCAGACCCCGGCCAGTTTGCGCGCCACGGCCGGGGCGAAATAGGTCAGAATGCCGTCACATCCGGCGCGCCGGAAGCACATCAGGCTTTCCAGCATCGCCCGCTCGCCATCGATCCAGCCGTTTTGCGCGGCGGCCTGTATCATCGCGTATTCGCCCGAGACCTGATAGGCATAGGTCGGCGCGCCAAAGGTATCCTTCACGCGACGGCAGATATCCAGATAGGGCATGCCGGGCTTGACCATGACCATGTCGGCGCCTTCGCGCAGATCACGCTCGACAAGGCGGATCGCCTCGTCTGAATTGGCCGGGTTCATCTGATAGGTTTTCTTGTCGCCCTTCAGCGCGCCTGACGCGCCCACCGCATCGCGGAACGGCCCATAGAAGGCCGAGGCATATTTCGCCGCATAGCTGAGCAGCATCACATTCGTATGGCCCGCGCCCTCAAGTGCCTGACGGAGCGCGCCGATGCGCCCGTCCATCATGTCGGAGGGCCCGATGATATCGGCCCCCGCCTCGGCCTGTGACAGGGCCTGCTTGACCAGCGCCGCGACCGTTTCGTCGTTCAGGATCACGCCATCGCGCCAGAACCCGTCGTGACCGTCGGCATTGTAGGGATCAAGCGCCACATCGGTCATCACGGCGATACCCGGCACCGCCGCCTTGATCGCGCGGGTGGCGCGGTTGCTCAGGTTGTCGGGGTTCCACGCCTCGGCGCAGTCGCGGGTCTTCTTGGCGGGATCCGTATAGGGAAAAAGGCAGATCGCCGGAATGCCAAGGTCAGCCGCCTCGCGCGCGGCTTCGACCACCCGGTCGACCGACCGGCGCATCACGCCCGGCATCGAGGGCACGGGTTCTTCCACCCCTTCGCCATCGCGGACGAACACCGGCCAGATCAGATTGCCCACGGACAGCGTGTTTTCCTGTGTCAGGGCGCGGATCGCCGGAGATTGGCGGGTGCGGCGAAAGCGGGTGGCGGGGTAGGCGGCCTGGCTTGGGATCATCGGTGGGTCATCTCATTCTGGTTTTCTCATGCGTGGCATGGATATTGCTTCATCTCAAGGGTAGGAATTGCCGAATTTCGCCGCTATGGAAGCGGTCAAGTTGTAAAGGGCCTCTCAATTGGACTTGTTTTCCACCCTCAGCGAAGCGATCAACCTGCGGTCCTTCTCGAACCTGTGGTACTGGATCATGCTGGCTGTCCTGTGGTCCAGCACCAGCCATTGGGTGCTGGGTGTGCCCTATGACATGGTGGTGCGCGCCGCATCCCAGGGCGGGCAGGCCGAGACGGACCTGAACGATATCGTCCGCATCAACGTGAACCGTCTTCTCTATATCGCGCATGTCTCCGGTCTCTGGATCATCGGATTCGGGGCGTTTTTCCTGACCCTGCTGGGGCTGACGGGCTTCGTCTATGGCTTTCAGCTGTCGCAGGCGGTGTTCCTGCTGGCCTGTCCGATGTTCGTCGTGGGGCTGCTGTCGCTCAGGACCGCGCAGCGTCTGCACCGCGATGCGCTCACCGGCGCGGCGCTGCACAAAGTGCTGCACCGCCACCGTCTTGCCGTGCAGGCGATCGGTGTCGTGTCGATTTTTATCACCGCGCTTTGGGGAATGTACCAGAACCTGAGCTATTTGATCCCTGATCACATCATCAGACCGCTTGGATAATACCCGCGCATGACCGAACTGACCCGCATCACCGTTGGCGGTGCCCCCGAAGGCTTTGACGCGCGCCTGATCCTCAAGGAGATCGAGCGCCGCGCCGCCCCTGTCCTGCATGTCGCCCGCGATGACAAGCGCATGGCCGCGATGCAGGCCGCCTTGCGTTTCTTTGCCCCCGACATGCCGGTGATCACCTTCCCGGCCTGGGATTGCCTGCCCTATGACCGGGTCAGCCCCAATGCCGATATCTCGGCGGCGCGGATGGCCACGCTGGCCGGTCTGGTGCATGGCATGCCCGAGCGGTTCATCCTGCTGACAACGATCAGCGCCGCGATGCAGCGCCTGCCCGCACGGGGCGTGCTGCGCGAGGCGGCCTTTACCGCCCATGTCGGTGGCCGCCTCGACGAGGCCGCGCTGCGCGCCTTTTTGGTGCGCATGGGCTTTTCTCAGGCCCCCACGGTGATGGAACCGGGCGATTACGCGATCCGGGGCGGAATCATCGACATCTTCCCGCCGGGCGAGGGTGGTCCTGTGCGGCTTGACCTTTTCGGCGATGTGCTTGACGGGGCGCGCCGCTTTGATCCGGCAACCCAGCGCACCACCGAAAAGCTTGAGATGATCGAACTGGCCCCGGTGTCCGAGGTGATCCTTGATCCCGCGGCGATCACCCGGTTCCGGCAGAACTACCGGATCGAGTTCGGCGCGGCCGGCACCGATGACCCGCTTTATGAGGCGGTCAGCGCGGGGCGCAAGCACGCCGGCATCGAGCATTGGCTGCCGTTCTTCCACGACGGGCTTGAGACGATCTTCGACTATCTGCCCCAGGCCACGATCACCCAGGATGACCAGGTCACACCCACGCGCCTGTCGCGCTGGGACAGCATCGCCGATCAATACGAGACGCGCCGCTTGGCCATGACCCAGAAAGGCCGGATGGACACGGTCTACAAGCCCGTGCCGCCGGGCCTGCTCTATCTGGATGACAGGGCGTGGGACGCAGCCATTGCCGGTCGCAGGGTCATGCAGTTCAACCCGCTGGCGCAAGCGACAGGGCCCGGTGTGATTGATGCGGGCGGTCGCATCGGACGCAGTTTTGCACCTGAACGTCAGCAGGAAAACCTCAGCCTTTTCGCGGCTTTGGCCTCGCATGTGAAAGTGCGGATGGACAAGGGGCCGGTGCTGATCGCCTCCTATTCCGAGGGTGCGCGCGAAAGGCTGGACGGGCTGATCGCCGATGAGGGGATGATCGGCGCGGTGCATGTGGCCGATGCGCGCGGCATCGGCAAGCACGGTCTGCATCTGGCGGTCTGGCCGCTGGATCAGGGATTCGAGGCCGAGGGCCTGACCGTCATCAGCGAACAGGATGTGCTGGGTGACAGGCTGATCCGAACGGCAAGGAAACGCCGCCGCGCCGATGAGTTCCTGACAGAGGCGCAAAGCCTCAGCCCCGGTGATCTGGTGGTGCATGTCGATCACGGTGTCGGCCGCTACATGGGCCTTGAGGTGGTGACCGCGCTAGGGGCCGCGCATGAATGCCTGACGCTTGAATATGCCGAAAGCGCAAAGCTTTACCTGCCGGTCGAGAATATCGAACTGCTCAGCCGGTTCGGTCATGAAGAGGGGCTTCTGGACAAGCTGGGCGGCGGCGCATGGCAGGCCAAGAAGGCCCGGCTGAAGGAACGCATCCGCGAGATGGCGGATCGGCTGATCCGGGTGGCCGCCGAACGCGCGCTGCGATCCGCCCCCGTGCTCGAGCCGCAGCATCACGCCTGGGAGGCCTTCAGCGCCCGTTTTCCCTATATGGAAACCGATGACCAGCTGCGCGCGATCGAAGATGTGGTGGCCGATCTGTCCTCGGGCAATCCGATGGACCGGCTGATCTGCGGCGATGTAGGTTTCGGCAAGACCGAAGTGGCGATGCGCGCGGCCTTCGTGGCCGCCATGTCCGGCGTGCAGGTGGCGGTGGTCGCTCCCACGACCCTGCTGGCGCGGCAGCATTTCAAAAGCTTTGCCGAACGGTTCCGGGGCTTCCCGCTTGAAGTGCGCGCCCTGTCACGCTTTGTCAGCGCCAAGGAGGCGCAGGCCACCCGTGACGGGCTGGCGCGCGGCACGGTCGATATCGTCGTGGGCACGCATGCGCTGCTGGCCAAGGGCGTCAGCTTCAAGAACCTCGGGCTTCTGATTATCGACGAAGAGCAGCATTTCGGCGTCAGCCACAAGGAGCGGCTGAAGCAATTGCGCAGCGATATCCATGTCTTGACGCTCACAGCGACACCTATTCCGCGCACCTTGCAACTGTCGCTGTCGGGCGTGCGGGACCTGTCGATCATCGGCACCCCGCCGGTCGACCGCCTGTCGATCCGCACCTATGTGTCCGAATTCGACGGCGTCACCATCCGCGAGGCGCTGCTGCGCGAGCATTTCCGCGGGGGGCAAAGCTTCTTCGTGGTGCCCCGCATCAGCGACCTGCCCGAGATCGAGGAATTCCTGAAAACTCAGGTGCCCGAAGTCACTTATGTCGTGGCCCACGGGCAGATGGCGGCGGGCGAACTGGATGACCGGATGAATGCCTTCTATGACGGCAAATACGATGTGCTGCTGGCCACGACCATCGTGGAATCGGGGCTGGATATTCCCACGGCGAATACGATGGTCATCCACCGCGCCGACATGTTCGGCCTCAGCCAGCTCTACCAGATCCGGGGACGTGTGGGGCGGTCGAAGACCCGCGCCTATGCCTATCTGACCACGAAACCGCGCGGCAAGCTGACACCGGCCGCCGAAAAGCGCCTGCGCGTGCTGGGCAGTCTGGACACCTTGGGCGCGGGCTTTACCCTGGCCAGTCAGGATCTGGACATTCGCGGCGCGGGCAACCTGCTGGGCGAGGAACAGTCGGGCCAGATGCGCGATGTGGGCTACGAGCTTTACCAGCAGATGCTGGAGGACGCGATCGCCAAGATCAAGGCGGGCGAGATGGAAGGGCTGTCGGACAGCGACGGCCAATGGGCGCCCTCGATCAACCTTGGCGTTGCGGTGCTGATCCCCGAAGATTACGTGCCGGATCTGGATGTGCGTCTGGGATTGTATCGCCGTCTCAGTAACTTGCACACCAAAGTTGAACTTGAGGGCTTTGCCGCCGAACTGATCGACCGTTTCGGCCCGCTGCCGCGCGAGGTCAACACCCTGCTGTTGATCGTGCGGATCAAGGAGATGTGCAAGAAGGCAGGCATCTCGCGTCTGGATGGCGGGCCCAAGGGCGCGACGATCCAGTTCCACAATGACAAGTTCGCCTCGCCGCAGGGGCTGGTCGAATTCATCGGCGCACAGAACGGGCAGGCCAAGGTGCGCGACAACAAGATCGTGGTGCGCCGCGACTGGACGCAGGAAAAGGAAAAGATCCGCGGCGCCTATGCGATTGCCCGCGATCTGGCCGAAAAGGTCGTGGCGGAAAGGAAACGCAGCGCGCCCAAAGGCTGAACCCGGCATGAGGTTCAGCCAGCAAGCCCCTGTTCAGACGCCAAAAAATGCACGGATACGCGGGTTGATCCAGTCCCACAGCGTTGGCGCGCCATGGGCGATCTTGTTGCCGACGCGGGACACAAGCGTGTCATAGCTGACATCGTAATCCGTCCAGCTGCCCCCGCCTGCGGCCAGATTCTGGTTGGGCGGCTGGAACCGGTCCAGCGATTTGGCAAAGCGCGCGTCAACCGTCTGGTTTGCTTCGAACTCTTCCCACAGGGCGCGCAGGCTGGCGGCCTGATCGGCCGGAAGCAGGCCGAAGATGCGGTCGGCGGCAGCGGCCTCGTCCTGTTGCAGGACGCTGGCGTCATGGCTGCCGAAGATCGGGGCGTCGCCCGCGTCGATCTCGACCAGATCGTGGATCAGCAGCATGCGGATCACCCGGTCGATCGCCACGCCTTGCGGCGCATGTTCAGCCAGAACAAGGGCATAGAGGGCAATGTGCCAGCTGTGCTCGCCCGAGTTTTCATAGCGCGACCCATCACAGAGGCGGGTCGCGCGGTTGACTGACTTCAGACGGCAGGCCTCGGTCAGAAAGGCCATCTGCGCGTCCAGCCGCGGGGTCATTCCGGCAGGGCCTTCTTGCGCTCTGCCGCTTTGGTCACGCGTTCGGTCAACAGCCGGCGCGCCCGCGCCTCGGCGGTGCGGACACGGATCGCCGTCATGAAGGCCTCCTCGGTCACGGTCGAGGATGTGCCGAGCGTCCGGGCGATGTCGTCGATCAGCGTCGGATCACCCAAGGCGTCCACCGCATCCAGCACGTCCTTGGCCAGCGCGTCGGCAAGATCTTCGGTTACGCCCATGGAATCACCGCGAATTTTCCGTCAACCGGCGCTTCACGTAATCCGTGACCGAGCCGATCATCTGATCCATCTGGCCAGCCCCGTCAAAGAAATGGCCCGCACCCTCGATCTGTTCGTGGGTAATCGTGATGCCGCGCTGCTCATGCAGCTTGCCGACAAGGCTGGTCGTATCGGAAGGCGGGGCCACGCGATCGGCGGTGCCGTTGATGACCAGACCCGAGGCCGGGCAGGGCGCCAGGAACGAGAAGTCATACATGTTGGCGGGCGGCGCGACCGAAATGAACCCCGTGATCTCAGGGCGGCGCATCAGAAGCTGCATCCCGATCCAGGCTCCGAAGGAAAAGCCCGCAACCCAGCAATGCTTGGAGTTGTTGTTCATCGACTGCAGGTAATCCAGCGCCGAGGCCGCATCCGACAGCTCGCCAATGCCCTGGTCATATTCGCCCTGGCTGCGCCCCACGCCGCGGAAATTGAACCGCAGCACGGTGAAGCCCATGTTGTAGAAGGCATAATGCAGGTTGTAGACGACCTTGTTGTTCATCGTCCCGCCGAACTGCGGATGCGGATGAAGCACGATGGCAATAGGCGCGTCACGTTCCTTTTGCGGGTGATACCGGCCTTCGAGCCGGCCTTCGGGGCCGGGAAAGATTACCTCGGGCATATGGTTTCTGATCTCCTGGATGGGTGCGGCAATTATTCTTGACGAATTTGCTCAAGCACCTTAGAACGTTTCTAAATCGGAATGTGCGGCCGTGCCGGGTTCAAGCCAGATAAGCCTTGCGCCCCAAGACGTCAATGAATTCACGAAGGCAAGCCAATGAAACTGAGCACAAAGGGCCGCTATGCGATGGTTGCGCTTGCCGATATGGCGCTGCAGCCGGTGTCAAGTCTGGTCACGCTGGGCGAGATTTCGAAACGGCAGGACATTTCCTTGCCCTATCTCGAGCAGTTGTTCGTCAAGTTGCGCCGTGCGGGACTGGTCGAGTCCGTGCGCGGGCCCGGTGGCGGATATCGCCTGTCACGCCCAGCCAGCGAGATCCGCGTGGTCGATGTTCTTGCGGCGGTGGATGAAACCGTGGATGCGATGCATCGCGGCGAAGGCGCCAGCGGGGCCGTGTCGGGCAGCCGCGCGCAATCCGTGACCAACCGGCTGTGGGAAGGCCTTAGCGCCCATGTCTATGTCTATCTGCACCAGACAAGGCTTTCGGATGTGGTGCGCAATGATCTGGCGCCCTGTCCTGCGGTGCCCTCGCTTTTCTCGATGCCTGTCGTGGACGAGGCCTGAGGTGGATCCGAGTGTTTCTGGAACAATGAAGGGCTGATCTTGCGCGCCTATCTGGATCATAACGCGACAACGCCGCTGCGGGCCGAGGCCCGTGACGCCATGCTGCGCGCCATGGATGCGGTGGGCAACCCGTCCTCGGTCCATGCCGAGGGGCGGGCGGCGAAGTCGCTGATCGAGGCTGCGCGCGCACAGGTGGCTGCGGCGCTGGGAGCCGAAGGCGCGGATGTGATCTTTACCTCGGGCGCGACCGAGGCGGCGGCGCTGGCGCTGGCGGGGCGCGGCCTGCAGGGCGCAGAGGTGGAACATGAGGCCGTGGCGGCATGGGTCCGGACGGATCTGGCCGTGGACCGGGCAGGGCAGGTGACTGTCCCCGACCCCGGAAAGGCGACGCTGCAGCTGGCCAACTCGGAAACCGGCGTGATCCAGACCTTGCCCGAAGGGCTGGCGGTGTCGGACATGACGCAGGCCTTCGGCAAGCTTCCCCTGGCCTTCAACTGGACGGGCTGCACCATGGCGCTTGTCTCGGCGCATAAGCTGGGCGGGCCCAAGGGGATCGGTGCGCTGGTGATCCGGCGCGGCACGGACCTTGCGGCGCAACTGCGCGGCGGCGGGCAGGAACAGGGCCGGCGGGCCGGGACCGAGAACATCATCGGCATCGCGGGTTTCGGTGCGGCCGCCGAAGCCGCCGCGCGCGATCTGGCGCATGGTGTCTGGGACAGGGTTGCAGAACTTAGAAATATTCTAGAAAACGCCATTGAGGCCGGGGCACCGGATACTATTTTTCCGGGAAGACAGGGTGACAGGCTGCCCAATACCAGTTGTTTCGCCACACCCGGCTGGAAGGGCGAGACACAGGTGATGCAGATGGATCTTGCAGGTTTTGCCATTTCGGCGGGATCCGCCTGTTCCAGCGGCAAGGTCCGCGCCAGCCGCGTGCTGCGCGCCATGGGATATGACGACGATGTGGCCAGTGGCGCGATCCGCGTGTCGCTGGGCCCGACAACGACCGAAGACGAGGTGCGGCGCTTTGCCGAGACCTGGCTGGCCAAGCGCCACAAGTTTGCCGCCCGCGCGGCATGAGGAACAGCGCGCCCCGCGGAACGGGCGCAGAAGACAGATGACGCGAACAGGAGTGATGGGCATGACCACGTTGAAAGAAGAGATCCGCGAAGGCGTCGACCGTGAGACGGTCGAGGCGGTGCGCGAGGTGGGCAGCACCTACAAACACGGCTGGAATACCGAGATCGAGATGGAATATGCCCCCAAGGGCGTGAACCCCGATATCGTGCGCCTGATCAGCGAGAAGAACGAAGAGCCCGCATGGATGACCGAGTGGCGCCTGTCGGCCTTTCAGCGCTGGGAGCAGATGGACGAACCCAAATGGGCGATGGTCAGCTATCCCGAGATCGACTTTCAGGACGTCTATTACTACGCGCGCCCCAAAAGCATGATCGAAAAGCCCAAGTCCCTGGACGAGGTCGACCCCAAGCTGCTGGCAACCTATGAAAAGCTGGGCATTCCGCTGAAGGAACAGATGATCCTTGCCGGTGTCGAGGGCACCGAGGACATGCCCGCCGAGGGCCGCAAGGTCGCGGTGGATGCGGTGTTCGACAGCGTCAGTCTGGGCACCACATTCCAGAAGGATCTGGAAAAGGCGGGCGTGATCTTCTGCTCGATCTCTGAGGCGATCAAGAAGCACCCGGAACTGGTCAAGAAATACCTCGGGTCGGTCGTGCCACCCTCGGACAACTTCTATGCCACGCTGAACTCGGCCGTCTTCTCGGATGGCTCCTTCGTCTATGTGCCGCCGGGCGTGCGCTGCCCGATGGAGCTGTCGACCTATTTCCGCATCAATGCCGAGAACACCGGCCAGTTCGAGCGTACGCTGATCATCGCGGACAAGGGCAGCTATGTCTCTTACCTCGAGGGCTGCACCGCGCCCAAGCGCGACACCGCGCAGCTGCATGCGGCCGTGGTCGAGATCATCATCGAGGAAGACGCCGAGGTGAAATATTCCACCGTCCAGAACTGGTATCCGGGCGATGAGGAAGGCCGCGGCGGCATCTACAACTTCGTGACCAAGCGCGCCGATTGCCGCGGGGATCGCGCCAAGGTGATGTGGACCCAGGTCGAAACCGGCTCCGCCGTGACATGGAAATATCCGTCCTGCATCCTGCGCGGCGATGACAGCCAGGGCGAGTTCTATTCGATCGCCATCGCCAACAACATGCAGCAGGCCGATACCGGCACCAAGATGGTGCATCTGGGCAAAAACACCAAGTCGCGCATCGTGTCCAAGGGCATCAGCGCGGGCCGCGCGCAGAACACCTATCGCGGTCTGGTGTCGATGCACCCCAAGGCGCAGAACGGGCGCAACTATACCCAGTGCGACAGCCTGCTGATCGGTGACAAATGCGGCGCGCATACCGTGCCCTACATCGAGGTGCGCAACAACACCGCCCGGGTCGAGCATGAGGCCACCACCTCCAAGGTGGATGACGATCAGCTGTTCTATTGCCGCTCGCGCGGGATGGACGAGGAAGAAGCGGTGGCGCTGGTCGTCAACGGCTTCTGCCGCGAGGTGTTGCAGGCCCTGCCGATGGAGTTCGCCATGGAAGCGCAGCAACTGGTCGCCATCTCTCTGGAAGGCAGCGTCGGCTGAGGCCGGGGGCTTCGGCCCCGCAAGTGGGACAAGGCAATGGCAGTGGCGGGAAAATCCCTGATCGCGATGCTGGGGGTGCGGCTTGATCTGGCCGACCCCCTGACCATTGTCGATGTCGGTGCGAACCCGCTGGGCAAGCCGGTCTACAAGCCGCTGATGGCGGCGGGTCTGGCCCATGTCTGGGGCTTCGAGCCCAATGCCGAGGCTTTCGCCCGTCTTGAGCCACATCCGCAGGCGACCTATCTGCCCGTGGCCGTGGGGCGCGGCGGTCCCGCCACCTTTCACGCCTATCCCGCCGCCGAGATGTCATCGCTCTATCCGCTCAGCGCGTCCTCGATCGGCTATCTAGGGCATTTCCGCCGTCATCTGGGGCAGGAGACGCAAAGCCGGATCGAGACCAGCGCGCTGGATGACATCGACCGGATCGGCCATGTGGACCTGCTCAAGATCGACGCACAGGGCGCAGAATGCGATGTGATCGCGGGAGCCCGTACCAAGCTGGCGGATGCGGTGATGGTGATTGCCGAGATGCGGTTCTACCGGCTTTACGATGGCGAGCCGATGCTGCACGAGATGGATCGCGCCCTGCGCGACCAAGGCTTCGTGCTGCATCGTTTCCTGCACCAGAAGGCGCGGATGCTGAACCACAGCCAGAAGGCGCGGGTCAAGGCGCGGGCCATGTCGAACCAACTGATCGACGGTGACGCGGTCTATATCCGCAGCCTTGAGGATCGCAGCCTCTGGACCGACGGGCAATTGCGCGCACTGGCGCTGCTGGCCGCCACCATCGGCAGCCATGATCTGGCGCTGCTGGCGCTGGATACGATGGTGGCGCGGGGGCTGGCGCGCAAGTCATTGCCGGCGGCCTATGTCGACCTTCTGCCGCAGGAGATGCGCGCATGACCTTGTCGCATGTCACCCCGATCCTGCTGCTGGCCGTGTCGAATGTCTTCATGACCTTCGCGTGGTACGGGCATCTGAAATTCCCGACCGCACCGCTTTTTGCCGTGATCCTGATCAGCTGGGGCATTGCGCTGTTCGAATACACTCTGGCCGTGCCCGCAAACCGGATCGGGCATCAGGTCTATACGGCCGCCCAGCTCAAGACCATTCAGGAGGTGATCACCCTGATCGTCTTTGCAGGCTTTTCCGTCTTCTGGCTCAAGGAGGCCATCAGCTGGAGCACGGCGGCGGGATTTGGGTTCATCGCGCTTGGCGCAGCACTGGTCTTCAAGGGGTAAAGCCATGATTGTCACAACGACCAACAGCATCGAGGGCCACCGCATCGCCACCTATCACGGCATCGTCGTGGGCGAGGCGATCATGGGCGCCAATGTCGTGCGCGACATCTTTGCCGGCATCACCGATATCATCGGCGGGCGCTCGGGGGCCTACGAATCCAAGCTGCAGGATGCGCGTGACGTCGCCCTGCGCGAACTCGAGGAAAAAGCCGCTCGGATGGGGGCCAATGCGGTCGTGGGCGTGGATCTGGATTACGAGATCGTGGGACAGTCGATGCTGATGGTCAGCGCCTCGGGCACCGCTGTGACGGTGACGCCCGCATGAGCCTTGCCGCGCCCATCACCCGGCCCGAACTGACCCTGCCTGCGGCAGAGGCCGACGTGCTGCGCGCGGCCTATGCGCAGGCCGATGTGATCCTCGAATACGGATCGGGCGGATCGACGGTGATGGCCGCCGAGATGGGCAAGCGCGTGACCTCGGTCGAAAGCGATCAGGCCTGGGCGCAGATGATGCGCGACTGGTTCACCGCGCACCCGCCCAAGGGCGAGGTCAGGATCGTCTGGTCCGACATCGGCCCGACCAAGGAATGGGGCCATCCTGTCGACGACAGCGCATGGAAACAGTTTCCGGCCTATCCGCTGGCGGTCTGGGACGGGCCCGACTTTGCCCATCCCGATGTGGTGCTGGTCGATGGCCGCTTCCGCTTGGGCTGCGCGCTGGCCACGGCCTACCGGATCACGCGCCCGATCCCGCTTTACTACGACGATTACGTCAATCGCCCGCGCCACCACCAGATCGAGGCGTTTCTGGGCGCGCCCGCCGAAATCACGGGCCGCATGGCCCGCTTTGACCTGACACCGACACCCATAGCGGCAGACCGTCTGCTGCGGGTGATCCAACTGATGACACGCCCCTGAGCACCGCTTGGGACAAAAGAAATACGGAAAGGAAGAAACATGCTGGAAATCAAGAACCTGCACGTCAAGCTTGAAGCAGAGGACAAGGCCATCCTGAAAGGCGTCGATCTGGTGATCGAACCGGGCAAGGTCCATGCGATCATGGGGCCGAACGGATCGGGCAAATCGACCCTGTCCTATGTTCTGTCGGGTCGCGACGGCTATGAGGTGACCGAGGGCGAGGCCACGCTGGACGGTGTCGACATCCTCGAGATGGAACCCGAAGAGCGCGCGGCCGCCGGCCTTTTCCTGGCCTTCCAGTATCCGGTGGAAATCCCCGGCGTCGGCAACATGACCTTCCTGCGCACCGCCGTGAACGCACAGCGCAAGGCGCGCGGACAGGACGAGATGAGCGCGGCAGACTTCCTCAAGGTGATCCGCGAGAAGGCCAAGACCCTGCAGATCGACGCCGACATGCTCAAGCGCCCCGTCAACGTGGGCTTCTCGGGCGGCGAGAAGAAGCGCAACGAGATCCTGCAGATGGCCATGCTGGAACCCAAGATGTGCATCCTCGACGAGACGGATTCGGGCCTTGACGTGGACGCGATGAAACTGGTCTCCGACGGGGTCAACGCGCTGCGCGATGCGGGCCGGTCCTTCCTTGTCATCACGCATTACCAGCGTCTGCTGGACCATATCAAACCCGACGTGGTGCATATCATGGCCGATGGCCGCATCATCAAGACCGGTGGTCCCGACCTTGCACTGGAAGTCGAAAAGAACGGCTATGCCGATCTGCTGGCCGAAGCGGGGGCAGCGTAATGGCGAAGCCGGAACTGAAACAGGACGCAACCGAGGCGCGGATCGCTGCGCTGGACATGCCCAAGGGCGGCAAGTGGATCGCCGCAGCTCGCGCCGATGCGCTGGCGCGGCTGCGCGCCATGGGTCTGCCCGCACGGCGCGACGAATACTGGCGCTACACCCGCCCCGACACGCTGACCCAGGCCGACGCGCCGACGGCGGCGTTGTTCGATGGCAAGGAACGCCCGGTATTCGACAGCGTGGACAGGCTGCGCATCGTCTTTGTCGATGGTGTCTTCGATGCCGCGGCCAGCGATGACCTGACCATGTCGGGCGTCGAGATCGAGCGGCTGGACAGCGCCTCTGGCGTGGATATCCACTGGGCCAAGGACCTCTACGGCGTGCTTGAGGCACGCGGTCAGAAACCCGTGGACCGCCCGCTGGCCGCGCTGAACAGCGCCTTTGCCACCGATGGCGTGCTGATCCGCGTCACCGGCAAGGCGGCCAAACCGGTCAGCCTGATCTATACCCACGCCTCCGAGACTTCGGACGCGATCCTGCATCACGTGGTGAAGCTGGAAAAAGGCGCGGAACTGACCCTGCTGGAAAACGGGCCTGCCGCTGCGCGGTTCAACAAGGTGATGGAGGTCGAGGTGGCCGATGGCGCGCGCTTCCACCATATCCGGGCGCAGGGGCGCGATCATGAACGCCGCGCGGCGACGCATGTCTTTGCCCGTCTTGGCACCGAAAGCCAGTTCAAGTCCTTCACGCTGACGGTCAATGGCGTGCTGACCCGCAACGAGGCGGTGATCGAGCTGACCGGCGATGATGCGGTGGCCCATATCGCGGGCGCGGCCATGGGCGACGGCGCCTTTCACCACGACGACACGGTGTTCATCACCCATGACGCGGTGAATTGCGAAAGCCGCCAGGTCTTCAAGAAGGTGCTGCGCAACGGGGCCGTGGGCGTGTTTCAGGGCAAGATCCTTGTCAAGGAAGGCGCGCAGAAGACCGATGGCTACCAGATCAGCCAGTCGCTGCTGCTGGATGGCGACAGTCAGTTTCTGGCCAAGCCCGAGCTTGAGATCTATGCCGATGACGTGGCCTGTTCGCATGGCTCCACTTCGGGGGCGATCGACATGGATGCGCTCTATTACCTGCGCTCGCGCGGTGTGTCGAAGAAAGATGCGACCGATCTTCTGGTCCTGTCCTTCCTGGCCGAAGCCGTGGACGAGATCGAGGACGAGGGCCTGCGCGAAGAGATCGTCAGCCGCCTCACCGGCTGGCTGGCCCGCAGGGGCGGTTGATGCCCGTCACGACCGAGATACTGGCCACCTACCGTGGTCCCGGTCGCGTGATCGCGCGCCATCTGGCGGAAGGCCCGCGCGAAGACCGTGCGCTGGTGATCCTGCTGGGTGGCTGCGTGGTGATGTTCATCGCGCAATGGCCGCGTCTGGCCCGTCAATCCTATCAGACGGGCGAGGATCTTCAGATGCTCATGGGCGGCTCGCTCATGGCGCTGGTGTTTCTCTTGCCGCTTCTGCTTTACGTTGTGGGGTTGCTGTCCTACCTCTTGGTACGATTGTTCCGCGGACGCGCCAGCGGCTATGGCGCGCGGATTGCGCTCTTCTGGGCCTTGCTGGCGGCCAGCCCGTTGATGTTGCTCTGGGGTTTGGTGGCCGGTTTCATCGGCGAAGGAATTGAAATGACCCTGACGGGAAGCCTGTGGTTCGCCATCTTTGCCTGGTTCTGGATCGCCGGCCTGCGCCAGGCCGGATGGGGAGAGTCGCGATGACCTTGAAAGACCTTGCAGCCCTTGCCATGGACACGTTGCGCGATCCGCGCGCCACGGGCGAGCGGTTGATCGCGATGAACCTCAGCCTGCCGGTCCTGTGGACGGCGCTGGCGCTGGCATCTGTGCTCAGTGCACTGTTGTTCAGCATCAACATGGCGATCTTTCCCGCTGCCTTCCCGATGCCGGGGCTGTTCTTCAACCCGATGCTCTACGCCGTGGTGCTGGCGGGTGGCATGGTCATCTCGATGCATCTTCTGACCTGGATGGGCACGATGCTGGGCGGGCGCGGGTCGCTGGCCGAGGTGACGGTGCTGCTGGTCTGGCTGCAATACCTGCGTCTGGCCGCACAGGCGGGCCTGCTGCTGCTGACGATGATCATGCCGCCGCTTGGCATGATGGCGACGATCGTCGTCGCCTTCTACAGCCTCTGGCTGCTGCTGAATTTTCTGGACGTGGCGCATCGGTTCGGCTCGCTTGCCAAGGCGCTGGTCGTGCTGCTGATGACCGCCGTCGGCATCGTCGTCGGCCTGTCCTTCCTGTTGGCGCTGATCGGCGTCCCTGCAACCGAAATGAGCTGACCCATGTATGATGTCGAAACGATCCGCGCCGATTTCCCGATCCTGTCCCGGAAGGTGAACGGCAAGCCGCTGGTCTATCTGGACAATGGCGCCTCGGCGCAGAAGCCGCGCGTGGTCATTGATGCGATCTCGCAGGCCTATTCCCATGAATATGCGAATGTTCACAGGGGCTTGCACTATCTTTCAAACCTTGCCACCGACAATTACGAAAGGGTGCGCGGGATCATGGCGCGCTTTCTGGGGGCAGGGTCCGAGGATGAGATCATCTTCAACTCGGGCACGACCGAAGGCATCAACATGGTCGCCTATGGCTGGGCCATGCCGCGTATGGAGGCGGGTGACGAGATCATCCTGTCGATCATGGAGCATCACGCCAATATCGTGCCTTGGCATTTCCTGCGTGAACGGCAGGGCGTGGTGATCAAATGGGTCGATGTGGACGCCACCGGCGCGCTCGACCCCGCCAAGGTGCTTGAGGCGATTACACCGCGCACCAAGCTGATCGCGGTCACCCATGTGTCCAACGTTCTGGGTACGGTCGTGGACGTCAAGACGATCTGCGAGGGGGCGCGCGCCAAGGGCGTGCCGGTTCTGGTCGATGGCAGTCAGGCCGCCGTGCACATGCCGGTCAATGTGCAGGAGATCGGCTGCGACTTCTACGCCGTGACCGGGCACAAGCTGTATGGCCCGTCAGGCAGCGGCGCGATCTATGTGCGCAAGGCGCGCATGGCCGAGATGCGCCCCTTCATCGGTGGCGGCGACATGATCCGCGAGGTCACGCGCGACACCGTCACCTATAACGATCCGCCCATGAAATTCGAGGCCGGCACGCCGGGCATCGTGCAGACGATCGGTCTGGGCGTGGCGCTGGAATACATGATGGGTCTGGGGATGGACAGTATCGCGGCGCATGAGCGCGATCTGCGCGACTATGCGCGGACGCGGCTGGACGGGCTCAACTGGGTCAGCGTTCAGGGCACGACACGCGACAAGGCGGCGATCTTTTCCTTCACGATGGACGGGGCCGCGCATGCGCATGACATCTCGACCATCCTCGACAAGAAGGGCGTGGCGGTACGCGCGGGGCAGCATTGCGCCGGTCCCCTGATGACCCATATGGGCGTGAACGCGACCTGCCGGGCGTCTTTCGGCCTCTACAACACCAAGGCCGAGGTCGATGTGCTGATCGACGCGCTGGAACTGGCACACGAGCTTTTCGCCTGACACACGACCCGCGCGCGCCCCAAATACCGGTTGCGGGCGCGCGTTCTTTATCCTATTCCACCCGCAGATGCACCCGTAGCTCAGCTGGATAGAGCGCTGCCCTCCGAAGGCAGAGGCCAGGGGTTCGAATCCCTTCGGGTGCACCATTCCCCTCTCATTTGCCGTTTTGGGCCCGAAATCACCGGCGCTGCCGGATGATGGCGGGCCTTTCTTTTTTCATGCGTTGCAGCCCTTCGCCAAGCCGGGGAAGGGGTGGGCGACAAAATCACGGGTCCGTGATGGTATCGGCGGGTTGACAGGGGCGGTGACCCATCCCTATCGTAACCGCACTGCGAAATCTAATTCCGCAATTTCCGAGGAGGCCGCATGAGCGCGGCAGGGAGCTGCGGACCCGTGTGTTTCGTTCGATAAAAAAGGGAGGACTTCATGAAACCGATTCTCGCCGCGGTCGCGGCTGTCACCATGTCAGCCGGAATGGCCAGCGCCCAGGGCATCGACCTGCCCAAGCAGCTGTCCTGGACTGCCTATGACACCGGCTCGGCCGGCTATAACCAGGCCGTCGCCATCGGTGCGGCGTTGCAGGATGCGGCCGGCATCAACCTGCGGGTGCTTCCGGGCAAGAACGACGTGTCGCGCACCGAACCGCTGCGCCAGGGACGTGTGGACTTCTCGGCAACCGGCGTGGGCGGCAGCTTCATGGCGCAGGAAGGCGCCTTTGATTTCGGGGCCGAGAACTGGGGTCCGCAGCCGATCCGCGTGCTGCTGGCCAACAATGGCGGCGCGATCAACCTTGCCGTGGGCGTGGCCGGGGACGAGGGGATCGAGACCTTTGCCGACCTCAAGGGCAAGCGCGTGGCCTATATCGTGGGCGCACCCGCGCTGAACGTGAACACCGAAGCCTATCTGGCCTATGGCGGCCTGACCTGGGATGACGTGACCCGTGTGGAATTCGGCGGTTTCGGCGCCAGCTGGACCGGCCTGATCGAAGATCAGGTGGACGCGGCCTTTGCCTCGACCAACTCGGGCAAGGCCTATGAGGCCGCAGCAGGCCCGCGTGGCCTGTTCTGGCCGCCGATTGACCCCGCCAATGCCGAAGGCCTGGCCGCGATGCAGAAGATCGCGCCTTTCTTCGCGCCGAACCTCGCGACCGTGGGCGCCAACATCGACGGCACACCCGGTTATCAGGGTGCGGGCTATCCCTATCCGGTGCTGATCGCGACGGATGCCACCGCCGAGGACATGGCCTACAACATGACCAAGGCGATGGTGGAACTGTTCCCCGCCTATAACGGCAAGGCGCCGGGCATCGGTGGCTGGTCGATCGACAAGCAGGACATGGAATGGGTCGTGCCCTACCATGAAGGGGCGATCCGCTTCTTCAAGGAACAGGGCATCTGGAGCGATGCGGCACAGGCCAACAATGATCGTCTGCTGGAACGTCAGGCTGTGCTCAAGGCGGCCTGGGACGCGCTGAAGGCCGAAGCCCCCGCCGAGTGGGAAGCGGCATGGGCCGAGGCACGCCGCAAGGCGCTGGCCGACAACGGCTTTGACGTCGTGTTCTAAGACGGTCTTCTGACCCTCGTGCCCGGCCGGAGACCCTTCGGCCGGGTGTCTTGACGACCTGACCCCATTTCCATGCAGCGCCCGACCTGCGGCAAGCCATGCGCGCATGGCGCGCTACAGGCTGCTGCGTGATCCCGACAAGACCAAGGACAAGCCATGAGCAGTGCCAAACCCTCAGCCGATGCACAGAAACCTGCCTTCGAGGACGTCGCCATAGATGGCTCGACCCCTGCGGAACGGATCGGCGGGCTGGCGCGCTGGGTCGTGATCTCGGGGACGCTGGCGGGTCTGGTGCTGGTGGTGCACCAGTTGTTCAACCTGAAATTCATGGGGATCGTGCTGATCGACGGGCGCTATCTCTATATCCTCGGCGGGCTTTTTCTGGCGCTCAGCTTCCTGATCTTCCAGATGCGCGGCGGCAAGGGTGGGCAACCGACGATCCTTGACTGGGCCCTGTTCGCCCTGTCCCTTGGTTGCACGGCCTATCTGGGGCAAACCGCACAGACGAACCTGTCGCAGGGCTGGGAATATGCCGCCCCGATCGAGGCGCAGTATGTGGCGGTTGTGTTCTTCTTCCTCATCCTCGAGGCGACGCGCCGCGCAGGCGGGCTGGTCCTGTTCCTGATCGTGGTTCTGTTCGCCTTCTACCCCACCTTTGCCGGCCATATGCCCGATCCCTTCACCGGGTTTCAGAGCACCTTCATGCAGACGGTGCCCTATCACATCTTTTCGGCTGAAAGCAGTTTCGGCATTCCGATGAAAGCCTTTGGCGGCGTGGTGATCGGCTTCATCCTGTTCGGCGCGGTGCTGCAACGCACGGGCGGGGGCCAGTTTTTCAACGATCTGGCGCTGGGGCTGGTCGGCGGGTATCGCGGCGGGGCGGCCAAGGTGTCGATCTTCGCCAGCGGCTTCATGGGCTCGATGTCGGGCTCTGTCATCTCGAACGTGCTGACCACCGGCGCGGTGTCGATCCCGGCCATGCGCAAGACCGGCTTTTCCGCCAAGACCGCCGCCGCGACCGAGGCCTGCGCCTCGACCGGGGGTGTCCTGATGCCGCCGATCATGGGGGCCACGGCCTTTGTGATGGCCTCGTTCCTGTCGCGCCCTTACGTCGATATCGCGCTGGCGGCGGCCATCCCCAGCATCCTGTTCTACTGGGGCCTCTTCACCCAGATCGACGCCTATTCCGCCCGGCGCGGCCTGCGCGGTCTGCCCAAGCCCGACCTGCCGGTGCTGCGCGACGTGATGAAAGAGGGCTGGCCCTATATCTTCGTCTTCGCGCTGTTGCTGTTCATGATGATCGTGATGCGCCGCGAAACCTCGGCCCCGTTCTATGCCACGTTGCTGCTGCTGGTGGTGAACCAGTTCCGCACCAGCCACAGGCTGAATCTGCAAAGACTGACGAACATGATCGTGGGTGTGGGCATGGGTCTGGCCGAACTGACCGCGATCCTTCTGGGCGTCGGCCTGATCGTCGGCTCGTTCTCGGCCACGGGCCTTGCGGGCACGCTGGTGAACGAACTGGTCTTCATCGCGGGCGACAATACGCTTGTGCTGGTGCTGATGGGCGCGATCACGGCCTTCATCTTCGGCATGGGGATGACCGTGACGGCCTGTTACATTTTCCTCGCGGTCGTGCTGGCCCCCGCGCTTGAGGCAGGTGGCCTGAACCAGTTGGCGGTGCATCTGTTCATCCTCTACTGGGGCATGGTCAGCTTCATCACCCCGCCCGTGGCGCTGGGGGCTTTCGCGGCCTCGACCATGGCCGGGTCGAACCCGATCGCCACCGGATTCGAGGCGATGCGTCTGGGTGGCGTGATCTACATCATGCCCTTCTTCTTCGTCTTGAACCCGGCGCTTGTGGGTCAGGCCCCTGCATGGGAGGTCGCGGTTGCGCTGTCCTGCGCCATGGTGGGTGTGCTGATGATCTCGGCCTCGTTGCAGGGCTATGTCAGCCTTGTCGGTCCGATCCGGGGGGCCATGGCGCTGCCGTTGCGCGTGATGCTGTTCATCGGGGGCGTTCTGATCGCCAAGCCCAAGACGGATCTGCTGGCGCTCAGCTATGGCGCATCCTTCCTGTTGGGGCTGGCGATCTGTGCCTTGCCGCTTTGGGTCGCATGGCGCGCACGGCTTGCAGAGCCGCGCGCAGCCTGACACGATCCCGGCGACAAGACCCTCCGCAGAACCGGAAGACCCAGATGATCACGATCAACCCGCCTTCATCCGGCACACCACCGACGCGCAGCATCGTCGCGGCCATCCGCGACAATGCCCGCGCCCATCCTGACAAGCTGGCGCTGGTCTGCGGGCAGACACGGCTGACATGGGGCGCATTCGACGCGCAGATGAACCGCGTCGCCAACCTGCTGCTGGGGCAGGGGATGCAGAAGGGTGACCGCATCGCGATCCTGTCGCCCAATTCGGCCGAATACGCGGTGCTGTTCATGGGCATTCTGCGGGCCGGGGGCTGTGTCACGCCGCTGTCCACCATGGCATCGGGCGAGGCTTTGCAGAAGATGCTGGCCGATTGCAGCGCGCGCGCGATTTTCGTGGCCCAGCAATACCTTGGCCTGGTCTCTGATTTTCTGGGCGACATGGCGATCGACCGCTATGCGATGGATTTCACGGCATCCGGCTACACCCCCATGGCGCAGGCGCTGGAGGCATCGGCCACGACCGACCCCATGGTCCCGATCGACCTGAAGGATGCCTTCAACCTGATCTATTCCTCGGGCACCACGGGCACGCCAAAGGGCATCGTGCATGACCACTGGATGCGCGCCGCGCAGATGGACCGGGTCACGCCCAATGGCTATGACGACAACGCCCGCACGCTGATTTCCACGCCGCTCTATTCCAACACCACCATCGTGTCTTTCGTGCCGACGCTTTTCGGCGGATCGACCGTCTACCTGATGCCCAAGTTCGACGCGCGCGAATACCTTGGCATCGTGCAGGCGGAACGCATCACCCACACCATGCTGGTGCCGGTGCAATACAAGCGGATCATGGATGTGCCGGATTTCGACAGTTTCGATCTGTCCTCGATGCGGGTGAAATTCTCGACCTCGGCCCCACTGCGCGCGGATGTGAAGGCCGATGTTCTGGCGCGCTTTCCGGGCAAGCTGATGGAATACTATGGTTTGACCGAAGGCGGCGGTGTCACCGTTCTGGTTGCGGACGAGCATCCCGACAAGCTGCATACCGTGGGCAAGCTGGCCCCCGGCAACGATATTCGCCTGATCGACACCGAGGGGCGTGAAGTCCCGCAAGGGCAGGTCGGCGAGATCTGCGGGCGCGGCCCCACGATGATGGCGGGCTATTTTGGCCGCGAAGACCTGACCCGCGACTATATCTGGCGAAACGAAGCCGGAGAGGTCTATTTCCGCTCGGGCGACATGGGCCATTTCGATGCTGACGGTTTCCTGATCCTGTCGGACCGCAAGAAGGACATGATCATCTCGGGCGGGTTGAACATCTATGCCAATGATCTGGAACTGGTGCTGCTGGCCGATCCGGATGTGACCGATGCCGCCGTGATCGGCGTGCCATCGGACCAATGGGGCGAGACGCCTTACGGGCTTGTGGTGCTGCGCAAGGGGGCCGCGCGCAGCCTTGATCAGATCTGCGCCGATACCAATGCGAAGCTGGGAAAAAGCCAGCGGCTGTCAGGGCTTGAGGCGCGGGACGAGTTGCCGCGATCGACCATAGGAAAGATCCTGAAACGTGAATTGCGCGCGCCCTATTGGGCCGACGCGCCAAGCTGATCCGAAAGGCACGACATGACCGACAAGACAGACCCCGCCATGAACGGTGCAGAAAGCCTCGTGCATACGCTGCTGGCCGCAGGTGTGGATACCTGCTTTTCCAACCCCGGCACATCCGAGATGCATTTCGTGGCGGCGCTTGACCACATCCCCGGCATGCGGTCGGTCCTGACCCTGCAGGAGGGTGTCGCGACAGGTGCCGCCGATGGCTATTACCGCATGGCGGGCAAGGCGGCCTGCACCCTGCTGCATCTGGGGCCGGGTCTGGCCAATGGCCTGTCGAACCTGCACAACGCCAAGAAGGCGGGATCGGGCGTGCTCAACATCATCGGCGAACATGCCGAGACTCATATCACACTGGATGCGCCCCTGACTTCCGACATTCAGGGGATCGCGCGGCCGGTGTCGCATTGGGTCCATACCTCGACGGATGTCTCGGGCCTCGGCCACGACGCCGCAGAGGCCGTGCAGGCGGCCAATACCGCGCCGGGGCAGGTTGCGGCACTGATCCTGCCCAGCGACACGGCCTGGACCGAAGGGGGCGTTGTGGCAGACCCCTTGCCGGCAACCCCGCGCCCTGATTTCGACCGCAGCCAGCTGGAGGCGGCGATTGCCGCGCTGCAGGGTCCCGACAGCCTGCTGCTGCTGGGCGGCGCCGCGCTGACCGAGGCGAATCTGGATCTGGCCGGTCGCATCAGCGCGGCCACAGGCTGCGCGCTGCTGTCCGAATGGGCCAATGCGCGGATGGAACGCGGGGCAGGGCGCGTCAGCGTCGCGCGCGTACCCTATCCGATCGACCAGGCCATGCAGGTCCTGGCCCCCTACAAGCGTATCGTGCTGGTCGGCGCGCGTGCCCCCATCGGCTTTTTCGCCTATCCCGGCAAGCCTGCGGTACTGACCGCCGAGGGTGCCCAGATCATCGCGCTGGCCGACACCGGCAGCGATCTGACAGGCGCGCTTGCCGCCATCGGCGAGGCTTCGGGCGCCGCCAGCACGGAACCGGCCCATGTAGCGCACCCCGACCTGCCGGACAGGCCCACGGGCAGCCTGAACCCCGACACCATCGCCGCCGTTCTGGGGCGGGCGATCCCGCAGGATGCCGTGATCGTGGACGAATCCGTGACCACCGGGCGCGGGTTCTTCAAGGCAACGCAGGGTGCGCCCCGGCATACCTGGCTGAACAATTGCGGCGGCTCGATCGGCTATGGCCTGCCCGTGGCCATCGGGGCGGCAATCGCCGCGCCGGGGCGAAAGATCATGGCGCTGACCGGCGACGGATCGGCCATGTACACGCTGCAGGCCCTCTGGACCATGGCACGGGAAAACCTTGATATTACCGTCGTGATCTTCGCCAATCGCAGCTACCGCATCTTGCGCGGCGAGCTGACGAATGTCGGCGTCGGCAATCCCGGTCCGCGCGCCATCGACATGCTGTCGCTGGACCGGCCAAATCTGGACTGGGTGCAGATGTCGCGCGGCATGGGCGTCGAGGCCGAGGCGGTCACCGACTGCGCGGGGCTGGAAGCTGCCTTGCAAACCGGTCTGGCCAGCGAAGGCCCCTATCTGATCGAGGCGATCTGCTGATCCGGGTGACGGATCAGTAGCTTTCGGCCCCGATCAGCCTGTCGATGGGCGCATAGTTGTCGGTCAGCACAATGGGCGCGCGCAGCGACTTGAGACGGTCCACCGCTTGCGCGGGGATGCGTCCGAAGGTGATGGGCGAGGGCGACATTCCCTGCAGAATGTCGATATCCGTGGGGCTGAAACCCGCCGCGATGATGTTGATCATCCGTTCGCCCGGTTCGGGGCGGCGCGCCTCGGTCCAGATCTCGACATGGGGGAAAACCTGCTCCAGCGTATGGACCAGCGACATCAGGGCAATCATCCTGTCGGCGTGGTCGATGACATTCATCAGATAGACGCCGTCCTCGGTCAGATGATCGCGCACCAGTTCAAAGAACTCCTGCGTGACCAGATGCGCGGGCACGGCGATATCGGTGAAGGCATCGCCGATGATCACGTCATAACGGCTGCCATCGGTGCGCAGAGCGGTGCGGGCATCCTGATTCAGGATGCGCGTCCCGGCGGGATCGAACCAGAAATCGCGGATCGCCACCTCGGTTACGGTGGGGTCGATCTCGGCCACGGTGACAACGGGGCGCGGGTCCATCGTGGACCATTTGCGCGGCACGGTGAAGGTGCCGCCGCCGATGAAGAAAGCCGAGAAATCGGTACCGCCCATCCGCTCGCGCGCCAGCAGGTCCAGCAGCGCGGCGTGATCATAGAAGATCACGCCCGGCAGGTCGCGGGCCGAGACGCCATGCACCAGATGGTCCAGCACCATCATGCGCACCGGGCTGTTCGGATCGGCCGAGACATCCTCGACCCGGATGCAGAAGTAATCGCTTTCCTCGGTGCAGGGCGAGGGCTGCGCGACCGTTGCACCGGCCAGCAGCAAACCCGCCAGCGTGGCAAGACCCGCCACCAGCATCCCCGACGGATCGCCCGCGCGCCGCGCCAGCCATAGCAGCAGCAGTGCGGCGACAAGATAGCACAGCGTCACCAGCGCCAGCGTACCGACTGAACCCAGCCATGCCACGAAGACAAACCCGGCCAGAAGCGTGCCGGCAATCGCGCCAATCGCGCCCGAGGCGAACATCGCCCCCAGCGCGCGCCCCGAGTGTTCAGGCGCCGCCGCGACCGAGATCTGCGCCAGCACCGGCGCCGGAATGCCCGCAAAGAACGATGGCAGGAAGAATGCGATCATGCAGAGCGCGACAATGGCGCCGATCGGGTTCGAGATATGCGGCAAAAGGATGTCCGCGCCGCTGCGCAGCACAAACACGGCCAGCGCCGTGGTCAGGCCCGCCCCCAGCATGGACCAGCCCGTCCACAAAAGCGCGCGCGGGGCCGGCATCTCGGCGATACGGCCACCCGCCCAGTGCCCTGCGGAAAAACCGGCCAGCACCACAGCTATGATCGAGGTCCATGTATAGAGCGACATGCCCACATAGGGCGCCAGCATCCGCCCGGCCACGATCTCGACCACCAGAGAGGCTGCCGAGACAGCGGCCTGCAGCACCACCAGAAGCGCCACACTGGGCAGGACCGAGGGGCGATCTTCCATCATGGTCAATGGCATGTGCGGTTTTCTCCACGGGGATGCGCTATCCGAATTCAGTTGCGACAAAAGCGGCGCCCCTGCAAGCCGTAAACTGGCACCAACCATTCAAAAACCCGCAAGTGTGAACCTGCGGGCGCAAAGCGGCTTGACGATAAAGGGAAAGCGGCAGTTACGCGTGGCGTCAGCGGCCCCAACTGCGGATCGGGCCGCAATCCATATGCACGAAATTCGACCGCGAGTAGCTGCCAACGCCACCGGCACGACATGCCGCCGCCGCGCGGGCCATCTGCCCGACAGACCGGGACGCCAGACGCAGGTCCGCAGCCTGACCCTGCAGATGCAGAGAGTTGCGCGCCACACCCGACGAGTTGGACCGCAGCATCGCATTGGTCTTGGGGCTGCGATAGCCCGACAGCAGAAGGTAGGGTTCGTTCACATCCAGCAGGTTATGCGCGGCCGCCATGATATCGATGGTGCGCAGGTCCATCTTCTTGATGTCATTGGTCCGCCAGTCGCGCATGAAATGATTGATCTCGGCGACAGCGTCCTTGATGTATTCCCCTTCGACCCAATAGATCGTGTCCAGTCTTTCGCCCGTCCGCCCGGAATACATCTTGATCCGCCGGATATCGCCACTGCGGCGCAGGAAGCCTGCTGCACTGGAGTAGGTCGGAGCTGCTGTCAGAGCGGTCGCCGCGAATACACCAAGAAGGGTGCGCCGCGAAATGCTCGAGGAGGTGTCGTCAGTCATGGTACGCGTCTGTCCCGTCGCTTGCCTGTGGTCCCGTGATGTTACACGGGGGTTCTGCCATCCATCCCCAGATGATGCGTAATCTATGGCAGATAAGGAATCATGAACCAACCCGTGAATTCGCAGTTTTTGCCCACACAAGCCCTTGTCGGCAAAATCTCGCCAATCGGGGGGTGGCTGCACGGATTCTCTGCGAAGCGATGCAAGCGTGCACCACCTGCTTGATCTGCGGTGGCACATGACAAAATGTGAGTGGACAAATTCCACGGCTGTTTTCACATGTAAATACAAGGTTTTGACAATTTCAGAGTGAGGAACGCAATGTCTGGCGTCGCCCTAGCCCCGCAAACCGTGACGACCGTACGCCCCCGCAAGGGGCGGCTGGTGGCGGCCATCCTGTCACTTTTGGTCGCGACAACGGTGACTCTGGGCCAGGCTCCGGCCTTGCAGGCCCAATCGCTGACGCCCGAACAGGTGCAATCGCTGGCGCAATCGCGCGAAGAGATGCGGATCGGCATGTTCCGGCAGGCCGTCGCCGAAGCCGCATCACGGGATGCAGCCATCGCCGCCTTCTACCAGTCCAACGGCTATACCCCGATCTGGACCGGCGACACCGCCGCCGATACCGCCCGTCGCCGCGCCCTGATGCTGGCCATCACCGAGGCGCATGCCCATGGCTTGCCCGCCGCACGCTATGACGGTCCGGCCCTGATGGAGGCGATGCGCAAGGCACGCACCCCGCGCGAGCTGGGCGTTCTGGAGGTCGAATTGTCGCGCAGCCTGCTGCGCATCGCCCGCGACCTGCATTCCGGCATCCTTGTCCCCTCCGAGGTGGACCGCGGCATCGTGCGCAAGGTGACCTATCAGGATCAGTTCTCGGTGCTGAATGCCTTCTCGACCAGCAATCCCGCAGTCTTCTTCCGGACGCTTGCCCCCGCCACGGCCGAATACAACCGGCTGATGAAGGAAAAGATGCGCCTCGAGGATCTGATGGCGGTCGGCGGTTGGGGCCCCTCGGTCACGGCCAAGGCGCTCAAGCCCGGCGACAGCGGCCCCGATGTGATCGCCCTGCGCAACCGGCTGGTGGCGATGGGATATCTCGAACGGAGCGCAGCCATGACTTATGATGGCACGATCCAGGAGGCAGTGCAGACCTTTCAGGTCGATCATGGCCTGATCGCGGATGGCGAGGCCGGGGCCAGCACCCTGTCCGAACTGAACACTCCCGTCGAGGACCGGCTGAAATCCGTGATCGTCGCGATGGAGCGCGAGCGTTGGTTGGGCGCGGAACGCGGCAAGCGGCATATTCTGGTCAACCTGACCGATTTCCACTCCAAGATCATCGACGACGACAAGATCACCTTTCAGACCCGTTCGGTGATCGGTGCGGTCGATCCGGCCAAGCGCACGCCGGAATTCTCGGACCTGATGACCTATCTCGAGATCAATCCCGACTGGACCGTGCCCACCGGCATCATCCAGCGCGATTACCTGCCCGCCCTGCAACGCAACCCCAATGCGCTGTCGCATCTGCAGGTGACCGATGCCCGTGGCCGGGTCATTCCGCGCGGCAATATCGATTTCTCGCGCTACACGGCACGCACCTTTCCCTACAACCTGCGCCAGCCGCCCAGCCGGTCCAACGCGCTGGGAACGGTCAAGTTCATGTTCCCCAACCCCTATGCGATCTACCTGCACGACACCCCGGACAAGAGCCTGTTTTCACGCGAAAGCCGGGCCTATTCCAATGGCTGCGTGCGCCTGAACGATCCGCATGACTTTGCCTACGTCCTGCTGGCGCGGCAGGAGGCCGATCCCAAGACATTCTTTGACAGGATCCTCGACTCCGGCACGCAGACCCGTGTGAACCTTGCAGAGCCGGTGCCGGTGCATCTGATTTACCGCACCGCCTTCACCAATCCGAAGGGGCGGACCAATTTCCGCCGCGACGTTTACGGTCGTGACACAAAGATATGGGAAGCGCTGGAACGGGCAGGGGTGGAACTGCGCGCGGTTCAGGGGTAAATCTGCCCCGTCAGGAACGGGGGGCAGCATGGCCTATACGGTAAAGGAAATCGCGGCGGCCCTTGGGGCCGAGGCCTTTGGCGCGGTCGATCTGCGGGTGCAGGCCGTGGCGGAACCCGGCACGGCGGGTCCCGACGATCTGGCGCTGGCCATGTCGCCCAAATATGCGGAATCCCTTCCCGAAGGCCGGGCGCGCGCCGCGATGCTCTGGGCCGGGGCCGATTGGCAGGCAATGGGCCTTGAAGCTGCGATCGTCGCACCGCGTCCCCGCTACGCTCTGTCCGGCCTCAGCGCGATGATGGACAAGGGCGAGGGGTTTGGCGCAGGCATCCATCCCTCGGCCGTGATCGACCCCACAGCCGTGATCGGCGAGGGGGTCAGCGTGGGTGCCCTTGCGGTGATCGGGCCGCGCGCGCGGATCGGTGCGGGCGCGGTGATCGGGCCGCAATGCTATATCGGCGCTGATGTGACACTGGGCGAAGGCGCCTTTCTGCGCGAGGGTGTGCGCCTTGGCGCGCGCGTGACCATCGGTGTGCGCTTCTTTGCCCATCCGGGCGCTGTCGTGGGCGCTGACGGCTTTTCCTTCGTGACGCCCGAACCATCAGGCGTTGAAAAGGCCCGCGCCACCCTTGGCGATCAGGGGACGGTCGCGGCGCAATCCTGGTCGCGGATCCATTCGCTGGGCAGCGTGACCATCGGTGACGATGTGGAACTGGGCGCAAATAGCTGCATCGACCGCGGCACGGTCCGCGACACGCGCATCGGCGACCGGGTCAAGTTCGACAACCTCGTGCATATCGGGCATAATGTGGTCATCGGCCATGACTGCCTGATCTGCGGGCAGGTCGGCATCGCGGGATCGACACAGGTGGGCAATAACGTCGTTCTGGCGGGGCAGACCGGTGTTGGCGACAACCTGTTCATCGGCGACAACGTGATCACTGGTGGCGCGACAAAGGTGATGTCCAACGTGCCCGCAGGGCGGGTGATGCTGGGCTATCCGGCGGTCAAGATGGACAGCCATATCGAAAGCTACAAGGCGCTGCGCCGCTTGCCGCGCCTGTTCCGCGACGTCGCAGCCATCCAGAAAGCTGTTTTCAAGTCGGACAAGAGTGACTAAATCGGCACCGCAAGATCAGACCGGCCACGTGCCGGCCAAAGTTGAAGGGCGTTATCATGAGCATTCAGGACAGGGTCATCGCCATCATCGCTGAACAGGCCGTGCTGGAACCGTCGGATGTCACGTTTGACAGCACGCTGGTGGATCTGGGCATCGACAGCCTTGGTCTGGTCGAAAGCATCTTCGCGATCGAGGAGGCATTCGACATCACGATCCCCTTCAACGCCAACGAACCCGAGAAATCCGATTTCGATATCTCCTCGGTCGCGGCGATCATTGCCGGGATCGAAAAACTGGTGGCCGAGCGGGACAGCGCGTGAAGCGGGTCGTCATCACCGGCGCAGGCACGATCAACGCACTTGGGCATGATGTGCCCGAAACCCTGGCTGCCATGCGCGAAGGGCGTTGCGGCATCGGCCAGCTTGAATTTCGCGACGTCGAACGCCTGTCGATCCAGATCGGCGGCCAGATCAAGGGGTTCGAGGCCGAAGGTCACTTCAACCGGCAGCAGATGACGCTCTATGACCGGTTCACCCAGTTCACCCTGATGGCCGCGCGCGAGGCAATCGGACAATCGGGACTGGAGTTCAGCGGCGATCTGGCCAATCGGGCAGGCGTCGTGCTGGGCACGGCGGGGGGCGGGGTCAGCACATGGGATGACAATTACCGCGCCGTCTATGAAGAGGGGAAGAACCGTGTACATCCCTTCGTGGTGCCCAAGCTGATGATGAATGCCGCAGCCTCGCATGTATCCATGGAATACAATCTGCGCGGCCCCAGCTTTACCGTGTCGACCGCCTGCGCCTCATCGAACCACGCCATGGCACAGGCTTTCCAGATGGTGCGCGCGGGCATGAGCCCGGTGATGATCACCGGCGGATCGGAATCCATGCTGTGTTTCGGCGGGATCAAGGCATGGGAAGGCTTGCGCGTCATGTCAAAGGACGCCTGCCGCCCGTTTTCGGCCAATCGCAACGGCATGGTGCAGGGCGAGGGGGCGGGGATCTTCGTCTTCGAGGAATTCGAGCACGCCCGTGCGCGCGGCGCCGAAATCCAAGCCGAGGTCGTGGGTTTTGCCATGTCCTCGGATGCCGCCGATATCGTCATGCCGTCCAAACAGGGTGCGGCCCGCGCGATATCGGGCGCCCTGCGCGATGCCGGTATCGCAGCCGACAAGGTGGGTTACATCAACGCCCATGGCACCGGCACCGCCGCCAATGACAAGACGGAATGCGCCGCCGTGGCCGATGTCTTCGGCCAGCATGCGGACCGGCTGATGATCTCGTCGACCAAGTCGATGCACGGTCACCTGATCGGCGCCACGGGGGCGGTGGAACTGCTGGCCTGCATCATGGCCCTGCGCGATGGCGTGATCGCCCCGACGATCGGCTACGAGGAATTCGATCCCGAATGCGCCCTTGACGTTGTCCCGAACGAGGCGCGCGAGGCCAAGGTCGAGGTGGCCCTGTCCAATGCCTTCGCCTTTGGCGGGCTGAACGCGGTTCTGGCCCTGCGGCGCATCTGAACGGACCCTCACCGAAATGCAAAAGGCCGCCCTTGCGGGGCGGCCTTGTTGGTCAGCGCCAATTGGCCCCGACATCATTCGGTTGGAACGGTCACCTTATCGAACCCTGCCGTGAAACCCGACAGCGACAACTGGACCTCGACACGCTCGTCGGGGGCCACAAACGGCACAAGCGTCACGGTGGCCGATGCGCCGCGCTTGTAGGAGGCGATATCCTCGGCCGTAAGACCGATCCGCGCATAGCATCCCTGACGGTCACAGACCGAGAACGGATAACGCTTGGGCTGCTCACCAGCGATGGTGATGGTCAGTTGCGCGGTCAGCAGCGTTTCCAGCGGCACCGCGACCAGCGCACCGGCCACCGCCTGCCCACCGGCCGGCAGCTTGAAGATCCGCATGTTCGACACCTGGTTTCCTTCGTCATCGGTCATGGTCTGGAACAACTGGCAGGGCTCTTCGCCTTCTTCCAGCTTCAGGCATTCCAGCGACCAGTCACCCGAGACCTCGCGGATATAGGGCTGGCCGACCTGCGGGCCGTCCTGCACCGTCTCGCCCATCGCCAGACCCTGATCGGCGGGGGCGGCAGGGGTCTGGGTGGTGTCTTGCGCATGGGCCGCACTGGCCAGAGCCAGCGCTGCGATAAGGGAAAGTCCTGTCAAAATTCTGGGCATTTTGTCCCGTCCTGTTTCTGAAAACCGTGTTGCGGGGGCTCTATCATGCCCACTTGGCATTGTCAGTGCGGAACTATGCGAGTTGCGCGTCAAACTGACACGAGGGCGAAAACCTGCCCATCACGGCCAACATGAAGAACGCAATACAACCGCAGGGCACAAAACAGAAAAAGGGGCCCAAAGGCCCCTTTTCCCTATTTTTTTGCTCCCTGTCGGACTGGCCGACTTAGTCATTGCCGTCACGCTAATTTGAATTCTTGCGCCGGTCAACAGGCAAGAGATCACAATTCTGACTTGATTGGAAAAAAGGCCGCATCCGGGGATGCGGCCAGTCTGACAGGGAGGAAAAACCCCAAACCGCAAGGAAAGCGATGCGGGGCAGGTTTGACTATGGCGGAAGAAAGTTAAGAATGTATCTTCGGAGCGATCCGCACCACGGCGGGTGCGTGCAGGACAACAGTGACGGGGGACAGGGCATGGAAGATGCAGTTTTTATCGGTGGCGGGGGTGAAGGCTATGCCGAAAAGCAATGGTTGCTGTTGCGCTACGCCAACCGGCACGGGCTGATCGCGGGGGCAACCGGCACCGGCAAGACCGTGACCCTGCAGATCCTTGCCGAAAGCTTTTCCGCCGCAGGGGTGCCGGTCTTCATGTCGGACGTGAAGGGCGATCTGTCGGGGCTGGCCATGCCGGGCGATCCGGCCGGCAAGCTGCACCAGCCTTTCAGCGAACGCGCGGTCAAGATCGGCTTTGACGATTTCGCCTATGGCGCCTTTCCCGTCGCCTTCTGGGACATGTTCGGGCAGCAAGGCCATCCGGTGCGCACCACCGTGGCCGAGATGGGTCCGCTGCTGCTCAGCCGGTTGCTGGAACTGACCGAGGCGCAGGAAGGGATCCTGAACATCGCGTTCCGCCTGGCCGACGAACAGGGCATGGCCCTGCTGGATCTGAAGGACCTTCAGGCCTTTCTGGTCTGGCTGGGCGAGAATCGGAACGAGGTGTCGCTGCGCTATGGCAATATCGCTGTCGCCTCGGTGGGCGCGATCCAGCGCCGCCTGATGGTGCTTGAAAATCAGGGCGGTACGCATTTCTTCGGAGAGCCCGCGCTGGAACTGGCGGATCTGATGCGCTGTGATGCGGATGGGCGCGGCATGGTCAATATTCTGGCCGCCGACAAGCTGATGCAAAGCCCGCGCCTGTATGCGACCTTCCTGCTGTGGCTGCTGTCCGAATTGTTCGAAACCCTGCCCGAGGTGGGCGACCCGGACAAACCCAAGCTGGTCTTCTTCTTCGACGAGGCGCATCTTCTGTTCAATGACGCGCCCAAGGCCTTGGTCGAAAAGGTCGAACAGGTGGCCCGCCTGATCCGCTCCAAGGGCGTCGGGGTCTATTTCATCACCCAAAGCCCCGGCGATGTGCCCGACAATATCCTGGGTCAGCTGGGCAACCGGGTGCAGCATGCGCTGCGCGCCTTTACCGGCAAGGACCAGCAGGAATTGCGCCGCGCCGCGATGACCTATCGCACCAACCCGCGTTTCGAGACCGAGCAGGCGATCCGCGAGGTCGGCGTGGGCGAGGCCGTCACTTCGATGCTTGAGAAAAAGGGCATTCCCGGCATGGTCGAGCGGACGCTGATCCGACCACCATCCTCGCAGATCGGCCCGGTCACTGCTGCGGAACGTGCGGCGCTGATCCGCACCTCGGACCTGTTCGGCAAGTATGAAACCCCGCTGGATCGCGACTCGGCCTATGAGGCGTTGAAACGCATTGCCGAAGAGGCCGCCCGCGAGGCCGAGCAAGCCGCAGCCCTCGAGGCCCGCGCCGCCGAGGAAGAGCGCGAGTTCAAGGCCGCGCGACGCTATCAGGCGGACGCACCTGCCAGCCGCAACACATCCTCACGCAGCCGCACCCGCGAGCCCGAGGGATTTGGCGAGGCCTTGGGCAACGCGGTGATCAAGGAGCTGAAAGGCACGACAGGTCGCCGCATCGTGCGCGGCATCCTCGGCAGCCTGTTTCGCGGGCGCTGACCCGGACAGCCTCCATGAAAAGGCCCGCGCAGAGCGATCCGCGCGGGCCTTTTTGATTGCGGGGGTGCCCCCTTACTTTTCGGGGATCAGACCACGCGGGCTGAACCGCAGCACCAGCAGCAGGATCAACCCCATGGTGAACAGGCGCATATGCGCGGCGCTGTCCATCAGATGCGCCTTGAGCGCGCCGTCCGCCATGCCCGATGTCAGCGTACCGATCAGCCACAGGCCGATCGGTTCCACCTGCACCCAGAGGAACCAGATCAGGAAACCGCCCAGAACCGAGCCGAAGTTGTTCCCCGATCCACCCACGATCACCATGACCCAGACCAGAAAGGTGAATCGCAGCGGCTGATAGGTGCCGGGCGTCAACTGCCCGTCCAGCGTGGTCATCATCGCACCGGCGATACCGCAAATGGCCGATCCCAGAATGAACACCTGCAAATGGCGGCGCGTCACATCCTTGCCCATCGCCTCGGCGGCGACCTCGTTGTCGCGGATCGCGCGCATCATCCGGCCCCAGGGGGAATTCAGCGCCTTCTGCGCCATCCACAGCAGGATGATCAGCACCACGGCGAACAGGGCGGCGTACTCCAGCTTTACATAGATGGTCGAGGCGGTCACCGGATCGAGGCCAAAACTGGCCGCACGTTCCACGAATTCAGGATCGCGCTGCAGATCCACCTCAAGCGGGACGGGGCGGGGCAGGCCGATCACGTTCTTGACCCCGCGCGCCATCCAGTCCTCGTTCTTCATGACCGCGATGATGATCTCGGCAATGCCCAGCGTCGCGATGGCCAGATAATCAGAGCGCAGGCCAAGGGCCGTCTTGCCGATCACCCAGGCGACGCCCGCCGCCAGCAGGCCACCCACGGGCCAGGCCATCAGGATCGGCAGCCCCAGACCGCCGATATTGCCCGTCGATGCGGGGTTGATCGCCTCGACCGCCTCGACGGCGGGATCGAAGACCGCCCGGTAGAGAAAGAAGCCGACAATCAGGATCGCCACGACCGCAAGGCTGCGCACGCGCCCCTTGGGCAGACGCCCCCAGGCCATGACGGCGGCCACGATCGTGGCCGCCCCCATCAGCAGGCCCAGCACGATACCATAGCCGCCCGCAGCCCATGCGCCTTCCGTGGGCGGCATGGCGATCAGCACGGTGGCCAGACCGCCAAGGGCCACGAAGCCCATGATGCCGACGTTGAAAAGCCCGGCAAAGCCCCATTGCAGGTTGACCCCCAGTGCCATGATCGCGCTGATCAGGCCCATGTTGAGGATCAGCAGCGCCGTATTCCAGCTTTGCATGATGCCCGTGATCACGATCAGCAGGGCGACCAAGGCAAACAGGCCGGTGTTCTTGACCATCGCGTTCATACCGATTTCCCCTTGAACAGGCCCGTCGGGCGGAACAGCAGCACGACCAGCAGGATGATGAAGCTGACCGCGAACTTGTAGTCGGTGGACAGAAGCTGCACCAAGCCGTCAGGCCCCATGCCATCGGGCAACACATAGACGATGACCTTCTTCCAGGCATAGGTGATCGTCACCTCGGAAAAGGCGATCACGAAGCCGCCCGCGATTGCGCCCACCGGACTGCCAAGACCGCCCACGATGGCGCTGGCGAAGATCGGCAGCAGCAGCTGGAAGTAGGTGAAGGCCTTGAAGCTCTTATCCAGACCGTAAAGCGTGCCTGCCACCGTCGCCAGTGCCGCCACGATCACCCATGTCACCAGCACCACGCGTTCAGGGTTGATCCCCGACAGCAGCGCCAGATCCTCGTTGTCGGAATAGGCGCGCATGGATTTGCCGGTGCGGGTCTTGTTGAGGAACCAGAACAGCAGCGCCACGACCACGACAGCGGTGATCACGGTGATCCCGGTCGAGGTGCGGATCGCAAGACCTTCCTCAAGGCCCGTCATCTCGCGGAAGGTGCGCGCCGAGATGATGAAGCGCTCGCCATCCGAGAAATTGTGATCGTCCGGCCCGATGATGAAACGCACCACGCCGTTCATGATGAACATGACACCCATCGACACGATCACAAGGATCACGGGCTTGGCCTTTTGCGTGCGGTAGAAGCGATAGACCGCCCGGTCCGTCAGCAGCACGAAGGCCGCACAGCCTGCGATGCCGAAGGGCAGGGCCAGAAGTGCGGTCGGCAGAACGCCAAGGCTGATGCCCCAGGCCTGGAACAGCCAGGTGATCAGGATCGTGACCATCGTGCCGAAGGCCATCGTGTCGCCATGGGCGAAGTTCGAGAACCGCAGAATGCCATAGATCAGCGTCACGCCAAGCGCGCCAAGTGCCAGCTGACTGCCATAGGCCACGGCCGGGATGATGACGAAATTCGCCAGCGTGATGAATGCGTTGAGAAGATCCATGCCTCAGCCCCCCAGGAACGATCTGCGGACCTCGGGATCGGCCATCAGGGCCTTGCCGGTGTCGGTGAAGGCATTGCGCCCCTGAACAAGGACATATCCCTTGTCTGCGATCTCGAGCGCCTGACGCGCGTTCTGTTCCACCATCAGGATCGGAATGCCGGTGCGCGCCACTTCGATGATGCGGTCGAACAGCTCGTCCATCACGATCGGGCTGACACCTGCGGTCGGCTCGTCCAGCATCAGAACCTTGGGGCGTGTCATCAGCGCGCGGCCCACGGCCACCTGCTGACGCTGCCCGCCCGACAACTCGCCCGCCGGCTGGCGGCGCTTTTCCTTGAGGATGGGAAACAGGTCGTAGACCTGGGCCATCGTGTCGCGGAAATCGTCGGTGCGGATGAAGGCCCCCATTTCAAGGTTCTCTTCGACTGTCATCGATGTAAAGATGTTATGCGTCTGGGGCACGAAGCCCATGCCCTTGATCACCCGGTCCTGCGGCGTCAGCGTGGTGATATCCTCGCCATCCAGCAGCACCCGGCCCGAGCGCACATCCAGCATGCCGAACACGGCCTTCATCGCCGTCGACTTGCCCGCGCCATTGGGACCCACGATCACGGCTATTTCGCCGCGATCCACCGCGATGGTGCATTCATGCAGGATGTCGGGGCCCTTGCCATAGCCACCGGTCATGCTTTCGCCGATCAGAAAGGGCGTGTCGGGGGCGGCGGTGACGGGGCCGCTCTTGCGGCGGACCTGGGCTGTGCCCTGACCGGCAGGATTGGTGATCGAGCGGTCCTTGTTACCGCGATCGTCCTGATAGGGGTTGCTGTTGCTCATGCGCCCACCTTGTCCTTGTTCTTCAGACCGGTACCAAGGTAGGCCTCGATCACCTGTTCGTTGGCCTTGATCTCGGCAAGGGTGCCCTTGGCCAGAACCTTGCCTTCGGCCATGCAGATCACCGGATCGCAAAGGCGACCGATGAAATCCATGTCATGTTCGATAACCACGAACGTATAGCCACGTTCCTTGTTCAACTGGATGATCGCGTCGCCGATCGTGTTCAGCAGCGTACGGTTCACGCCCGCGCCGACCTCGTCCAGAAACACGATCTTGGCGTCGACCATCATGGTGCGCCCCAGTTCCAGCAGTTTCTTCTGCCCGCCCGAGATCTGGCTGGCCTTCTGCTCGGCCAGATGGCTGATGGTCAGGAATTCCAGAACCTCGTCGGCCTTGGCGCGCAGGGCGCGTTCTTCGTCGGCGATGCGCTTGCGGCCGAACCACGTGTTCCACAGCGTTTCGCCCGACTGGTTGCCCGGCACCATCATAAGGTTCTCGCGGCATGACATCGAGCCGAATTCATGGGCGATCTGGAAGGTGCGCAACAGGCCCTTGTGAAACAGGTCATGCGGGGCCAGACCCGTGATATCCTCACCCAGCATCGAGACCTTGCCGGATGTCGGTTTCAGAACGCCCGCGATTACATTGAAAAGCGTGGTTTTTCCCGCTCCGTTCGGCCCGATCAACCCGGTAATCGCACCCTGCGCGATCTCGAGCGAGGCACCATCGACGGCACGGAAACCGCCAAACGCCTTCACGACGTTGTCGACCTTTATCATACCTTTTCCCCCGGCACTGTTGTTGCGGCGTGCCTTTAACTTATGCAAACGGCGCGGGGGAAGCCCCCGCGCCGCAGGTTGTCGTAACGTCAGATCAACGGAAGTTCACGGTCTCGATCTTGCCGTCCTTGATCTCGATCTCGCGGTAGTTGCCCGCGGATTCGCCGGGTCCGATCAGCTCGACCGCGGTCGCACCGACATAATCGATGTCGCCACCAGCCTTGATGATCTCGATCGCCTTGGCCAGCTCGCCGGGGAAGATTTCCTCGCCCGGTGCGTTGGCCAGATCCATGATGTGATCCTTGAAGTCGGCCGAAGCGGACGAACCGGCCTTCTGCATCGCCAGCATGATCAGCGCCGCCGCGTCATAGCTTTCGGGCGCGAAAGCCGAGGTGCCCTCGAAGCCGGCCGTTTCGGCCATTTTCTGGAACATCTCGGCGCCTGCGCTGTCGGTGCCGGGGAACTGGCCGAACGATCCGGTCAGACCCGAACCGATATCATCGACCAGCTGCTGGCCGACCATGCCGTCGGGCAGAACGAAGGTGTCGAAGGCACCCGAGTCGAGGCTGGCCTGAATGATGCCCTTGCCGCCCTGATCGGTGTAACCGGCCACGACCAGAACCTCGCCACCGGCAGATGCCAGCGCCGCGACTTCGGCAGAGTAGTCGGCCTTGCCGTCTTCATGGCTGGCGTTGATGGTCACGGTGCCGCCGGCTGCGGTGAAGGCCGCAGCGAAGGCATCGGCCAGACCCTTGCCGTAGTCGTTGTTGGTATAGGTCAGCGCCACGGATTTGATGCCGCGATCCATGATGACTTCGGTCATCACGACGCCCTGACGCGCATCCGACGGTGCGGTGCGGAAAAACAGGCCGTCATCTTCTGCGGTCGACAGACCCGGCGAGGTAGCCGAGGGCGACACCATCACGACCCCGTTGGGACGCGCGACGTTCTGCAGGATCGCACCGGTCACACCCGAGCAGTCAGCGCCCATGATCGCGGCCACGTTCTCGGAGGTGACAAGACGCTCTGCTGCAGCGGTGGCTGCACCGGCGTCGATGCAGGTCGAGTCGCCGCGCACGGCCGTCACGGTCGCGCCGTCCAGCAGCGTGCCGGCGGCGTTGACTTCGGCGATGGCCATTTCTGCGCCGGACGCCATGTTCGGCGTGATCGATTCAAGCGGGCCGGTGAAGCCCAGAATGATGCCGATCTTGATCTCCTGTGCCGACGCAGCACCGACCATGAGGGCGGAAGCGGCAGTGGCCAAAAGCAGTTTTTTCATTTTTATCTCCCATATTGGAACCAAACTCCAGCGCGAACGTTATGTGCTCTTTTATCAAAAGAAAAGTGCAATACGCGGGCTCCGATCACGCGAATGCGACTTTTCGTACCCCATCCGGGCACTGCCCTGTCAAGGGTTTCGTGCTAGAGTTGATATGGTCACGCAGGCTCGGGCCTCACCACGGACCAGATGCCACAAACAAGGAGAGGCGCGATGAAACCCCGGCTGCACATCCCCGCGATGATGATCGCGCTCGCCGCCTATTTCGGCACCCCCGGACCCGCCGCTGCGCTGGACAGTCAGGGGCGCGCCCTTGACCTGTCGGTCATGGCAGACGGGTTCGAGACGCCTTGGTCCATCGGGTTTCTGCCGGATGGCGGAACCCTTGTGACCGAACGCGAGGGGCGGCTGTGGCATATCCCGGTGCAGGGGCGACGCCAGCAGGTCAGCGGCTTGCCCGCGATCCGCGCGAACGGGCAGGGCGGCCTTCTGGATGTGCTGGTGCCCCGCGATTTCGCCCGTAGCGGCGAGATCCTGTTCAGCTTCGCCAAGCCGCAGGGCCGCGCCGAAGGCACCGCGCTGGCCATTGCGCGGTTGTCACGCGACCGGATGCAGCTTCAGAACGTCCGCATCCTGTTCGAGATGGCGCAAGGCTCGTCAGGCCCGCGCCATTTCGGCGGGCGCATCGTCGAGGGGCGGGACGGCACGATTTTCCTTACCATCGGGGATCGCGGCGATGACGATGCCGCACAGGACCTGTCGCGCCACAACGGCAAGATCATCCGCATCAACCGCGACGGATCGGTTCCTGCCGACAATCCCTTCGTGAACCAGCCCGGCGCGCAGCCCGAAATCTGGTCATGGGGGCATCGCAACCCGCAGGGCGCGACACTGGACGCGGCAGGCCAGCTCTGGATCAACGAACATGGCGCGCGCGGCGGGGACGAGGTGAACCGCGTGCAGCGGGGGGCCAATTACGGCTGGCCCGTCATTTCCTACGGGCGGCATTATTCCGGCATGCGGATCGGGGAAGGCAGCGCCAAGCCCGGCATGGAACAACCCGTGATGTATTGGGACCCCTCGATCGCGCCATCGGGCATGGCCGTTCTTGGTGCTGGCCTTGAGGCTGGCCGTGGGCCGGGTCAGGCGGGCGACATGCTGGTCGGATCTCTCAAGTTCGATTATATCGCGCGGCTCTCGGGCAATCCGCTGCGCGAGGTCGAACAGATCAAGGGCCGCGAGACCGAGCGTGTGCGCGACATCCGGCAGGCGCCGGACGGATCCGTATGGTTCATCAGCGAGGCGCGCGGCACCGTCTACCGCATCGCCCCCTGAGGCGCGATCAGATCGACAGTCGCGTGGCGTGACTGCCGCGCTCGCGGTAGGGCGTGGTGTCATAATGCGCCCGGTAGCATTTCGAGAAATGCGAGGGCGAGGCAAAGCCGCAGGCCAGTGCCACGTTGATCACGCTCATATCCGTCTGCATCAGCAGATTGCGCGCCTTCTGCAGCCGCAATTCCATGTAATAGCGCTTGGGGCTGCGTGTCAGGTAACGGCGGAACAGCCGCTCCAGCTGCCGGGTGGACATGCCCACGTCGCGCGCCAGGATCGAGGGGCTGATCGGCTCCTCGATATGGCTTTCCATCATCTGGATCACCCGGCTGAGCTTGGGATGACGCACCCCGATTCGCGTGGGCACGGACAGGCGCTGCGTGTCCTGATCCGTCCGGATCGAGGAATAGATGAACTGATCGGCGACAAGGTTGGCGACATCCTCGCCATGATCATTCGCGATCAGCTTGAGCATCAGGTCGATCGACGAGGTGCCGCCCGCCGTGCTGAACCGGTTTCCATCAATCACGAAGACCGATTTCGTCAGTTCGACCTCTTCGAATTCCTCGGCGAAACTGTCCTGATTTTCCCAATGGATGGTGGCGCGTTTTCCATCCAGCAGCCCGGCCTTGGCCAGCGCGTAGCTGGCCGTGCAGAGCCCGCCCAGCAGCATGCCCTTGCGCGCTTCGCGGCGCAGCCAGGAAATCACCTTTTTCGTGGTGGATTTCTGCACATCCACGCCACCGCAGACCACGACGACATCATCCCGCGTCAGTTCGATCAGATCGCCATCCAGCTGAAACTCGGTTCCCGCCGAACAGCGCATGCGGGTGCCGCCTTCGCCCACCAGCATCCAGCTATAGGCGGTCCGTTCCAGCATCCGGTTGGCGATGCGCAGGCTTTCCAGCGCCGAGGCGAAGCTCAGAAGCGTGAAATTATCAAGCAATACGAAAACGAAACGCCGCGGGGCCGTTGCGGAAACGGGGTCTTTGGCCAGCTGGCGGGGCGAGGGCATCGGAAACGCTCCATGATCATTGCGCCTCAATTGAACAGGTTTGTAGGGCATCATCAAGGGTCGCCGCGGTCTGAACGCGCGCATTTATGCCAAAACGCGACCCTTTCACGTCGCCAAATCACTTCGGGGTGAAAATCGGTTGTGGTATGCGCCCCGTGGCTTTTGTATAGAAGCCGCACGTAAAGGCTTTGGCGGAGAGACAGACATGAGCGAGTGGCAGAAAACCGATTGGCGCAACCGCCCCCGGGTTCAGATGCCCGACTATACCGACGACGCTGCCCTGACAGCGGTCGAGGCGCAGTTGTCCAAGTATCCGCCGCTGGTGTTTGCCGGCGAGGCGCGCAAACTGAAAGCCGTGCTGGGCGAGGCCGCGCGCGGTGAGGCCTTTCTGCTGCAGGGTGGCGATTGCGCCGAAAGCTTCGATCAGTTCAGCGCGAACGCAATCCGCGACACCTTCAAGGTGATGTTGCAGATGGCGATGGTGCTGACCTATGGCGCCAAGGTGCCGGTGGTCAAGGTGGGCCGCATGGCCGGCCAGTTCGCCAAGCCGCGTTCGGCCCCGACCGAAGTGATCGACGGGGTGGAACTGCCGTCTTACCGTGGTGACATCATCAACGATCTGGCCGCCACGCCGGAGGCGCGCAAGCCCGACCCGCAGCGCATGCTGCAGGCCTATCTGCAGGCGGCCGCCACGCTGAACCTGCTGCGCGCGTTCTCTACCGGCGGCTATGCGGATGTGCATCAGGTCCATAGCTGGACACTGGGCTTCACCGAAGGCGAGAAGGCCGCGAAATACCGCGACATGGCCAACCGGATCAGCGACACGCTGGATTTCATCAAGGCGGCGGGCATCGACAGCAAGATGGCCCACACGCTGCAGACGGTCGATTTCTACACCAGCCACGAGGCACTTCTGCTGGAATACGAAGAGGCGCTGACCCGGCTTGATACCACCTCGGGCAAATGGCTGGCAGGCTCGGGTCACATGATCTGGATCGGCGACCGTACGCGGCAGCCCGATGGCGCGCATGTGGAATTCTGCCGTGGCGTTCTGAACCCGATCGGGTTGAAATGCGGCCCCTCGATGACCTCGGAGGATCTCAAGATCCTGATGGCCAAGCTGAACCCCAAGAACGAGGCCGGTCGCCTGACCCTGATCGCGCGGTTCGGCGCGGGCAAGGTGGGCGAACACCTGCCGCGCCTGATCAAGACGGTCCGGGACGAGGGCGCGAATGTCCTGTGGGTCTGCGATCCGATGCATGGCAACACGATCAAGTCGTCCAGCGGCTACAAGACGCGGCCCTTCGATGCGGTGCTGCGCGAGGTGCGCGAATTCTTCGCCGTGCACAAGGCCGAGGGCACGATCCCCGGCGGCGTGCATTTCGAAATGACCGGTCAGGATGTGACCGAATGCACCGGCGGCCTGCGCGCGGTCAGCGATGAGGATCTGTCGGATCGCTACCACACGGCCTGCGATCCGCGCCTGAACGCAAGCCAGTCGCTGGAACTGGCCTTCCTCGTGGCCGAGGAACTCTCGAGCCTGCGCGCCGATCGCGAGGCGCAGGCGGCTGTCTGACGGGCAGCGCCTGACAGGCAAGGCAACAATGCATGACGGCAGGCCGGTGGCCTGCCGTTTTCATTGACCTCAGGGTTCCGTCCGGACCAGACGCAGGTGATCGGCGCGGTGCTGCAGCGCCCGGTTGAAACGGGCAGGGGCTTCCGCCAGACCATGCTCGCCCACCCTGTGCGCAGGCGCGCGGGCGGGCGTCGGCCAATCGGGCTTCACTTGCCCTGCACCCAGCGGCGTCAGACGCCGCGCGGTGATCGCAAAGCGGCGCGGCGCGCGCCCGACCCCGCCCTGGCTGTCAAGGCATCCGAGGATCCGGTTGATCTGGTTGAAGGCGTCAGTCATCGGCAGAAGCACCAGCCGCGCGTCCAGCGCGGGCTTGCCGATCCCGGTCTCGGCCTGCAGCGACAAGGTGGCCATGCTTGGCGTGGTGCAGACCTGTTCGAGTGTCGATGCCAGATCGATCCGCGCCTCGGGCAGGAACAACGCGCTGAGCGGCATGCCGCGCACCTCCATGCCCAGCAGGTCGGACAGATGCCCGCCTGCAATGCGCAGCCGCCCGACACCCGGTGCCACCTGTTCCAGAATGAACGCATGTTCAAGGGCGCGTTCGATCCCGCGGGGATCGACCTCGGACCGGTCGGGCACCAGCCGCGCACCGCGCAAGGCGTCCCAATAGGCCTCGACCTGGACGATATGGGGAAAACGCGGGAAGGGGCGGTGGCTGTTCAATGCGATCACATTACTGTCGTGGCCCTTTCCGGGCGCGGTGTAGTCGTTGCGCATGACGATCATTCCTGCCCGGCAAGCGCCGGATCGGGTTGCCCCTGACTGCAGCAGCGTGGACGGAACGAGCCTTGCACGATGATGCAGCCGGGAAGGTTACTGTTGTCTTAACATGCCATGAGTCTCCGAAATTCGAACGCATTTTCGCAACATGTGGTTAACCTCTGCAGGGTCGGGGCAGGGTCGGGGCAGGGGTCAGGCCGAGGCGCGCAGATCCCTCGCGCCGGACCGCGCATGCTTGCTGTTTCAGCCCGGAACGGCTAGGGGATCGACCGGATAACCGCAGACGCAAACCGGGGGAGATGCCAGCGTGATAGAGTCGATGACCGGATTCGCCACGGCCAAGGGCGCCGCACTTGGCGCCAGCTGGGCCTGGGACCTGCGCAGCGTCAATGGCAAGGGGCTGGACCTGCGCCTGCGCGTGCCGGACTGGATCGACGGGCTGGAGGCGCGGCTTCGTGCCCGGGTGACCGCAGCGGTGGGACGCGGCAACGTCACGCTGAACCTGCGCCTTGCCCGCGACGAAGGACAGGCCGAACTGGCCGTCAATGCCGCGGGGCTGAATGCGGTCATCGCCGCAATGGCGCGGGTCGAGGCCGAGGCGATGGAGGTGGGCCTGTCTCTGGCCCCCGCGACCGCCGCCGATATCCTGAACCTGCGCGGCGTGCTGGAAATCCGCAGCCTCGATGCCCAGACCGGCCCGCTGCTAGAGGCGCTGATCGCGGATTTCGAAACGGTTCTGGCCGATTTTCTGGCCATGCGCCGCACCGAAGGCCGCGCCCTTCAGACCGTGATCGAGGCGCAGCTGGCGCAGATAACCGCGCTGGTCGACCAGATCGCCGCCGCGACCGAGGCACGCGCCGCCGAGATGGCCCAGACCCTGCGCACGAACCTTGCCCGCGTGCTGGACAACGGCGCGGGCGTCGAGCCGCAGCGCGTCGCACAGGAACTGGCGCTGATCGCGGTCAAGGCCGATGTCACCGAAGAGGTGGACCGCCTGCGCGCCCATGTGACGGCGGCGCAGGACCTGCTGCGCGCGCCCGAACCCGTGGGCCGCAAGCTGGATTTCCTGATGCAGGAATTCAACCGCGAGGCCAATACGCTGTGCTCCAAATCGCAGCACAAGGCATTGACGCGGATCGGGCTGGACCTGAAAACCGTGATCGACCAGATGCGCGAGCAGGTCCAGAACATCCAGTAAGGCTGCGGCACGAAAGGCACGACGATGGAACACAGACGCGGTCTTCTGATCATCCTGTCCTCGCCCTCGGGTGCGGGCAAGTCCACACTGGCGCGCCGCCTGCGCGACTGGGATCCCTCGATCAGCTTCTCTGTCTCGGCCACCACGCGCCCGCCGCGCCCCGGCGAGGAACATGGCCGCGAATACTATTTCCACAGCCGCGCGGAATTCGAGCAGATGGTGGCGCGCGACGAGATGCTGGAACATGCCGAGGTCTTCGGCAATTTCTACGGCAGCCCCAAGGGCCCCGTCGCCGCTGCGATCGACGCGGGTCAGGACGTGCTGTTCGATATCGACTGGCAGGGCGGCCAGCAGGTGCGCAATTCCAGCCTTGGCAAGCATGTGCTGTCGATCTTCATCCTGCCGCCCTCGATCCCCGAACTGGAACGCCGCCTGCGCTCGCGCGGGCAGGACAGCGACGAGGTGATCGACAACCGCATGACCAAATCGCGCGACGAGATCAGCCATTGGCCGGAATATGATTTCGTGCTGGTCAATGACGATCTGGACGCAACCTTCGACCGGCTCAAGACCATCGTCAGCGCCGAGCGGCTGCGCCTGTCGCAGCAGCCTGGGCTTGTCGATACCGTTCGCCGTCTCAACAAGGAATTCGAGGACCGCACATGACGCTTTACACCCTTGACGGAATCGCCCCGCAACTGCCCGAGGATGGGGATTTCTGGATTGCACCCGATGCGAACGTGATCGGCAATGTCGTGCTGGAAAGCGGCGCCTCGGTCTGGTTCGGCGCGACACTGCGCGGCGACAACGAGGAAATCCGCATCGGCGCGGGCAGCAATGTGCAGGAAAACACCGTGATGCATACCGACATGGGCTATCCGCTGACCATCGGTGTGAATTGCACGATCGGGCACAAGGCGATGCTGCACGGCTGCACCATCGGCGACAACAGCCTGATCGGCATGGGCGCCACCGTGCTGAACGGCGCGAAGATCGGCAAGAACTGCTTGATCGGGGCAGGGGCCCTGATCACCGAGGGCAAGGAGATCCCCGACGGATCGCTGGTCATGGGCACGCCGGGCAAGGTGGTGCGCCAGCTGGACGAGGCAGCGATCGAAGGGCTGCGCCGCTCGGCAGAGGGTTATCAGGCCAATATGCGCCGTTTTGCAAAGGGTCTGGCGCCGCTCTGATGGCAGCCGCCCGCGGCCTCCGGCGGGGATATTTCAGGCAAGAAGAAACCGCAGCGGCAGCCGCGACGGCACCGCTTGCCGCTGGCCTGCGCCTGTGTCACTTCTGTCGCACCAACAAGAGAGACATCCCATGAAGAATTCCAAAGGATCCCTGATCCGCCCCGTTCCCCTGCCTGACAGCATCAGCCGCCCGGTGGTGACACCGCTGAGCCCCTCTGTCGTCTATGCCTCGGACACGCCCGATGATCTGGACGCGCAATACGAGGGCCGGACCTCGGGCTATACCTATGCGCGCGAAGGCCATCCCAACGCCGATGTTCTGGCACGCCGGATCGACCTGCTGGAAGGCGGCGAAGGCGGGATCGTCACCTCTTCGGGCATGTCGGCTGTCACGGCGGTGATGATGGGCCTTCTGAAGGCAGGCGATCACGTGCTGGGGGGCGACCAGCTTTATGGCCGCTCGCTGCGCCTGATGAAACAGGACCTGCCGCGTCTGGGAATCGCCACCAGCCTCGCCGACCCGACCGATGTGGCCGCGATGGAAGCGGCGCTGCGCCCCGAGACCCGGATGATTCTGGTCGAGGTCGTGTCGAACCCGACGCTGCGGGTGGCCGATATCGAAGGTCTGGCCAAGCTGTGCAAGGCCCGCGGCATCCTGCTGGCGGTGGACAATACCTTTACCACGCCGCGCGCCTATCGGCCCTTCGATGCGGGCGCCGATATCGTGATCCATTCGGTCACCAAGCTGCTGGCGGGCCATTCGGATGTGACGCTGGGCTATGCCTGCGCCGCCGATCCGGTGCTGCAGAAGGCGATCTATGATTTCGCCGTGACCACCGGCCTGACCGCCAGCCCCTTTGATTGCTGGCTGGCCGAGCGGGGGCTGGCGACCTTCAACCTGCGCTTCGACCGGGCCGAAGCCAATGCCGTGGCGCTGGCCGATCATCTGGCGTCGCTGCCGGGCGTCAAGCGCGTGCTTTACCCGATGCGCGCCGATCACCCCGATCAGGCCCGGGCCAAGGCGCTTCTGGGCACGCGCGGCTGCAACATGGTCAGCTTCGAGCTGGAGGGCGGGCGCAAGGCCGCCAATGCCTTTACCCGCGCCGCCGATGGCCTGGCCTTCGCACCGACGCTGGGCGATGTGGGCACGACCCTGTCGCACCCGGCCAGCTCGTCGCATCGCGCCCTCGCGGCGGCGGAGCGCGAGGCCCTTGGCATGAGCGAGGGGTTCTTCCGCGTCTCGGTCGGGCTGGAAGAGATCGCCCCGCTGCTGGAGGTGTTCACCCGCGCGGTGGACGCCGCCCGCAGCGCCACCTGAGCACGGGCGCGCCGATGCCCGAGGCCTCGATCAGGTCCATCCTCGATGCCGTCCCCTTGCCCGCGATCTTCGTGGGCAGGGATGACCGGATCGCCGGGATGAACCGTCAGGCTGAGGCGCTTCTGGGCCCGGTCGCGGCGCGCCCCTTCATCACCGCGATCCGCCAACCCGCGATGCTGGACGCGGTCGAGACCTGTCGCAGCCTGCGCAAGCCCGGCAGCGCGCGCTATGTGGCCAAGCAGGGCGACCAGGACGTGATCTATACGGCCCATTGCGCCATGGTCGAGGCAGGCCCCGCCAGCGGCGTGCTGATCAGCTTCGAGGACGTGACCGACCGGCAGCAGATCGGACAGATGCGGCGCGACTTCGTGGCCAATGTCAGCCATGAGCTGCGCACGCCCCTGACCGCGCTGATAGGGTTCATCGAAACCCTGCAGGGCCCCGCCCGCGACGATCCGGTGGCAAGGGAACGTTTTCTGGCGATCATGGCGAACGAGGCGCAGCGCATGAACCGGCTTGTGCGCGACCTGCTGTCGCTGAGTCAGGTCGAGGAGATGGAGCGCGTCCGCCCCGACACGCGGCTGGATCTGTGCGATCTGCTATCCTCGGTGCTGCGCAGCCTGACGCCGCTGGCGGAAAAGGCGGGCGGCACGCTGAAGGCGCAGTTCGACGCGGGGCAGGTCTTTGTCGAGGGCGATGCCGACCAATTGCGCCAGGTCTTCGGTAATCTTGTCGAGAACGCGATCAAATACGGCGGACGCCCCCCCGAGGTGGTGCTGAAGATCACCGAGATTCCGCGTGATCCGGTCATTCGCGGCCCCGCGATCTGCGCCGAGGTGATCGACAACGGGCCGGGGATCGACCCGGTGCATCTTCCGCGCCTGACCGAACGCTTCTACCGGGTGGACAGCCACCGGTCGCGCGAGATGGGCGGCACCGGACTGGGCCTTGCCATCGTCAAGCATATCGTGAACCGCCATCGCGGGCGATTGAAGATCGAAAGCCAAACAGGGCAGGGCAGCCGGTTCACCGTCATCCTGCCCCGCATTTCCTGACCGGTCAGTCCCGTGATGCGGGCGGGGCGGGGGGGCTTGCCCCCCATGATCCTGCGGATCATTCCCCCCAGGATATTTCACGCAAGAAGAAGCGGCGCTGCGGTCAGCGTGGCAGGATGTCATCCTCGTCGGTCTGGGTCACAAGCCATTCGCGGAAAAGACCCAAGGCCGTGTCCTGCGCTTTGTTGCGTGGCCAGACCAGAAAATAGCTGCCGCGCGTGCGTGTCGGCCCGCCATAGGCGGGCACAAGCCGCCCGGCGGCAAGATCTGGCTCGGCCAGATAGTCCGGCAGAAGGGCGATCCCCAGCCCGTGCAGCGCGGCCTGTGTGATGGTGGCGAATTGATCGTAGACCGTGCCCTGCGGCACCTCGGCGGTCACGCCATGGGCCGCGAACCAGTCCGCCCAGGCACTGGGGCGCGTTTCGATATGCAGAAGCGGCAGGGCGCGCAGATCCGCAGCCTGGCGCAGGGGGCGCCGCGCGGCCAGTTCGGGCGTGCAGACCGCCACCACGCTTTCTGTCCGCAACAGCATGTTGTCCGTACCGGGCCAGTCGGCATTGCCGTAATGGATCGCCGCATCGAAGGCCTGGGTCGCGAAGTTGAAGGGCGCAAGCCGCGTCGCCATGTTGATCGTGACATCCGGGTGCAGCCGCGCGAAATCCGCCAGACGCGGCACCAGCCAGCGCATGCCGAAGGTTGGCAGGATCGCAAGGTCGAGCGACCCGCCGCGCGGCTGCACCCGCAGCCGCAGCGAGGCCTGGGCGATCTGCTGCAGCGCCTCGCGCACCTCGGCCACATAGGCGCGGGCAGGGGGCGTCAGTTCCATCCGGCGCCCCTCGCGCAGAATCAGCGGCACGCCCATCTGCGCCTCGAGCGTCTGCAACTGGCGGCTGACAGCGCTTTGGGTCAGCGACAGCTCTTCGGCCACGGCGGTGGCGCTGCCAAGACGGTCCAGCGCTTCGAGCGCGCGGAGCGAGGCGATGGAGGGAAGAAAGCGGCGCGGGGCGATCATCTATGCTGTTTACTCATGCTTTGATGCGAAACTATCGTTTCAACCCTTCCTGATTATGATGTAACCTGCGTCTGAACAAGTCTGGCGCGCGCCAAAAACTCATGATCGTGATGATCAAGCAACCGCGTGCCACCCATCTTCAGGAGGACCCCATGAACGAGATGAGCCGCCCCGCACCGAAATTGCGCGCCAAGGATGCCCCCGATCTGGGACAGTTCGATTGGGCAGACCCGTTCCGGCTGGACGAGCAACTGACCGAAGAAGAGCGCATGATGCGCGACAGCGCGCGTGCCTATGCGCAGGAAAAGCTGCAGCCGCGCGTGCTCAAGGCTTTTGCCGATGAACACACCGATCCCGAGATTTTCCGCGAGATGGGCGAGATGGGCCTTCTGGGTGTCACGACGCCCGAGGAATACGGCGGTCTGGGGGCGGGCTATGTCTCCTACGGGCTGGTCGCCCGCGAGGTGGAGCGGGTCGATTCGGGCTACCGCTCGATGATGTCCGTGCAGTCCAGCCTCGTGATGTACCCGATCTATGCCTATGGCTCCGAAGAGCAGCGCCAGAAATACCTGCCCAAACTGGCCAGCGGTGAATGGATCGGCTGCTTCGGCCTGACCGAACCCGATGCGGGATCGGACCCCGCCGGCATGAAGACCCGCGCGGTCAAGACCGCCAATGGCTATGTGCTGACCGGGTCGAAGATGTGGATATCGAACGCGCCCATCGCCGATGTCTTCGTGGTCTGGGCAAAGTCCGAGGCGCATGGCGGCAAGATCCGCGGCTTCGTTCTGGAAAAGGGCATGAAGGGGCTGAGCGCGCCCAAGATCGGCAACAAGATGAGCTTGCGCGCCTCGATCACCGGCGAGATCGTGATGGACAACGTGGAAGTGGGCGAGGATGCGCTGCTGCCGCATGTCGAAGGTCTGAAAGGGCCGTTCGGCTGTCTGAACCGCGCGCGTTACGGCATCAGCTGGGGCGTTCTGGGTGCGGCCGAATTCTGCTGGCACGCGGCGCGGCAATACGGGCTGGACCGGCACCAGTTCAAGCGTCCGCTGGCGCAGACCCAGCTTTTCCAGAAGAAGCTGGCCGATATGCAGACCGAAATCGCCCTTGGCCTTCAGGGCAGCCTGCAGGTGGGTCGCCTGATGGATGCCGCCAAGGCTGCCCCCGAGATGATCAGCATCGTCAAGCGCAACAACTGCGGCAAAGCCCTTGATATTGCACGCATGTCCCGCGACATGCACGGCGGCAACGGCATCAGCCTTGAGTTCGGCGTGATCCGTCACATGGTCAACCTCGAGACGGTGAACACCTATGAGGGCGCGCATGACGTGCATGCCCTGATCCTGGGACGCGCACAGACGGGCTTGCAGGCCTTCTTCTGATCGGATCAGATGGACGACGAAAAGGGACGGCGCGCTTTGCCATGGGCAGGCGCGCCGTTACCTGTTGAACGATGCGCGGCAGGCGGAGGACCCTATGGACGCTGATCGGAATCTGTGGCGCGACAGCGCGAAGGAAACCTTTGAAGCGGATGTATTCACAGGGGAAACCTCCGTTGACCTTTGCATTCTGGGTGGCGGTTTCACCGGCTGTTCCGCAGCCTTGACAGCGGCCCGACAGGGCGCATCGGTCCTGCTGCTGGAGGCTGAAACGGTCGGCCATGGCGGTTCCGGTCGCAATGTCGGGCTGGTGAACGCGGGGCTCTGGTTGCCGCCACAGGCGGTTTGCGATGCGCTGGGGCAGGGCCAGGGGATGCGGTTGAACGCAGCCCTCGCGGCGGCGCCGGCACAGGTGTTCGACCTGATCGAAGCCCATGACATCGCCTGCGAGCCGGTGCGCGAAGGCACCCTGCATTGCGCCCATTCTGCAAGCGGTTTCAAGGACTTGCAGGCAAGATTTGAACAGCAGAAAGCGCTTGGCGCACCGGTCACGCTGCTGGATGCCGCGCAAGCGCGCCATCGCACCGGCAGCGACCGGCCGCATGGCGCGCTGCATGACGCGCGCGCAGGCACGATCCAGCCCTTGGCCTATGCGCGGGGCCTTGCGCGCGCCGCAGCGCAGCATGGCGCGCGCATCCACGAACGCAGCCCGGTCACGTCACTTGCGAAAGATGGCGCCGCATGGATGATATCGACCGCGCAAGGCACTGTTCGTGCGGCAAAAATACTGGTTGCCACCAATGCCTATCATCAACCGGTCAAGGGCGCGGATGTCCCGGCCACGACGCCTGTGCATTACTTCCAATTGGCCACCGCGCCGCTGGGTCACAACCTTGCGGCACAGGTTCTGCCGGGCGGCGAGGGATGCTGGGACACCGGCACCGTGATGACTTCGTTTCGCAAGGATCAGGCCGGGCGGCTGATCCTTGGGGCCATGGGCAAGCCCGATGCGCTGGGGCTGCATGCCGATTGGGCGCGCCGGATGCTGGCGCGGCTGTTCCCGCAAATCGGCGATGCGGCGTTCCTGCATTTCTGGTCGGGGCGGATTTCGATGACCTCCGACCATATTCCCAAGGTGATGCGGCTGGATGGACCCGGATATGCGATCTTCGGCTACTCGGGGCGCGGCATCGGTCCGGGAACGGTCATCGGCGCGGCGGCGGCCAGGGCTTTGCTGTCGGGAGACGAGGCGCATCTGCCGCTGGATGCGGTGGACGGGTATGATGAGGCCTTCACGGGCATCAAGGGGCAGTTCTATGAGCTGGCGGCCCGCATTGCGCATGCAGGGGGCGCAAGACTGGGCTGATGCAGGCGGCGCATCATGGGCTGATCTGACCCATGTGTAATGCGTATAATCAGTATTATGTTAAATTATGCCAAAGGATCGGAAGGTGCCTGTCTTTTGATACACAGGCCCATTGAGCTTGATTTATATCCACTATTCATTGCCTTACGCCGCAATCCTCATGGCGTGCCGCCGACCTGACCCCATCAGACCCCAAGCAGACTGCTTGCCCCTCTCGACATCACGCCCGCAGCACGGCTATCTATGACAGCGCATAATTTTGATGACGAGGCCTCATGTCTTCCTTGCTGATCCTGAACGGCCCCAACCTGAACCTTCTGGGGACACGTCAGCCCGAGGTTTATGGGCGCACGACGCTGGCTGACATCGAGGCGCTGTGCACGGCCGAGGCAAGCCTTTACAGCATGACGATCGCCTTTGCGCAGTCGAACCACGAAGGCCAGATGATCGACCTGATCCATGCGGCACGCGGTACGCATGCCGGGATCGTGCTGAACGCGGGTGCCTACACGCATACGTCGGTGGCGCTGATGGATGCGATCTCGTCCGCCGCGCTGCCTCTGGTCGAGGTGCATCTGTCAAACATCCATGCGCGCGAACCTTTCCGCCACAAGTCCTTCATTGCGCCTGTGGCGCTGGGTCAGATCTGCGGCTTCGGGGCGACGGGCTATGCTTTGGCGATCCGGGCCCTCGCCACGCATCTGGGGCTGCAACGGGACAATACTGGCGCATGACCCTGAACCGCTATCTTGAGGCGCTCACCAATGCGCAGAGACTCGAAGAGCTCTGGGACATGCATTGCCGCAAGATGGAGGAATATGGCTTTGACCGCTTGCTCTACGCCTTCACGCACTACCGTGTCGGCACGTCATTGGGCGCGCCCGAAGACTTTGTGATCCTGACCAACCATCCTTCCGGCTATGTGGAAACATTCATTGCTGATGGGCATTACCTGCATGGTCCGATGGTGCGCTGGGTGCTGAACAATGAAGGCTCCTGCAGCTGGCGTTTCGTGTCGGACATGGTCAGCAACGGAAACCTGACACCGGCCGAAGAACGCGTGATCCATTTCAATCAGGCTCACAAGGTGCTGGCCGGCTATACGATCAGCTTCAGAACGGTCTCGCCACGCGCCAAGGGCGGCATCGCCCTGACCGCCCGGGCCGATCTTTCGCAAGATCAGGTGGATGAGATCTGGGCACAGCACGGCCAGGACATTCTGGTGATGAACAACGTGGCGCATCTCAAGATCCTCACCCTGCCCTATACATCACCCGGACGCAGCCTGACGCGCCGCCAGCGCGAGGCGCTTGGCTGGGTCGGTGATGGCAAGACAACGCAGGATATCGCCGTTCTGATGGGCCTGACGCCCGCCACGGTCGAGAAACACCTGCGCCTTGCCCGCGAGGCGTTGAACGTCGAGACAACGGCCCAGGCGGTGCTGAAAGCGGCCTTTCAGAACCAGATGTTCGTGATGGATACCTGACGCCGCAGGACACAGGACTGTCCCGATTTTCGCTGACATCGCGGGCACGCCCCCCCTGCCCGGCGCGGCTGTGCCACATGTCATATAGCGAAAATTATATATACCATCGGTAGTTCATTCATTCTCGAAATCGACAGTTAGCGTTAAAAGGTAGGGAAATCCTGACTTCCTTAACGTCAGGTTAATTTGCATGGTGGAGAGGTTCCGTGAGTGGTGGCTTTGGCCAGGGAACATCGGGACGGAACCCTGTAATATCGGGGCTATGCGTCTCGTCCGGTTTACCGGAACGTCGACCTGCTTGCGTATTGTTCCGCGGGCGGGTCGGCAATCTGCCCGCCTTTTTCATCCCCATTGACCAGGCGGTCAAAAAAAAGACGGTGCCAACCCTGGGTGGCACCGTCGCTTTATGTGCGACACGGGCTTTCGCCCGCGCCGACGTGTCTGTGATCAGGCGCGACCGACCTTGGCGACTTCGGCGGCGAAGTCTTCTTTCTCGACCACGATGCCTTCGCCCACTTCAAGACGCAGGAAACCGGTGATCTCGACGCCCGCTTCCTTCGCGGCTGCTTCGACGGTCAGATCGGGGTTCACGACGAAGGCCTGACCCAGCAGGGTGACTTCGGCCATGAACTTCTGCATCCGGCCCACGATCATCTTTTCGATCACGGCTTCGGGCTTGCCCGATTCGCGCGCGATTTCCATCTGGACGTTCTTTTCCTTCTCGACCACTGCGGGGTCGAGATCGGCCTGGCTCAGCGAAGCGGGGTTGGCAGCCGCGATATGCATCGCAACCTGACGACCGAAGGCCTCATTGCCGCCCTTCATGGCGACCAGAACGCCGATCTTGCCCATGCCGTCAGCGGCCGCGTTGTGCACATAGGACACGACGCTGTCACCTTCGAGCACGGCCATGCGACGCAGGGACATGTTCTCGCCGATGGTGGCGATCTTTTCGGTCAGGACCTCTTCGACGGTCTTGCCGTTGACATGCGCGGCCTTCAGATCTTCAACCGAATTCACGCCGACCGCAGCCTTGGCGAAGCTGGCGACCATGGCCTGGAAATCGGCGTTCTTGCCGACGAAATCGGTTTCCGAGTTCACTTCGATGGCCACACCGCGCCCACCTTCGACCAGAACGGCCACAAGACCTTCGGCGGCGGTACGGTCAGATTTCTTGGCCGCTTTCGCCAGACCCTTGGTGCGCAGCCAGTCGATCGCGGCTTCCATGTCGCCATCGGTTTCGGTCAGCGCTTTTTTCGCGTCCATCATGCCCGCGCCCGTACGGTCGCGCAGGTCTTTTACCAGTGCAGCTGTGATCGCCATCGCTCGGCTCTCCTCGGATGAATTGAAATGAATGTGCGGGCGGTCATGCCGCCCGCTTGTATCAGTTTGGTGACGGGCTCACGCCTCGCCGGTGGCCTCGGCCAGCAGTTCCTCGACCGGAGTCTCCTCCAGCGCACCCAGATCGACGCCTGCGGCACCCATCTGAGCGGTCATGCCGTCCAGCGCTGCGCGGCTGACCAGATCGCAATACAGTGCAATGGCGCGGGCTGCGTCATCGTTGCCGGGGATGATATAATCCACACCATCGGGCGAGCAGTTGGTGTCGACCACGGCCACGACCGGGATGCCCAGCTTGTTGGCTTCGGCAATCGCCAGCTGCTCTTTTTTCACGTCGATGACGAACAGCAGGTCCGGCACGCCGCCCATTTCGCGGATACCGCCAAGGCTGGCCTGCAGTTTTTCCTGCTCACGCTCCATGCCCAGACGCTCTTTCTTGGTCAGGCCTTCGGCGCCGCCCGTCATCTGCTCGTCGATCGACTTCAGACGGTTGATCGACTGCGACACGGTCTGCCAGTTGGTCAGCGTGCCACCCAGCCAGCGGTGGTTCATGTAGAACTGGGCGCATTTTTCAGCGGCTTCGGCGACGGGCGCGGCGGCCTGACGCTTGGTGCCGACAAACAGAATACGACCGTTCTTGGCGACGGTGTCGCGGATGACCTTCAGCGCCTGGTCCAGCATCGGGACGGTCTGGGTCAGGTCCATGATATGGATGCCATTGCGCGCGCCGTAGATATACGGACCCATGCGGGGGTTCCAACGCTGCGTCTGGTGGCCGAAATGCACGCCTGCTTCAAGCAATTGGCGCAAAGTGAACTCGGGAAGAGCCATTGTCCTATCCTTCTTTCCGGTTTTCGCCTCGGCGGGGGTGTGAGAGCGGATGCTCCAACCGGCGGACACATGGGGATGTCTCCCCCATAGGCCCACCCCGCCTGCGGGGTTGAGTGGCGCGCGTATAGACGGGTTGGCCAGCGGGCGCAAGTGGCAAGACGGATGGCAAGGCCGCAGGGGGGCCAGCCCCCCATCGCCTGCGGCGACCCCCCGGGATATTTCAGGCAAGAAGAAACGGCGGCGGCTTGTGTCGCCCGGCGCTTCGGGGCAGACATGGGGGAACGGAGAGGGCATGATCAGGGACCACGATATTCTGTGCATCGGATCCGTCCTGTGGGACGTGATCGGACGGGCGCCCAGCCACATGCGGCAAGGCGCGGACGTGCCTGGCCGCATCACCCGGCTGCCGGGCGGCGTGGCGATGAACATCGCCATGGCGCTGGCGCGTTTCGGACTGCGGCCGGCCCTGCTGAGCGCGGTAGGGCGCGACCCCGAGGGTGAGGAACTGATCCGCGCCTGTGCCGCTCTGGGCGTGGGCACGGCGCTGCTTTACCGGTCCGAAGACCTGCCGACCGACCGCTACATGGCGATCGAGGGCGCGAATGGTCTGATCGCCGCGATTGCCGATGCCCACAGCCTTGAAGCCGCCGGCGCGCGCATCCTGCGCCCGCTGACCGATGGCCCGCTGGGCGACGGCACCAGACCCCATGAGGGCTGCATCGCACTGGATGGCAACCTGACACTGGCGCTGCTGAACGAGATCGCGACCCACCCCGCCTTTGCCCGCGCCGATCTGCGCGTGGCCCCCGCCAGCCCCGGCAAGGCAGAACGGCTGCTGCCCTTCCTGACCCATGGCCGCGCGGTGCTCTACGTGAACCTCGAAGAAGCCTCGATCCTTTGCCAGCAGTCCTTCGACAGCGCCGAACTGGCCGCACGGGCGCTGATCGCGCGCGGCGCGGCCCGTGCGTTGGTCACGGATGGTGGCCGCCCCGCGGCGGACGCGGGCGCGCATGGGGTAATCACCCTGCCCTGTCGCCAGGTGCTGGTGACCCGGGTGACCGGGGCGGGCGACACCTTCATGGCGGCCCATATCGCCGCCGAAATGGCCGGCCAGCCCCCAAAGGCCGCCCTTGCGCGCGCCCTTGACGCCGCCGCCACCTATGTTTCCGGAGAGATCCCCTCATGATGCTTTACACCCATTCCCCCGAAGTGGCCGCGGCGCTGGACGCAGGCCGCGCGGTCGTGGCCCTTGAAAGCACCATCATCACCCATGGCATGCCCTGGCCGCGCAACCTCGAGACGGCCCGACAGGTGGAACAGGCGGTGCGCAACACGGGCGCGGTTCCCGCCACGATCGCGGTGCTGGAGGGGCAATTGCACATCGGGCTGAGCGATGCGGAACTGGAATGGCTGGCACAGGCCACTCATGTCGCCAAGCTGAGCCGCGCCGACATGGCCGTCTGCATGGCCGGGGGTGGCACCGGGGCCACCACGGTCGCCGCGACCATGATCGCAGCCGAACTGGCCGGGATCGAGGTCTTTGCCACCGGGGGTATCGGCGGTGTGCACAAGGGCGCGGAAAGCAGTTTCGACATCTCGGCCGATCTGCAGGAACTGGCCGCCACCCGCGTCAGCGTCGTGGCGGCAGGGGCCAAGGCCATTCTGGACCTGCCCAAGACGCTTGAGGTTCTGGAAACCCTGGGCGTGCCGGTCATCGCCTATGGGCAGGACGCCCTGCCCGCCTTCTGGTCCCGGGATTCCGGGCTGAAGGCGCCGCTCAGGATGGACAGCCCCGAACAGATCGCCCGGGCGCACCGGATGCGCGCGCGGCTTGACCTGCCGGGCGGGCAGCTGATCGCCAACCCGATCCCGCAGGCCGCCGAAATCCCGCTGGCCGAGATGGCGCCGATCATCGCCCAGGCCACCGCGGATGCCGAGGCGCTGGGGATCACCGGCAAGGCCGTGACACCCTTCCTGTTGCAGCGCATCTTCGATCTGACCGGCGGCGCCTCGCTTGAGGCCAATGTGGCGCTTGTTCTGAACAATGCCCGGCTGGGGGCCGCCATTGCCCTGGCGCTGACCAGTCTGAAAGCGGCGCCCGCTACCCCCTGAGGGCGGCGCGATCACGCTTGCCCATTGTGGCAAGGCGTCCAAGCGCCTAGATACACTGAGCATATCGCAGCCGGACCAGCTCAATGAACACCCCATTCGACCCCGAACAGCCACCCGCCCCGCGCCGCACCGGCCCGCTTTCGGGGCTGCGATCCAGTTTCCTGACAGGGATCGTGGTGATCGCACCCATCGGCCTGACGATCTGGTTCATCTGGTCCCTGATGGGCTTTGTCGACAGCGTGGTGCTGCCGCTGGTGCCGGATCGGTTCAATCCGGACCAGTACATCAACATCAACCTGCGCGGGTTGGGTGTGATCATCTTCCTGATCTTCACCATCGTCGTGGGCTGGGTCGCCAAGGGTCTGATCGGCCGATCCCTGATCCGCTTCGGCGAGTCGCTGGTGCACCGGATGCCGGTGGTCCGGTCGATCTATTCCGGTGTGAAGCAGATCGCGGAAACCGTCTTTGCCCAGTCCGAACGCAGTTTCGAGAAGGCCTGCCTTGTCGAATACCCGCGCAAGGGCATCTGGGCCATCGGCTTCATCTCGACCGAGGCCAAGGGCGAGATCTCGGAGCGTCCCGCCACATCGGGCACGTTGATGAGCGTCTTCCTGCCCACCACGCCCAACCCGACCTCGGGGTTCCTGCTCTATGTGCCGAAGGAAGACGTCATCATCCTGGACATGACCGTCGAGGATGCGGCCAAGCTGGTGATTTCGGCCGGGCTGGTCTATCCTGCCCCCAAGGATCCGGGCCGCCCCGAAAAGGCGGCCTGAGCGCCCGACCCGGTTCGGTCCAGCATCGGTCCGGCATCAGCCTGCGGTCAGGCCAGCATCTGCGCCAGATCGACCGTGCCGCGCTGGTTGAGGTCATCCTTGTGCGCGGCAAGAAAGGCGTCCGTCGCCGCGCGACCCGCCGCCTTGAGCCGGGCCAGCAGAAGCGGATTGGGCAGGATCTTGGTGGCCACCGACAGATCGTTCATCAGCGCATCATCCGCCACCATATGCACCAGAACATCCTTCATGCTGCCGGGCGTCAGCGCGCCTTGTGACAGCAACCGCTTGACGAAGCCGATGGCGCGCAACTCCCGCAGGAGCGATGCGTTGAAGCTGATCTCGTTGATGCGGTTCTGGATCTGCTGGGGGCTGCGCGGCACTTCGTTGCGCAGGATCGGATTGATGTTCACGATCAGGATGTCCGAGGGCAGTTCGGGCGCGAACAGCGGAAAAAGCGCAGGGTTGCCGCTATAGCCGCCATCCCAATAGGCCTCAGAGCGGCCGGTATCGGGATCCTCGATCTCGACCGCCTGAAACAGGGTCGGCAGACAGGCCGAGGCAAGGATCGCCCCGGTGCTGATCTGATCGCCGGTGAAGACACGCACCTTGCCGGTACGCACATTGGTGGCGCCCACGAAAAGGCGCGGGCCTTCCATGGCGCAGACGGTGTCGTAATCGAAAGCCTCGACGATGGGCGAGAGCGGATTGCTGTAGAACGGCCCCAGCGCATAGGGCGAGGTGAGGCGCGATACCGTATCGGCCATGCCGTAAGCGACCGAGCTTTCCAGCGCAGCACTGACCGCCGCCGTGGCGGGCGACATATCCGTCAGCCAGCGGGTCACCGGGGTTTCCTGCAGCGCCCCCATCCGCGACCAGAGCCAGTCCAGATTGGCCCGCGCCCCGTCACGCCCGCCCTTCAGCCAACCGGCCTTGAAGGCGGCACCGTTCAGCGCCCCCGCCGAGGTGCCCGAAATGGCCGCAACCTCGATATCGGTCTCATCCAGCAGCCGGTCGAGCACACCCCAGGTGAAGGCCCCATGCGCGCCCCCCCCCTGCAGGGCCAGATTGATGCGTTTGACGCTCATGCGGAACCTTTCGCTGATCGAGGAACGGATCCCGGGACGGGGGCCAGCCCCCCTCGCCTGCGGCGAGTCCCCCAGGATATTTCAGGCAAGAAGAAACCGGATCAGAGCGCGGTCCAGCCGCCATCCACGCTGATCGTGGTGCCGGTGATCTGCGCCGCCGCATCCGAACACAGGAAGACAGCCGTGCCGCCCAGCTGTTCCACGGTGGCGAATTCCTTGGAGGGCTGGCGTTCCAGCATCACCTTCTTGATCACCTCGTCACGGTCCATGTCGTATTTCTTCATCGTGTCGGGGATCTGCGCCTCGACCAGCGGTGTCAGCACATAACCGGGGCAGATCGCGTTGCAGGTGATCCCCTGCCCCGCCGTTTCCAGCGCCGTGGTCTTGGACAGCCCGACAATCCCGTGCTTGGCCGCGACATAGGCGGAGTTGTAGGGGCTGGCGGTCAGGCCATGCGCCGAGGCGATGTTGACGATGCGGCCCCATCCGGCCTTGCGCATCACCGGCAAGGCGGCAGCGGTGGTATGGAAGGCCGAGGTCAGGTTGATCGCGATGATCGCGTCCCATTTGTCGATGGGGAATTCGTCGATCGGGCAGACATGCTGGATGCCTGCATTGTTCACGAGGATGTCGCAGGCGCCCGCCTGTGCGATCAGCGCGCGGCATTGATCGCCCTTGGACATGTCGGCCTGGATATAGCGGGCGGCCACGCCGTAATCCGCCGCGATCTCGCGCGCCAGAGCGTGATCCTCGTCGCGGTCGGTGAAGGAGTTCAGGACGACATCCGCCCCTGCCTTGGCCAGTTCGCGCGCAATGCCCAATCCGATCCCGGAATTGGACCCGGTGATGATGGCGGTTTTTCCCTTCAGCGACATGCGCCTCTCCTTCTGGTGATGCTTGTGGTCAATCGACTTTGCAGGCGCAGCATAGCATGACGCCGCAACGAATGACGAGGGAGGGGATTGCGGCAAAGCCTGCCGGGTGCGCGCCAAAAAAAACGCCGGCGCAAGGCCGGCGTCAAGTTATTGAGGCAGGTTTCATACAGGCAAGAAACCTATCGAGCAGTGCCTTCGTTATAAGCAATCCTTTGCGAGCTTCCAAGCTAAAAGTTTGAAAAGACGGGAAACGAGCGCTACGCTGCATGGCAACAATCGATGGCCAGAGCAGGATCGTCATCATCATGAGACGTGTTTCATTCCTCCGCGCAGTTCGGGGCGCTGCCCTCTGTGCCCTTTTTTTTCTTGGCTCCCTTCACCCCGCGCAGGCAGAGGTTCCCAGCAGCCATGGCATAGCTATGTATGGCGCGCCGGCCCTTCCACCCGATTTTGTGTCCCTGCCCTATGCCAACCCGCAAGCCCCCCAGGGTGGCCGGATGGTCGAAGGGGCCACGGGCGGGTTTGATTCGCTCAATCCCTTCATCCTGAAAGGCACTGCCCCATGGCAATTGCGCTTTCTGGCCTACGAAACCCTCATGGCGCGAAACTGGGACGAGCCATTCTCGCTTTACGGGCTTCTGGCCGAATCGGTGAAAGTGGCGGACGATCGGTCATGGGTCGAGTTCACCCTGCGGCCCGAGGCGCGATTCTCGGATGGCAGCCCGGTGACGGTGGACGATGTCATCTGGTCCTTCGAAACGCTGGGGACGGTGGGGCATCCGCGCTATCTGGGCTTTGCCGCGCAGACCGAGAGCATCACCCGGACCGGAGCGCAGAGCCTGCGCATCAGCTTTGCCACCGCAGACCGCGAACTGGCCCTGATCGCGGGGCTGCGCCCGATCCTGAAGAAGGCGCAATGGGAGGGGCAGGACTTTACCGCATCCACCATCAACGACATCCCCATCGGATCGGCCCCCTATGTCGTGGCGGGCTATGAACAGGGCCGCTTCGTCACCCTGCGCCGCAACCCCGATTACTGGGGGCGTGACCTGCCCGTGCGGCGCGGCACCAACAATCTGGACGAGATCCGCATCGAATATTACGGCGACACTTCGGTCATGTTCGAGGCGTTCAAGGCCGGGGCCGTGACGGTCTGGCGCGAGAGCAATGCCGAGGATTGGGAAACGCGGTTCAATTTCGACGCGGTCGCGCGCGGCGATGTGATCCTGTCGGAAATCGCCCATGCGCGGCCCACCGGCATGACCGGTTTCGTGCTGAACGCCGCGCGCCCGCATCTGGCCGATTGGCGTGTGCGCGAGGCGCTGCTGCTGGCCTTCAACTTTCCCTATATCAACGGCACGGTGACGGGCGGGCGGCAGCCGCGCATCCAGTCCTATTTCTCGAACTCGGCACTGGGCCTGCAGCCGGGTCCCGCGACAGGCCGGGTGCGCGACCTGCTGGTGCCCTTCGCCGCCAGCCTGCCCCCCGGCGCGCTGGAGGGCTACACCCTGCCCGAAGGCGACGCATCCGAGCGCAACCGCGCCGATCTGCGCCGCGCCATGGCCCTGCTGCAGGAGGCCGGCTGGCAGGTGCGTGAGGGGCGGCTTGTCGACGGCAAGGGCATCCCCTTCGAACTGGACGTGCTGCTGCGCCAGGGCGACCGCGCCAACCTTGCGGTCATCGAGATCTATCGCAGCGCGCTGGAGCGGCTGGGCATCACCGCCCGTATCCGCCCCGTCGACAACGCCCAATACGCCGAGGCCGAGGCCGCGCAGGATTTCGACATGATGCCCTTCCGGCGCGATCTGTCGCTGAGCCCCGGCAACGAGCAGCGGCTCTATTGGGGATCGCAGGGCGCAGGCACGCCCGGCACACGCAATGTGATGGGTATGCGCGATGCGGCAGCGGATGCGATGATCGACCGCATGCTGACGACCGATAGCCGCGAGGAATTCATCGCCGCCACACGCGCGCTGGACCGCGTGCTGATGGCCGGGCGCTATGTGATTCCGATCTGGACAACCAATGTTGACAGAATCGCCCATGCACGACAGTTGAAATTTCCTGAATATACGCCGATTTATGGCGACCGGATCGGGTGGATGCCCGATGTCTGGTGGTATGAGGAGTGAGCGGAATGAAGACACTTGCGGTAATCGCGCTGGGCCTGGGCTGCCTGGCCGTTCTGGCGGGATGCGCCACGGTCGACGGGATGGGGCAGGACATCTCGGGCGGGGCGCGCACGGTGCGTGGCTGGTTCTGAGCGGGGCTGGTTCCGATCGCGGATCTGACCCGGTCACACCGGGGCCGCGCCTGTCAGACCAGTGACGTGACCCAGAGGATCGTCGCATCCTCGGGACTGACCGACACCACGTTGTGCCCCATCGTGCCGTCGTAATAGGCGCTGTCGCCGCGCCGCATTTCGACCGGTTCGTAGAATTCCGTGTAAAGCCGGATGACGCCCGTCAGCACATAGAGAAATTCCTCGCCATCATGGCGCACCCAGCCGTCGAACTCCTCCATCCGGCGGGCGCGGACGCGGGCGCGATAGGGCAGCATCTGCTTGCGCGTCAGCCCTTCGGCCAGAAGCTCATGCTCATAGGTCGTGGTCGCATGGCGGGCGCCTTCGCCCGTGCGGGTCACCACGCGCCGCCCTGTCACCTGCCCCGGCGCGGGCGGAGTGAAGAGTTGCGGCACCGAGATGTCCAGCCCTGTCGCCAGTTTCTTGAGCGCCTCATAGGTGGGCGACATCTGGCCGTTCTCGATCTTGGACAGGGTGGATCGCGCCAGCCCCGCCTGCCGCGCGGCCTGTTCCAGTGTCAGGCCCAGATCCTTGCGAAGCCCGCGCACACGCTGGCCAAGATCCAGCGGCTCGGCCACCGCCGCGCCACCATCGGCGCGGGCGATGCGGATCAGGGATCTTGGATCATGCTCGCTCATGCCCAGCGGTATAGGTCGGTGGTGTTTGGCTTGCAACTGGCGCGGCGCAGGCCTAGCAAGTGTGCATGCTTGCAATATTCGATCATGGCGGTCCCGCCCCCTGTCCCCGCCCCTTCAACCTTGCGGCGCATGTGCTGCGCCATGCCGACGATCTGCCCGCAAAGGTGGCCCTGTCGGTCATCGCGGCGGATGGTGCCGATGACTGGACCTATGCCCGTCTGGCGGCTGCCGTGCGCGGCACCGGTGCAGGGCTTCTGGCGGCGGGTTTCGCGCCGGGCGACATCCTGCTGATGCGGCTGGGCAATACGGTGGATTTCCCGCTGGCCTACCTTGGGGCGATTGCCGTGGGTCTGGTGCCGGTACCCACGTCTTCCCAGCTGACCGCGCCCGAGGTGACCCGGATGGTGGCGCAGCTTTCGCCCGCCGGCATCCTGCGCGATCCGCGCGTCGCCTGCCCCGAGGATACGGGCCTGCCCGTGATCGACACTGCCGCCCTTGCCGCAATGCGCGAGCTGGCACCGGCCCCCTATGACATGGGCGGGCCCGACCGCTTGGCCTATATCATCTATACATCCGGCACATCGGGCATTCCGCGCGCGGTGATGCATGCGCATCGGGCGATCTGGGCGCGCCAGATGATGCATCAGGGCTGGTACGGGCTGAGCGCCGCAGACCGGCTGCTGCATGCGGGGGCCTTCAACTGGACCTATACGCTGGGCACCGGGCTGATGGATCCATGGTCCGTGGGCGCAACCGCCCTGATCCCGGCCGAAGGCGTCGCGATCGAGGCACTGCCGCAGCTTCTGGCGGATCACGGGGCCACGATCTTTGCCGCGGCACCGGGTGTTTATCGCAAGATATTAAGCCATCACGCGACGATGCACCTGCCCGCCCTGCGCCACGGGCTTGCCGCCGGCGAAAAGCTGTCGGACCGTGTGCGCCAGCACTGGACTGAGGCAACGGGCACGCCCATCTTTGAGGCTTACGGCATGTCGGAATGCTCGACCTTCATTTCCGGCAGCCCCGCCCATCCGGCCACGCCCGGAACGCTGGGCCGTCCGCAGGACGGGCGGCGCGTGGCGATCCTTGGCCCCGAAGGGCCGGTGGGTCTGGGCGAGGAAGGCACGATTGCCGTCGCCCGCAGTGATCCCGGCCTGATGCTGGGCTATCTGGGTGCGCCCGAGGATACGGCGAACAGGATGCAGGGCGACTGGTTCCTGACCGGGGATCAGGGCATGATGGATGCGGATGGCCAGATCACCTATCTGGGCCGCGCCGACGACATGATGAACGCAGGCGGCTACCGTGTCTCACCGCTCGAGGTCGAGGCGGCGCTGCTGGCGCATCCCGCGATCCGCGAAGTGGGTGTCACCGATATCGAGGTCAAGGAAGATGCCCGCATCATCGCGGCCTTCTACGTGGGCGATCCGGCCGATGACGCGGAACTGAAGGCCTTCGCCAACGAACGTCTTGCCCGATACAAACAACCGCGGGTATATATCCGCCTTGATGCGCTGCCCTCAGGGGCAAATGGCAAGATCCTGCGCCGCGCCCTGAAACCGATATACGAGGCCCGCCATGGTCAAGCTTGATATCCTGTCCGATCCCATCTGCCCCTGGTGCCTGATCGGCAAGGCCCAACTGGAACGCGCGCTGGAAGCCCGGCCCGACCATCCTTTCGTGATCGAATGGCACCCCTTCCAGCTGAACCCCGACATGCCCCCGGAGGGCATGGACCGGCGCGCCTATCTCGAAGAGAAGTTCGGCGGCAAGGAACGCGCCGTGCAGATCTATGCAAGAATTGCACAGAACGCCGAAGCCGCGGGTGTCGAGATCAATTTCGAAGGCATCAACCGCACGCCGAACACGCTGGATTCGCATCGCCTGATCCATTGGGCCGGGATCGAGGGGGCACAGCACCGCGTCGTCTCATCGCTGATGAAGGCCTATTTCCAGGAGGGGCGCGACATCGGCGACCGTGACGTGCTGGCCGATATCGCCGACAGCGCCGGTCTGGATGCCGCCGTGATCCGCAAGCTCCTGGACAGCCCCGCCGACGCGGATGATATCCGCGCCCGCGATCAGGCCGCCCGAGAGATGGGCGTCAATGCCGTGCCCACCTTCATCGTGGCCGGAAAGCACGCGGTGCCGGGTGCCCAGCCCACCGAGGTCTGGCTGAAGGTGATCGACGAGATCATGGCGCAATCTCCTGACGCTTCGGATGGTGCGGACTGACAGCGACATGCTCGTGCCCGGTGCCAGTGACCTGCCCGGTTCGGGCGTGAAGAAGATGCCCTCTCGGGCGGAATTCATCGCATTGATCGCGATGCTCTTCGCCATCATCGCTTTTTCCATAGATGCGATGCTTCCGGCCCTGCCCCAGATCGGTGCCGAACTCAGCCCGGATGCGCCGAACCGCGCCCAGTTGATCGTGATCGCCTTTGTCCTTGGCATGGGCGCGGCCACGCTGTTCGCCGGACCGATGTCAGATGCGCTTGGCCGCAAACCCATGGTCATCGGGGGTACCGCACTCTACATCCTCGGCGCGGCGCTGGCCTGGCTTGCCCCATCGCTGGAATGGCTGCTGCTGGCGCGGGTGCTGCAGGGTGTGGGGGCCGCCGGACCGCGGGTTGTGGGCATGGCCATCGTGCGCGACCTTTACGGCGGGCGCGAGATGGCGCGCATCCTGTCCTTCGTGATGATGGTCTTCATGCTGGTCCCCGCAATCGCCCCGCTTGTTGGCAGCTGGATCATCGCCGCCGCAGGCTGGCGCACGATGTTCGGGGCCTTCGTCATCTTCGCCGGGATCGCCACGCTCTGGCTGGCGCTGCGCCTGCCGGAATCCCTGCCGCCCGCCGTCCGCCGTCCGATGCGCCTGCCCTCCATCGCGCGCGCCGTGGGCGAGGTTCTGACCCATCCGGTCGTACGCCTGTCGATCATGGCGCAGACCATGGGCTATGTGCTGCTGTTCACCTCGATCAGCCTGATCCAGCCCGTCTTCGATCAGGTGTTTGACCGGGGCGCGCAATTCCCGCTGTGGTTCGCGGGCATGGCGATCGTCTCGGGCAGCGCCTCGATCATCAACGCGGCGCTGGTGATGCGGCTGGGGATGCAACGGCTGGCGATGGCGGCCTTCGGCGGGCAGGTGATCCTGTCCACGCTCATGACCCTGTGCTGGCTGGCGGGCCTGCGCGGGGATGCGATGTTCGCGACCTACCTTGTCTGGCAATGCACCGTGCTGTTCCAGTCGGGGCTGACCGTGGGCAACCTGAACGCCATCGCGATGGAACCGATGGCCCATATCGCAGGCACCGCCGCCAGCGTGATCGGCGCCATCGCGACCGTTGCGGGCGCGCTGATCGCGACCCCCATCGCGCTGCTCTTCAACGGCACCCCCGTGCCCATGTCGCTGGGCGTGGGACTGGCCTCGGCCGTGGCTTTCTTACTGCTCTGGCGGCTTGGCCGGATCGAGCGGCGCGCACGACGCTTCGGCACGATGGATCCTGCCAAATAATTCCTGTATACAGTCGCATACCGTCTTTGCAGAAGGCCCGCTTTGCGCTATGACCCGGCGCAAGAGCCGATTCACCAGGAAAGGGGATTTCCCACATGACCAAGATCAAGGTAGCCAACCCTGTCGTCGAACTCGACGGCGACGAGATGACCCGCATCATCTGGGATTTCATCAAGCAGAAACTGATCCTGCCCTACCTGGACATCGACCTGAAATACTATGACCTTGGCATCGAAGAGCGTGACCGCACCGATGACCAGATCACCATCGACGCCGCCCATGCGATCAAGAAATACGGCGTTGGCGTCAAATGCGCGACCATCACCCCCGATGAGCAGCGGGTCGAGGAATTCGGCCTCAAGCAGATGTGGCGCAGCCCGAACGGCACGATCCGCAACATCCTGGGCGGCGTGATCTTCCGCGAGCCGATCATCTGCCAGAACGTGCCGCGCCTTGTGCCGGGCTGGACCCAGCCGATCGTGGTGGGCCGTCACGCCTTTGGCGACCAGTACCGCGCGACCGACTTCCGCTTCCCCGGCGCTGGCAAGCTGACGATCAAGTTCGTGGGCGAGGATGGCACCGTGATCGAGCGTGACGTCTTCGACGCGCCCGGCGCTGGCGTCACCATGGCGATGTATAACCTTGACGAGTCGATCATCGACTTTGCCCGTGCGTCCATGAACTATGGTCTGGTCAAGGGCTGGCCGGTGTATCTGTCGACCAAGAACACGATCCTCAAGGCCTATGACGGCCGCTTCAAGGACCTGTTCCAGAAGGTCTATGACGAGGAATTCGCCGACAAGTTCAAGGCCGCCGGCATCACCTACGAGCACCGCCTGATCGACGACATGGTCGCATCCGCGATGAAATGGTCGGGCGGCTATGTCTGGGCCTGCAAGAACTACGATGGCGACGTGCAGTCGGACACCGTGGCGCAGGGCTTCGGCTCGCTTGGTCTGATGACCTCGGTGCTGATGACGCCCGATGGACAGACGGTCGAGGCGGAAGCCGCCCACGGCACCGTGACGCGGCATTACCGGCAGCACCAGCAGGGCAAGGAAACCTCGACCAACTCCATCGCGTCGATCTTCGCATGGACCGGTGGTCTGAAGCACCGCGCCAAGCTGGACAACAACGAGGAATTGGCAAAGTTTGCGGCGACACTGGAAAAAGTCACCGTCGATTGCGTCGAGGATGGCCATATGACCAAAGACCTCGCCCTGCTGGTTGGCCCCGATCAGAAATGGTTGACCACCATGGGCTATCTGGAAAAAGTTGACGAGTATCTGAACAAAGCCTTGAAAGGCTGATCCCTTTCATTTGAAGGGAAACCATGCGAAAGGTCCGGGGGCAGAAAATGCCTCCGGATTTTTTCTATTTCAACCTGCGGCCACCCCGATGACAGATCCCAACCGTCACAGCCTGATCGAAGATGCCCAAGGTCTTGCCTTTGGGTCCACAATGGCCGCATTCGGTATTCTTGTCTTGACGCATCTGGGGCTTGTGACCGGTCAGACTGCGGGGCTTGCAGTCTTGATTTCC
>JBFHIW010000015.1:0-68280 GCA_041596235.1 Paracoccaceae bacterium
ACAAAATCAAACCGGCGCGCTCAAACTGCAAGCGCAACCCGCCCAACTTATCCCCAAATTCCTTCCCGGATCTCCCTCCGAAGCACCGCTTCGTCGTTCCGTCCGGTCCCCAGCGCCGCGTCTCTGCGTCGCCGTGAGGGGCTGTTTAGTGATAACCGATTCCAGCCGCAAGAGGAAAATCGACGAATTTTAAAAATCAGTTCAGAAAACCTGCGGACTGCCTATTGTGGCGGCGCCAATGCCCTTGTTCCAAAGGGCTTGGGCGATCCTGCAGGGCCTGTGCACTTTATAGTCCACCTTATAGAGACGTCCGCCCCCTGCCCCGCGCCCCCCGTGAATCAGCCGCCTTGGGCGACTCGGACAGAGGTTTGGGGGGAATCGCGGTCCCGACTCGCCCCGCACTAGGGCCCGGATCACGACATGGCGGCCTGCACATCGGTCTGCCTGCTACCTTGATGCGGCTTCTTGCAGACGCAAAGCGCCCGTTTCGGCAGGTTACCGCAGGTTTGCGCATATAAAGTAGGCAGTGCCCCGCTCTTTGCTTTCGAATCGATCAGAATCGCCTGCAATCCCGCTTGCCTTGGAATATGCCGGGCACATATAAGCCCGGCGAACGCGCGCCGGCTTGCGGCGCCGTGAACCTTCAGGTTTGAAAAGAAAATGTCTGACTTCGGTCTTTCGTCCACCACCCTCACACGTCGGCATCTCCTTGTGGCTACGGCCGCGCTGGCATGCACTTATCCCTTGCGTCTTACGGCACAGGACACGGCCGCCGCGGCGCAGGCTGTCCCGCAGCCTTTCTCCTTCGACATCCTGACGGAAGAGATGCGCGCGCTTGCGCAGGGGGCGCATCAGCCGGCCGAGCCCGTGGGCGGTTTCCTTGCGGAACTGGATTATGACGACTACCGCCTTGTGCGGTTCCGTCCCGACCGGATGCGCTGGTCCACCGAGACAAGCACGCTTGCGCTTGCGGCCTTTCCGATGGGCTGGCTCTTCAAGGAACCGGTGATCCTTTATGAAGTGGCGGACGGCAACGCGACCGAGATGCGCTTTACGACCGAGGATTTCGAATACCTCAACGATCTGGGGTCGCGCATCCCGCCATTGACCGACATGCCCGGCGTTGCGGGCTTCCGCCTGCATCATCCGCTGAACCGCCCCGATGTCATGGACGAACTGGTGGCCTTTGTCGGCGCCAGCTATTTCCGCGCGCTGGGGCGTGGATCGGCCTATGGGCTGTCGGCGCGCGGACTGGCCCTGAACACAGCCACCGCGGCAGGCGAGGAATTTCCCCGCTTTTCACGCTTCTATATGGAGCGCGGGACAGGTGCGGGCCTGATCACCATATATGCGGCGCTGCAAAGCCCCAGCGTGACAGGGGCCTATCGCTTCGTGTTCCTTCCCGGTGCAACCACGACCATCGACGTCACCGCGCGGCTGTTTTTCCGTCAGGATGTCGAAGAGCTGGGCATCGCGCCCCTGACCTCGATGTATCTCTACTCAGAGAAGAACCACACGCAGTTCGACGATTTCCGCCCCAAGGTGCATGACAGCGACGGGCTGCGGATCCTGCGTGCCGATGGCGAGGCGATCTGGCGGCCGTTGAACAACCCCCCGCGCCTGTCGGGCAGCTACTTCCCCGAGACCGCGCCCCGCAAGTTCGGCCTGCACCAGCGCGAACGCGATTTCGAACAGTTCCAGGACATCGAAGCGAATTACCACCGCCGTCCGTCCCTGGACATCGAACCGATCGGCGACTGGGGCAAGGGCTATGTGCGACTTGTCGAAATCCCCTCGGACCTGGAGGCGAATGACAACATCGTGGCCTATTGGGTGCCCGAAGCGCCCGCGAAGGCCGGAGACGCGCGTGAATTCGCCTATCGGATGCATTGGGGCGACCTGCCGCTTGATCCTGCGGACCCGATCGCCCATGTCGAAGTGACACGCGCTGGCCATGGGGGCGTTGCCGGGGTCGAACTGCAGGACGGTCTGCGGAAATTCGTCATCGACTTCCGCGGCGGGTTTCTGGATCGGCTGGGTCCGGATGCAGAGATCACGCCGATCGTGTCGGTCTCAAACGGTGAAGTGATCAGCAGTGTGTTGCAAAGGGTGCCGCAAACCGGTGTATGGCGTCTGTTTCTGGACCTCAGCGCCGAAGACGATGCGGTTGTGGAAATGTCTGCCCATCTGGCGGGCTATGGGCGCAAGCTGACGGAAAATTGGCTTTATCAGTGGATCAATGCAAGATGAACGACCTTTCCGGCATATTCCTGACAGATCCCGAAGCGGAGGCGCGTGCGCCATCCGCACCGCCTGATGCGCCCATGTTGATGCCTACCCAGATTCTGGAACAGCCACCGCGCCGCATCCTGCCCATGATGCTGGCGGCCTTTCGACCGGCCCGGCGTCCCTCACGCGAGGCCTGACGGATGGATACACCCTCCGACTGGCGGGTGGGTCTGATCAGGCTTGTCCTGCTGAGCACCAGCATCCTGATCGGATGCGGCGGCTTCGTGCTGTTCCTGCGCTATGGCGCGGCTGACGGCCTTGACCTGATGGATGTGCTGAGGGCGGCATTGATCCTTGTGTCGACCTTCTGGCTGGCATGGGGCGCGGTGCAGGCCTTTGCCGGGCTGACCACGCGCCCGCCGCGGCCTGCGCGTCATGATGGTCCGCTGACATCGCGCTGCGTGATCCTTGTCCCGGTCTATAATGAGGATCCCGCCGCCACCTTCCCGCGCATCGCCGCGATGGAGACGTCATTGCAGCGTACGGGCATGGCCGCACATTTTCACTTTGCAATCCTGTCCGACACCCGTGACGAGGCCACAGCCGAGGCCGAGCGCGAAGGCCTGCGTCGCCTGCTGGCGCTCACACGGGCCGAAGGGCGCATCTTCTATCGCCGTCGCGAGAATAACCGCGGGCGCAAGGCTGGCAATATCGAGGATTTCATCACCCGGTCGGGCAGCGCCTATGACCTTGCCGTCATCCTTGATGCCGACAGCCTGATGGAAGGCGACACCCTGATCGAGATGGTCCGCAGGATGGAGGCAGAGCCGGAACTGGGATTGCTGCAGACGCTGCCGCAGATCGTCAATGCGCGCTCGCGCTTCGGTCGGATCCAGCAATTCGCGGCAGCTTTCTATTCGCCGGTCTTCTGCCGGGGCCTTGCGATGATGCAGGGCCGCACCGGTCCCTTCTGGGGGCACAATGCCATTGTGCGCGTGCGCGCCTTTGCGGAAAGCTGCGGCTTGCCCGAGCTTTCGGGCCCGCCCCCTTTCGGCGGCCATATCCTCAGCCACGATTATGTCGAGGCCGCATTGCTGGCGCGCGCAGGCTGGCAGGTCAGGGTCGATGACGACCTGACCGGCAGCTATGAAGAAGGCCCCGAAAACATGGTCCTGCATGCCAAGCGTGATCGCCGCTGGTGCCAGGGCAACCTGCAGCACGCGCGCCTTCTGACGGCACCGGGGCTGAAATCCTGGAGCCGATTTGTCTTCGTCCAGGGTATCCTTGCCTATCTCTCGCCGGTGATCTGGCTGGCCTTCCTGCTCTGTTCGATCGCCGCCCCCCTGTTCGTGCCGCCGATCAACTATTTCCCCATCGAAGGCTGGCGCTGGCCGGTGATCCCGGTCTCGCAGACCTCGCAGGCAGTGGCGCTGGCGATCTGCATCGTGGGTCTGCTGTTCCTGCCCAAGCTGCTGATCCTTGTCGACGCTGGCCTGAGGCGTCGTGCGACCGGCTTTGGCGGCGCTTGGGCCGCGGCGCGCTCTGTCGGGGCCGAGCTGGCCTTTTCCGCCCTGTCGGCCCCGGTTTTCCTGATGTTCAACACACGGTCGGTGATGCAGGTCGTGGCCGGTGTCGATGGCGGCTGGCCCGCGCAGGCGCGCGGCGACGGGCGCATGACCATGACCGAGGCATGGCAGGCCAGCAGCTGGATTGTGATCAGCGGCCTTCTGGGCGCTGTTCTGGCCTTTATCCTGTCGCCCACGCTCCTGCCGTGGCTGGCGCCTGTGCTTGTGCCGATGATGGCCGCACCAGCGATCATCGCATGGTCTTCGGCCCCGGCGCGCGGTGCCCTCTACCAGACACCGACCGAGGCCCGGATCCCCGATGTTCTGCAGCTTGACGCGGCCTTCCGTGGCGCATGGGCCAAACCAACCTCTGGCAGCCGGATCGCCGTGGGCTGATCGCCGCGCATCTCCGGTGGTTTGCGCTTGCAACCCCGCCCGCTTGCGCAACACTCTGCCCAACGACCCCGCAACACCGGAAAGGACACCGACGATGGACAAGGCAACCCATGACAAGGGCATGAAGATCCGCCGCGCAACACTGGGCGATGCCTATGTGGACCGTGCCGTGGCCAATATGGACGACTTCACCCGCGAATTGCAGGAGCTTGTCACCACCTATTGCTGGGGCGAGATCTGGGGCCGTGACGGTCTGGACCGCAAGACCCGCTCCACCATCAACCTTGCGATGCTGGCAGCCTTGAACCGCCCGCACGAGTTGGGCGCGCATGTGCGCGGCGCCATCAACAATGGCCTCTCCCCGGACGAGATCAAGGAAGTGCTGCTGCAGGTGGGTATCTATTGCGGTGTCCCCGCGATGATCGACAGTTTCCGCGTGGCGCGCGGCGTGCTCGATGACATGCGCGCCGAGGGCGCGCTGGATCAGCCCCAAAAGGGCTAGGCCTCGATCCGTGCGCGCAGCGCCTCGCCCTGCGCGCGGTTCGAATTGACTGCCCTGTCCACGCGCCAGGCCTCCAGCGTGTCATGGGGGGCGGACCGCATCAGCGTGGCCGCGCCATGCCCCGCCTCACCCAGCCAGAGCGGCCAGTCCGCAGGATCAAGGATCAGCGGCATGCGGTCATGCAGCGCCGCGATATCGGGGTTCGCGGCGGTGGTCACGATGGCGCAGGTGGTCAGGCGCGCCTCCTCGGGTCCCCAGTCCTGCCAGACACCCGCCATGACCATCGGTTCCCGGTCGCGCCGCCGGATGTACCAGGGCAGCCGCGCGTCATCCGCGCCCTTGGTCCATTCATAGAATCCGTCCGCCGGGATCAGGCAGCGCCGCGCGCGGGCCGCCGCGCGAAAGGCGGGTTTCTCGGCCAGCGTCTCGGCGCGCGCGTTGATCAGCAGCGGGCCATCCGTGGGGCTCTTGTACCACTGCGGCACGAAACCCCAGCGCATCGCGGTCAGGCGTCGCCCGGTCTCACCGGTCGCGACCACATGGATCGCCTGTGTCGGGCAGATATTGAATCGCGGCACTGGCGGCAGGTCATTGGCGGGCGTGGCCTGAAAGAGCCGCGCCATCGTATCATTGGGCAGGGTCAGGGCGAAGCGTCCGCACATGCCCACAGATTGCCCCAGCCGCGCGCGCAAATCCAGCGCCCGCCCCTTCATCTTGCTGCAAATACTCAAAAAGGCGCAGGTCTCACCCCTGCCGCACCGACAGCCGCAGATGCGTCAGGGCCACCAGCATCAGCGCCCCCGCCACAAGGCCCAGCGGCGCAAGCCCGACCCCGGCCAGCACCAGACCACCGATGGCAGACCCCAAGGCCGCGCCCACATAGACCCCCGCCGCGTTCAGCGCCAGAATCACCGGGGCCGCCTCGGGTACAAGCCCGATCAGCCGCGCCTGCTGGGCGGCCATGAAGGACCAGCCGAAGACCGACCACAGCAGCAACAACCCCATCGCCAGCAGCCCCGACAGCAGCGTCGCCTGACCACCTGCCAGCGGCAGCGCGGAAAACCCCGGCAGCACGATGAGTTGCGCCAGACACAGAAGGGTCAGCGTGCGGGCGGGTCCGATCCGGTCGCTCAGCGCGCCCCCCATCATGTTGCCCAGAACCGCCCCGATCCCGCAGACGAGCAGCGCCAGCGTGATACCATCCCGTCCCCAGCCCAGGTTCTGCGACAGAAGCGGCGCAAGAAAGGTGTTCACCACATAGCCCGCCATCAGGAAACTGGTGGTGAACCCCACCGCCAGCATCAGCCGCCCGTCGCGCATGACACGCCCCAGATCGCGCAGTGTGACCGGCTGAAAAGACAATCCGCGCGGCACGATGACCCAGATCAGCCAGAGGCAGGGGATCAGCACCACCAGCACCACGGCAAAAGCCATGCGCCAGCCATAGGTATAGGCGATGAAACTGCCCAGCGGCAGACCAAGGATCTGGCTCATCGTCATGCCGAAAAACACCGCCGCCAGCGCCTTGGCCCGCCGCTCTGGCGCGCTCAGCCCTGCGGCGACGGCCGCAGCCACCGGCGTGAAGATACCCGCACCCGCCGCCGCCAGAATCCGGCTTGCGTGGAGCGCGCCCTCGCTCGGCCAGACCACCGGCAAGAGGCACCCAAGCCCGAACAGCGCCAGCCCCGCCGCCAGCACCCGCCTGCGCCCGATCCCGCCCGTGACCGAGACCAGCACGGGCGACAGCACCGCATAAGCCACCGCATAGGTCGTCAGCACCGTTCCCGCCCGCGCCGCCGACACGCCCAGATCGGCGGCCAGCGGCTCCAGCAGGCCGATGATCATGAAGGCTCCCATGCCGATGACGAAATTCGACACCGACAGCACCGCGATCAGCAATGCAGGAACAGACCGCTCCGGGGCGGCAACAGGGGAAGGGCTGGCCATGCTCATGCCGCCTCATGCCACAGCGCCCCTGCGTCCGCATCCGCAAAACGCATCGCGCGGGGCTGCATCATTTCATCGTGATGCGCCCGTCCGTAAAGGGTTGATAGGGCGCGTTCTCGGCCATGTAAGCCGCCAGCACATCAGCCAGATCGGGACCGAAATCATAGGCATTCATGCCCTCGGTCTCGAACATGGCATAGCCGTCGCCGCCCCCGCGCATATAGTTGTTGGTCACCACACCATAGGTTTTCGCCGGATCGAGCGGGACCCAGGCCTCGCCCTCCCGCACCTCGGCGCTGATCACGCGCGCGCCTGCATCGGCGGCAGCATCGAAGACATAGCGCATCCCCGCGACCTGCGGGAAACGCCCTGCCCCTTCGTCGATCTGGCTCAGCCCGTTTTCCAGCGCGGCCAGCACGGTGGCACCGGTTGCCTGAAATGTGGACAGGGTGTTCTGGAAAGGCAGCACGCCCAACACATCGCCCATGGTGACCTGCCCCGCCGCGATGCTGGCCCGCAGACCGCCGCCATTCTGGATCGCGATGCTGATGCCCTGATCCTTCACCCGGTCCAGCATGGCATCGGCCACAAGGTTGCCCATGGTGCATTCGCGGATGCGGCAGGTCTCGCGCCCGCCGTCGATATCGGCCGCCGCCGCAGCCACCACACGCGCCTTGACCTCTGCGATGGGGCCGGCCAGTTCGGCGACCCGCGCCGCGATCGCGGGATCAGGCGCGACACCGGCATCCAGCAGGATCGTGTCGCCGCTGGCCGAGGTCACGCCGCCCGCATCATCGAATTGCAGCACAAGATGGCCCAGATACTTGGAATAGGCGAAGGCCTGCACCACGGGCACCGCGCCCACCATCTGCGGATAGGGCAGCGCGCCCTCTTCGGTATTGCTCATCAATGTATGGGAATGCCCGCCCACGATGGCGTCCAGCCCCGGCACGAGGGCCGCCAGATCCAGATCGCGCGGCAGGCCCACATGGGTCAGGGCGATGATCTTGTCCACGCCCTGCGCCTCCAGCGCGGCCACATCGGCGGCAAGGCTGGCAGCCTCATCGGCAAAGATCACATCATCACCGGGGCTTGAGGTCTCGACCGTGTCCGTCGCCAACGCCGAGACGATGCCGATCCTGTGACCGCCAACCTCGAGGATCACATGATCGGCCACGCGCCCCGCCAGAAGGTTGGATCGGCTCACATCGATATTGCCGGAGATCACCGGAAAACTTACCTTTTCGAGGAAACCGGCCAACCCGGCGGGGCCATCGTCGAATTCATGATTGCCCACCGCCATGGCATCGAAGCCGATGGCCTGCATGAACTCGGCCTCGACCGCGCCCTTGTAGGTGGTGTACATCAGGCTGCCCTGAAACTGGTCGCCCGCATCCAGCAGGATCACGTTCTGCCCCTGCGCGCGCAGGGCCTCGCGCAATTCCCGGACCTTGGTGGCCAGACGCGCGACACCGCCAAAGCATTTCCCTTCGGTCTCATCCTCCGTGCTGCAGGTCGAATCGAAACGGTTGATCGGCTCGATCCGGCTGTGCAGGTCGTTCACATGCAGGATATGCAGCGTGTAATCGGCCTGCGCCAGACCTGCAGACAGCATCAGCGCGGTCAGGCCTGCAATGGGGCGGGTGAACATGGGCGGGTCTCCCTCTGGGTGTGTATTGCGGGATGGTGGCCCGCCTTGCCCCACCTGTCAAAGCCGATCTGCCTTGACGCTGCGGGAAGATACTTGACCGCAGCCGGGCTGCGCGTCATGTGAGCAGCCATGCTGATCTACAAGATATTCCGCGCGGACGAATGGGCCGCTTTGCAGGCACAGGGTGAGACCCTCGGCGCCCCTATCGACATCGCCGACGGCTATGTGCATTTCTCGACCGCAGCACAGGCGCAGGAAACCGCCGCGAAACATTTCGCGGGCGAGGACGGTCTTGTGCTGCTGGCGCTGGACGCGGACAGCCTGGGCGAGGCCCTGACATGGGAGCCGTCGCGCGGCGGGGCGCTGTTTCCGCATCTTTACCGTCCGCTGCGCCTGTCCGACATCCTGTGGCACCGCCCCTTGCCTTTGGTGGACGGGACACATCGCTTCCCGGCGGAGATGACATGAGCCTGCTCGAATCCATCGGCCTTGCCGCGCTGCGCCGCCTTGATCCCGAAACCGCGCATGGTCTTGCGATCCGCGCGCTGAAAACCGGGCTGGTGCCGCTTCCCGGCCCTGTCACCTCGGACCGGCTCAGGACCACCCTCGCCGGGCTTGATCTGCCCAACCCCGTGGGCCTTGCCGCCGGTTTCGACAAGAACGCGGATGTCCTTGGACCGCTCAGCCGCGCGGGCTTCGGCTTTGTCGAAGTGGGCGCGACCACGCCGCGCGCCCAACCCGGCAACCCGCGCCCGCGCCTGTTCCGCCTGACCGAGGATCGCGCCGCCATCAACCGCTTCGGCTTCAACAACCAGGGCATGGACGCGATGGCCGACCGCCTCGCCCACCGCCCCAAGACGGCGGTGATCGGCCTGAACCTGGGTGCCAACAAGGACAGCGCCGACCGGGCCGAGGATTTCGCCCGTGTGCTGGCCCATTGCGGACGGCACCTCGATTTCGCCACGGTCAATGTGTCGTCACCCAATACAGAAAAGCTGCGCGACCTGCAGGGGGCCGCCGCGCTCAGCGCGCTGCTGGCCGGGGTGATGGAGGCGCGGGCATGGCTGACGCGTCCGATCCCGGTCTTTCTGAAGATCGCGCCCGACCTGACCGCAGCCGAACTGTCCGAGATTGCCGATGTGGCCCGCAACGCCGGGGTGGATGCGATCATCGCCACCAACACCACGCTGGACCGCGCGGGGCTGCACAGCAGCCACCGCGATGAAAAGGGCGGCTTGTCCGGCGCGCCGCTGTTCGAGAAATCGACCCGCGTGCTGGCGCAGCTGTCGCAACTGACCCAAGGACGTATCCCGCTGATCGGCGTGGGCGGCATCGGTTCGGCCGAACAGGCCTATCAGAAGATCCGGGCCGGGGCATCGGCTGTGCAGCTTTACACCGCGCTGGTCTACAATGGCCTGTCGCTGGTGCCGCAGATCGCGCAGGGGCTTGACGCGCTTCTGGCGCGGGACGGTTTTGCAACTGTCGCCGATGCGGTGGGCACCGGGCGCGACGCCTGGCTGTGATCCGGCGGCGCGGACCCGAATGGCCGCAGGCGGCCATGCCTCCGGCGGGGATATTTCAGGCAAGAAGAAACCGGGCGGCGGGGCCTTTCAGGGCCCTGCGGTATCGGCTTCGAGCGCCGGATAGCGCAGGCCCAGCGTCAGCCCGCGCGCCAGAAACGAGATCAGCAGCGACAGCCACAACCCGTGATTGCCCATCAGCGGCAGCAGGATGACCACGCAGGCGGCGTAGATCGCAGCGCTGACCGCCATCATGTTGCGCATGTCGCGGGTGCGGGTGGCGCCGATGAAGATGCCGTCCAGCATCCATGGCGCAAGCCCGAGAAGCGGGGCTGCGACCATCCATGGCAGATAGGTTGCGGCGGCCTCGCGCACAGGTTCGGCGGTGGTCATGACCGCGATGATCGCCGTGCCCGCCAGCGCAAAGGCAATCGCCATGCCGATCACGCTGACCCCGCCCCAGAGGCTGGCCAGCACCGCGCTGCGCCTGAGCCTTCGGCGGTCGCGCGCGCCCATCGCCTGGCCCACCAGCGCCTCGGCGGCGAAGGCGAAGCCGTCCAGCGCATAGGCGGTGATATGCAGGAATTGCAGCAGTACCTGGTTGGCCACAAGCACCACGTCGCCCTGCCCCGCCCCGAGGAACAGGAAGGAGAGAAAGATCGCCTGCAACAGCAGCGACCGGATCAGGATATCGGTGTTCACCGCCATCATCCGCGTCAGGGCGGGCCGGTCGAAGATCCGCGTCCAGTCGCGCCAGGCCGGCACCGCAAAGGCCGCGCGGCACAGCCACAGGCCCAGCGCCAAACCGCTCCATTCCGCAAGGAAGGTCGCGATCGCCACGCCTTCGACGCCCCAGCCGAGGCCCAGCACGAACCACAGGTCGAGAAGGATGTTCACCCCGTTCATCCAGATCTGCAGCCCCAGCACGGCACGCGTGCGTTCCAGCGCGATCAGCCAGCCGGTCACCCCGTAGATCGCGATGGCGGCAGGGGCGCTGAAGACGCGGATCTGCATGTAATCGCGCGCCAGGCTTTCGACCTCGGCGCTGGCGGGGGCCAGCAGGAAAGCACCCCAGAACACCGGCACCTGCAGGGCGATCACCGCAAGACCCGCTGCCGCCCCGATCATCAGCGCGCGCGTCAGCATGGCCGCCACCTCGCCCTGCTGCCCCGCGCCTTGCGCCTGGGCGGTCAGGCCCGTCGTGCCCATCCGCAGGAAGCCGAAGATCCAGTAGATCGCCGTCAGAATCACCGCACCCAACCCCACGGCCCCGATCGGCGCCGCCAATCCCATCTGCCCGACGACAGCGGTGTCCACCGCGCCCAGGATGGGGACCGTGGCATTGGACAGCACGATGGGCAGCGCAACCTTCAGGACGCGCGCATGGGTGACACCCCGTACCGGATCCGGCCGGGCTGCGGCCTCAGCCATCCAGTCTTGGCATCAGGAAATGCCCCGTGGCCTGCGCGAAGGCGCGGGCGCGGTTGTCTTGCCAGGCCTCCACATGGACCGAGGCATAGCGCCGTCCCGACCGGTTGACCTTGGCGCGCGCATAGGCATCGCGCGGCAGGCCGGTGCGCAGATAATCGACGGTGAAGTCTATGGTCTTGGGCAGGCGCGGCAGATCGCCCGCCACCAGATTCTGCGGATCGATCCGGCCCGTTTCGATCTCGTCCCAGAGGCTGGCCCAGCTGAGGCCGATGATCGCCGTCACCTCGAGGAAGGCGGCCGTCACCCCACCATGCAGCGCCGGCAGCAGCGGGTTGCCGATCAGCTTTTCATCAAAGGGCAGCACGGCCGTCAGCTCATCCCCGCGCCGGTCGAACTCGATCCCGAGATACTTGATATAGGGCACGCCATGCACCAGCGCGTTCAGCGCGGCATCGCGGCGTTGCTTGACCACCTGCACGGGTTCCGGGCGACCGCCGCGCGGCTTGACAAAGGATCCCTCGCTCATGCGCCGCCCTCCACGGTGAAGGTACCGGTGGCGCTGGCCACAGGGCGGTCGCTGTCGTCATCCATCGCCGTTGCGCGCACGAAAGCGACCGAGCGGGTGACATGGTAGCATTCGGCCCGTGTCCGGATGCGCTGGCCCGGGGTTGCCGCGCGCATATAGTCGATGCGCAGGCCGATGGTGGCGGTTCCGCCCTTCGACGCCGGATGGCAGACGACGGATGCGCCGCAGCACGTGTCCAGCAGCGCCGACACCGCGCCGCCATGGATCACCCCGGTATCGGGGTCACCGATGAAGCGCGCGTCATAGGGCATCGACATCTCGGCCACCCCGTCACCCAGATGGTCGATCTGCATGGCCAGAGCGCGCGCATGCGGGATCGCCTCGGTGAATTGCCGCGCCATCTTGTCCTTGTCCATGGGCCCCATTCCTTGCTTGTGCCGCGCACTATGTCCCGCATCGCCACATCAGCGCAAGAGCACCCGTTGCCCTTGCCGCGTGTCTCGCATAGCCTGCCGCGAAGGGAGCAGAACGATGTCCGAACCACGCCTGACGTTCAAGGAGATGTGCGCAAAGTATGACGTGACGCCACGCACCTTGCGCTATTACGAGTACATCGAGTTGTTGCAGCCTGAGCGCGAAGGGCGCACCCGCTACTACGGGCCGCGCGAATGTGCGCGCATGACCCTGATCCTGCGCGGTCGCAAATTCGGCTATGCGCTGGAAGACATCCGCCAGTGGCTGCTGATCTACGAGAAGGAAGGCACCCGCGCGCAGATGGAGGCCTGGGTCAAGATGGCCGACCGTCAGCTTGTGGAACTGGCCGAACAGCGCGCCCAGCTGGACGAAGCGATGGACGAGCTGCGCCGCCTGCGCGATGAGACCGCCAAGGCCCTCGGCGACGCCTGAGCCGCATAAACCACCGCGCCCATCCCGTACCCCCCGCGCCCGCGACATCCCTGCCCCGATGGCGGGGCCTGCCTTTCGTCGCGCCTGAATCACCCCATCAACCATGACGATCCGGCCTGTCGCCGCCGCGCATCCGGGCAAGGAAATTGCCGCGAAGCGCGGTTTACCTTGGCTGATCTTACGTCAACCTGAAAGTGACGTGACGTAGCAGTTACGTCAACCACGAAACCTGTTGTAACGAAGCAGGAGAATGCACAGCTTGCCGCCAGAGACCTGTTTCAGAGGTAATGCGATGACCCAAAAGACCATGACGATCCGCGAGATGTGCGATGCATTCGACGTCACGCCCCGGACCCTGCGCTTCTACGAGGCCAAGGAACTGCTATTCCCGATTCGCGAGGGTCAGAAACGCCTGTTCACCGCGTCCGACCGGGCGCGGCTCAAGCTGATCCTGCGCGGCAAACGCTTCGGGTTCAGCCTCGAAGACATCCGCCAGCTTCTTGATCTTTACCGGATCGGCGACCAGCAGCAGACGCAGTTGGCGCGCACCTACGAGCTGGCGCAGAAGCGGCTGGATGACCTGATCCGCCAGCGAGACGAATTGAATGCCGCGATCGACGATCTGCGCGAACAGATGAAATGGGGCGAGAAGATGATCGCCTCGATCAACCAGCCCAAGCGTGCCGCCGAATAAATTCGCGCCGCCACGCCGAAGCCCCCCGACGAGACCCAAGGGAGAGAGACATGCCCAGCTACACCGCCCCCGTCAAAGACCTGCAATTCGTACTGCATAACCTGCTGAAAGTATCCGCATCCGACATTCCGGGCTATGCCGAGCTTGAAGCCGATTTCACCTCCGCCGTTCTGGAAGAGGCGGGCAAGCTGACCGCCGAGGTGCTGGCGCCGCTGAATGCCGTCGGTGACGTCGAAGGCTGCAAGCTGGAAAATGGTGTCGTACGCACCCCCACCGGTTTCAAGGCTGCTTTTGATCAGGTGCGCGAGGGCGGCTGGACCGGCCTGGACATGCCCGAGCAATACGGCGGCCAGGGCATGCCCTATGTGATGGGCACGGCGGTGGGCGAGATGTTCTCGGCCTCCAACCAGGCCTTCACCATGTATCAGGGCCTGACGCATGGCGCGGCCTCGGCGATCCTCGCCCATGGTTCGGACGCGCAGAAGGACATGTATCTGCCCAAGATGGTGTCCTGCGAATGGACCGGCACCATGAACCTGACCGAGCCGCATTGCGGCACCGATCTGGGCCTGATGCGCACCAAGGCCGTGCCGCAGGACGATGACAGCTACAAGATCAGCGGGCAGAAGATCTTCATCTCGGCCGGCGATCACGACATGGCCGACAACATCATCCATCTGGTGCTGGCCAAGATCCCCGGCGGCCCCGAGGGCATCAAGGGTGTCTCGCTTTTCATCGTGCCCAAGTTCCTTGTGAACGCGGACGGCAGCCTCGGCGCGCGCAATGGTGTTTCGGTCGGCAAGATCGAAGAGAAGATGGGCATCCACGGCAATTCCACCTGCGTCATGAACTATGACGAGGCGACGGGCTACCTTCTGGGCGAGGCGCACAAAGGCATGCGCGCTATGTTCACCATGATGAACGAGGCGCGCATCGGCGTCGGCATGCAGGGCATGGCACAGGCCGATGTCGCTTTCCAGAACGCGCTGGCCTATGCCAAGGACCGCCTGCAGGGCCGTGACGTGACCGGCGTCAAGAACCCCGACGGTCCCGCCGATCCGCTGATCGTGCACCCCGATATCCGCCGCTCGCTGATGGACCAGAAAAGCTTTGTCGAAGGGGCGCGCGCCTTCATGCTCTGGGGGGCCTCGCTGATCGACCGCGCGCATCGCAACAACGATGCCGCCGCCGACGGGCTGATCTCGCTCATGACGCCCGTCATCAAGGGTTTCCTGACCGATGAGGGCTATGACATGACCGTCAAGGCGCAGCAGGTCTACGGCGGGCACGGCTATATCGAGGAATGGGGCATGTCGCAGTTCACCCGCGACGCCCGCATCGCGATGATCTATGAGGGCGCGAACGGCGTGCAGGCGCTGGACCTCGTGGGCCGCAAACTGGCCACCGATGGCGGCAAGCACGCGATGGCCTTCTTCGAGATGGTCAAGACCTTCATCAAGGAGAACGAAGGCAACGAGGCGCTCAAGGCCGATTTCCTCGATCCGCTCAAGGCCGCATCCAAGGACCTGCAGACCGCGATGATGTATTTCATGCAGAACGGCATGAAGAATCCCAACAACGCGCTGTCCGGTTCCTATGACTTCATGCACCTCTTCGGTCATGTCTGCCTTGGCCTGATGTGGGCGCAAATGGCGAAAGCCGCGCATGAGGCATTGCAGGCCGGCACGGAAGACGTCACCTTCTACCAGACGAAAATTGCCACCGGGCGCTATTACATGGCCCGCCGCCTGCCCGCGACCGCCCTGCATCTGGCGCGGATCCATACCGGGGCGGAGACCGTGATGGCGCTGGAGGCTGCCAACTTCTGACAGGTGCCGGGCGGGGCCAGCCCCCGCCCGCCCAGCCCATAATGGAGCCAGCCCATGCCCAAACGCTTCCGCCTGACCCGTCGCTTTCCCGTCGCCATGACCGAAGACGGCTATCGCAGGCTGAAGAAATTCGCGGCAGAGGCCGGGCTGGACGAGGGCGAAGCGCTGTCCTTCCTCTTCGAGAACTTCGACAGCGTGATCAATGACGACACATTCGCCCACCGTTTGCGCCTGTTCAATTCCGAACTGGACGCGCGCAAACGCTAGGCAAGGAACGACCACACCGGGGGAGGAGACCCGCATGACATCCGCCTGGATGACCGACGAACACCAGATGCTGGCCGACATGACGGCCAAGTTCATCAATGACGAATGGTCCCCGCATTTCGAGCGCTGGCGCAATCAGGGACAGATGGACCCTGCGATCTGGCAACAGGCGGGCGAACTGGGTCTGCTGTGCCCCTCGATCCCAGAGGAATGGGGCGGCCATGGCGGCGATTTCGGCCATGAGGCCGCGATCCTGATCGAGGCAAGCCGCGCCAATCTGGCCAGCTGGGGCGTGGGCATCCATTCCGGCATCGTCGCGCATTACATCCTGGCCTATGGCACGGACGATCAGAAACGCCGCTGGCTGCCCAGGCTGACCTCGGGCGAGCTGGTGGGCGCGCTGGCGATGACAGAACCCTCGACCGGATCGGACGTGCAGGCGATCAAGACCAAGGCGATCCGCGACGGCAATACCTACAGGCTGTCCGGCCAGAAGACCTTCATCACTAACGGCCAGCACGCGACCCTCATCATCGTCGCTGCCAAGACCGACCCCAGCCAGCGCGCGAAGGGCGTGTCGCTGATGGTGCTGGAAACCGAAGGGGCGGCAGGCTTCAAACGCGGCCGCAACCTTGACAAGATCGGCATGAAGGCTTCGGACACATCCGAGCTTTTCTTCGACAATGTCGCCATCCCGCCGGAAAACCTGCTGGGCGGCGAGGAAGGTCGCGGCTTTGCCCAACTCATGAGCCAGTTGCCTCAGGAACGCCTGATCATCGCCTGCGGCGCGATCGGCGCCATGGAAGGGGCTGTCGCCCGCACCATCCAGTATTGTCAGGAACGCGAAGCCTTCGGTGGCCCGCTCACACAGTTTCAGAACACCCGTTTCAAACTGGCCGAATGCCTGACCCGCACGAAAGTGGCGCGCGCGTTCCTGGATGAATGCATGGCCGAACACCTGCGCGGCGCGTTGAGCGTCGAAAAGGCCGCCATGGCGAAATACTGGATCACCGACACCCAGAACCAGGTGCTGGACGATTGTCTGCAACTGCATGGCGGCTATGGATTCATGCAGGAATATGCGGTCGCCGAAATGTGGACCGACGCCCGTGTGCAGCGCATCTATGGCGGCACCAACGAGATCATGAAGGAATTGATCGCGCGCAGCTTCATCGACAGGAAATCCGCGTGATCCTGGCAAGGTCACGCGCCTTGAGAGGACAAAAAGATGAGTATTTGCAGCAAGATGAAACCACAGGTCCACCCCGCCCCGCCTTACCGCCTAGCTATCGGACTTATCGGAACGGGGTTTCACCTTGCACGCCCATCGGCTCTCCAGCCTGTAACGCAAGGATGATCCTGAGCCGGAAACCCTAAAGTCTGGTTACGAAAACACCGCAATGATTTCATCTTGCCAAAAAATACTCGAAATCGCAGCGCCGACATCAGGCGCGCCACGGGAAGGACAGATAATGACCATCAAACTCTATTGCTTCGGCGAAAGCGGCAATGCCTACAAGGCGGCGCTGACCCTCGAACTCTCCGGGCTGGAATGGGAGCCGGTCTTCGTCGATTTCTTCAACGGCGAGAACCGCAGCCCGGAATTCCGCGCCATCAACTCGATGGGCGAAGTACCGGTCATGGTGGATGGCGATCTGACCCTGTCGCAATCCGGTGCCATTCAGGACTATATCAGCACCAAGGGCGGCAAGCTGGGCGGGCGCAGCGCCAACGAGCGGCGCGAGATCATGCGCTGGGTCCTGTGGGACAACCACAAACTGTCCAGCCAGGCGGGCATGACCCGCTTTCTGATGAATTTCCTGCCCGAGGACAAGCGCCCGGCCGAGGTGATCGCCTTCATGCAGGGCCGTCTGAAAGCCGCCTACAAGGTGCTGAATGACGAGCTGGCCAACAAGGACTGGCTGGTCGGTGACCGGCTGACCATCGCCGATATCGCCTGCTGCGGATATCTGTTCTACCCCGAACCCTTCGGCTTCGACCGCGCCGACTGGCCCCATATCGACGACTGGCTGACCCGGATCGCACAGACCCCCGGCTGGAAACACCCCTATGACCTGATGCCCGGCAGCCCCGCTGACCGCGCCTGACACCAGACACGGCCCGCGCATGTCGCAGGCCCAAGCAAGGAGACGACCATGACAGATGCCTATATCTATGACGCCATCCGCACGCCGCGCGGCAAGGGCCGCGCGGACGGATCGCTGCACGAGGTGACCTCGGCCCGGATCAGCGCGCAGGTGCTGAACGCCCTCAAGGAGCGGAATGGCTTCGAGGGTCATGCCGTCGAGGATGTGATCTGGGGCAACGTCACCCAGGTGATGGAACAGGGCGCCTGCCTGGCGCGGACCGCCGTTCTGGCCTCGGATCTGGATGAGCGCATCCCCGGCCTTGCCATCAACCGCTTCTGCGCCTCCGGCATGGAAGCCGTGAACCTTGCCGCCAATCAGGTGCGCGGCGGTGCGGGCCAAGCCTATATTGCGGGCGGGGTCGAGATGATGTCCCGTGTCCCCATGGGCAGCGATGGCGCGGCCATTGCCGTGGACCCCTCGATCGCAATGGACACCTATTTCGTCCCGCAAGGCATCAGCGCCGACATCATTGCCACCGAATACGGGTTTTCGCGTGACGAGGCCGATGCGCTGGCCGTCGAATCCCAGCGCCGCGCCAAGGCCGCCTGGGATGACAAGCGTTTCGCGCGCTCCATCGTGCCGGTCCTCGACCAGAACGGCCTGACCATCCTCGGCCATGACGAATTCATGCGCCCTCAGACCGACATGCAAAGCCTTGGCGCGCTCAAGCCCAGCTTCAAGGACATGGGCGAGGTGATGCCCGGTTTCGACAAGGTCGCGCTGATGAAATATCCGCATCTGGAGCGGATCAACCACATCCATCACGCCGGGAATTCCAGCGGCATCGTGGACGGGGCCGCAGGCGTGCTGATCGGCAGCAAGGAATTCGGCGAGACATGGGGCATCAAGCCGCGCGCCCGGATCAAGGCCACCTGCAAGATCGGTACCGATCCCACGATCATGCTGACCGGCCCGGTGCCCGCCACGCAGAAGATCCTCGCCGATAGCGGCATGTCGATCAGCGACATCGACCTTTTCGAGGTGAACGAGGCCTTCGCCTCGGTGGTGCTGCGCTTCATGCAGGCGTTTGACGTGGACAGTTCCGTCGTGAACGTCAACGGCGGCTCCATCGCGATGGGCCACCCGCTCGGTGCCACCGGCGCGATGATCATCGGCACGCTGCTGGACGAGCTTGAGCGCACCGGCAAGGGCACCGGCCTTGCCACGCTCTGCATCGCATCGGGCATGGGTGCCGCCACCATCATCGAGCGGGTCTGACATCATGGAAATCAGCCATCAGGTCGAAAACGCCAAGGTCATCTGCGAGAGTATTCTCGACCTGACCAGGCGTGCCCTGCTGGAGGAGGATTTCGATGCCTACCGGCAGGCGTTCCTTCTGCCGCATATCCATACCACACTGGAGGGTACTACATTTCTGGACACGGAGGACGACCTGAAGATGCTGTATACACGCATGACGCGCTTGTTTGCGAGTCTGGGTGTGGACGATATCCACAGGGTGATCCTTTCTGCGGAATTCAGTGAGCCCAACCGGATCCTGGCGCGGATCGAAGCCCATCACCTGAGTGGGGGACGGCGTGTCAACACGCCTTACCAAATAACGATCGAGTTGGCCCGCTGCGGCCAGCAATGGCGCTCAGCCTCAGCGAATTACATAGTCGACCAAGACAACGCGGCGATCGCAGATGCGCTGATGCCAAGATACTTTCCGTCGGAACAACCAAGCCGGTCGCCGATCAACGACCAGCGCTTTGCCGGGCAGATCGATCCCGGCAAAAGAAATAAGAATCTGGAGAGATGAGATGACCGATTTCACCATGCAGAAAGATGCCGAAGGCGTCGCGACCATCACCTGGGATTGCCCGGGCAAATCCATGAACGTGCTGAACACCGAGGCGCTGATCCATCTGGACAGCCTGATCGACGATGCCTTGGCCGATGAGGCCGTCAAAGGTATCGTGATCACCAGCGGCAAGAAGGACTTTGCCGGTGGCATGGACCTGAACGTGCTGGCCAAGATGCGCGAAGATGCAGGCGACGAACCCGAGCGCGGACTCTTCGAAGGGATCATGCAGATGCATGCCGCCCTGCGCAAGATCGAGCGGGCGGGCATGGACCCCAAGACCCTGAAGGGCGGCAAGCCGATCGCCGCCGCGCTGCCGGGCACCGCCGTGGGCATCGGGCTGGAACTGCCGCTGGCCACGCACCGCATCTTTGCCGCCCCGAACCCCAAGGCCAAGATCGGCCTGCCGGAAATCCTCGTGGGTATCTTCCCCGGTGCCGGCGGCACCACCCGTCTGGCCCGCAAACTGGGCGCGATGGGTGCTGCCCCTTACCTGCTGGAGGGCAAGCTGCTGGATCCCGCCAAGGCCAAATCCGCAGGCATCATCGACGAGGTGGCCGATGATCCCGTCGCGGCCGCCCGCGCCTGGGTGCTGGCCGCAAAAGACGCGGATCTGGTGAAGCCATGGGACGCCAAAGGCTACAAGATGCCAGGCGGCACGCCCTATAACCCGGCAGGATTCCCGACCTTCGTCGGGGCCTCCGCCATGGTGAACGGCAAGACCCAAGGCGCATTCCCGGCCGCCAAGGCGCTGCTCTCGGCTGTCTATGAAGGTGCGCTTGTCCCCTTCGACACCGCCCTCAAGATCGAGGCGCGCTGGTTCGTCAACGTGCTGATGAACCCGTCCTCCGCCGCGATGATCCGCTCGCTCTTCCTGAACAAGGAAGCGCTGGAAAAAGGCGCGGTGCGTCCCGAAGGCGTCGCCGATCAGCGTGTGAAGAAACTGGGCGTGCTGGGCGCGGGCATGATGGGCGCAGGCATCGCGCTGGTCAGCGCGCAGGCCGGGATCGAGGTGGTGCTGATCGACGCCACGCAGGAAAGTGCCGACAAGGGCAAGGCCTACACCGAGGCCTATCTTGATGGCGGCATCAAGCGCGGCAAGGTCACCGCCGACAAGAAAGCGGCGATGCTGAACCTCATCACCGCCACCACCGATTATGACGCGCTGAAAGGCTGCGATCTGATCATCGAGGCCGTCTTCGAGGACATGAAGGTGAAGGCCGAGGTGACTAAGAAGGCCGAGGCCGTGATCCCCGCGGATTGCATCTATGCGTCGAACACCTCGACCCTGCCGATCAGCGAGCTGGCCAAGGCATCGTCGCGGCCCGAACAGTTCATCGGCATCCACTTCTTCTCGCCTGTCGAGAAAATGCTGCTGGTCGAGATCATCAAGGGCGAGGCGACAGGCGATGTGGCCGTGGCCAAATCGCTTGATTACGTGCGCCAGATCCGCAAGACGCCCATCGTGGTGAACGATGCGCGCTTCTTCTACGCCAACCGCTGCATCATCCCCTATATCAACGAAGGGATGCGGATGGTGAAGGAAGGTGTCTCGCCCGCGCTCATCGACAATGCCGCGCGGATGCTGGGTTTCCCCGTGGGTCCGCTGCAACTGGTCGATGAGACCTCGATCGATCTGGGCGCCAAGATCGCCCGCGCCACCAAGGCCGCGATGGGCAATGCCTACCCGGATGGCGAGGTCGATGAGATCATCTTCTGGATGGAAGGCGAGGGCCGCATGGGCCGCAAGGCCAAGGCCGGGTTCTTCACCTATGACGACGCCGGCAAGCGCCAGGGCTACTGGGAGGGTCTGTCGGACAAGTATCCGCGCCTCGAGGATCAGCCCAGCCTGATCGAGGTGCAGCATCGCCTGATGTTCGCCCAGGTGCTTGAAGCCGTCCGCGCGCTGGAGGAAGGCGTGCTGGAGGACATCCGCGAAGGTGACGTGGGCGCGATCCTGGGTTGGGGCTTTGCGCCTTGGTCAGGCGGTCCGTTCAGCTGGCTCGACATCATCGGCACGCCCTATGCGGCGGAACGCTGCGATCAGCTTGAGGCAGCGTACGGTGCGCGCTTTGCCTGCCCGGCGCTGATGCGCGAGATGGCCGACAAGGGCCAAAGCTTCTACGGCCGCTTCGGGGCAGACAAGAAAGCCGCCTGATCCCCGCCAGACGGCCCCTGCAGAACATACAAGCGGCGCGGTCCCGAGGGTCCGCGCCGCTTGCATTGGGGGGTGCTGCGCCGCCGATATTATTTACAAAATGGAAACAGTAAACAAAAAATTATCCTAACGTATATTTTTTGGAAACAGTTGGGCTGCGCATCTCAGAAGGAATAGCCGAAACGCGCGATATCTTCGGCACAGAGATCCCCGACAAGCGCGGCATCATCCGGGCTGTAATAGGCGCGGTAATCAGGGTCGCGATCCGACCGGTTCACCCGGTCAATCTCCAGCCGGAAGCCAAGATGCGACCACAGGGGGGCTGCGTCTTCGTCCAGGTTTTCAAGGCGTATGTAGGCCGCACAACGCTCGATGCCGGCGGCGTCGCGCATGTAGCGCGCATAGGGCCATGCGCGCAGGCTCGCCCTTGTCTGCGGATGGTTGAGAAAGCCCGTGAAGGCCAATTCGCTGGCAAGCGCCACCGCCGGATGATCAAACCCCTGACCGCGCAGCCAGTGATAATAGCTGACCGCCCGGTCCCATGGATTGCGCACCAATGTGAAACAATAGCTCTGGGCAATCGCGTCGGGGCTCACCAGCCCGTCGATATCGGCAAGGGTGGAATGTTTCCATAACCGCCCCGCAGCCTGCACCCCCTTCAGGCGATGCTGGCGCCGCTGCGCCTTGGGTGTGTCGCCCAGCAGGATATCATCTGGCCGCGCCCGCCCTTCCAGCGCGAGGGCCAGCGCCGTGCCCCCCGTCTTGGGAATATGGACAAAGATATAGTGGCGACCGGGCGAAATGATCATGCCGCCACGCTACCGGATCGCGGGCACGGTGCAAGCATCCTCAGCCGGGGATGATCTGGCGGCGCTGCTCTGCGCCCGACCGCAGGGCGATGATCACCCCGGCCGAGGCAATCAGCCCGATTCCGATCGCCTGCCAGGGGCCGACCGGCTGGGCAAACAGCCACCACGCGAAGAACGGGCCGAAGATCATCACCGAATATTCGAAGACCGATACAAAGCCCGCCTCGCCGATCTGATAGGCCTTGATGATGCACCAGACCCCCGCCAGCGATCCCACGGCCTGCAACCACAGCAGCGGCCAGACATCCACCAGCGGCCAGACCCAGCGCCGCGTCAGGAACCCCGTCTCGGGCATGTCCAGAACGATCAGGCCCAGCGCCATCGCCCCCGAGAACAGGCATTGAAACAGCATCACCCCCAGGAGCAGGGCCATGGTGCTTTCACCCTCGCACCACGACCGGGTCGCGATGATCGACACGGCATAGAACAGCCCGCCCGCCACCGGCAGCAGCGTCCAGAGGGAAAAGGCATTTGTATCGGGCTGCAAGACCAGCAGGATACCCACGAAACCCATCAGAACCGCCGCAATCCGCCATGGCCCGATACTGTAGCCCATCAGGCCCCATGTGATCAGCAGGATGAAAATGGGCGAGGTGAACAGCCCCGCCAGCGCCTGTGCGATGGGCATGAATCCCAGCGCCCCGAAATAGCACATCATGGCGATCCCGGCGAAGGCCGACCGTCCGCCCACCCGCAGGATGGATCTTGGCCGCAAGGTGCCCAGCCCGGCCCATGACATGGCCAGCAGCATCGGAAACATCAGCAGCGTGCGCATGACCTGGAATTGCCAGAGCCCGATTTCAGCGGCGATCGCGGCCACGTAATTGTCGATGAAGCCGATGATCAGCATGGCCACCAGCATTACGCTGGCGGCGGCCAGCGGCCTGTTCAGATCGGCAGGGGCAACAAGGGTCATGGGGTGTCCGGCTACTGTGTCCATGTCCTGCTTATGCCGCCGCAAGGCCGATCTCAAGCGATGCTTGAAGGGGCACCATATTGTCATGTATACTGCGTCGCAGGGCGTGCCGATGGCGTCGGCGCGGGGATCACGATCCCTTTCCTGCGGATCAATCCGCTGTCGTCCTGTACGCCGGGACCTCTGACAAGGGGGCCCGCACATATCCGGCCCCGCAGGACCGATGATGACACAGACCGCAAGACCAGAGATGTACCGCTTTCACAACGGCCAGAAAGCGCCCCTGCCCTTCGCCGACTCCGAATATGCCGCGCGCCTCGCAGGACTGCGCGCCGCCATGACCGATCTTGGCGTCCACGCCTGCGTGATGACCTCGATGCACAATGTCGCCTATTACTCGGGCTTTCTGTATTGCTCCTTCGGACGGCCCTATGCCTGCGTCGTCACGCCCACCGATTGCGTGACGATCAGCGCCGGGATCGATGCGGGCCAGCCATGGCGGCGCAGCGTGGGCGACAACATCACCTATACCGACTGGGCGCGCGACAACTACTGGCGCGCGGTGCGTTCGATCACCGGCGAAGGCCGCGTGATCGGCTATGAGGCAGACCACCTGACCCTGCTGCAATCGGCCAAGCTCGACAGCTTCCTTGCGCCCTCTGCGCGGGTGGATATCGCGCCTGCCACCATGCAGCAGCGCATGCGCAAATCCGCGGCCGAGATCGCGCTGATTCGCGCTGGCGCCAATGTGGCCGACGTGGGCGGCTATGCCATCCGCGATGCAGTCCGCGTGGGCGCGCGCGAGATCGACATCGCCATGGCAGGGCGCGACGCGATGGAGGCCGAGATCGCAAAGCGCTTTCCCCATGCCGAATACCGCGACACCTGGGTCTGGTTCCAGTCCGGCATCAACACCGATGGCGCGCATAACCCGGTGACCGCCCGCGCGCTGGAACGGGGCGATATCCTGTCGCTCAACACCTTCCCGATGATCTCGGGCTACTACACGGCGCTGGAACGCACCCTTTTCGTGGGCGAGGTGGACGCCGCCAGCCTGGCCATATGGGAGGCCAATGTCGCCTCTCATGAATACGGCATGTCCCTGCTGAAACCGGGCGTCAGCTGCGCCGAGGTGACCCACAAGGTCAACGATTTCCTCGCCGCGCGCGACCTGCTGCAATACCGCACCTTCGGCTATGGCCACAGCTTCGGCGTGCTGTCGCATTACTATGGCCGCGAGGCCGGTCTGGAACTGCGCGAGGATATCGACACCGTCCTCGAACCCGGCATGGTCATCTCGATGGAGCCGATGCTGACCCTGCCCGAGGGCGCGCCCGGCGCCGGTGGCTACCGCGAACACGACATCCTGCTGATCACCGAAACCGGCAACGAGAACATCACCGGCTATCCCTACGGCCCGGATTTCAACGTGGTCGGCTGACCCGAGCGGCGCGGGCCGCATGCGTGACGGCCCGCGCCTTTCCCCTTTCCCTTCCGCGCGCCGCGCGCAATATTGTGTCGCACAGGCGCCGCGTGGCGGCAGCACTTAAGGGGAGGGATGCGATGGGCTGGCTCAAGGACGAAACGGGTCTCGGCAAGACAGCGGCGAATTACACGCCCCTCACGCCGCTATCGTTCCTCAAACGCGCGGCAGCGGTCTTTCCCGATCATCCCGCGGTGATCTACGGGCCCCACCGCAAGACCTATGCGGAATACATCGACCGCGTCACGCGTCTTGCCTCGGCCCTGACGAAACTGGGCGTGCAGCCCGGGGATGTGGTGGCCACACTGATCCCGAACCTGCCCGCGCAGGCCGAGGCGCATTTCGGCGTTCCGGCCTGCGGTGCGATCCTCAACACGATCAACACGCGGCTGGAAACCGACACCGTCGCCTATATCCTCGATCACGGCGGCGCGAAGGTCCTGCTGGTCGATCCGCAGTTCCTGCCACTGGCCGCCGAAGCGATGGAACGCATGGAAGGCCCAGCCCCCATCGTGATCGAAGTGCCCGATGACCATGCAGGCGTGCCGGCTCATGGCCATTACACCGATTACGAAAGCCTGCTGGCGGCGGGTGATCCCGATTTTGCCTGGATCATGCCCGAGGACGAATGGGAATCCATCGCCCTCAACTACACCTCCGGCACCACGGGCCGGCCCAAGGGCGTGGTCTACCATCATCGCGGCGCGTATCTCAACGCCATGGGGCAGGTCATCAGCTGGCGCATGACGCTGCATCCGCGCTACCTGACCATCGTGCCGCTGTTCCATTGCAATGGCTGGTGCCACACGTGGATGATGCCCGTCCTCGGCGGCACCATCATCTGCTGCCGCGACATCACCGCCCCCGCCATCTTCAACGCTATCGCGGATGAGGGCGTGACCCATTTCGGCGGCGCGCCCATCGTGCTGAACACGCTGGTGAACGCCCCCGTGTCGCAACGCCGCGCGTTTTCCCAAGTGGTCGAGGTCTTTACCGCCGGCGCCCCCGTCGCCCCGGCAACGCTGGCCAAGATCGAACCCATGGGCTTCAACGTCACGCAGGTTTACGGGCTGACCGAAACCTATGGCCCCGGCACCGAATGCACCTGGAACGCCGCCTGGGACGATCTGCAAGGCGATGCCCGCGCCGCGATGAAGGCGCGTCAGGGCGTGGCGATGCCCTTCCTCGAAGACGTCACCGTCATGACCGATGGCATGAGCCAGATCCCCATGGATGGCGTCACACAGGGCGAGATCATGTTTCGCGGCAATGGCGTGATGAAAGGCTACCTCAAGAACCCGAAAGCCACCGAAGAGGCGTTTCATGGGGGCTGGTTCCATTCCGGCGATATCGCCGTGCAGCATCCCAATGGCTATATGCAGATCGCCGACCGCGCCAAGGACATCATCATCTCGGGCGGCGAGAATATCTCCTCGGTCGAGGTCGAAGGCGTGTTGATGGCCCATCCCGACGTGCTGCTCTGCGCCGTGGTCGCCAAACCCGACGAGAAATGGGGCGAAGTGCCTTGCGCCTTTGTCGAGCTGAAAGACGGCGTGGCGGGCGACGAGGCCGCCCTGATCGCCTTCGCCCGCGAGAAACTGGCAGGCTTCAAGACCCCGAAAAAGGTGATCTTTCAGGAATTGCCCAAAACCTCGACCGGCAAGATCCAGAAATTCGAACTGCGGGCGATTGCCAAGGGGTTGTGAAAGAGGACCTCATATTTAGTCAAAAAATTGACTAACCCAAGGTGTTTCGAGAGCCATTTTTCTCTAGACACGAAGGATTTTGACCAATCTGGCTCTTGCATCCAACATTTGCTTCGGGAATTTTTTTTCGGAAATCAAGTTAATGACCTGAGCAAAAGCAAGAACTTCCTCTTGCCTCTTGATAATGCTAAGAATTGTTGACCGGCTAGGAAAAGTTGGAAGCTTTACTTGCGACTGCAACTCATCCTCTATCCTTTCTTTAATTTCATGATTCCGCTGATCAATGTGAAGGGCAAGTTTTTCAACAATTTCCATGTCAAGCATTTCCTCGTAGTCAAAGGTGTCCTTAATTTAATATCAATCTTTTGAACCGTAACTATTTATCACTTCAAGATGCGACCTGCCAAGATTTTGAGCTGCCACCCGAATCAATCCAACCCTGATATCCTTATTAACTGGCGCCATAAACGAACTATAAATCTCATCGAAGTATTGATTAAAAAACTTTCCCCTCGAAAGTGCAATGAACGCAATCTTACGGACTTGCTCTCTAGTATCCTGACTCAAACCAAGCATTACTTGGAAAACTGTAAAGTCTCCTCTGAACTCTTTTGCTGCAAGAGAGAGCACCTTATAAACAACCGAAATATTATCAATATGCCTAGCAAGCACGTCAAGCAGCAACTCTCTCACCTCAAAAGAACTTCCGCAGATGTATTTTAGGCGATAGAGAAGATCTGTTCTTTTGGTTATATCGATATCATCGAACAAAAGCTTTCGACAAAGAATAGATGCGGTTTCACTATCAACCTTTTCTAGCCCAGAAAAAGTATCACGCCCTCCTCCATGCCTAGAGTGAATCCAACTGGATACGTCGAGAGCGTCACCATTTCTTAAAAAGTCGTATATCCTAAGGGCACTAGGATTTCTTCTTAATATCTCTCTTTCACGAACAAAAGATGCAAAACAAGAGCCCGAAACATCAGCTCCATCGAAGTTTGTGGTATCGTCAAAAACAACATTCAATCCAAAGGAGTCTTGTAAATCGGCCCCACGGAAATCATAACCTCTGAGGTCCGATTGCGAGAAATCAACTCCACTAAGCTTACTATACCGAAAATCATGCACTGAGTCTAATTTCAATACCCTTACTAAATTGGAAAATGAGGACTCCTGGTTCGACAGCTTTTCCAAAATGCTATCAATTTCCATGTCTACGAGAACCGAGTTTAACTCAAGACCATCACTCATCAAAGTCACCATTTGAAGAATCTAAAGTGAACCATGACAACTTTATTGCCCCACTATATGTACCAGCCTCAGGAGTTTTAGAGTTGATTGATTTTGCAATAAAAATATCGAAAAGTCTTTTTTGATTGCCTGTTAGCCTGCCCAAGACTCCAGCCGCAAGACCTTTAGTGGAATTCTCTATCCTAAGGTCTCTCTGTTTAATGGAGATGTCTACAGAGATATACTTCCTGTTTATTTTTGATCGCTCTCGCAGAGCGACCAACCTATCACTCTCCAAATAGGTCTCACATAGTGCACTTCCATCATGTTCCGTTATCTCCCACTTAAGGTTTGCAACGGCTTTGACACGGTAGTGGTTGTCATGGGAAGTAGACTCCTTAGTCAAGTTAATTGATTTAGAAGAATTTGCTCCCGCTACAAAACTACCGTTGACACACAAACTGTCAAAGCTAGCCTCCAAACCCGCTGCAGCCGACATTTCTTTAGCCACTGAGAGACTTTCTGAATCTCTCCTGACTCTCTCCACAACGTTGTCTTTTTTTGGCTCTCCATATCTCGAACCCGAGATAGGTTCAAAACCTTCTAGAACCATTGCAATGGTAGCCTTTACAAAATAAATCTCACACTCATCACTGCCAAGAGGTATTTCTTCAACTCGAATGCGCAGATCAGTCAAGCAATCATACTCCACTACATCTGCTTGACTACTTTGCAATCTCATTTCAAAATCGCAGATGTCTGGAAAGTTATTTTGTTTCACTCTTCAACCTGCCACTTAAATTAACATCGAAACTTCTTTCAATTAGACTATATTTAGCGTTTTTAGGCAAGGCTGGTCTTCGAAACTCAACCGTTAAATTTCCCCTAACGCCTCCCCTCAACCCCTTGTTTCCAAACAACCCTAAAAATGTCCCATCATGGGACAGCCCCCTGCCCCATGCCTCTACCACCTCGGCCCGCCTCATGCTAAACTCTCCCAAACAGAGGCAGGGCAGCCCATAGATGACCGCATTGCAGGAATACCAAAGGCTTGAGGCCTCCGCCCTCTGGCGGGCCAAACCCGAGGAGCAGCGGCGCGAGGTGATCGTCTCGATCGGCGAGGCGACGCTGGTGATTTCCGATCTGCAGGACCGCCCCCTCACCCATTGGTCGCTGGCCGCCATCGCCCGCGCCAACCCTGACGAGACCCCCGCGATCTACCACCCCGAGGGCGATCCCTCCGAGACCCTCGAACTCGCCACCGACGAGGCCGCGATGATCGCCGCCATCGAAAAGCTGCGCACCGCAGTCGAGCGCCGCCGCCCCCGCCCCGGCCGGTTGCGCGGGATCGGGCTTGCCTCCTCGCTCGCCGCCGTCGCGCTGCTGGCGGTGTTCTGGCTGCCCGGCGCGCTGCGCGATCATACGCTGACCGTCGTGCCCGATGTGAAGCGCGAGGATCTGGGCCGCACCCTGATGACCCATCTGGAACGGGTGACCGGCCTTCCCTGCGTCGCCCCCGAAGGCCTGCAGGTGCTGCAGAAGCTTGCGGCCCGGCTTCCCGAAGCCTCGGGCCAGCGCAATGCGCTGATCGTGTTTCGCAGCGGCGTGCGCGACACCGTGCGCCTGCCCGGCCGCATCCTGTTGATCGGGCGCGGGCTGGTCGAAAGCTATGAGGAACCCGATGTGCTGGCGGGCTATATCATCGCCGAACAGCTGCGCGCCGAGGCCAGCGACCCCTTGGGCCGTCTGCTGGACTGGGGCGGGATCATGGCCAGCTTTCGCCTGCTGACCACCGGCACCCTGCCCGATGACACGCTGCGCGCCTATGCCGAGACCCTGCTGACAGCGCCGCCCCTGCCCGTGACCGACGAGGTGTTGAAACAGGGGTTTCAGCGGCTGTCCGTGCGGGCGACACCCTATGCCTATGCGCTGGACACGACCGGCGAAAGGACACTGGCCCTGATCGAGGCCGATCCCTTCGCCAGCGCGCCGCCGCAACCCTTGATGTCGGATGGTGACTGGCTGCGGCTGCAGGCGATCTGCGGCGGCTAGACCTCAGTTTCTGGCAAAGGCATCTCGGAAGCCCGCAGACCGCGCAGCCGTCAGCCCCTGAGACAGGGTCGCGGCATTGCCGAATGGTCCCGCAAGGATCACCTGCACCGGCTTGCCCTTGCTGCTGCTGCGCTGGACGCTGACAGGCAAACCCGCCGCCTGAAGCCGCCGGATCGTGCGTTCCGCATTGGCGGGGTCGGCAAAGGCGCCCACCTGCACGAAGCGGCCGGTCAGGGCCTTGGGCGCGGACGGCGCGGTGGCCCGGGTCGAGACACGCGGAGCGGCCGCCACCTGCCGCTGCGGCTTGGCCTTCTGCGTGCCGCTGGTCGATACGGTCGCGCGATCGCCCACAGGCACGGCGGCGCACACCTGGGTGGCCAGATCGGTATAGGGATAGACAAGGTTCGGGTTATAGGCGGTCATATCCCGCCCGCTGCGACGATCGATCAGGCGGCGCGGGACGGTCTGGGTCCAGACAAGGTCCATCGCGGCCTTGCCCGCCACCGTACCATGCGTGCGATAGGGGTTCAGCCTGTCATCCTGCCAGACGGGCCTGTAGCCCGGTGGCACGACTGCCGCGCTTGCGGCGTTGGCCTGCGCCTCGGCCACATGGCGGGGCACGATGCGCGTCTGGGGATCCAGACTTGCCTGCGCGCGGCGGTTCAGAGCGATGACAGGCGCCTCGGCGCGCCGTCCGGTCCCATCCGCACGGCTCACCGGGTCCTCGGTCTGCGGCCCGCAGCGCACCCCGGCCGCGCAACGACTGACAGACGATGCCATCTGTCCTGCGGCAGGTCGGGCTGCGGCCTGTTGCTGCGTCCGGTTCAGCACGGGTGGAGTGGTGATCGACGCGATCGTGCGCATCGGCGCGCCCGGGCGCTGCGCCATGACGGGCGGCTGCGGCGACACACGCGCATTCACGCGCGCCACGGGGGTTGACGGGGCCGCAGGCGCGACACGGGCGACAGAAGGGCGCTGCACGGGTTGCGTCGGCGTGGCGGTTGCCGGAGGTGTGGCAGGGGCCGCGCCCGCAGCCGCCGCAACCGGCGGCGCGGTAATCAGCGTGGCACCCGGCGGCAATGCGGCCTGTGCGGTCGTGCCTGCGCTGGCAGGCACCCCGTTCGCAAAGGTCGGCTGCGCACCGCAAAGGTTCCGGCGGTCCGAACTGACACGCGGAACCCATGTTGTGGCACCAGCCACACCCGCCCGTACGAAGATGCAGCCACGGCTGTCGACATACTGGGTTCCAGTGAAAGAGGCCGGCGGAAATTCAGCCGGTTCGCGGAACCGCGTCGTCTGCGCGTCGACCGGCAGAACCCAGGTTGCGGTTGCGGCAGCGACCAACGCCACCATCGAGAAAACCCGTACAGACATCATAAGCGCCCCCAACATAGCGTGGACGCACTGTGCCTGAATCGGAAACGCGCGTAAAGGGTGGATAGCCTATTTAGTACCAAACATGCGGTCACCCGCATCACCTAGTCCCGGCAGGATGTATCCCTTGTCATTCAGGCGCTTATCCAGCGCGGCTGTGACGATGGGAACATCCGGGTGCGCCTCTTTCATCCGCGCGACACCCTCGGGGGCGGCCAAGAGACACATGAAGCGGATATTCGTGGCCCCTGCCGCCTTGAGCAGATCCACCGCCGCGACCGAGGAATTGCCCGTGGCGAGCATCGGATCGACTACGATCACCAGACGATCCTCCAGCCCTTCGGGCAGCTTGCAATAGTATTGCACGGGCTTCAGCGTGGCCTCGTCGCGATACAGGCCGACGAACCCGACACGGGCCGATGGGATCAGTTCCAGAACCCCGTCCAGAAGGCCGTTACCGGCCCGCAGGATCGACACCAGCGCCAGTTTCTTGCCCTTCAGCACCGGTGCATCCATTTCCTGCATCGGGGTCTCAATCGCGCGCGTGGTCAGTTCCAGCTCGCGCGTGACCTCATAGGCCAGCAGGGCTGAAATCTCGCGCAGCAGCGCGCGGAATTCCCCGGTCGAGGTGTTCTTGTCGCGCATCAGCGTCAGCTTGTGCTGCACCAGCGGGTGGGTGACGATGGTCAGATGATCGGTCATGTGGACTCCGTTCCTGTCTTCAGCCTGTCCCGCAGGCGGTCTTTCAAAGCGGCTTCGCAGAAGGCCGCATCCAGTGCCGTGCCGGCCAGCGCGGCGAAATCGTTCTCGTCCCAGCCAAAGGCCTGTTCCAGCGCCTTGTATTCCCGCGTCATCGATGTGCGGAAAAAGGGCGGATCATCCGTGGACACCGTCACCTTTACCCCTGCCTTGCGCAGTTTCGCAATGGGATGGGCGCGCCAATCGGGATAAAGGCCCAGTGCGATGTTGGATCCGGGGCAGACCTCGAGCACGATACCCGCCTCGGCCAGCCGGTCCATCAGGGCCGGATCCTCGGCCGCGCGCACACCGTGCCCGATGCGGGCGACGCGCAGGTCGTCCAGCGCCTGCCTGACCGACGCGGGCCCCGCGAATTCCCCCGCATGGGTGGTCAGCTGCAACCCCGCTTCGCGCGCGCAATCGAAGGACCATGCGAAATCGCCCTGTTTGCCCATGGTCTCGTTCCCGCCCATGCCAAAGCCGGTGATCCAGTCACCTGCAGTTTCCGCCGCGCAACGCGCGATCTGGCGCGCGCTGTAGGGGCCGAAATGCCGGATGCAGGTGACGATGCCGCGCATGGTGATGCCATAAACCGCTTCGGCATGGTCTGCCGCCTCGCGGATCGCCTGCAGGTATTCGCGCCAGGCGCCCAGATCCCCGCCGCCGCAGAAATCGGGGCTCAGAAATGCCTCGGTATGGATGATGCCGTCTTCGGCGCTTTGCTCCAGCACGGCTGCGGTCAGGCGGGCGTAATCCTCGGGGCGGGTCAACACAGAGGTCGCGGCCTCATAGACCTGCAGGAAATGCGGGAAATCGTCGAAGGCATAGTGCCCGCGCTCATCGAAGATACCGGCAATGTCGACGGATTTCTCCTTGGCCAGACGGCGGATCAGATCGGGCGGGGCGGCCCCTTCCAGATGCAGATGCAGTTCGATCTTGGGAATGGATTGCCAGCTCAATGCGTTGCCCTTCCCGGTCCAGCATGGGTCAGGCCCAGATGCGCGGCGATCATGGCGGCCACATCGACAAAGGCCAGATGCCCGAGTGTTCCGGCGCCTTGGCCTGCGATCAGCACCGGCACGCGTTCGCGCGTATGGTCCGTGCCGCTCCATGTGGGATCGTTGCCGTGATCGGCGGTCAGCAGCAGCATGTCGCCGGGGCGCAGACCGGCGATGACGGGACCAAGGGCCGCGTCAAACCGCTCCAGCGCTGCTGCATAGCCCGCCACGTCGCGGCGGTGGCCGTAAAGGCTGTCGAATTCCACAAGGTTGGCGAAGGTCAGGCTACCCTCCTCCGCGGTCTCGACCAGCCGGGCCAGATGGCCCATCAGCGCGGCATCGTCGCCTTTGACCACGTCATCTATCCCGCGCATCGAGAAGATGTCGCCGATCTTGCCGATTGCATGGACACGGCGACCATCGGCCTGTGCCCAGTCGCACAGCGTGGGCGATGGCGGGGCGATGGCGTAGTCGTGGCGGTTCGCGGTGCGGGTGAAACCGGTTTCGGGCTTGCCCACGAAAGGCCGCGCGATGACGCGGCCCACGCGCTTCGCATGCAGGATGGGGGCGGCGCGCTGGCAGAGGTCCAGCAGGCGATCAAGGCCGAACACCTCTTCATGTGCCGCGATCTGAAAGACGGAATCCGCCGATGTGTAGCAAATGGGCCAGCCGGTGCGGATGTGTTCGGCCCCCAGCCTTGCGATGATCTCGGTCCCCGAGGCGTGGCAATCGCCAAGAATGCCCTGAGTGCCCGCAAGCGCGGCGATCTGCGCGCTGAGGTCGGGTGGAAAGGTGGGCCGGGTGTCGGGGAAATGGTGCCAGTTCCAGGGTACGGGTACACCGGCCAGTTCCCAATGGCCCGATGGCGTGTCCTTGCCGTTGGACACTTCCGTCGCTGCCCCCCAGCGGCCCTGCGGCGTCATGCCCAGACCCTGCGGCGGGACCATGCCGCTGGCCAGTTCCAGCGCGGCGCCCAGACCCAGACGGTCAAGGTTGGGCAGGTGCAGCGGGCCTTTGCGGCCCGTATCGGCAAGGCCTGCCGCGCAGGCCTGCGCGATATGGCCCAGCGTGTTCGCGCCCGTATCGGGACGCGTCCCGTTGAAGAAACGATCCGCATCGGGTGCGCCGCCGATTCCGACCGAATCCATCACCACCAGAAAGGCGCGGGTCATGGCGCAACCCGGTCGTGGATCAGGGGCGGCAGATCCGGGGGGGCGTCGGCAAGGGTCACGGCCCCCAGCACCTGACGCATGGCGCGTTCGGCGGCTTCGGGACGGGCGGCATGGATGCGCGCAAGGGGCTGGCCCGCCTCGACCCATGTGCCCAGCGCGACCATGTCGGACAGGCCCACAGCGGGATCGACGCGGTCGCTTTCGACCTGACGCCCACCGCCCAGTTCCACAACGCAGAGGCCCAGTGCGTGACCATCCATCGTGGCGACATAGCCCGCCTGCGGGGCTTTCACCTCGCGGATCACAGTGGCCTCGGGCAGGAAGCGCGCCCAATCCTGCACAAAGCCGGTCGGCCCGCCCTGTGCTGCGACCATGCGGCCGAAACATTCGGCCGCGCGCCCGTCCGCAATGCTGGCGGTGATCGCCTGCGCCCCAAGTGCCGCATCCCCTGCCAGTCCCGCAGCGGCCAGGACCGCACCGCCCAGCGCCGCGGTCACCTCAAGCAACCGCCCGGCCGACTGCCCTGTCAGCACGCGCATCGACGCTGCCACCTCAAGCGCGTTGCCAAGATCGGGGGCCAGCGGCTGGTTCATGTCGGTGATCAGCGCCGTTGTGGGGCACCCGGCGGCATTGGCGGTCTCGACCAGGGCCCGCGCCAGGCCGCCTGCGGCGTCGGGTGTGGTCATGAAGGCGCCACTGCCGGTCTTGACGTCCAGCACCAGACCATCCAGCCCCGCCGCCAGTTTCTTGGACAGGATCGAGGCTGTGATCAGATCAAGGCTTTCCACCGTGCCGGTCACATCGCGGATCGCATAGAGACGCCGGTCGGCGGGGGCAATCGCCGCGCTGGCGCTGACGATGGCGCAACCGGCCTGCGCCACGACAGCGCGCAACCGCGCTTCGTCAAGGTCGATGCGCAGGCCGGGGATCGCCTCCATCTTGTCCAGCGTGCCGCCCGTATGGCCCAGACCACGCCCCGAGATCATGGGCACACAGGCGCCGCAGGCCACCAGTGCAGGCGCAAGGATCAGGCTCACGCAATCGCCGACCCCGCCGGTGGAATGCTTGTCCAGCACCGGGCGGTCCAAGTCCCAGCCCAGCACATGGCCCGAATCCCGCATCGCCAGCGTCAGGGCCACACGGCCCTGGTCCCCCAGACCGTTCAGCAAGGCGGCCATCGCAAAGGCCCCCGCCTGCGCGTCCGAGACCGCCCCGTCCGCCAGACCCTGCGCGAACCAGTCAAGCTCGTCCCGGGTCAGGGGCACGCGGTCGCGCAGGCGGGTGATGATGCGCCGGGCGTCCAAGGGTTTACGCGCCCCCTCCGGCACGGGTCATATGCGCCGTGGTGAAGGCGCCGGGCAGCAGATCGGCAAGGGTCATGTGCAACTCCTGCCCATCAAGCGTGGACATGGTGACCGGCACCGCGCCGCGCCCGAACTCGGCCAGTTTCTGACGGCACCCGCCGCAGGGGGTTACGGGATGTTCGCCATCCGCGATCACCGCAACCTCGGTCAGTTCGGTCTCGCCTGCCGCGACCATCGCGGCGATGGCGCCCGCTTCGGCGCAGGTTCCTTCCGGGTAGGCCACGTTTTCCACGTTGCAGCCGACATAGACCGTGCCGGATGCGGCGCGGATCGCTGCCCCCACCTTGAAATGCGAATAGGGTACATAGGCGTTTTCGCGCACGGCGCGGGCTTGGTCCATCAAGGTCATGTCGGTTCTCCGATATTGGTTCCGAACCGCCCCGGCAGGGACACTTCGAGAAGTTCCAGATCCTCTGTCGCCTCGGCATAGCGTGTCCGCATCGCAGGCGGAATCACGAAAGCATCGCCTTTTTCAAGACGGAACGGGTCACGCCCCTCCCCTTCCAGAAGCATGCCGCCCTGCATCACGAATGTGAACAGGATGTCGCTGTCATGCCATGTCCAGGCGGTCGGCCCACCGTCCGGGCGCGCCACCTGCACCCCGGCCACGTCGCGGGTATTGGCGGCAATCGTGGTATCGCGGGCGACAAAGCCGGGGATGCGGAAGGGCCGCCACGCGGCGCCCTGCGCCACGTTGTGCACAAAGCGTTGCCCCTGCCATTCGCGGTCCGGGCGCAGGTGCGGCGTCGGCAGCGTCATGTCATGGTCGATCGCGGTCACATGTTCGGCTGGCACGCCGATCTCGATCACCTCGATCCCGTCGCTGGCCTCAAGCACCCGGTGGCGGATCTCGGGCGGCTGGATGAAACAGTCGCCTGCCGTCAGGCGGATCCGGGGACCCTGATCCTCATAGACGACATCGACCCAGCCGTTGATGCAGAAGATCAGCTGAAACCCGACCTTGTGGAAATGCACCATGTCGGGCACCGGCCCACCATCGGGAATGCGGATATGGCTGGCGATGATCGACCCGCCCAGCCGGTCCGGAATCAAGTCGCGGTAATGCATGCCTGCGCGCCCGATCACCCAGGGCGCCTGGTCGGCCAGGCGGCGCACCACGAAACTGTGGATCGTGGGCGGCAGGATCAGCGGAGGATTACGCTCGGCTATGGTGATGCGCGTGCCGCCCGGCGCAGTCAGTGTGGTCGCGCCCCCCGCAAGCTCTGCGGGCGTATCGGAGAGCAGCCGCAAATGTCCCGCAGGCGCATCGGAACGCTCTAGCCGGAACCGCAGGCCATGCCCCGAGAACGCGGCCACGGCCGGGTCGTCGGCGGGATAGATCATGTCCATCCGGAAACCCAGCACCTTGGTGAAAAAGCCGATGTCACCGGTCAGGTCGATCGTGGCAAGGCAGACCTCTGCGATGGTGTCCGTCATGGCTTTGTCCTTCCCGCGCAAGGGCGCATGATATCTTGGGCGAAAGCTTGGCCCTGCGACCGGGGATTTGCAAGACAGGGCGACCGGGCCCGCGCAAAAACGGCACCTTCCCTTCCGTCACGGAATAGTTTAACGCTAAACTATCTAGGGAAGAGGAGTTGACGGATGTCGGACAGCCACAAGGAAACACTGCGTCAGGCAGCTTTGGCCTACCACGAATTTCCCAAGCCCGGAAAGCTTGAGATCCGCGCGACCAAGCCCCTGGCGAACGGGCGCGATCTGGCGCGCGCCTATTCCCCCGGCGTGGCCGAGGCCTGTCTCGAAATCCGGGACGACCCCGCCAATGCCAGCCGCTATACCGCCCGCGGCAACCTTGTGGCCGTGGTGACCAACGGCACCGCCGTTCTGGGCTTGGGCAATATCGGGGCGCTGGCGTCCAAACCGGTGATGGAAGGCAAGGCCGTCCTGTTCAAGAAATTCGCGGGCATCGACTGTTTCGACATCGAGTTGAACGAACCCGATCCGGTCAAGCTGGCCGATATCGTCTGCGCGCTGGAGCCGACATTCGGCGCGATCAACCTGGAAGACATCAAGGCCCCCGACTGCTTTGTCGTGGAAAAGATCTGCCGCGAGCGGATGAACATTCCTGTCTTTCATGACGATCAGCACGGCACCGCCATCGTGGTGGGTGCCGCCGCGACCAATGCGCTGCATGTGGCCGGCAAGCGGTTCGAGGATATCCGCATCGTCAGCACGGGTGGCGGGGCGGCGGGCATCGCCTGCCTGAACATGCTGCTGAAACTGGGGGTGAAGCGCGAGAACATCTGGCTCTGCGATATTCACGGCCTGGTCTACGAGGGCCGCGAGGTGGATATGAACCCGCAAAAGGCGGCCTTCGCGCAGAAGACCGACAAGCGCACGCTGGACGAGGTGATCGACGGTGCCGACATGTTCCTGGGCCTGTCGGGTCCGGGCGTGCTGAAACCCGAGATGGTGGGCCGCATGACCAAACGGCCGATCATCTTCGCGCTGGCCAACCCCTCGCCCGAGATCGACCCGTCCGAAGCGCGCGCCGTCGTGCCGGACGCGATCATCGCGACAGGCCGGTCGGACTATCCCAATCAGGTCAACAACGTCCTGTGCTTTCCCTTCATCTTCCGGGGCGCGCTGGACGTCGGCGCAACCGAGATCAATGACGAGATGCAGATCGCCTGCATCGAGGGGATCGCGGCCCTGGCCCGCGCCACCACCAGCGCCGAGGCCGCCGCCGCCTATCAGGGCGAACAGATGACATTTGGCGCGGATTACCTGATCCCCAAGCCCTTCGATCCGCGCCTGTCGGGGGTCGTGTCAACCGCCGTGGCGCGCGCCGCGATGGACACGGGCGTTGCCACCCGTCCCCTGGAAGACCTGGTGGCCTACAAGGCCAAACTGGATGGTTCGGTCTTCAAATCCGCGCTGCTGATGCGTCCCGTGTTCAGCGCCGCCGCTACCGCCGCCCGCAGCATCGTTTTCGCGGAAGGCGAGGATGAGCGCGTGCTGCGCGCCGCCCAGGCGATCCTCGAGGAAACGACCGAAAAGCCGATCCTGATCGGTCGCCCCGAGGTGATCGAGGCGCGCTGCGCCCGCGCGGGCCTGTCGATCAAGCCCGGCCGCGACGTGCAGATCGTGAACCCGGAAAACGATCCGCGCTACCGCGATTACTGGGGCAGCTATCATCAGATCATGGCGCGGCGCGGTGTGACGCCGGACCTCGCGCGCGCCATCATGCGCACCAACACCACCGCCATCGGCGCGGTCATGGTGCATCGTGGCGAGGCCGACTGCCTGATCTGCGGCACTTTCGGCGAGTTCCGCTGGCATCTGAAATATGTCAACCAGGTGCTGGGCAGCGCCACGCATCGCCCGCATGGCGCGCTGTCGCTGATGATCCTCGAAGACGGTCCGCTCTTCATCGCCGACACCCATGTGCGCGTTGCCCCGACGCCCGAGGAACTGGCCGAGACCGCCATTGGTGCGGCCCGTCACGTGCGCCGCTTCGGTCTGGTGCCCAATGTCGCCTTCTGCACGCAGTCGCAATTCGGCAACATGGACACGGATGCAGGCCAGCGCATGCGCGCGGCCCTTGCCATCCTCGACGCGGCGCCGCGCGATTTCACCTATGAGGGCGAGATGAACGTGGACAGTGCGCTCGACTCGGAGCTGCGCGCGCGCGTCTTCCCGGACAGCCGGATGAAGGGCCCCGCCAATGTGTTGATCTTCGCCCATGCGGATGCGGCATCGGGCGTGCGCAACATCCTCAAGATGAAGGCCGGTGGCCTCGAGGTGGGGCCGATCCTGATGGGCATGGGAAACCGCGCCCATATCGTCAGCCCCGCGATCACGCCGCGCGGGCTGCTGAACATGGCCGCCATCGCGGGCACGCCCGTCGCCCATTACGGCTGACAAGACCTCGACAGGGATGCGCCGTGGCCACAGGGCGCCTCCTTCTGTTTCATCTTGCCCCAAATACTCAAATCCCCTCCGCCCCCCCGGGGTGCGGCATGCATTTGCATACCCGCCCGGTGCACCTCGGCATACAAAAAATTACGCATTGACAACCACATAGGCAATAATATTTCCCTGATTGAATGTTTCCGGCACGATCATTCTGGGAGGGGGATCCGCCATGGACGGCACGACATCGGCAGTGGGCCGCACCGCCCGCGCCACGGGTGCGATCACGGCACAACTGGCCGATCAGATCGGCGCAACCCTGCGCCCGAACTGGCAGGCGGGCGCTTTGCGCGACGGCGATCCCCTGCCCCTGCTCTGGCATTGGGCGGGCTTCCCCCCCACAGCCGCGATGGAGGACATGGGCCCCGATGGCCATCCACGGCTGGGCGGCTTCCTGCCCGATCTCGGACTGGGCCGGCGCATGTGGGCCGGGGGCAGCCTGCGGTTTCTGGCCCCCCTGCATGTGAACGAGGCGCTGATCCGGCATTCCGAGACCATCAGCCTTGAACACAAGACGGCCGGCAGCACCCCCATGGCCGTGCTGACCCTGCGCCACCGCATCGACACGCCGCGCGGCACCGCTGTCGAGGAAGATCAGACAATCGTCTACCTGCCCCTGCCTGATCGCTACAGCCCGCCCAAACCTGTCGCCGCACCCGAGACTCCCGATTTCGACGAGACAGTCGCGATGGATCCCGTGCGCCTGTTTCGCTATTCGGCCGTGACCTTCAATGGCCACCGCATCCATTACGACCGCGACTATGCCACGCGGGTGGAACACTACCCCGCCCTCGTCGTGCATGGCCCGCTTCAGGCCACGCTGCTGATCGACGCGGCCACCCGCCATGCGGGCCGGCCTCCTGAAACCTTCCGCTACAGGGGGGTGCATCCGATGTTCGACACGCATCCGTTGCGCCTGATCGGAACCATGTCCGAGGACCAGACCATGACACTTTGCACCGCTGCCCCCGCAGGCCATATCGGCACCCAGGCCACGGCGGGCTGGTCCTGATGAACGGTGTCTTGCAGGGCATGCGCGTTGTCGAAGGCTCTGCCTTCGTCGCGATCCCGCTAGCGGGCATGACGCTGGCCCAGATGGGGGCGGACGTGATCCGGTTCGACCGGCTGGAGGGCGGGCTGGACGCGCATCGCTGGCCGGTGACAGCAACGGGTCAGAGCCTCTTCTGGGCGGGGATGAACAAGGGGAAACGCTCGGTCGCGGTCGATATGAAATCGCCGCGCGGGCGCGATCTGGTGACGCAGATCATCACGGCGCCGGGCAAGGATGCGGGCATTTTCCTGACCAATCTGCGGGTGCGTGGCTGGATGGATCACCCCACCCTCAGCCAGTTTCGTCCCGACCTGATCATGGTCACCCTCTCGGGCGATCGTCACGGGCGGCCAGCGGTGGATTACACCGTCAATCCCGCCCTCGGATTTCCCGATGCCACCGGTCCCGCCGGCAGCGCGGATCCCGTGGCGCATGTCCTGCCCGCCTGGGACTGCATCGCAGGCAACATGGCGGTCACGGCCCTGCTTGCGGCAGAACGCCATCGCCTCAGGACGGGCGAGGGGCAGGATGTCGATCTGACGCTCAAGGATGTGGCCGCCGCCATGCTGGGGCATCTGGGCATCATCGGCGAGGTTGCTGTGAATGGCGTTGACAGGCCCAAGGGCGGGAATGCGCTCTATGGGGCTTACGGACAGGATTTCGTCTGTGCGGATGGGCGGCGGATCATGGTGATCGGCCTGACCGACCGGCAATGGCGCGGCCTTGTCAAGGTGACTGGCAGTGCCGAGGCGATGGAGGGGATCGCACGGCAGACCGGGCTGGATCTGGCAAAGGAGGCCGGGCGCTGGGAGGCGCGCGCGCTGATCACCGAGGCTCTGACCCCCTGGTTCAGTGCCCGCACCCTGCCCGGGATCGCGCCCCTCTTCGAGGCCGAAGGCCTGACATGGTCGGAATTTCGCAGCTTCGCCCGCGCGGTGCACGAGGACCCGGATCTGCAGCCCGGAAAAAACCCCATGTTCGCCCATGTCGACCAGCCCGGTATCGGTCGCTACCCCGTGCCGGCCTCACCCATCACCTTCTCGGGCGCGCAGACGCCACCGCCCGCGGCGGCCCCCGTTCTGGGCGCGAATACAGAGGAAGTGCTGGCCGATGTGGCAGGCCTGCCGGGGCATGAGATCGCACAGCTTTTCGATCAGGGCATTGTCGCCGGCCCCCGTTGAGGCGGGTGTTAGCGCGAAACGTGACCATAGCGCGCATGTGACAGGCCTTGCGGCACGGACAAGCCCCTTGCGCGATGGCCATGACCTTGAGTAAGCCATCCGGGAGCGCCGGAGGAGGAATACAATGGCATACAAAGACGTCTACGCAGGCTGGAAAGCCGATCCCGAAGGGTTCTGGATGGAACAGGCCCGCGCCATCGACTGGATCAAGCCACCCTCGAAGGCCCTGTTTGCCGACAATGCCCCGCTCTACGAGTGGTACAAGGACGCGCAGGTCAATACCTGCTGGAACGCGGTGGACCGCCATGTCGAGGCCGGGAACGGTGACCGCGTCGCCATCATCCATGACAGCCCCGTCACCAATGCGGTCAACAAGATCACCTATGCCGAGTTGCAGACCCGTGTCGCCAGCCTTGCGGGTGCCCTGCGCGCCAAGGGTGTGACCTCGGGCGACCGCGTCATCATCTACATGCCGATGGTGCCCGAGGCGCTTGAAGCGATGCTGGCCTGTGCACGTCTGGGGGCGATCCACTCGGTCGTGTTCGGCGGATTTGCTGCGCATGAGCTGGCTGTCAGGATCGACGACTGCACCCCCAAGGCCATCATCGCAGGCTCCTGCGGGATCGAACCGGGCCGCGTGGTGCATTACAAGCCGCTGGTCGATGCCGCCATCGAACAGGCGACCCACAAGCCCGATTTCTGCGTGATCTTCCAGCGCGAGCAGGAAATCGCACAGCTGATCCCGGGGCGCGACCATGATTGGCACGCCGTCCAAGACGGTGTCGAGCCTGCGGAATGCGTGGCGGTGTCAGGCGATCATCCGGCCTATATCCTCTATACATCAGGCACGACGGGCCAGCCCAAGGGCGTGATCCGCCCCACCGCGGGTCACCTTGTGGCGCTGAACTGGACGATGAAGAATGTCTACAACGTAGATCCGGGCGATGTGTTCTGGGCCGCCTCCGACGTGGGCTGGGTCGTGGGGCACAGCTATATCTGCTACGCGCCGCTGATCCATGGCAACACCACCGTGGTCTTCGAGGGCAAGCCCGTGGGCACCCCGGATGCGGGCACCTTCTGGCGCGTGATCCAGGATCACAACGTGCGCAGCTTCTTTACCGCGCCCACCGCCTTCCGCGCGATCAAGCGCGAGGATCCCAAGGGCGAGTATCGCGCGAAATATGACCTGACCTGCCTGCGCGCGCTCTATCTGGCTGGCGAGCGGGCCGATCCCGATACGATCATCTGGGCGCAGGATCTGCTGAAAGTGCCGGTCATCGACCATTGGTGGCAGACCGAAACCGGCTGGCCGATTGCGGCGAACCCGCTTGGCCTCGACCCGCTGCCGGTCAAGATCGGATCGCCCTCGGTGGCGCTGCCGGGCTGGGACGTGCAGATCCTTGACGAGGCCGGGCATCCGCAGGCGCCGGGCACGCTGGGCGCCATCGCGGTCAAGCTGCCGCTGCCGCCGGGCACGCTGCCGACGCTCTGGAACGCCGAGGCGCGTTACCGCAAGTCGTACCTGTCGCATTTCCCCGGCTATTACGAGACGGGCGATGCCGGCATGATCGACGCGGACGGGTATCTCTACATCATGGCGCGCACGGATGACGTGATCAACGTGGCTGGCCACCGCCTGTCCACCGGCGCCATGGAAGAGGTTCTGGCCGGGCATCCCGATGTGGCCGAATGCGCCGTGATCGGGGTCACGGACGAGCTGAAAGGCCAGTTGCCCATGGGCTTCCTGTGCCTGACCAAGGGCGTGAACCGCCCGCATGCCGATATCGTCAAGGAATGCGTCAAGCTGGTGCGCGACCAGATCGGCCCGGTCGCCGCCTTCAAGCTGGCGTTGGTGGTGGACCGCCTGCCCAAGACGCGCTCGGGCAAGATCCTGCGCGCCACGATGGTCAAGATCGCGGACGGGCAGGACTTCAAGATGCCCGCCACGATCGACGACCCGGCGATCCTCGATGAGATCCGCGGCGCCCTGCAGACCATCGGCTACGCGAAATGATCGCGGCAGGCCTTCCGGCGGATCCTCCTCGGAAGGCCTGCATTCTTCTTGCTTCAAATATCCATTGCCACATCGCAGGCTGCGCCCCGTTGCGGCGGCGCGATGCGGTGCCCATATGTCAGGGATGACCATCAGACCCATCCTTGCCGGCCTGTCGTGCCTGATGCTGCTTCTGCCTTTGGCTGCGAGGGCCGAAATGACCATGCAAAACCGCCTGATCCCGAACGAGAGCTGGACCTATGTCAGCGACCAGGTGATGGGCGGCGTCTCAGAGGGGGAGGCGCGCATCGACAGGGTCGACGGAGAGCCCGTCCTGCATCTGGCGGGTGAGGTCAGCACCGCCAATCGGGGCGGCTTCATTCAGGCGCGCGTGACGCTGGACACCCCCCCGCCCGCCACCAGCGACGGCGTCGCATTGCGGGTGCGCGGCAATGGCGAGGGGTATTTCGTGCACCTGCGGACATCCGGTACGGTCCTGCCCTGGCAGTATTATCAGGCAGCTTTCCAAACCACGTCCGAATGGGCCGAGGTGCGGATCCCTTTTGCGTCCTTCAAGGCCTCGGGTAACCTGCTGCGCGGCGCGATCCGTCCCGAAAGCATCCGCAGTCTTGGCATCGTGGCTTATGGGCGCGATCACAGCGCCGATGTGCAGGTGATGTGGGTCGGGTTCTACTGACCGCACCAGCAGGCAGGAGCGTCAGACGAATTGCTCCCTGAGCAGCCGCTCCTCCAGCCCGTGACCGGGATCGAAAAGGATGCGGTGCTCGATCTCGGGCGCGCTGCGGATTTCGACGCTGATGACATCGCGCACGGATCGCGAATCCGCATCGGCCATGACGGGGCGCTTGTCGGCCTCCTCGACGTCGATGCGCACCAGCGCGGTCTTGGGCAGCAAGGCCCCGCGCCAGCGACGGGGACGGAAGGGCGCGATCGCGGTCAGGGCCAGAACATCCGACCGGATCGGCAGGATCGGGCCATGGGCGCTGTAATTATAGGCCGTCGATCCCGCAGGTGTGGCGACCAGCGCGCCATCGCAGACCAGTTCGGCCATGCGCAGCCGCCCGTCCACGGTGATCCGCAGCTTGGCCGCCTGCGGTCCTTGCCGCAGCAGGGATACTTCGTTGATCGCCAGCGCTTCGTGCACGGATCCGTCGGCGCAGGTCGCCCGCATTGCCAGCGGGTTTAGCACGGCCTCCTCGGCCTCGGCCAGACGGTCCAGCAGGGTGTCTTCGTGATACTCGTTCATCAGGAAACCGACAGTGCCGCGATTCATGCCATAGACCGGCGCGGCCAGGTTCTGGGTGCGGTGCAGCGTGGTCAGCATGAAGCCATCCCCGCCGAGGGCCACGATCACATCCGCGCTGTCCTCGGGAGCTGCGCCATAGCGCGCGACCAGCCTTTCCATCGCCTCCTGCGCGCTGGGAACGGGGCTGGCGCAAAAGGCGATCTTGAGGGTCATTCCGGGGGTCGTCCTGTTTCCAATGCGCGTCGTCGCGCGTCGATGGAAGCACAATCCGCACCGCAGCGCCAGCCCCGGCACCCGCCGCGCCGCACGCGCCCCTGCCTGCGTCGCTTTCGGCCCTTCCCCCCTCGGGCAGATTGCACTAGGACACGAGACAACGCTGACCCCGAAAACGGAGCCCGACATGACCGATACCGGTTTCTTCACCGAAGCGCTGTCCGCGCGCGATCCCGAGCTGTTCAAGTCCATCACCGACGAGCTGGGACGCCAGCGCCACGAGATCGAGCTGATCGCGTCGGAAAACATCGTCTCTGCCGCCGTGATGGAAGCGCAGGGCAGCGTGATGACCAACAAATACGCCGAAGGCTATCCGGGCCGCCGCTATTATGGCGGGTGCCAGTTCGTGGATGTGGCCGAGAATCTGGCCATCGAACGGGCCTGCCAGCTGTTCGGCTGCTCCTTCGCCAACGTGCAGCCCAATTCGGGCTCGCAGGCCAACCAGGGCGTCTATACCGCGCTGCTGCAGCCCGGTGACACGATCCTCGGGATGTCGCTGGATGCGGGCGGGCACCTGACCCATGGCGCCAAGCCCAACCAGTCGGGCAAATGGTTCAACGCGATCCAGTATGGCGTGCGCCAGCAGGATCTGGAAATCGACTATGACCAGATCGCCGCGCTGACCGCCGAGCACAAGCCCAAGATGATCATCGCCGGCGGCTCGGCCATTCCGCGCGTTATCGACTTTGCCAAGATGCGCGAGATCGCGGACAGCGTGGGCGCCTATCTGCTGGCCGATGTGGCGCATTTCGCAGGGCTGATCGCGGCCGGGCATTATCCCTCGCCCTTCCCGCATGCCCATGTCGCCACGACCACGACGCACAAGACCCTGCGCGGTCCGCGCGGCGGCATGATCCTGACCAATGACGAGGATATCGCCAAGAAAGTGAACTCGGCCATCTTCCCCGGCATTCAGGGTGGCCCGCTGATGCATGTGATCGCGGCCAAGGCCGTGGCCTTCGGCGAAGCGCTGCGCCCCGAATTCAAGGACTATCAGGCACGGGTGATCAAGAACGCTCAGGCGCTGGCGGATGAGCTGATGAAGGGTGGTCTGGACATCGTGACCGGGGGCACGGATTGCCACCTGATGCTGGTGGACCTGCGTCCCAAGGGCGTGAAGGGCAATGCCACCGAAAAGGCACTGGGTCGCGCGCATATCACCTGCAACAAGAACGGTATCCCCTTCGACACCGAAAAGCCGATGATCACCAGCGGTGTGCGTCTGGGCACCCCCGCCGGCACGACCCGTGGCTTCGGCGAGGCCGAGTTCCGCCAGATCGGGCGCTGGATCGTCCGGGTCACGGACGGGCTTGCGGCCAATGGCGAAGAGGGCAACGGCGAAGTCGAAGCTGCGGTCCGCGCCGAGGTCGAGGCGCTGTGCAAGACGTTCCCGATCTATCCGGGCCTCTGATCCGCTTTCAGCCCCTGCTGACAGCCAGCGCCGCGTCCCCCAAGGGGCGCGGCGCCTTGCGTTTCACAAGATCCCGCGCCAGCGCAGAAAGGCCAGCGCCAACCCGGCCAGCAGCAGCAGGTTGAACGCCAACCCGCCCAGCATCCCCAGGATCGCGCCGCGTCGCCGGTCCGCTGGATCAATGCGGCGCAGATGGGCGCAGACTTCGGCATGGGCGCGGGCGACCCTGTCACGGTCGACCCTGAGGGCCAGTTTGGGATGGGCGGCCATCGTCTCGGCCTCTGCGACCAGTTGCGCCTGCGCACGGATGCGCGCAGGCAGGCGGCGGCCGGCGCGGTTCAGGCGGGTTTGCAGCGGGCCACGCCTGAGTGACAGCTTTTCGTCAAGCAGCGCGCAAAGGTCCTGCGCCATCTGGGACATATCATCTGTCTGCAAAATGCGGGCTCCGGCAATGCGTCTATCCTAACCGGAACCCCTTGCCGGGCAAGGGGTGACAGCAAGAGATGGCAGGCACGTCGCCGTCAGGCCGCCTGCGTCGCCGTCTGGATATCGGCAAGGGCGGCGGCGGCGATCTGGAAAGACCGGACCCTGGCGGCGTGATCATGGATCATGCCTGTGACCATCAACTCGTCCGGGCGATAGCGGGCAACGATCTGGGCCAGACCGCGATGCACCGTGTCGGGCGCTCCCACGGCGGACACCGACATCGCCTCTTCGACCATGCGCATCACAGGGGCGGGGACATGGGCCTCGAGGTCATGGACCGGGCGCGGCAGCTTGCCCGGCTGACCGGTGCGCAGCCGCGCGAAAGACAGGATCTGCGAGGATCGCAGGTACCGCGCCTCGGCGTCCGTCTCGGCGGCACAGACGCCTGCCGCCACCATCACATAGGGTTTGGCCAGATAGGCCGAAGGCCTGAATGTGGCGCGGTATGTCCTCAGCGCCTCTTCCAGCATCTGGGGCGCGAAATGCGAGGCAAAGGCGTAAGGAAGCCCCATATAGGCCGCGAATTGCGCCCCGAAGAGGCTGGACCCAAGGATCCAGACCGGCACATGAGAGCCCTGCCCCGGCACGGCACGCACCCGCGCATCCGGGGCCGCATCGGCAAGATAGCCCAACAGCTCGGACACATCCTGCGGAAAGGTATCCGCGCCTTCCATATAGCGGCGCAGGGCGCGGGCGGTCCCCATGTCGGTGCCCGGCGCGCGGCCAAGGCCAAGATCGATCCGGCCGGGAAACAGCGCCTCGAGCGTGCCGAACTGCTCGGCCACGACCAGCGGCGCATGGTTGGGCAGCATGATGCCCCCCGATCCCACACGCATGGTCGATGTCGCCGCCGCGACCCGCCCGATCACCACCGCCGTTGCCGCACTGGCGATGCCCGGCATGTTGTGATGCTCGGCCAGCCAGTAGCGATGATAGCCGAAGCGTTCCGCATTGACCGCCAGATCGACTGTATTGGCCAGCGCTTGCGCGGCCTCGGCGCCTTCGGGGATGGGGGACAGGTCGAGCAGCGAAAAATGATGCATGGCATATGTTCCTTTATGCGGTCACTCTAGCCCCGGTTGCGCCCTGCGCCAAGCCGGAACGCCACGGCCAAGGCCCAGCCCGTCACAGCGGCCAGACGATCAGCAGCAGGGGCAGGCTGACGGCCACCACCAGCGCCTCGAGCGGCAGGCCAAGCCGCCAGTAATCGCTGAAGCGGAAACCGCCCGGCCCCAAGATCAGCGTATTGTTCTGATGCCCGATCGGGGTCAGGAAAGCGCAGGAGGCGCCGATCGCCACGGCCATCAAGAAACTGTCGGGATTGACGCCCAGCGTCGCGGCAATACCCAAGGCGATGGGGCACATCACTGCAGCGGTGGCTGCGTTGTTCATCACGTCCGACAGGAACATCGTGACGATCAGGATCACCGCAAGGGCCGCGATGGCATTGCCCTGCGCCACGGTGTCGACCAGCACGCGCGCCAGCACATCGGCGGCACCTGTCTGCTCCATCGCACCGGCAACCGGGATCAATGCGGCCAGCAAGACGATCACGGGCCAGTCGATGGCGGTATAGACCTCTCGCGGGGGGACGGTACGCACCACCATCGACATCAGCACCCCCAGCGCGAAGGCCGCAGCCGCCGGCAGGATACCGAAGGTCACAAGGGCAATGGCACCCCCCATGATCGCCGTGGACATGATCGCCATGCGCGCATCAGGGATCCGCAGGTCCCTTTCGCCCAGCGGCACACATCCCGTGTCATTGGCGAAATCGACCAGAACGTCCGCCGGCCCCTGCATCAGCAGCAGATCGCCCGATTTCAGCTTGAGCGTGCGCAGACGCGCCCGGGGGCTACGCCCCTCGCGCGCAACGGCCAGCAGGTTCAGCCCGTACCGCGAGCGCAGATGCATCTCGCTGGCCGAGCGCCCCACGATCGACGATCCCGGCAAGACTGCCAGTTCGCGCAGGACGATGTCATCCTCGCGGCGGCTGTCATCCTCGTCCTTGTCGCCCTTGACGTCCTTGTCCTTGTCCTTGCCTTTGTCTTTGTCCTTGTCCCGCGATTTGGCGGCCTTCGGATCCTTGTCGTCTGCGACCGCAGCCTGGGCTTTGGACTTGTCCGCCTTCTGGGCCTTTTCAGCCCTCTCCGACGATGACCCCTGTTCTTCCAGCTTGATGCCAAAAGCCGACAGCGCGTCGGCCAGCCCTTCCACATCGGCCTCCAGCATCAGGATATCCGCCTCGCGCACCCGGCGTCCGCCATGTGGTGCGATCATCTTGACCTCGTTGCGGATCAACCCGACGATCTGCGCATCGGCCCCTGCCATGTCGGTTTCGATCTGGCGCAGCGTCATCCCGATGGCCTTGGCCTTGGCTGGTACGCGCACCTCGGTCAGATAGGCGCCCGTCTCGAAGCCCTCGGTGCTGGAGGCCTTGCGCGCGGGCACAAGGCGCCAGCCCAGCAACACCACGAAGATCACGCCCAGCACCGCCACCGACACGCCCACGGGGGCGAAGTCGAACATCCCGAAATGCTCCAGCCCCGCATCGGCCCTGAAGCCAGACACGATCAGGTTGGGCGGCGTGCCGACAAGGGTGGTCATGCCCCCCAGAATCGTGCCGAAGGCCAGCGGCATCAAAACCTGCCCCGGCGTGAGGTCCAGACGCCCCGACACCTGCACGGCAATCGGCATCAGCAAGGCCATCGCGCCCACGTTGTTCATGAAGCCGGACAGAAGCGCACCCAACCCCATCAGAGCGCCAAGTGTTGCAACCCTACCGGCATCACGCGGCAAAACATTGCGCGCCAACCGGTCAACAGCGCCGGATTGTTGCAATCCATAGCTCAGAACCAGAACACAAGCCACGGTGATGACCGCAGGATGACCAAAGCCTGCGAAGGCATCCGCCGCCGGTACAAGACCCGTCACAACGCAAGCCATCAGTGCCGCCAGCGCCACCACGTCATGGCGCAGCCGCCCCCAGAGGAACAGGCCCATCGTCAAGGCAAGGATGCCAAAGATCATCATCTGCGGAATTGTCATGCGAAAGCCTTCCTGCGCGCTGCCGGATCCGTTGTCGCGTTGCGCGCGATAGATACAGCAGATCAATCACTTGACGATTCTGCAACCGCCCGTGGCGCGGCACCGTCGGCTCTGATCAGGGCTGCTGCACCTCGTCCAGCCTTGCGGCGACAATCGCCCCGATCAGCGCAAACAGGGCGAAGACAAGCAGCAGAACCGCGGGCCCGAAGCGGTCCGCCAGCAAACCGAAGGCCCCGCCGACCATCAGCGCAAGGCCGATCAGCGTATTCGACAAGGCGGTATAGCGGGCGCGAAAATCATCCTCGGCCATATCCGTCAGATGCAGCTTTCGCCCGGCGCGTACCCCCTCATAGGCGATCTGCGCGGCAAAGACCGCAAGCCCCGCACCCCAGGCCCCACCCAGCCCCGCCGGTCGCATCCCGGCAAGCCCGACGATCACGAACACCGCCGCCGCCAGCGCCCCCGCGGCCATCAGGGTCCGGCGGCTGGAGCGGTCCGACAAGCGCCCCCAGACATAGGAGGACAGCACCGCCGCCGCGGTCGAGGCCATCACCATCGGACCCAGCTGATCCAGCGCAGGCTGGCCGCTGGCCGAAGACAGCATCACGATGAAGGGTGTGGCCAGTGCGGTCACGGTCAGGGCGGCCCTTGCAGCCACGAAGATTTGCAGCTGCCGGTCCTCGACAAGGGGACGCCAGAGCGCTGCGATACCGGCCTCATCCGGCGCATCCTCTGCATTTTCTGGCTCGGCCAGACGCAGGAACAGCGCGGCCGCCAGCAGGAACGCCGCACCGGCCACGACAAGCGCGCCCGCCAGAACCGGGATTGCCACGGCGAAGATGCCCAGCGCCATCAGCAGGCCGAAACCGAAGGCCGCGATCGCGGCCACGACTCCGGCCAGACCGCTGACCGCGCCCCGGCGTCCCTTGGCGACGGTGCGCGCCAGCACATCCTTGTAACTGACCGAGGCAGCCGCACGCGCCGCCGCCAGCAGGGCCAGCAACCCCAGCACGGTCCAGCCTGCAGCCGCGCCCTGCAATGTCAGAACAGCCCCGGCAATACCCAGAACCGACAGCCCCTGCACCGCCGCCCCGCAGGCCCAAATCCATTTGCGCTGCGTGGCCCGCTCGACGCGGCGCGCCAGAATCAACTGTGGCAGCAGCGCCCCGGCCTCGCGGACCGGCACGAGGGCGCCGATGACCGATCCCGGCGCGCCCAGCGCGGACAAAAGCCAGGCCAGCACCAGCTTGGGATCGATCAGACTGTCCGCCACTTTCGTCAGGGTCAGCGCCAGCACGTGGATCAGGCCATTCGTCGCCTCGCCCGCGCGCAGCCCGGCGGCCTCGCTGGCGGTCAGCCATGCGAAGATGCGCCGCTTGCCATCCGCGCGGGCCTGTTCCGGGGATCTGTCAGTCATCGCGGATCAACCTGTAGGCCCAGGCGCTGGACCCGTCGACAAGGGTGACGGAATCGCGGCGATAGCGCGTGCCAAGCCGCTCGTAGCGATCCAGCCGCAGCAGCCCCGCATCATCGACGGCAAAGACCTTGCCGGACAGCGTGCCTTCCGGCGCGGGTCGCATGTCGCGCCCATCGCGGCGAAATCCGGCAAGCCGCGCCTTTTGCGCGGGTGTCACGCGGCCCACAACCGCCAGCCGGATCAGGGGATTGGTCAATGTCGCATATCCGAACACACGATGCAGGCCCTGCCCCGGCTGCGGCTGCGCTGCGATGATCGCAGGTGTTGCGGGCGGCAGCCAGACCGGCAGATGCGCGATGCCGATCCACAGGGTCAGGCCAAGCAGCAGCACAGCCCATGACAGGCGCCGAAGCCCCGTCATGTCCGACCCTCTGCCTGCGCACAGGTTGCCATTTGGTATCGATAGATCATATCCTCCACCTTCCCGCAGACTGTATGGAGAGTGCAACCCCTTGACCGATCCGACTGACATGCGCGCGCGCATCCCGCTTGACCGGCCATGGCCGCTGCCCCTGCCGCAGGGGCCCGAGGGCAAGGCGCGACATGTGGGGGTCGAGATCGAGTTCGCCGGCCTGACCGAGGCGCAGGCCGGTGACATCGTGCAGGCCGCATGGGGTGGCGCGGTTCAGGCCAAGACGGCCCATGACCTGACGGTGACAGGCAGCACCCATGGCGATGTCGGGATCGAGCTGGACATCGTCCTGCGCGACAAGGCGGGCCATGTGATCGCAGACAAGCTGCTGAACTGGTCCCGCGCGGTGGTTCCGGTGGAAATCGTGACCGCGCCCCTTTTGCCTGCCGATCTTGTCGCGGTGGACGGGCTGATCGGTGATCTGGTCGCAGCCGGGGCCGAAGGATCGCAGGACGGCATGCTTTACGGCTTCGGGATGCATCTGAACCCCGAAGTGGCCGGGACAGAGGCCGCCCATATCCTGCCCGTTGCAAGGGCCTATGCGCTGCTGGAGGACTGGCTGCGCGCCATGGACCCAATCGACCCGTCCCGCCGCCTGCTGCCTTTTGTCGATCCCTGGCCCCGCCGTCTGGTGGATCTTCTGGCCGCAGAGGGCGACGGGTGGGACATCGACGATCTGCTGCGCGCCTATGCGGACCTGACCCCGACCCGGAACCGAGGGCTGGATTTGCTGCCATTGCTGGAACATCTGCGCCCCGCAGCGCTGGCCGAACTGGTGGATCCCGCCATGCTGAAAGGCGGGCGGCCCACCTATCACTATCGCCTGCCCGAGGCGCGTCTGGGCGCGCCGGGCTGGTCGGCGGTCTATGAATGGAACCGCTGGGTTCTGATCGAACGGGTGGCTGCCGATCCGGACCTTCTGGCACATCTGGCAGACCTTTGGACCGAACACCGGAAGGGGCTGACCGGGCTGCGCGGCGACTGGGCCCAGCAGGTGCAGGCGACGCTGGGTGCTGCGGCGATCTGGTCATGAGGCCCTGTCCATGAGACCATGTATCGGGGTGACAACCTCGCGCCGCACGGGCTGGCGCGTCTTTCCCGTGATCGCCCTCAATATCTGGCTTGCGGGGGGACGGGCGCGGCGCTGGGACAGCAGGCGCGCGGCTGACATGGGCGCGGTGGACGGGCTGATCGTCGGGGGCGGCGACGATATCTCGCCCATGCTCTACGCGGGTGAAATGGTGGCCGAGGCGCGGCTTGACCCGGACCGCGACGCTTTGGAGCAACGGCTGGTCTGTCAGGCGCTGGAGATGGGCAAACCCGTGCTGGGCATCTGCCGGGGCGCGCAGATGCTGAACGTGGCGCTGGGTGGCAATCTGCATCAGCGCGCCTATGACCATTATGCCGACAGTCGCCATTACCGCACGATCCTGCCGCGCAAGGATGTGAGCGTGCTGGAGGGCACGGGTCTGGCCGGACTGGCAGGTACCGCGCCGATGCGGGTGAACGCGCTGCATTCGCAGGCGGTGGACAGGCTGGGACAGGGCCTTGTGATTGCGGCGCGCGATGACGGCGGCATGATCCAGGCGGTCGAGCGCAGCACCCCGCCCTTTGCCCTTGGCGTCCAATGGCATCCGGAATACCTGATCTATGCGCGCAGGCAGCGCGCCCTGTTCCGGGCACTGGTGGATGCCGCGCGGCCCTGATGTCGTGGACAGGTCAGGCGAAACCGATTATGCCCGCGCAGATGCTGAACACCATTCGCCATGACGGCCCCGATGGCCCCACCCCGCTGCTGATCGCCCACGGCCTTTACGGGTCCGGGCGCAACTGGGGCGTGATCGCCAAGCGGCTGTCCAGCGAACGCACCGTGATCGCGGTGGACATGCGCAACCACGGCGTCAGCCCCTGGATGGACAGCCATACCTATCCCGACATGGCCGAAGATCTGGCCGCCGTGATCCGCGCGCAAGGTGGCCCGATGGCGGTGCTGGGTCATTCGATGGGCGGCAAGGCCGCCATGATCCTGGCCCTGACCCATCCCGATCTGGTCGAGCGGTTGATCGTGGGCGATATCGCCCCGGTTGGCTATGCCCATGACCAGAGCCGCTATATCGCCGCGATGCAGGCGGTGGACCTGTCCCTGGTCGAAAAGCGGTCGGACGCCGAGGCCCAGCTTGCGGCATTGGTGGATGATCCCACCCTGCCCGCCTTTTTCACCCAGTCCCTTGATCTCAAGGAAAAACGCTGGCGGCTGAACCTTGACGTTCTGTCGCAGCAGATGCCGCATATCCTTGGCTTTCCGCAGGTTGACGCAGAGTTCGGCAAGCCCGCGCTGTTTCTGACCGGGGCCAATTCACCCTATGTGCAACCCGACCATCGCGGCACGATCAAGGCGCTGTTCCCGGCGGCGCGTTTTGCCAAGATACCCGGTGCCGGCCATTGGCTGCATGCCGAAAAACCGCGCGAGTTCGAAGCGGCGGTACGGGCATGGCTGGCCAGCTGACCATTTTGAACGCCTGATGAAAAAGGCAGGGGGCGGCGTCAGCGCACCCCCTGCCATCTATCGGGACGGTGACGGCCCCAACGGGGACCCCTCCCTCGCACCGTCTCCGTCCCGCCTGTCCCGAAGGACAGGATACTTGCCTGCTCGTCAGAGCAGGACAAACCCGTGTCAGCCGTTCTCGTACAGCTTGCGTGTCACCGCCCATGTGACGGGAAAAGCCGCCAGAAACCCGATCAACGCCGCAAACAGGATCGGAGAGAGCGTGCCATAGCCCGTCACCAGCGTGGCAATCACGGCGATCCCCGCCAAGGTTGATCCGATGAACAGGTGAAGGATGAAGCCCAGTCGCAGCATGGTGCGCCCTCCGTGACAATTCCGACTTGGACCAAGTCTAGTACGGCGCGCCGCCCTTCACCTTGATCTGCATCAGACGGGATCGCCTTTTCGCATGCGTTGCATCAACCCGTCCTTCAGCACGAACTGATGATGGAGCGCCGCTGCCACATGCAGCGCGACCAGCCCCAGCAGGATCAGGCGCATGACGCCATGCGCCTCGGCAGCCGCCTCATTGGCGCGAAACCACGCGACCGCGCCGCTGACCGGCATGGCGATCAGCAGGGCATAGAGGCTGTAATGGGTGATATGGGCCGCGATCCTCTGCAGGGGCGGATCGGTGTCCGGCAGCGGCGGCACACCGCGCGCGGCGCGCAGATAAAGCCGCGTCGCGGCCAGCACGAAAATCAGGAAACCGCCAAAGACATGAGCCGCCACAAGCGGATTGAAGGCGGGGACCAAGCCGTCCTCGATCATGTCGAAGGCTTCGGTCATGGGGTCATGCAGCAGATATTGCAGGACGAGAAGCCCGAAGACCAGCCAGTGCAGGCGGATCTGAAGGCGGGAATAGGCGCGGGGAGAGGATGTAGGCATATCAAGCCTCGTCAAGACATATGCGATGGCAAGAATGCGACATCCCGCAGCCATCGCCAAGCGAAACCGGGATCAGGGCCGGTTCAGGCATAGAAACAGATATTCCGTCCCTTGAAAATCCGGCAACGGTCGTGCCGAGACGCGTTCGGCATGTTTCTTTGACCCGCGCTGGCAAATGCTGTTGGCCAGCGCCAGAAGCTGCAGATCCGTGGCCGAGGTGAAGGCCGGCTGAATGATGTTCACGCTGTCGCCATTATAGGCGGTCACGACGGGGTCCTGCGCGGGCACCTCGCACCCCGCAAGAAAGATCAGGACAAGCGCGACGGACAGGGTCTTTTGCATGGGCGATACTATGGCACCGCCGGGGGCGGAATGCCCCGCGGCCTTGACCGGAGTATCTGTCAAAATCCGTAAACGCCGGGTTAACGCTGATAGCGAACAGGGCGCATGGCACGATGGGCCTGCCTCGCCCCTTACGTATCCATCTTCAGCGCGTTGATGAAGGCCTGCTGCGGGATCTCGACCTTGCCGAACTGGCGCATCTTCTTCTTGCCCGCCTTCTGCTTGTCCAGAAGCTTGCGCTTCCGGGTGGCGTCGCCACCGTAGCATTTCGCGGTCACGTCCTTGCGCAGGGCGGCCAGCGTCTCGCGCGCGATGACCTTGCCGCCGATGGCGGCTTGAATCGGGATCTTGAACATGTGGCGGGGGATCAGCTCTTTCAGCTTTTCCACCATCGACCGGCCCCGCATCTCGGCGCGGTCGCGATGCACCATGATCGACAGCGCATCCACAGGCTCGTCATTCACCAGAATCGACATCTTCACCAGGTTGTCCTGCTGATAGCCCGTGAGCTGATAGTCGAAGCTGGCATAGCCCTTGGTCACCGATTTCAGTCGGTCGTAGAAATCGAACACCACCTCGTTCAGCGGCAGGTCATAGACCACCATCGCGCGGCTGCCCGCATAGGTCAGGTCCTGCTGGATGCCGCGCCGGTCCTGGCAGAGCTTCAGCACATCGCCAAGGTAGTCGTCGGGCACAAGGATCGTGGCCTTGATACGCGGCTCTTCGAGGTGATCGACATGGGTCAGATCGGGCATGTCGGCGGGATTGTGCAACTCTTTCATCGTGCCGTCGCGCAGGTAGACATGATAGATCACCGAAGGCGCGGTGGTGATCAGGTCAATGTCATATTCCCGCTCGATCCGGTCGCGGATCACCTCGAGGTGCAGCAGGCCCAGGAAACCGCAGCGAAACCCGAAGCCAAGTGCGGCCGAGGTTTCCATCTCGAAGGTGAAGGAGGCATCGTTCAGCGCCAGCTTTTCGATGGCGTCGCGCAGATCCTCGAACTCGGAACTGTCCACCGGGAACAGGCCGCAGAACACCACGGGCTGCGAAGGCTTGAAGCCGGGCAGCGCCTTTGTGGCACCCTTCTTTTCGTGGGTGATCGTGTCGCCTACGCGGGTATCGCGCACCTGCTTGATCTGAGCGGTGATGAAACCGATCTCGCCGGGGCCAAGCTGATCGACATTCTGCATCTGGGGGCGGAATACGCCGATCCGGTCCACCTGATGGACGGACCCGTTCTGCATCATGGTGATCCGGTCGCCCTTTTTCAGCACACCGTCCATGATCCGCACCAGCACGACAACGCCAAGATAGGCGTCATACCAGCTGTCTACCAGCATGGCAGTCAGGGGGGCGTTGCGGTCGCCCTTGGGCGCGGGCAGGCGCTTGACGATGGCCTCCAGCGTCTCGTGGATGCCGATGCCGGTCTTGGCGCTGACGCGGATCGCGTCGGAAGAATCGATCCCGATCACATCCTCGATCTGGGCGGCCACGCGGTCGCAATCGGCGGCGGGCAGGTCGATCTTGTTCAGGACCGGCACGATCTCATGATCCGCGTCCAGCGCGTGATAGACGTTGGCCAGGGTCTGCGCCTCGACGCCCTGTGTGCTGTCGACGACCAGCAGCGATCCCTCGACGGCGCGCATCGAACGGCTGACCTCATAGGCGAAGTCGACGTGACCGGGCGTGTCGATCAGGTTCAGCACATAGGTTTCACCGTCATCGGCCTTGTAGTCGATGCGGACGGTGTTGGCCTTGATCGTGATGCCGCGCTCGCGTTCGATATCCATGCTGTCGAGCAGCTGTGCCTTCATGTCCCGGTCCTGCACGGTGCCGGTGGATTGGATCAGCCGGTCGGCCAGGGTGGATTTCCCGTGGTCGATATGGGCAACGATGGAGAAATTGCGGATGCGCGAAAGCTCTGTCATGCAGGGGGATATGATGGGGAATGAGGCTTTGGTCAAGGTGGCTTGAAGGGCTGCGCATCATGATCGGCGCCGCCGGTGCGGGGCAAGGCAGGCCCCGACCGGATCACTGCCCGGCCTGCCCGTGGCCCACCCCCGTCAGACAGTGCCGCCGCGCGACGCGTGCCCGCGCGCGCCGAGATCACGCAATGACCGGCAACACGCGGATGCGTGCCGCGCAAACGCCGTCGATTGCGCAGTAGCGCGGCATTTCATCCCTTTGACAGATGCGTTTTTTCGGGCATATTCACCGCGAGCAGAGGAGCCGCATGACACATTGCCGCAAAGGCAGGGCAGCGGCGCAAGACAAGAGGCACGAGATGAAGAAGATGCTGATGGCGGCCGCACTGGCCGGTATGCTGGCCCCCGTGGCCGTCGTGATCTCGCCCGGCGTGGCGATGGCCGGCCCGATCGACCGGGCCTGCATGTCTTCGGATCGCAAGGCGCGGTCAGCGCGGCTTTGCAGCTGTATCCAGCAGGTCGCGGATCAGACCCTGTCGCGCAGCGATCAGCGCATGGCTGCGAAATTCTTTCGCGACCCGCAAATGGCGCAGGACATCCGCCAGTCGGACAGCCAGAATCACGAGACATTCTGGCGCAAATCTCGCGCTTTCGGGGAAACCGCCGCTGCCATGTGCAGCTAAGCCCGGATGGACACGCCTGTGACGGGGGGCTGTCTGCCCCCCGCTGGCCCCTGCGGGGCCATCCCCCCCGAGGATATTTGCCGCAAGAAGAACCTCAGGGCCGGGCGAAAGCCACGATCCGGTCCGTGAGGCAGTCAAGACTGTCGGTCCATGGCACGCCTTCCGGCATGGCATGGGTCAGAAGCGAAAGTTCGGTGCAAGCCACCAGCAGGTGATCGGCACCTTGCGTCACCACAAGCCCCGCAAGGGCCGCCATGCGCGGCGCAAGGGCATCGAGGGGCTGGCCTGCCTTGACGGCGCGGATCAGCTCGAGCAGCGGCGCATCATCCGACAGCCAGACCGGGATCATGTCGCGCGCGCGAAAGGCCCGGTCGAAAAGCCCCGTCAGACGTGTCGCGGGCGAGGCCAGCATGCCGATGCGGCGCGCGCCTGCCCCGGACAGTCGGTCGGCGGTGGCCCCGATCATGTCAAGGAAGGGCAGCGCGGTCGCGCCCTGCACGGCATCGGCATAGTGATGCGCGGTATTGCAGGGCATGGCCAGCGCCTGCGCGCCGGCGGCCGCCAGATCGCGGGCCATCTGCGCCAGCACCGGGGCGGGATCGGGCCCATGCCCCTCGATCAACCGCGCGATACGGCTGGGCACCTGCGGATTCTGGTGCACGATCAGGGGGATATGATCGGCGTCATCCAGGGCGCCCTGCGCGCCCGAGGCGACCGCAGCAAGGCATTTCTGCATCAGCAGGATCGTTGCTTCGGGCCCCATGCCGCCGAGGATGCCGACGGGGCGCATCGCTGTCGCTTCAGCCATCACACCCTCGGCTCAGGGTCGCGCGGGCGGGTGTGGCTAGGTGCATGGCTTCTCCTCAGGTATTGGCGGCCAGTCTGGGCATGGCGCAGAATTTGTCCAGCCGGATCTCGGCGCTGCGGGCATGGCCTTCCATCCCCTCGGCGCGGCTGATGCTGGCGGTCACGCGGGCCAGATCGGGCAGCGCCTGCGGGCTGACCTGCTGCCATGTCGTGCATTTGAGGAATTTGTGCACCGACAGCCCCCCGGTATAGCGCGCGGCCCCGGATGTGGGCAGCACGTGGTTGGGGCCCGATGCCTTGTCGCCGAAGGCCACGGTCGCCTCGGCCCCGAGGAACAGCGAGCCGTAGGACGACAGGCGCCCCCGCCACCAGTCGAGGTCATCGGCCTGCACATGCAGGTGTTCGGGACCGTAGCTGTCGGCGACGGCGGCCATCTCTTCGGATGTGTCGCACAGGATCACCTCGGCGAGGCTGTCCCAGGCCTCAGTGGCGGCGCTGCGGTTGGGTTCGGGCAATGCAGCCAGGCAGCGGGGGACAGCGTCCATCACCCTTTGCGCCAGATCTGCGCTTGTCGTGACCAGCCAGACAGGAGAATTTGCGCCATGTTCGGCCTGTCCCACCAGATCCCAGACGACAAGATCGGGATCCGCATCATCATCGGCCAGCACCATCGAATCGGTCGGACCTGCGAACATGTCGATGCCAAGCGGGCCGAACATCTGGCGCTTGGCCTCGGCCACATACTGGTTGCCCGGTCCCACGATGATATCGGCAGGTCGCGCCCCGAAAAGCCCCTGCGCCATTGCGGCGATGGCCTGCACCCCGCCAAGGGCCAGGATGTGATCGGCCCCCGCCAGATGCATCGCATAGAGGATCGGCGCCGGGATCCCCTGCCCCGCGCGGGCCGGGGACGCCGCAGTGACATGCCCGACCCCCGCCACCTTGGCGGTGGTGATCGTCATCAACGCGCTTGCAATATGCGCATAGCGGCCGCCCGGAACATAGGCACCTGCCGCGGCCAGCGGGACATAGCGCTGCCCGGCGACAAGGCCGGGGCGCAATTCCACCTGCATGTCCGCGCAGGTTGCAAGCTGCGCCTCGGCAAAGCGGCGGATATTGTCATGGGCATAGGCAATGTCGTCGCGCAGGCCCTGCGGCACGGTTGCGATCGCGCGCGCCACCGCGTCGGGCGGCACGACGATCGGACCGGTCCAGCCATCCAGCCTGTGGGCCAGATCAAGGGCCTTGTCCTCGCCACCCTGGGCCAGTTGCGCCAGCAGGATGCGGACCGCATCGGCGGTATCAGCCTGTGCCTCAAGGGGTTGTGGGTGCGCGGATTTCAGATGTCTGATGGTCATGGGAGGGGTCCTTTCCCCATGTATTGAGCGGAATATCCCGTCGCGGGACAAGGGTGTTCCATCGCGACGGAAACCCATTTTCAAAGCTGTGAAACACCGTTTCGGAAAACCTGAAACCGCGGCGATCCGGGCGCTGCTTCGATGGGATGACACGGCATATTGCCAGCCGGCGCAAAGCCGATAGGCTGGGCGCATCACCGCGAGGGGAAAGGCATTCAGATGGGACCGATCGTGATCCTGACAGGCGCGGGCATTTCCGCCGAAAGCGGTCTTGGTACCTTCCGGGACGAAGGCGGGCTGTGGGCGCAGCACCGGATCGAGGATGTCGCCACGCCCGAGGGCTTTGCCCGCGATCCCGGACTGGTGCACCGCTTTTACAACGCGCGCCGCGTGCAGGCTGCGGCGGCCCGGCCCAATCCCGCGCATCATGCGCTGGCACGCCTGGAGGCGGCCTATCCCGGCGAGGTCACGATCGTGACGCAGAACGTGGATGCGCTGCACGAGGCGGCAGGGTCGCGCCGCGTGCTGCATATGCATGGGACGCTTGCAGGCGCGCTCTGTGCCGCTTGCGGGCATCGCTGGGCGGCCCCGGCCCAGATGCAGCCGGGCCATCCCTGCCCCGCCTGCGCGGCCCCTGCCGCGCGGCCCGATGTGGTCTGGTTCGGCGAGATGCCCTATCACATGGACACGATCTGGGACCTGCTGCGCGCCGCCGACATCTTCGCGGCCATCGGCACATCCGGCCAGGTCTACCCGGCGGCGGCCTTCGTGCAGGACGCGGATCGCGCGGGCGCGCATACGGTCGAGATCAACCTTGAACCTTCAGCCGTAGTATCGGATTTCGCGGAAACGCGCCTTGGCCCCGCCTCGCGCGAAGTGCCGGCCTGGGTGGCGGAGATCCTGGGCCGCTGAATGGCAAAGGCCGGACCCCGAGGGGCCCGGCCTGTCACCGTGACGGACCTGTCGCCGTCAGTTCTTTTTCATCGTGCCGTGGTTCATGCCGCCGTGGTTCATGCCGCCATGCGCTCCGGCCTGAGGTTGGCGTTCAAGATCCACCTCGACCTGCACAGCCACATCGCCCGCCTTTTCGAAGGTCAGGGTCAGGTCGATCATGTCGCCCTGCTTCATGGGTTCCTTCAGCCCCATGAACATCACATGGTGACCGCCGCGTTCCATCACGATCTCGCCATCGGCGGGCAGGTCAAGCCCTTCCTCGACGTGGATCATCCGCATCACGCCGTTAGCGTCTTCCTTGTGCGTGTGCAGTTCGACCTTTTCGGCTGCATTCGATGATGCGCCGATCAACCGATCGGCTTCACCGCCATGGTTATGAATGACCATGAAGGCGCCGCCTGTCACCGCCATCTCGGATGCGCTGCGGGCATAGGCGTCATGCACTTCGATGCCTGCGGCAAATGCGGGAAGGGCCAGGAAAGCGGCTGCACTGGCCGCAAGAATAGTGGTTTTGAAAGACATCGCGTCTCTCCTTTTTGTCTGCTGTTTGGTCTGATCTTGGGTGTTCGGGATCAGGCCTGCGCAGGCGGGTCACGCGCGGAAAAGGGCCGGACACTGCGCTGGAGTACCGTGATCGCAGGGGGCAGGACCAGCGCCTCGGCCCGGCCAAGGGGGCGTGAAGCCTCCGGCGCTATATGCGCAAAGGTGGCAATCAGAGACAGCGTGCAATCGGGACAGACATGGGCCGGCGCGAGGGGCTGGCCTTCCGCATCGGTCAGGATGGTGACGGGCCCGGTGCCCGTGCACAGAACGATCGACCCCGCTGCCCCCGGCGTGCCGCGCGCCACGGCCATGGACTGGGCCGTGAGGACCAGAAGCAAGGCCAGCGCAAGGGCGAACAGGGGATGGGATCGCAATGTCATGGCAATGATATATGCAAGCCGTCGCACCCGTGGAAGGGCCTATTCCGTCGCAGAGGCCGGGATTGCCGTGCCCCGGGCAACAGGCCTGCACAAAAGGATACAGCCCCGCCGAACCGGCAGGGCTGTTTCCAACAGGTCATGACGCAAGTATCAGGCGGTTGCCTGAGCCTTCGCGATCTCTTTCTTGATCTTCAGCGCCGCATCCGACAGCGTGTCGTCCTTGGCTTTCGCCAGGAACGCGTCCAGACCGCCACGGTGATCGACCGAGCGCAGGGCGGCTGCAGAGATGCGCAGCTTCACGGTGCGGCCCAGCGTTTCGGACTGAAGCGACACGTCGTTCAGGTTCGGCAGAAACCGGCGACGGGTCTTGTTGTTGGCATGGCTGACATTGTTGCCAGTCATCGGGCCTTTTCCGGTCAGTTCGCAGCGGCGCGACATGGCTTTATCCTCGTCTTGATCAGGGGCGCATCCGGCGCCTTCAACACATAAGGGCACCGCGACCGGCGGCGCCCCGAATTCCGTTTGGGGTGATTAGGCGGAATCGCCACAGGCGTCAAGGCCAAAGCGGTGCAGGTCATGGCGCAGGGCATCAGGTGCCCCCTTCCTCAAGGTCATCCCCAAGAAACCCGCCCGACTGCCGCGCCCAAAGTGCCGCATAAAGGCCACCTGTCGCCAGAAGATCGGCATGGGTGCCTTCCTCGACGATCCGGCCCCGGTCCAGCACGACGATCCGGTCCATCTGCGCGATCGTGCTCAGGCGGTGGGCGATCGCGATCACCGTCTTGCCCGCCATCATGCCGTAAAGCGTGTCCTGCACGGCGGCCTCGATCTCGCTGTCGAGGGCGCTGGTCGCCTCGTCCAGCAGCAGGATCGGCGCGTTCTTGAGGATGACACGCGCCAACGCGATCCGTTGCCGCTGTCCGCCCGACAGCTTCACGCCGCGCTCGCCCACTTGCGCATCGAAGCCGCGCCGCCCCTTGCCGTCCTGAAGGTCGGGGATGAATTCCAGCGCCTGCGCCTGTGCGGCGGCGCGGCGCATCTCGTCTTCGGTGGCGTCGGGGCGACCATAAAGCAGGTTGTCGCGCACCGAACGATGCAACAGCGCGCTGTCCTGCTGGACCATGCCGATATGGGCGCGCAGGCTGGCCTGCGTGACATGGGCGATGTCCTGCCCGTCGATCACGATGCGCCCCCCCTCGGCCGCATAGAATCGCAGGAGCAGCTTCATCAGCGTGGATTTGCCCGCGCCCGAGCGCCCCACCAGACCCACCTTTTCACCCGGTGCGATCCGCAGATCGACCTGCTCCAGCCCGCCACCCGCGCGGCCATAGCTGTGGCGCACACCCGCCATCACGATCTCGCCCCGCTTGACCGTCAGCGGCACGGCATCCGGCGCATCGGCCAGCGTGATGGGCTGCGCGATGGTCTGCATCCCCTCGGCCACCACGCCCAACTGGCGGAAGAAGGTGGTCAGCGCCCACATGATCCAGCCGGTCATGGCGTTCAGCCGCAGGGTCAGCGCCGTCGCCGCCGCGACAGCGCCCACGCTGGCCTGCCCCTGCATCCATAGCCAGATGGCCCAGCCGACGACGCCCACGATCAGAAGCCCGTTCAGAAAGACCAGACCGAAATCCATCTTCGTGTATAGCCGCATCTCGGCCTGAAAGGTGGTGCGCGCCTCCTCGATCGCCTCGCGCGCGAATTCCAGCTCGCGCCCGTGCTGGTCGAACATCTTGACCGAATGGATGTTTGTATAGCTGTCCACCACACGGCCCGTGACGGCGCTGCGCGCGTCCGATGCCGCCTCGGAGGCGGGCTGCACCCGCTTGATCGCCCAGCGCATCAAGGCCGCATAGGCCACCAGCCAGGCAATCAGCGGCAGCATCAGCCGGGCATCGGCCTGCCCCAGAATCACGACCGCCCCCACCACATAGGCGATGGAAAAGGTGATCGCGTCGAAGACCTGAAACACGGCCTCTCCCGCAGCGGGGGGTGTCTGCATGATGCGGTTGGCGATGCGGCCTGCGAAATCGTTCTCGAACCAGCCCACGGATTGGCGCAGCACATGGGCATGGGCCCGCCAGCGGATCAATGTGCCAAAATTCGGCAGGATCGTGTTGTTCAGCAGCAGCACGTCCAGACCCTGAATGGCCGGGCGCAGCACAAGGATGAAGATGACCAACCCGATCATCTGCCAGCCATGTTCCGCCCAGAACTGCGCGGGATCGCCCTGCAGGGCATCGACGATCCAGCCCATCACCCAGATCAGCGCGATCTCGACCGCCGCCACCAGCACGGACAGGAAACCCGTGACCCAGAAGACGCGGCGGAAGGGCTGCGCATAGTCCAGCATGAAGCGCCACAGCGTCTGCGGCGGCGTGTCCTTTTCGGGATAGGGGCAATAGGGATCGACAAGATTTTCGAAGAAACGGAACATGAAAAGCGCCTTCAGGGAATGGATACGACAAGCTAGGGCGCATGCTTGCGCCCACAATGCCCATGCTCGGGCTTATGTGCTCAGGTAAACCAGATCCCGCGATACATGGGGCGCATCCTTTGTCGATGCGGCCAAGCTAGCCCAGCTGATCGCGCTTGTCACGACTGCAAGGCCTTGCGCCGTGCCATGGGGGCGAATCCCGCTTCCCACGCAGGCGGCCGCGCATTATATGCGCCCAATGACCCAGAACCCGCCCAGCCTCCGCCCCGACCTTGCCCCGCGCGCCCTGATCAAGGATGCGCCCCGTCCCGGCCAGCCGACCATCGGCATGGTCAGCCTTGGATGTCCCAAGGCGCTGGTGGACAGCGAACGCATCCTGACCCGCCTGCGCGCAGAAGGATATGCGATCAGCCCCGACTATTCCGGGGCCGATGCGGTGATCGTGAACACCTGCGGTTTTCTGGACAGCGCCAAGGCCGAAAGCCTTGACGCCATTGGCGAAGCGCTGGCCGAGAATGGCCGCGTGATCGTGACCGGCTGCCTTGGGGCGGAACCCGAGTACATCACCGGGGCGCATCCCAAGGTGCTGGCCGTGACCGGCCCCCATCAATACGAGGCAGTGCTGGATGCCGTGCACAAAGCTGTGCCGCCCGCGCCCGATCCATTCATCGACCTGCTGCCCGCATCCGCCGTGTCACTGACGCCGCGCCACTACAGCTATCTGAAGATTTCGGAAGGCTGCAATCACAAGTGCAAGTTCTGCATCATCCCGGACATGCGCGGCCGCCTTGTCAGCCGCCCCGCCCATGCCGTTCTGCGCGAGGCCGAACGCCTTGTCCAGAACGGGGTGAAGGAACTGCTGGTGATCAGTCAGGACACATCGGCCTACGGCGTGGATATCAAGCATGCCACCGCCAACGGCCACCGCGCCCATATCACGGATCTCGCCCGTGATCTGGGCAGCCTCGGCGCATGGGTGCGGCTGCATTACGTCTATCCCTATCCGCATGTGCGCGACCTGATTCCGCTGATGGCGGATCCGGCCTCGGGCGTGCTGCCCTATCTGGATATTCCCTTCCAGCACGCGCACCCGGATGTGCTGCGCCGCATGGCGCGGCCTGCGGCTGCGGCAAAGACGCTGGACGAGATCGCGGCCTGGCGCAGCCAGTGCCCCGACATCACCCTGCGCTCGACCTTCATCGTGGGCTATCCCGGCGAGACCGAGGATGAATTCCAGACTCTGCTGGACTGGCTGGACGAGGCGCAGCTGGATCGCGTGGGCTGTTTCAAATATGAAAACGTGGCCGGTGCCCGTTCGAACGCCCTGCCCGACCACGTACCGGACGAGGTCAAGCAGGACCGTTGGGATCGCTTCATGGAAAAGGCGCAAGCCATTTCCGAGGCGAAACTGACCGCCAAGGTGGGCCGCGTGATCGAGGCCATCGTGGACGATATCGACGAGGACGGCATCGCCACCTGCCGCACATGGGCCGATGCCCCCGAGATCGACGGCAACCTTTTCATCGACGAGGGCACCGAGGCGCTGAGCGTGGGCGACGTGGTCAAGGTCGAGGTCGACGAGGCCGGTGAATACGACCTCTGGGGGCGGGTGGTCTGACGCATCGGGCCCGAGGCCCCGCGCCTCAGGCCCTAGCCCTGCGCGGCACCCCTGTCGGCCATCGCCGCGCGAAAGGCCGCGCGATAGCTGCGCCCCACGGGCACGCGCAGGCCATGGCTCATCACGACCTCCGGCCCGTTGGCGCCCTTTTCGATGCGCGCGACATGGGCCAGGCTGATCCACCAGGACCGATGCACCTGCATCCCCGGCAAGAGCGCCAGATCGCTGACCGCATCCCCAAGCCGCATCAGCACCATGCACTGGCCCTTGGGCGTCGTCACCTCAAGGTAATGATCCTGCGCCCGTACCGCCACGATCTCGCGGCCCAGATGATGCGGCAGCTTGCCCTGCAGCACGGTCATCGCCGCGTCTGCGCGCTGAGGCTCGGGCGCGACGCCGGCCTTGGGGGCCATCCTTTCCTGCACTTCGATATAGGCATTGACCGCCAGCGTGACCCCGACCACCGATGGCGCGACATAGGCCGCCAGCGTGATGATCCCCGGCCCGCCTGACGCAAAACCCGTAGCCAGCCCTCCGGCCAGCCAGACGGTGCCCAGAACCGGCAGGATGCCCGCCATCCCGGCCAGCACCGCGACCAGCGCCCAATTCCATCCCCGCGCCTCGGTCACACGATGGGCCAGGACCGACAGAAAGGTCATGATCACCGCGGATATCCCGATGATTACGCCCCAGTAGACCAGCCTTTCGGCAAAGTTCAGCCGCTCCAGCGTGTAATAAGGCCCGGCGATCGCCGCGATCAGGACCATGCCGCCCACGACGATCCAGAAGGCGGGGCCGCTGATCTGGCGCTGCAGTTGGCGAAGCGCCAACGCCACCGGACCGCCATTCGCGGTGTTTTCCATGTCGGACACGTAACCTGTCTTGGCCTGGCGCATATGCGTATGAATAGGGTCCCCCCGAAAAGTTGCAAGTATCGGGATCGCCAATGATACTCTCTTCCTCAGACCTTGCCATCCATGCCCGTGGGTTGGCCAAACGCTTCGGCGCGGTGCAGGCCGTGTCGCGGATCGATCTGGACCTCGCACCCGGCGAGGCGCTGGGATTGCTGGGCACGAACGGGGCGGGCAAGTCCACCACGCTGTCGATGCTGATGGGCCTGCGCACCCCGGATGCTGGGCAGGCACTGGTCTTCGGGCACCCCGCCGGCAGCCCCGCCGCCCGCAGGTTGACGGGGGCCACGCCGCAGGCCACGGATCTTCCCGTTCAGGTCACCCCGCGCGAGATCCTGACCTATGCCGCGATGCGCTACGGCGTTACCCCTGCGATCGACCGTCTGACCGCAGACTTCGGCCTTGGCGATCTGATCGACCGCCGCGTGGCAGGCTTCTCGGGCGGCCAGATGCGCCGCGTGGCGCTGGCGCTGGCCTTCGTCGGCCAGCCCCCTCTGGTGTTTCTGGACGAGCCTACATCCGGGCTGGACAGCGCCGCACAGGATGCCTTTCGCGTCATGGCCCGCAGCTATGTCGCGCAGGGCGGAGCGCTGGTGCTGACCTCGCATCACTGGGACGAGATCGAGGCCATCTGTTCCTCCATCGCCGTGATCGACCGGGGCGAGACCGTTCTGGCAGGCCGGATCGACGCGATCCGTGACCGCGCCAGACTCACCCGGCTTGGCTTCGCGTTGCCACCGGACCTTGTGCCGCCCCTCTGGCTTGGGGCCCGCCATGACGGTGCCCGCTGGCAGGTCGAGACCGGCGACAGCGATACTATCCTGCGCCGCATGGTCGCCGAGGCGTTGCCTTTCGCCAACCTGACGCTGCAACCGCT
>JBFHIW010000016.1:0-66707 GCA_041596235.1 Paracoccaceae bacterium
CCGCATCATCGCTCATGCGGGGGTTTTGTCCCTGCTGGCGGTGTTGTCGCTGGCCTTTGCCATGACGCTGGACGATGACGGTCTGTCGCAGATCTTTCTTGCGGTCACATCGGTTCTGGGGGCCACGCTGACGCTGGCTTTCCTGGGGCGTCGCCTGCGCGTCATGGCCGCCGGGCGGCGGGCCGCCGCAATCAGGGATCTTGTGGCGCGCGACATCACCCCCGCGATCCTGTCGGACGCGGACGGGGAGGTGACATTCTGCAATCCCGCCGCCGTTGCGCGTTTCGCCCCGCAGGGTGGTCAAACCCTGCAGTGGCTGTTTCGCGGTGTTCTGGCCAATCCGGGTCCCTTGCTGTTTCGGCTGCAGGCCAAGGCCACGGCGCAAGGGGCCGCGCGGGAGGATGTCGTGATCCGCGGGGGGCATCTGCGTCTGGCCGTGACCCGCCTTGATGGGGGCGCCTTTCTCTGGCGGGCCGAGGATATTGCAAGCCGATCCCCCGCGACACGGGGCATGACGGGGACCGATATCGCCATGCTGACAGTCGGGCGTGGCGGTGCGATTCTGTCGATGAATGACGCGGCACGCTGTCTGATCGGGGAAAGGGTGAAGTCGCTTGATCGGTTGTGCACCGATCTGCCGTTTCGCCAGGGTCAGATTCACCGTATCGCGACGGCCAAGGGGCAGACGCCCTGCCTTGTGTTTGAAACCGAACCGGGTGTCGGGCGGCGTGAGGTGTTCCTGCTGCCCATGCCGGACAGCGCGGAAACCTTTCAAGGCGGCGGTACCGATCTGCAGGAAGGGTGGCGCTTTTTCGACGCCTTGCCGGTGCCGCTGTTGAAACTCGATCCCGAGGGGGATGTCCTTTTGTCAAATCGTCCCGCGCGCGAGTTGCTGGGATATCGCGATGGCGCCCCGCGCCGCATGTCCGACCTGATGGAGGGGTTGGGCCGCTCGATTGCCGATTGGCTGGCCGAGGCTGCGGTGGGCCGCGCCGGGCCGCATTCCGAATTCCTGCGCCTTACACGCACCGATAACGAGGTGTTCGTCCAGGTCACGCTCAACCGCGTGCAGGATCGCGGCCAGCCTGCGCTGATCGCGGTACTGTCGGATGCGACAGAGCTCAAGACGCTGGAGGCGCAATTCGTCCAGAGTCAGAAGATGCAGGCCATCGGCGAACTGGCCGGCGGCGTGGCGCATGATTTCAACAATTTGCTGACCGCCATTTCAGGTCATTGCGACCTGCTGTTGCTGCGTCACGACCAGGGCGATCCCGATTACGGTGATCTGGTGCAGATCCACCAGAACGCCAACCGCGCAGCCGCTCTGGTGGGTCAGTTGCTGGCCTTTTCGCGCAAGCAGACTCTCCGGCCCGAGGTGCTGGACCTGCGCGACACGCTGTCGGACCTGACCCATCTGCTGAACCGTCTTGTCGGCGAGAAGATCACCCTGACGCTGACCCATGAACCGGTGCAGCAGGCCGTGCGGGCGGACAAGCGGCAACTGGAGCAGGTCTTGATGAACCTTGTCGTCAATGCCCGCGATGCGATGCCCGGCGGCGGCGAGATCCGGATCGAGACCGAGGGGTTGCTGTTGCGCAAGCCGATGGAGCGGGACCGCGTCACGCTGCCGCCGGGCTCCTATGTCTCGGTCAAGGTCTCGGATCATGGTCATGGGATCCCAGCCGACAAATTGCAGAAAGTTTTCGAGCCTTTCTACACGACCAAGCGCACGGGCGAGGGGACTGGCCTTGGCCTGTCGACGGCTTACGGGATCGTCAAGCAGAGCGGCGGCTATATCTTCGTGGACAGCGTGGTCGGGCAGGGAACATGTTTCACCCTGCTGTTTCCCGGACATGATCTTGTCACGGCACCGGTTCAGCAGGCGCCGGCTGCGGTGCTGGCGGGCAAGGGGCAGCGGCTGGGTGATGGCGTGGTGCTGCTGGTCGAGGATGAGGCGCCGGTGCGGGCCTTTGCCTCGCGGGCGCTGCGCTTGCGCGGCTATACCGTGATCGAGGCGGATTCGGCCGAACAGGCCCTGCGCACGCTGGAGGATACCAGCCTCAGCGTCGATATCTTCGTGACCGATGTGATCATGCCCGGCATGGATGGGCCAAGCTGGGTGCGAGAGGCGCTCAAGCAAAGGCCGGATGTGCGGGTGGTTTTCGTCTCGGGCTATGCCGAGGAATCATTCGGCGATGCCCAGGCAAGCATTCCCAACTCGGTCTTCCTGCCCAAGCCGTTCTCGCTCAACGATCTGACCGAAACGGTGAAGGACCAACTGCATTGACGTCTTGACGCCGGTCCTTGCGGGGCGTCAGCCGCCCCGCACCGGGATCGCATCCCATAGGGCGAATTCTTCGGCGCAGACATCCCGCAGCCGGTCTTCGACCGCGGGCGAGAGTGTCAGGTCCATCTCGGGCGAGACGTTGCTGCGCGGCAGAACGATTCGCATCTCCAGCCGATCCTCGAGGAACCGCAACAGGCCCGGCTGATCCTCGTAGCGGAACAGGTGATCGATCGCCGTGCCGTTCGGGCGCGGTTCCAGGAAACGAGCCTGGCTGCCGACATTGGCAAAACCGGGTGTGTCCTTCTGCATGTAGGCGGTTACGAATTCGTCAAAGCTGACGTCGAAGGTGGCATTGGGTTTGCCCTGCATGAAGGGCCGCCGGCGGAACCGGTACCAGCTGCCAAGCCAGCTGATCGGCTCGCGCATCACGGCAAGGGTTTCGACCGTATCGGTCTTGCAGGCCTTCTCGAACATCGGCCGAAAGAAACGGTTGTAACGGTAAAGCGGGGCATGTTTCAGCTCGGGCGGGTCAAGCACCGCGATCGCGGCATGGGGGGCCAGGGCCTCTTCCCAGGCGGTCGTTCCGGTCTTGGGCACCGACAGAAAGACCAGACCTTGCTTCCAGAAAACCAGCATGTGACCTCTCTTGCCGCGGCTACCGAACCGTTTTCACAACCTTAAACTACTCCTTAACCAGTTTGGGCAAAAGTGGAACCACGAAAATTGATCTTGAAATGTTCCTGTTTTGGTCTCATAACCAAAAACAAGAACAAGACAGGAACACAGGCAATCGTTGCCGCCCGCGACCGGGTGTGGAATAAGGGGTCATAACAATGGCAATGGCAGATCTTCTTTCAATGGACAGCAAGAAAAACGCGGACAAGCAGAAGGCGCTCGACAGTGCGCTGGCCCAGATCGAACGGCAGTTCGGCAAGGGCTCGATCATGAAACTTGGTGGCGAGAACGTCATGCGCGACATCGAGGCGACCTCGACCGGGTCGCTGGGTCTTGATATCGCGCTGGGGATCGGCGGCCTGCCGAAGGGCCGGATCATCGAAATCTACGGCCCCGAAAGCTCGGGCAAGACCACGCTGACGCTGCATTGCGTGGCCGAGGAGCAGAAGAAGGGCGGGATCTGCGCTTTCGTGGATGCCGAACATGCGCTGGATCCGCAATATGCCAAGAAGCTTGGCGTAAACCTGGAAGAGCTGCTGATCAGCCAGCCCGATACTGGCGAACAGGCGCTGGAGATCGTGGATACGCTGGTGCGTTCTGGTGCGGTCAGCATGGTCGTGGTCGACAGCGTCGCGGCGCTGACCCCGAAAAGCGAACTTGAAGGCGACATGGGTGACAGCAACGTGGGCGTGCAGGCCCGCCTGATGAGCCAGGCCATGCGCAAGCTGACCGGGTCGATCAGCCGCTCGAACTGCATGGTGATCTTCATCAACCAGATCCGCATGAAGATCGGCGTGATGTTCGGCAGCCCCGAGACGACGACGGGCGGCAATGCGCTGAAATTCTACAGCTCGGTACGTCTGGATATCCGCCGGATCGGCGCGATCAAGGACCGTGACGAGGTTGTGGGCAACGCAACCCGCGTGAAGGTGGTCAAGAACAAGGTGGCCCCTCCTTTCAAGCAGGTCGAGTTCGACATCATGTATGGAGAGGGGATTTCCAAGACCGGCGAGTTGCTGGACCTTGGGGTCAAGGCCGGTGTGGTCGAAAAATCGGGCGCCTGGTTCAGCTATGGCGACGAGCGCATGGGCCAGGGGCGCGAGAATTCCAAGCAGTTCCTGCGCGACAACCCGCAGGTCGCGCTTGAGATCGAGGACAAGATCCGCGCGTCGCATGGGCTTGATTTCCACATGGGCGCCGAAGGTGGCGATGACGAGGATGTCGTGGAAGGGTGATCGGGCCGGGGTCCTGCGGGACCCGCCCTGCGTTCTTTCGCCAAGGCCCGCCCTCACCGGCGGGCCTTTTGCATTTGCGCGACGCACATCGCCAAGCGCCTGTGGACAGGCGCGCCTGTGCCCGTTACATCAGCGCAAAGCCCGTGACCTTAACGGAAAGTCCGCCCATGCCCACGCTGAATGATATCCGATCGACCTTCCTGTCCTATTTTGCCAAGCAGGGGCACGAGGTTGTGCCCTCCAGCCCGCTTGTGCCGCGCAATGACCCTACGCTGATGTTCGCGAATTCGGGCATGGTGCAGTTCAAGAACCTGTTCACCGGGGTCGAGCATCGCGATTATACGCGCGCGACCACGGCGCAGAAATGCGTGCGCGCCGGGGGCAAGCACAACGACCTGGACAATGTGGGCTATACCGCGCGGCATCACACATTCTTCGAAATGCTGGGTAACTTCAGCTTTGGCGACTATTTCAAGAGCGAAGCGATCCCCTTTGCCTGGGAATTGCTGACCAGGGAGTTCGACATTCCCAAGGATCGGCTGCTGGTCACGGTCTACCACACCGATGACGAGGCCGCGACCATCTGGAAGAAGGTGGCGGGGCTGTCGGATGATCGGATCATCCGTATTCCCACCAATGACAACTTCTGGATGATGGGTCCGACCGGGCCCTGCGGCCCCTGCACCGAGATTTTCTTTGACCACGGCGATCACATCTGGGGCGGTCCTCCGGGCAGCCCCGACGAGGATGGCGATCGTTTCGTCGAGATCTGGAACCTCGTCTTCATGCAGTACGAGCAGTTCGAGGATGGCAGCCGGCGCGAGCTTGCCGCGCAATCCATCGACACCGGCATGGGGATCGAGCGGGTCGCAGCGCTGCTGCAGGGCACCAATGACAACTATGCGACCGACCTGATCCGCAGCCTGATCGAGGCCAGTGCGCATGTTACCTCGACCGATCCCGACGGGCCGGGCAAGACGCATCACCGGGTGATCGCGGATCACCTGCGCTCGACCTCCTTCCTGATCGCCGATGGTGTGATGCCGTCGAATGACGGGCGCGGTTACGTGCTGCGCCGGATCATGCGGCGCGCGATGCGTCATGCGCATCTGCTGGGCGCGAAGGATCCGGTCATGCATCAGCTGGTGCCCGCGCTGGTGCGCCAGATGGGCGCGGCCTATCCGGAACTGACGCGCGCGCAGGCGCTGATAGAAGAGACTCTGCGGCTTGAGGAGTCGCGCTTCAAGCAGACGCTTGATCGGGGTCTGCGCCTTCTGGATGATGAACTGTCCGGCCTGCCCGAGGGGGAGTCCTTGCCGGGGGCGGCGGCGTTCAAGCTTTATGATACCTATGGCTTCCCGCTGGACCTGACGCAGGATGCGCTGCGCGAAAAGGGCCGGGCGGTGGATACCGACGGCTTCAATACCGCGATGGCCGAGCAGAAAGCCAAGGCGCGCGCGGCCTGGTCCGGCAGCGGCGAGGCGGCGGATGCCACGATCTGGTTCGATATCGCCGATGCGCATGGGGCCACGGATTTTCTGGGGTATGACACGGAAACCGCCGAAGGGCAGGTGCTGGCGCTGGTGCGCGAGGGGGCAGAGGTTCCGTCTGCCAAGGCGGGCGAGAGCGTGCAGATCGTCATGAACCAGACGCCCTTCTATGCGGAAAGCGGCGGTCAGGTGGGCGATACGGGCTTCCTGCGCGGGCATGAGCTGCTGGTGCGGATCACGGACACGCGCAAATCGGCCGGTGTCTTCATCCATTTCGGCGAGGTCGTCGAGGGCGAGATCGTCAAGGGCGGCCATGGCGCGCTGGAGGTGGATCACGCACGGCGCGCGGCGATCCGTGCCAATCACTCGGCCACGCACCTGCTGCATGAAGCCCTGCGCGAGGCGCTGGGGGATCATGTGGCACAGCGCGGGTCGCTGAACGCGCCGGATCGTTTGCGCTTTGACTTCAGCCATTCCAAGGCGCTGAGCGCGGCAGAGCTGAGCCGCGTGGCGGATCAGGTCAACGCCTTCATCCGGCAGAACAGCCCGGTCGAGACACGGATCATGACGCCCGATGACGCGCGCGACATCGGTGCACAGGCGCTTTTTGGCGAGAAATACGGCGATGAGGTGCGGGTCGTGTCGATGGGGCGCGCCGATACGGGCAAGGGCCATGACGGCAAGACCTGGTCGATCGAGCTTTGCGGCGGCACCCATGTCGCGCGTACGGGCGATATCGGGGTCTGTGTGATCCTCGGCGACAGCGCGTCCAGCGCGGGTGTGCGCCGGATCGAGGCGCTGACCGGCGAGGCCGCCGTGGCGCATATGCGGGCCGAGGCGCAACGCCTGGCCCAGGCCTGTGACACGCTCAAGGCGCAGCCTGCCGACCTTGCAGACCGTCTGCGCGCCCTGCTGGACGAGCGTCGCGCGCTGTCCAACGAGGTGGCGCAACTGCGCCGCGAACTGGCCATGGCCGGCGGCGCAGGGCAAGGGGCGGCGCCGGAAGTCAAGGAAATCAACGGTGTGTCCTTCATTGCTCAGGTATTGTCGGGGGTGTCCGGCAAGGATCTGCCCGCGCTGATCGACGAGCACAAGCAGCGCATCGGATCGGGTGCGGTCCTGCTGATTGCGGATGCCGATGGCAAGGCCGCGGTGGCGGCGGGCGTGACGGCGGACCTGACAGGCCGTGTGTCGGCTGTGGACATGGTGCGCGCGGCGGTGCCGGCACTGGGTGGCAAGGGCGGCGGTGGCCGGCCCGACATGGCGCAGGGCGGCGGTGCGGATGCATCCAAGGCAGCCGAGGCGATCACCGCCGTCGAAGCGCTGCTTGGCGCCTGAGGGAAGGATCAGACCATGACAGTCTATATCATCGCGCGGATCGAAGTGACCGATCTTGAGGATTACAAGACCTATGCCAGCCAGACGGTCGCGCTGGCCGAGAAGGCGGGTGGTACCTTTCTGGTGAAAGGCGGGCCGATGGTGCAGGTCGAAGGCCAAGGGCCAGACCGCCATGTCGTGATCAGCTTTCCCACGCGGGAACAAGCGCTTGCGTGGTATAATTCACCTGAATATCAGGCGATCCTGCCGATCGCCTTGCGCAGCAGCCGCCGCGATCTTGTGATCGTGGACGGGATCTGAAGAAGGAAAAGACCGATGAGCGCACTCTGGATTGCCCATGTGACCGTGACAGACCCCGAGGCTTACGGGCGATATGCGCAGCTGGCGGGCCCCGCCATTGCCAAGCATGGCGGCGCCTTCATCGCCCGTGGCGGGCGTTTCGTCCAGCTTGAGGGCAAGGAACGTCCGCGCAACGTGGTGGCGCGCTTTCCTTCGGTCGAGGCGGCGGAAGCCTGCTATCACTCACCCGAATACCAGGAGGCGCTGAGCCATGCGCGCGGCGCATCCGAGCGCGAGCTGGTGATCGTCGAAATCACCGAATAAGGCCGATGAGGCGCGATGCCGCCGGCATCGTGCTGGACCGATGGCGCGATTGACCTAGCTTTCGGGGACCAATCCCGAAAGCAGGTGCCATGTTGTCCCGTCTTGTCGCATTCCTTCTTCTTCTGCTGCCAACGCCCTTGTGGGCCAACGATTGGGATGCGCTGCGCGCACCCGGCGCCATCGCGCTGATGCGTCATGCCATCGCGCCCGGTGGGGGCGATCCTGCGGGTTTCGTGCTTGGCGATTGCGCGACCCAGCGGAACCTGGACAATCGTGGGCGCGATCAGGCGCGCCGGACGGGCGAGGCGCTGCGCGCGCAGGGCATCGCCTTTGATCAGGTCTGGTCAAGCGGCTGGTGTCGCTGTGTGGATACCGCGCGCCTGCTGGACATGGGCGCGTTCGAGGTGCGCCCCTTCCTGCATTCCTTCTTCGGCGATCGCGCGAAAGGACCCGGCCAGACGCGCGATGCGCTGGCCGCAATTGCGGCACAGCCCATGGATACCCGGCTTTTGCTGGTGACCCATCAGGTCAATATCTCGGCGCTGACAGGCGTTGTGCCGTCTTCGGGCGAAATCATCGTCGTGCAACGTCGGCCCGACGGCAGTCTGGAGGTGTCAGGGCGCGTGAGTATCGCGCCCTGACACATTGATATCACTTGGCTTTCGCGTGGCGCTTGCGCTCGTGCGGATCAAGGTAGCGCTTGCGCAGGCGGATCGCGTTCGGCGTGACTTCGACCAGTTCGTCATCGTCGACATAGGCGATGGCCTGTTCCAGCGTCATCGTGATCGGCGTGGTCAGGCGCACCGCCTCATCCGTGCCGGAGGCGCGGACGTTGGTCAGTTTCTTGCCCTTCAGCGGGTTCACGTCCAGATCGTTGTCGCGGCTATGTTCGCCGATGATCATGCCCTGATAGATATCGGCCTGCGCGCCGATGAACAGGCGTCCACGCTCTTCGAGGTTCCAGAGCGCATAGGCCACAGAGGTTCCGTTCTCCATCGAGATCAGCACGCCGGCGCGGCGACCGGGGATGGCGCCCTTGTGCGCGGCCCAGCTGTTGAACACGCGGTTCAGAACACCGGTGCCGCGCGTGTCGGTCAGGAATTCGCCGTGATAGCCGATCAGGCCACGCGAGGGGACCAGCGCGATGATGCGGGTCTTGCCTGCGCCTGCGGGTTTCATCTCGACCAGTTCGCCCTTGCGGGTGCCGGTGATCTTTTCGATCACCACGCCTGAATATTCGTCATCCACGTCGATGGTGACTTCCTCGATCGGTTCCAGACGCTCGCCGTTCGGACCTTCGCGGAACAGGACCTGCGGGCGCGAAATGCTGAGTTCGAACCCTTCGCGGCGCATGTTCTCGATCAGAACGCCCATCTGGAGTTCGCCGCGACCGGCCACTTCGAAGGCTTCGCCGCCGGGCGTGTCGGTCACCTTGATGGCGACGTTGGACTCGGCTTCTTTCATCAGGCGCTCGCGGATCACGCGCGATTGCACCTTCTTGCCGTCACGACCGGCCAGCGGGCTGTCGTTGATGCCGAAGGTCACGGTGATCGTGGGCGGATCGATCGGCTGGGCGGGCAGGGGCACATCCACGGCAAGCGCGCAGATCGTGTCGGCCACGGTGGCCTTGGTCATGCCCGCAAGGCTGACGATGTCGCCGGCCACGGCCTCGTCGATGTCCTGCTGACCGAGGCCGCGGAAGGCCTGTACGCGGGTCACGCGGAACTGTTCGATCTTCTGACCGATGCGGGACAGCGCCTGCACGGTCGCACCCACCTTCAGGCGGCCCGATTCGACGCGGCCGGTCAGAAGACGGCCCACGAAAGGGTCCGATCCAAGGGTGGTGGCCAGCATGCGGAAGGGTTCATCCGCGTGCTTTTGCTGTTTCGGCGCGGGCACATGGCGCACGATCAGGTTGAACAGCGCCGCCAGATCCTTGCGCGGACCCTTGAGGTCGGCATCGGCCCAGCCCGAACGGCCCGAGGCGTAGAGATGGGGGAAATCCAGCTGGTCCTCATTGGCGCCGAGGTTGGCGAAAAGATCAAAGCATTCGTCCAGCGCGCGATCGGGTTCGGCATCGGGCTTGTCGACCTTGTTCAGCACCACGATCGGGCGCAGGCCAAGCGCAAGTGCTTTGGATGTCACGAATTTTGTCTGCGGCATCGGGCCTTCGGCAGCATCGACCAGCAGCACCACACCATCGACCATCGACAGGATCCGCTCCACCTCGCCACCGAAATCGGCGTGGCCGGGGGTGTCGACGATGTTGATCCGCGTGCCCTTCCATTCGACCGAGGTCGCCTTGGCAAGAATGGTGATGCCACGCTCGCGTTCCAGGTCATTGCTGTCCATGGCGCGTTCGGTCGTTGCCTGGTTTTCGCGGTAGGTGCCCGACTGCTTGAGCAGCTCGTCCACCAGGGTCGTCTTGCCGTGGTCCACATGCGCGATGATGGCGATATTTCGCAGGTCCATTGTCTGTCCTTTGGGGAAGTTTGGCGGCGGGGTACATGACACTTGGCAAAAAGACCAGACGCAAAGGGCCGCAGGGCCCCGCAGAAGCGATTTTCTGCGTTGCAGCGTGTCGATCCTGCCGCCAATCCTGCCTATTCGGGATCGCGGCTGTGCAGGATCATCAATTCGCCCAGGTTTTCGCGCGTGACATAGCCCAGCGCGCGCCCGTCAGCCGTGCATATGGCCACGGCGCTGGCCTGTGCGGCATGCATCCTGTCCAGCACATCCGTCAGCGGCACATGCGGCGGCACGCAGGGCAGCGGTTCCAGCGGTACCGCGTCGAGGTGGGTCATCTGCGCGGCCGGGTCGCCGAGGGTCGAAAAGATCGTGCTCCGGGTCAGCAGCCCGATGGGCTGATCATCCTGATCCAGCACGGGAAATTCGTGCTGGGTCGTGCGGATCAGCGCCTGTCCGGCCGCTTGCAGCGTGTCCTCGGGGCGCAGGGTCTCGTAGGAGGTGATCATCGCATCGGAGGCGCGCAGGCGGCGCGACAGCGCGCGCATGGTGACATCCTGCGCCTCGGCCCCGGCGGCGATGAAGATGAAGATCCCGATCAGGATCAGCATCGGATTGGCCGAGAGAAGCCCAAGGAACCCCATGCCAAAGGCCAGCATCCGGCCCGCGCCTGCCGCGATCTCGGTCGCGCGCACCCGGCTCATGCGCGTGGCCAGCGCCGCGCGCAGCACCCGGCCGCCATCCATCGGAAAGGCGGGCAGCAGGTTGAAGACCGCAAGGAACAGGTTCACGCCAGCGAGGCGGCCCAGAAACCCAGTGAGCGTGCCGCCCGAAAGCATCATGTCGTCCATCTGCGGCATGCGCCCGCCCAGCGCCAGCATCAGCAGCGCCCAGATGACCACGTTCACCGCAGGCCCGGCCAGGGCCACGGTAATCTCCTGCCGGGGGTTTTCAGGCATCCGTTCCAGCCGGGCCAGCCCACCGATCGGCAGCAGGGTGATATCGGGGGTCTTGATCCCGTAGCGCCGCGCGGCCAGGGCATGGCCGAATTCATGCGCCACGACACAGGCGAAAAGGGCGAGGATGAAGATCACGTTTTCGATCGCGGCGGGCAGGCCGCCTGCGCCGTATCCCACGATCCCGATCCAGATCAGGATCAGGAAGAAAGTGGCGTGAATCCGCAACTCGGAACCGAACAACCGTGCTATGGGGAAAGACCATGCCATGGGCAGCACCTTCCGTCGGTCGTTACGTCAAACGCCCGCGCCTTGTGGCGCGGGCGGTATCATTTGTCAGAACGGGATCTCGTCGTCGATGTCGCGCGATGGGGCGCGTCCGCCGCCGCCACCACCGCCACCGCCACCGCCCTGCGAGGGGCCGCTGTCATAGCCGCCGCCGTAGTCGCCACCATAATCGCCGCCGCCCGAGCTTCCGCCGTAGGTGCCGCCACCACCACCGCCACCGCCGCCGCCACCGGACGGACCATCGAGCATGGTCATGTTACCGTCATACCCTTGCAACACGATCTCGGTGGTATAGCGGTCGGCACCGCTCTGATCCTGCCATTTGCGGGTCTGCAGCTTGCCCTCGATATAGACTTTGGAGCCTTTCTTCAGATAGCGCTCTGCCACACCGGCCAGCGCTTCGTTGAAGATGGCGACACTGTGCCATTCCGTGCGCTCCTTGCGCTCACCCGACTGCTTGTCTTTCCACGTCTCGGACGTGGCGATGCGCAGGTTGCAGACTTTGCCACCGTTCTGGAAGGTCCGCACCTCGGGGTCGCGCCCCAGGTTGCCGACCAGAATTACCTTGTTCACCGACCCGGCCATGCCTGTCTCTCCTCGAATCTCTGTCAGATGCGCGACCCTGTGGATCACGTCCTCCGTTTTCCTTCAACATGGTTAAAACAGGCCTAACGGCGGAACGGAAGCGGAAAACGGCCCGCAGGGCGCCACGCGGCAGCGCAGAGGGCGACAAAGGCTGGATTCCTGCGTCGGGGGCGATATAGTGCCCTGCGGAAAACGAGGGGCTGACAGAGATGTACAAGACCGTTGCAGGCGCCGTGATCATGGCCCTTGCGCTGGCCGGCAGCGTTCAGGCCGATGTTCTGTCAAGCCAGTCGCGCGTCAAGCTGTTCGCCTCGCAGACCCGCGTTCTGGATACCCGCGCCAGCCAGCAATACAATTCATCCGTGCGGTTGCAGCCGCCATCGGTGAACACGCCGACGAAATGGGGCGCGGGGCAAGCCTATGACGGGCGCTATACCGGGCCCTATCTTGCGATGGCGCGCGACGCCGCCCGCCGCCATGGCGTGCCCGAGGATCTGTTTCTGAAGCTTGTGCAGCAGGAATCGGGCTTCAACCCCACGGCCAGATCGCATAAGGGCGCGCTGGGGCTGGCGCAGCTCATGCCCGAGACCGCGCGCCTGCTGCGCGTGGATCCGATGGACCCCTATCAGAACCTTGATGGCGGCGCGCGCTACCTGATGCAGCAGTACCGCGCCTTCGGAAACTGGCGGCTGGCGCTGGCGGCCTATAACGCGGGGCCGGGGGCCGTGCAGAAGCACGGTGGCGTGCCGCCCTTCCGTGAGACGCAGAATTACGTCAAGGTCATCTGGGGCGGCTAGCCGCCCAAGGCGGGCCGGTTTTCGGGGCCGCTGTAATGCCGGTCCACCCGGGCCACGCGCAGGCTGTAATGCGTGTACCAGCGATCCTGCCCAAGCTGCTGCGCCACCAGATGCTGCGCATCCGCCTTCCACGCCAGGATCGAGGCTTCGTCGCGCCAATAGCTGACCGTGATGCCGAACCCATCCGCGTCCCGCGTGCTTTCCATGCCGATACATCCGGTGCTGGCAAGGGCCATGTCGCTCATCCGGGCGGCCATCGCGGCATAGCCATGATCGCCCTCGGCCCGCTGCGCCGTGAAGATCACCGCATAATATGGCGGATCGGGCAGCGCAGCAAAGCCGGACAAGGGCCTACTCCGCAGCTATCTGGATGACCGGTTCCATCGTGGCCAGCGCCTCGTCCGACAGGTGGCACTTGATCTGATGCCCGTCGGCCAGATGGCGCACGGGTGGCACCTCCCGCTCGCACAGACCGCCGGAGACCTGCGATTTCCAGCGGCAGCGCGTCTGGAACGGGCAGCCCGGAGGCGGGTTCATCGCCGAAGGGATATCGCCCTCAAGCACGATGTGCTTCTTCTTGACCCGCGTATCCGCGATGGGCACGGCCGACAGCAGCGCCTCGGTATAGGGGTGGTAGGGCGGGCTGAAGACCTGGTCGGTGCTGCCCAGTTCCACCACATGGCCCAGATACATCACCATCACCCGGTCGCTGAGATAGCGCACGATGCTCAGGTCATGGCTGATGAACAGCAGCGTGGTGCCGTGTTCGCGCTGGATCTCCATCAGTAGGTCGGTCACCGCCGCCTGAACCGAGACATCCAGCGCCGAGACAGGCTCGTCCGCGACCACGATCCGCGCGTCGCCGGCAAAGGCGCGGGCAATGCCCACGCGCTGCTTCTGCCCGCCCGACAGCTGGCGCGGCATCCGGTCGGCAAAGGCGCGCGGCAGCTTCACGAGGTCCAGCAGTTGCAGCATGCGATTGCGCCGCTCCTCCTCGGAGTCGCCCACACCGAAGATCTCCAGCGCCCGGATGATCTGCCGGCCCACGGTCATCGAGGGGTTCAGCGTGTCGAACGGGTTCTGGAACACCATCTGCACATCGGCCACGGTCTTGGTGTCGCGGGCCTGAATCGGGATGTCGCCGATGCTGCGATTGTCCAGCAGGATCTGGCCGTCGGTCGCCGTCTCCAGCCCCATCAGGACCTTGGCGAAGGTGGATTTGCCGCAACCGGATTCGCCCACGATGGCCAGCGTCTCGCGCTCGCGCGCCTCGAAACTCAGGGTCTCGTTGGCCTTCACCACTTTCGTGGTGCCGCCGCCGAACAGCTTGCTTGCCGCCACCTCGTAATATTTCTTGAGGTTGTCCATCTTGAGGACGACCTTGCCGATCTCGCCTTTCTGCTTGACCTCGGCCTTGGCGGGCGGCGCGGCCCAGTCGATCTCGGAAAAGCGCAGGCAGCGGCTCTCATGGGTGGCAGCCTCATCCACCGGGGCCATGCTGATATACCCCTGATCGCAGCGCCCGGCCTCGAAATAGTCGCAGCGCGGGCCGAAGTTGCAGCCATCCGGGCGTTCATGGGGCAGGGGGAAATTGCCGGGGATCGCGATCAGCGGGCTTGCGTTCTTGTCCGCGCCGGGCAGCGGGATCGACCGGAACAGCGCCTGCGTATAGGGATGGCGCATCTTGTCGAAGACATCGGTGATGCTGCCGCGCTCGACCGCCTCGCCGGAATACATCACGCAGATGCGGTCGCAGGTTTCCAGCACCAGGCCCAGGTTATGGCTGATGAACAGCATCGAGGTGCCGTATTGGCGCCCCAGGTCCTGGACCAGTTCCACGATCGCCGCCTCGACCGTCACATCCAGCGCGGTGGTAGGCTCGTCCAGGATCAGCAGCGCCGGTTTCGACATCAGCGCCATGGCGATGACGATGCGCTGCTGCTGGCCACCCGACAGCTGGTGCGGATAGGCGCGCAGGATCCGCTCGGGGTCGGGCAGTTTCACGTCGCGGATCACCTGCAGCGCGCGCTTTTCGGCTTCCTTCTCGGAAATGCCCTCGTGGATCATCGGCACTTCCATCAGCTGCTTGCCGATGCGCATGGCCGGGTTCAGGCTGGCCATGGGTTCCTGATAGATCATCGCGATCTCGTTGCCCCGGATGTCGCGCAGCTCTTCCGCCGACATGGCGCCAAGGTCGCGGCCCTTGAACTTGATCGACCCGCCCACGATGCGCCCGTTGACGCCCAGATCCTGCATCACCCCCAGCGCCACGGTGGATTTGCCGCAGCCGCTTTCACCGACAAGGCCCACGGCCTCGCCCGGTTGCACGGTGACCGAGAAATCCATGACGGCCGGGATTTCGCGCAGCCGCGTGAAGAAGGAAATCGACAGCTTGTCGATCTCGAGGATCGGCCCGTCATGGTCCCATTTCGCCATCGCTCGTCTCTCCTGTTCCCTGACCGTCTGTTTCTTCTTGCGTCAAATATCCCCGGGGGGTCCGGGGGGCGGGCCCCCCGGCCTGTCGTCTTGTCAGTCGCGCAGGCTTTCCTCGCGCAGCCCGTCCGCCAGCAGGTTCAGCCCCAGCACGAGGCTCAGCAGCGCCATGGCGGGCGGCAGGGCCGGATGCAGGTAGATCGACAGCAGCTTGCGGCCCTCGTTGATCGTGCTGCCCCAGTCCGGGCTTTCCGGGCTGAGGCCCAGTCCGAAGAAGCCCAGCGTGCCCAGAAGGATCGTGGTATAGCCGATGCGCAGGCAGAAATCGACGATCAGCGGGCCGCGCGCATTGGGCAGGATCTCCCACAGCATGATGTACCAGGGGCCTTCGCCACGGGTCTGGGCGGCGGCCACGTAGTCGCGGGTCTTGATGTCCATCGCAAGGCCCCGCACGATACGGAAGACGGTGGGCGAGTTGACGAAGACCACCGCCACGAAAACCACAAGCAGGTTCGGCGGGAAGCTGATCAGCCCCAGCGGATCCGCATCCCAGGCGATCCCCAGATAGACCCAGAGCCCGATCACCAGCGTCAGCGCCACATAGAGATTGCGCTTTGGCGGCTGGGTGAAGAAGCGCGAGTTGAACAGGATCGTCAAAAAGATGATCGGGAACAGGAACAGCACGCCCGCCATGTAGACCGGAATGCCCGTCAGCACGATCTCCGGCGTGACCAGCAGATAGAACAGCAGGATCACCGGGAAGGCGAGGATCAGGTTCGCAAGGAACGACAGGAAGGTGTCCAGCTTGCCGCCGTAATATCCCGCCGGCAGGCCCAGTGTGATCCCCACCATGAAGGCAAAGAGCGTGGCAAAGGGGGCGATCTTCATCACCTCCCATGCGCCCACCACCATGCGGCTGAAGACGTCGCGCGCCAGATTGTCGCCGCCCATCAGGTAATAGGGGTAAAGCCCCTGCGCCGCGGCATCAGGCACAGGCGTTCCGGGCACCTTGTTCTTCAGCCCCGAGATCTGCGAGAGCGTGTCATGGGTCACGATCCAGCCGAAGGCGCCGCCGAAGATGCCGGTATAGACCCAGAACATCACAAGGGCGAAGCCGGTCATGCCGATCACGCTGTCGAAAAGCTTGCCATAAAGCCCCAGCCGCCGCTTGTAGATCAGCGACAATGCGAATGTCACCACAAGCGCGATCCAGACGGGGGTGAATTGGGTCAGGATACGGGCGATGATCTCGCCCCAGCCGATAATGTCCATGCGCCCCTGCTCCTATGACACGCTGATGCGCGGGTTGAGATAGACATAGCCGACATCCGAAATCAGCTGCGTCACCAGCACCACGATCACGGATACGACCGAAACACCCAGCAGCAGCTCGATGTCGTTATTGCCGGCGGCCTGCACCAGCACCCAGCCGAAGCCCTTGTAGTTGAACAGGGTCTCCACGATCACCACGCCATTCAGAAGCCATGGAAACTGCAGCATGATCACGGTGAAGGGCGCGATCAGCGCGTTGCGCAGGGCGTGTTTCATGACGATGTCGCTGAACTTGACGCCTTTCAGGCGCGCGGTGCGGATATATTGCGCCGTCATCACCTCGGCCATCGAGGCGCGGGTCATCCGGGCGATATAGCCCATCCCGTAAAGCGCGATGGTCAGCACGGGCAGGAAGAAATTGTTGAATGTGGCATCCTCCATCGCGCTTGTGGCGGTGCCGTTGAACCATTTCAGCCCCACCGCCGAAGAGGCGAAGACCGCGATCAGGATCACCCCCGAGACATATTCGGGCGTGGCTGTCGTGGTGATGGCGAAGGTCGACAGCGTCCGGTCGGTGCGCGAGCCTTCGCGCATGCCCGCCAGCACGCCCACCAGCAGCGCCGAGGGCACCATCAGCACCATGACCCAGAACATCAGCTTGCCGGTCAGGCCAAGCCGGGTTGCGATGATGCCGCTCACGTCGTCCTTGAAGACCGTCGAGAAGCCCCAGTCGCCCTGCAGGATCCCGCAAAAGCGCGGTGCCTCAGCAAGAACCTCGGGGGCGACCGTGCCCTCGACGCAGCGCCCGCGCATGCCGTCGCTGACCTCGACCGTCCAGCCCGGCAGAACGCCCAGCCATTGCCCGTATTTGACGGGCAGGGGGTCAAGATATCCGTTCCGCCCCAGATAACTGGCGACCTCGGCATCGCTCATGCGGAAGTTGCCCTGGGTCTTGGCCAGCTTTTCAAGGTTGGGATAAAGGTTCGTCATGAAGAAGACGATGAAGGTCAGGCAGAGTGCCGTCAGGATCATGATCCCGAGCCGGCGCAAGATGAACAGGCCCATGCTGTGCCCCCTGGTTTAGGTGCCCGCCGAGATGCGGGCCTTGGCAGGTCTTAGACGACCCGTCCTTTTTCGGTTGGCGCGCGTGCCCGCCCGTGGCCGATTGCGGCTTTCGGGCGTGACGCCGCGCCCCCGAGCGGGGGGGCGCGGTCCTGCAGGTCGGGCCGATCAGGCGGCTACGCCCCACTTGTAGTGGTGATGTTCGAAGGCGATGTGCATCTCGGCCCCCATCACACCTTCGCGCATGTGACGGTAGAGCGAGCGCCAGTAAGGCTGGATCGTCACGCCTTCCTCCTGGATCAGGGCTTGCATCTTGGCGCTGACGGCGCGGCGCTTGTCGGCATCCGCGATCGACAGGGCCTCTTCCAGCAGGGCGTCGAACTCGGCGTTGGACCAGCCGAATTCGTTCCATGCCTCGCCCGAGCGATAGGCCAGCGCGAGGATCTGCACACCAAGGGGGCGGTGGTTCCAGTTGGTCGAGCTGAACGGATATTTCGTCCAGTCGTTCCAGAAGGTCGAACCGGGCAGGATGGTCCGCTTCACGTTGAAGCCCGCGTCGCGCAGCTGGGCTGCGACGGCATCGGTAGTGTTGCGGCGCCAGTCGTCGTCGATCGAGATGATCTCATGCTCGAAATCGGCCAGACCGGTTTCGTCCAGCAGCGCCTTTGCCGCTGCCGGATCGTATTTCTGCGCGGGCAGTTCGGCATATTCGGGGTGTACCGGGGCGACATGGTGGTTCTCGGCCGGAATCCCCAGGTTGCCATAGCCCAGTTCCAGGCAGACGGCGTTGTTGACGGCCATCTGGATCGCCTGACGGACGCGCTTGTCCTCGTAGGGGCGCACGCCGTTGACCTCGGCCAGCTGGTTCGGGCGCACCACGATGGTGGCGCCGGTCACGACCTCGGACTTGATCAGGCCAAGGCCGTCCATGATCTCGATGAACTCGCCCACGGATTCGTGCAGCATGTCCACTTCTTCGCTTTCAAGTGCCGCCAGCCAGGCCGCGCTATCGGTGCCGAAGTCGATGTATTCGATCCGGTCCAGATAGGGCCCGCCATAGACATCGGTGCCCCACCATGTGTGGCCCTCGGCCTTGACCAGCGTGCATTTCACGCCGACTTCCAGCTCTTCGATGACATAGGGGCCGGTGCCGACGTTCTGGATCGCATCGGGGTTGTAGGAGCTGTGCACCACGGCCGCCGGATAGTCCGAGAAGCCGGGAATGATCGAGATGTCGGGACGCGGCAGCGTCAGCTTGACGGTGTGGCTGTCGACGACGGTGATCGCCCCATCGGCGGCCTTGTTGGTGGTGTCGTCGATCAGCGCGCTGACGCGGCCCGCCATCGAGTTGCCTTCGACCTCACGCTCGCACCAGCGGGTCAGGTTGCGGGCCACGTCCTCGGCGGTGAAATCGTCGCCATTGCTCCATTTCACGCCCTTGCGCACGTTGAGCATGTATTCGGTCGCGTTGTCGTTCACCGTCCAGCTGTCCAGCAGCATGCCGCGGATCGAGCCGTCGTTGTTGTACTCGACCAGATATTCCAGCGTGCCGCGGGTCTGGTTGGCGATTTCCGACCAGTCGGCGGTGCGGGTATCCTTGAGCGCGCGCACGCTCATCTGACAGCGCAGCGTGCCGCCCATCGGGGGAGTCGCCTGCGCCTGTGCCGGGGTGCCAAGACCGCCCAGCGCATAGGCCGTGGCAGCTGCCACGCCCAGTCCGGTGGTGCGGGCCAGGAATTCGCGGCGGCTGAGCTTGCCGGCCTTGAATTCATCCGCATACATCACCGCGGCCTTGTGGACTGGCTGGCCCTTGAAGGTCATATCGTTCATGTTCAACTCCCTGTTGCTTTTATTAGGCTGATCGGTCGACAGCCTGTCAGCCTGCATTATCCTGCAGCGTCCTGACCGCGTTCGCGCCTCATCCCTTACGGTATTCGGCACCAGAACGGGCTTTGCGTCAACGCATGGTTTCGTCATTATGCGTGCGAAAACCGACATCGTCCCATAACAAAAACGACATTGGTGTCGCTTGCAAGCCATAAACGCGACAGTAGCGTCGATTTGGCGTTTCAGAGGTGCGTCGGGGCTGAATGTTGGGAACTGGGGGGCAAGGCAGCGATCCGACCCGGCGTCGCGCTCAAAGCGGCGCGCCAAGCCGACCTGGCACCGGCTTGGCGGCGGTGGGCGTGGCCTCTTGCCGTTTGGCGACGCGCCGCAGGTTGCTGGGCGAATGCCCCGTGTGGTGCTGCACGAAACGCGAGAAATAGGCCGCACTGCTGAAGTTCAGGCTTTGCCCGATGTCCTGCAATGGCCGGTTCGTGGTTTCGATCTGGTCGCGCGCCGCATAGAGGCTGCGCTGGGTCAGGATCTCGGCCGCCGTCAGTCCCGATGCCTCGCGGCAGGACCGGGTCAGATGGGTCGGGGTGACGCCCAGATCATGTGCATAGTCGCCCATCAGTTTCGGCCCCGCATAGTCGCGCGCGACCATGGCGCAATAGGCCTGCACAAGGCGGTGCGCCGCCGATATGCGCGGCGCATCATCCGCATGGTCCAGCATCTGTCGCCGCATCCAGACGGACAGCAGGATCGAGTGGGCGCGCATCGCCTCGTCGAAATAGGGACGGTTCCCGGTCTGCTCGCGCTGCATGACGTCGAGGATGCCCGAGATTTCCGCCTGAGCCTGAACATCGCGGATCCGCAGATGCTGCGGTTCCTCCGGCAGACCCAGATCATGTGTGGCCGGAAGGTGCAGCGCCAGCCCGAAGCCCTGCTTGCCGAGATCCAGCGACAAAAGCGTGTGGGCGGGGATGAAAACCGCGTTATGGGTGCCGATGCCGCTGCGCAGGCCCTGCAGGATCATGCGGCCCTGACCGCGCGTGATCCACAGCAGGATATCATGATCGTGACTGTGCAGCTGCTCCAGCCGCCAGGCCGTGCCACGGGCCATCTGTGCGATGCTGCCGATGCGAATGCCACCCGTGCCGCGCGCGGGGGCTGCCGACTCTAGATCCGATTTCCTGCTGCTGGCCTGCATGGATCCCGCCCGTTCCCGCGCCCGATGCGCGCTTGCTGCACGCGCGGATGGCGCGACGGCTGCCCCAAGACTAGCAACAGCGCTGTTCCCGTTAAAGGGGAGTGGTTGAAAAAAGACAAGTTTCGCCGATTTCAGGCAGGAACTGGCCGATAGGCGGTCCAGGCGCGCATCCGCGCCCGGAACCATGTGCGCTGGCGCTTGGCGAATTGCCGCGTGGCGATGGTCGCGGCCTCGCGCGCGGCATCAAGGCTCATCTCGCCGCGCAGATGCGCGATCAGCTCGGGCGCGCCGATTGCCTTGGCCGACAGGGCCTCGGGATTCCACCCGTCAAGATTGGCCCGCGCCTCGTCCAGCGCGCCGGCGGCCAGCATCGCATCGAAGCGGCGTGCGATTCGCGCATTCAGCCAGTCCTTGGGCGCGTCGAACAGGATCGGCGTGGTCTGCGCCAGCGGCAACAGGGGGGGCGGTGTGCTGTCCTGCCAGTCGGCCAGCGTGCGCCCGGTGCCGCGCCACACCTCCCAGGCGCGCTGCACCCGCATCGGATTGCGCTGGTCGAGACGCGCCAGCGTGACGGGGTCCAGATCGGCCAGCAGCGCCTCCAGCCCGCTCTGGCGCAGGCGCGCTGTGGCCTCGGCGCGCAGGCTGTCGGGCAGGGGTGGGATCTCGGCCAGCCCCTCGGTCAGGGCCGAAAAATATAGCCCTGTGCCGCCCACGATGATCGGACGCGGCCCCGCGCGCAGCAGCGGGGCCACCTCGCGCAGCCAGTGACCCACGGAATAGGCCGCATCGCCCGGCACATGCCCGTAAAGCCGGTGCGGCGCGCGCGCCTCTTCCTCGGCTGATGGGCGCGCCGTCAGCACGCGCCAGTTGGCAAAGACCTGGATCGCATCGGCATTCACGATCACGCCGCCCTGTGTCTCGGCTATCCTGAGGGCAAGGGCGGATTTGCCGCTGGCGGTGGGGCCTGCGATCAGCACGGGGCGGTCGGCGGGAATGGGTGTCAGATCGGGCGTTGTCATGGCCCGCCTCTATCCTCAATTGGTCGAAATCGCAAAGGCGGTGCATCTCGGATTGAACCCGCCCGCGTTTTGCGACATTTTGCGCGCGACCTGCACAAGCCGAACGGAGCCCCCATGTCAGACCAAGCCGACACCCAGTCCATGCCGCCGGCGCAGACCAAGTTCCGCCGTGTGATGCTGAAGATCTCGGGCGAGGCGCTGATGGGGGATCAGGGATTCGGCCTGCATCCGCCCACCGTCCAGCGCATCGCGCAGGAGGTGAAGTCGGTGCATGACATGGGCGTCGAGATCTGCATGGTGATCGGCGGCGGCAACATCTTTCGCGGCCTGCAAGGCAGCGCCCAGGGGATGGAGCGCACGACCGCCGACTACATGGGGATGCTGGCGACCGTGATGAACGCGCTGGCGATGCAATCCTCGCTCGAGGCGCTGAACATCCATACACGGGTCATCAGCGCGATCCCGATGGATCAGGTCTGCGAGCCCTATATCCGCCGCCGCGCCGTGCGCCATCTTGAGAAAAAGCGCGTCTGCATCTTTGCGGCAGGCACCGGCAACCCCTATTTCACCACCGATACCGCTGCGACGCTGCGCGCCAATGAAATGGCCTGCGAGGCGATCTTCAAGGGCACAAAGGTGGATGGCGTCTATGACAAGGACCCCAAGAAGCATGGGGACGCAAAACGCTATGAGCGCGTCACCTATGACGAGGTGCTGGCGCAGCATCTGGGCGTGATGGACGCCAGCGCCATTGCTCTGGCGCGCGACAACAACCTGCCGATCATCGTCTTCTCGCTGGACGAACCCGGCGGTTTCAAGGGAATCCTGGCAGGCCGGGGCACCTATACAACCGTACACGGTTGAGGCTAGATAGACCAAACCCGTATGAAAACCGGGGCGTTACAAGGGAAATGCACGAATATGTCTGACGAAGAGTTCGAGATCGACACCGATGACCTTGAGCGGCGGATGGATGGCGCCATGGCGGCGCTGAAGACCGAATTCGCCTCGTTGCGGACGGGCCGCGCTTCGGCCTCGATGCTGGAGCCCGTTGTGGTCGAGGCTTATGGCCAGCGGACGCCGATCAATCAGGTCGGCACGATCAACGTGCCTGAACCGCGGATGGTCACGATCAACGTCTGGGACAAGTCGATGGTGGGTGCTGTTGAAAAAGCCATTCGTAACAGTGGATTGGGCATCAATCCTCAACTCAACGGCACGATCATCATGCTGCCGATCCCCGAGTTGAACGAGGAGCGCCGTCGCGATCTGACGCGGGTCGCTGCCCAATATGCCGAAAACGCGCGCGTGGCGGTCCGCAACGTACGCCGCGACGGGATGGACCAGGTCAAGAAGGCCAAGGCCAAGGGCATGTCGGAGGATGATCAGAAGTTCTGGGAAACCACCGTGCAGGAACTGACCGACCGCTATACCAAGCTGGTGGACGCAGCACTCGAAGGCAAACAGGCCGAGATCATGCAGGTCTGAGGACCTGTCGATCTGCTTGATGAAAGGGCCATTCATGGCGCGCCGGACTTCTGACAGCCTTTCCCTTGACGGGCCATCATCCAATGAGGCCGATGTCGGGGCGATAGATCCGGCCGGTCAAGGGCCGCGCCATGTCGCCATCATCATGGATGGCAATGGCCGTTGGGCGACGATGCGGGGACGGCCGCGCCTGTTCGGGCATCATGCCGGGGCCCGCCGCGTGCGCGAGATCGTCGAGGCCTGTCCCGATCTGGGTGTCAAGTATCTGACGATATTTGCCTTTTCCACCGAGAACTGGCGCCGGACACAGGTTGAAGTGGCTGGTCTGATGAGCCTGTTCCGCCGCTATATCACCCGCGAGGCACGGCAGTTGCGTGATGAGGGCGTGCGCGTGCGCTTCATCGGCGACCGGGTGCGGCTGGATGACAAGCTGGTCACGCTGATGGACGAGCTGGAACTGATGACCGCGGGCAACGACCGGGTACATCTGACGATCGCGCTGAATTACGGCGGCCGTGACGAGGTGGCGCGCGCCACCAAGCGGCTGGCGCAGGATGTGGCGCTGGGGCGGCTTGATCCGGCCGATGTGGATGAAGAAACGCTGCCAAAGTACCTTGATACTTACGTTCTTCCCGATCCTGACCTGGTGATCCGCACCAGCGGCGAGGCGCGGATTTCGAATTTCCTGCTGTGGCAATCGGCCTATGCCGAGTACGAATTTGTCGATACGCTCTGGCCCGATTTTTCGCGCGCCGAATTTGCCAATCTGCTGCAGGGCTATGGAGCGCGGGATCGGCGCTTTGGCGGGGTGAAGGTATGAGCACCCGATGACAGCAGCCTCGAAATGGGAAGACCTCAAGACGCGCAGTGCCTCGTCGCTGCTGATGGTGGCCGTCGGCGCGGGCGAGATCTGGCTGGGCGGGTCGTGGTTTCTGGCTCTGATCGTGATCGTCTGCGGCCTGATGATCTGGGAACTGGTGCGCATGGTGGCGCGCGATGCGGCGGGTCTTGCGCTTGGTCTGGGCCTTCTGGCGGGGGCGTCGGTGCTGGGGGCGATCCTGTTGAAATGGCCTGTGCTGCTTGTCTTGCCCGTCTTGCTGGGCGGCGTGGCCGTATCGCGGCACCGGGTGATGTACTTGCTTTATGCGCCGGTCGTGATGGCGGGCGCCTATGGGCTTGTGATGCTCCGGGACACGCCCGATGGGCTGACATGGCTGATCTGGCTGGTGCTTGTCGTCGTCGTGACTGATGTTGCGGGATATTTTGCCGGGCGGATGATCGGCGGGCCGAAGTTCTGGCCTGCGATCAGCCCCAAGAAGACGTGGTCCGGGACCGTGGCAGGCTGGATCGGCGCGGGTGCGCTGGGTCTGGCCTTTCAGCCTCTGACCGGAGCAGGCGTCACGCTGGTCGTGGTCAGCATGATCGCATCCTTTGCCTCGCAGATGGGTGATATCGCGGAAAGCGCGGTCAAGCGGCGCACCGGGGTCAAGGACAGCTCCAGCCTGATCCCCGGCCATGGCGGTGTGCTTGACCGTTTTGACGGCCTGCTGGGGGCGTCGCTTCTGGTGCTGCTCTTCATGGTCATTGCCGGGCATCTGCCGGATCAGCCATGAAGCGGGTGACTGTCTTTGGATCAACTGGCTCGATCGGTCAGAACACGCTCGATCTGATCGCGCGCGCGCCGCAGGACTATGACGTGGTGGCCCTGACAGGTGGCCGCAACATCGCGCAGCTTGCCGCCGATGCGCGGCGTCTGGGGGCGCAGGTTGCGGTCACGGCGCATGACGATCTGCTGGAGGATCTGCGCGCAGCCCTGTCCGGCTCCGGGGTCGAGGCGGCCGCCGGTCAGGCGGCGCTGATCGAGGCGGCGGCGCGGCCCGCCGACTGGACCATGTCCGCCATCGTCGGGGCTGCAGGGCTTGCGCCGGGGATGGAGGCGCTGAAACAGGGTGCGACACTGGCACTGGCCAACAAGGAATCGCTGGTGACGGCTGGCCCCTTGCTGATGGCGACGGCGGCCCGGCACGGGGCGCGCATCCTGCCCGTGGACAGTGAGCATTCGGCGATCTTTCAGGCCCTTGTGGGCGAGGATATCGCTGCGGTCGAACGGATCATCATCACCGCCAGCGGCGGCGCATTCCGCGACTGGCCGCTGGAGCGGCTTGCTGCCGCGACCCTGGCCGAAGCCTCAAGCCATCCGAATTGGGACATGGGGCAGCGGATCACCATCGAGTCCGCCTCCATGTTCAACAAGGCCTTGGAAGTCATTGAAACACGTGAGTTCTTTGGCGTGGCCCCGGACCAGATCGAGGTCATCCTGCACCCTGAATCTCTGGTGCATGCGCTGGTCGGCTTCCGGGATGGTGCCTTGATGGCCCATGTCGGCGCCTCGGATATGCGCCATGCCATCGGCTATGCGCTGCATTGGCCCGAGCGGCGCGATCTGCCGGTTGCGCGGCTGGATCTTGCCGCGATCGGAACGCTGAATTTCCGCGCGCCCGATCCCGCCCGCTATCCCGCCCTACGTCTGGCGCGCGAGGTGATGCAACGCGGCGGTCTGGCGGGGGCCGTGTTCAATGCCGCCAAGGAAAGAGCGCTGGACGCCTTCATCGCCGGGCGCATCGGATTTCTGGACATGGCGGGCGTGGTGGACGACGTTCTGACGCGAATGTCATCCGAAAGCGGCCTCATTGATGCCGAGATCACCCTTGATACCGTCGCCCATGTGGACCATCTCGCACGGACAAGGGCGGATGAGGCCATGCAGGCGAAAGCGGGCTGACAGCACAGCCCTCAGATCAGAAAGCAGGACCGACACTTGGATATCGTTTCTTATCTTCCTCAGTTCGGCGGACTCGCCATGACGCTCGTGGCCTTTGTGGTGGCGCTGTCGGTGATCGTCGCGGTGCATGAATACGGCCATTACATCGTCGGGCGCTGGTCTGGCATCCATGCGGATGTGTTTTCGCTCGGGTTCGGGCCTGTGCTTTATGCGCGGGTCGACAAGCGGGGGACGAAATGGCAGGTCGCGCTGCTGCCGCTTGGCGGATACGTCAAGTTTCGCGGCGATGCCGATGCGGCCTCGGCTGGTACGGACGGGCAGGCGATCCGCGCCATGACCGCGACCGAGAAACGCAGCACCATGCATGGCGCACCTCTCTGGGCGCGGACGGCCACGGTCGCGGCGGGGCCGATCTTCAATTTCGTACTGGCCATCATCGTCTTTACCGCCATCGGCCTGACGCGCGGCGTTGCGGTGGATCCGCTGACCGTGGGCGAATTGCGCCCCGTTGCCATGGCCCATGAGGTGCAGCCCGGCGACGTGATCCTTGCGATTGACGGGCGCAGTCTGCCCCAGGCGGGCGAGGCGGGATTTGCCGAGCTGACGGCATCGCTGCCCGCTGCGCCGCTGATGGATTACACCGTTCTGCGCGACGGGCGCGAGGTGACGGTGCAAGGCCCGCATCCTATGCCCCCGGTCATCACGCAGCTTGCCCCGCAATCGGCGGCCATGGCGACCGATCTGGAACCGGATGATGTCATTCTGGCCGTCGATGGCGACCCGATTTTCGCTTTCCGCCAGTTGCGCGAAAAGGTCGAGGGCACGGAAGGCGCGCCCCTGCTGCTGGATGTGCGCCGTGGCGATCAGACCCTGCAGGTCAGCCTGACGCCGCGCCGTGTGGACGAGCCGCAGGATGGCGGCGGGTTCGAGACGAACTGGCGGATCGGCATCATCGGCGGGCTGTTCTTCGACCCGATGACCGAGACGCCCGGTTTCATGGATGCCTTCACGAATGGCGTGGCCAGCATGTGGGAGATCATACGCGGCTCGCTTTCGGGTCTCTATCACATGGTGACCGGGGCAATCAGCACCTGCAACATGTCCGGGCCGATCGGCATTGCCGAAGTCTCGGGCGCGATGGCCAGTCAGGGCACCGAAAGCTTCATCTATTTCATCGCGGTGCTGTCGACGGCGGTGGGGCTGCTGAACCTCTTTCCGATCCCGGTTCTGGATGGCGGGCATCTGGTGTTCTACGCCTATGAGGCAGTGGCCGGCAAACCGCCCAGTGACAAGGTGCTGCGGGTACTGATGGCCGCAGGCCTGACCATCATCCTGTCGCTGATGGTCTTCGCCTTGAGCAACGATATCTTCTGTCCCTGATTCCGCAGGATTGGTTGGATCAGTCATTCGATGGGGATCGACGTCAAAATATAGCCATATTCGTGGGCTATGAAGGGGGACGAAACGAGTTTTGAAGGCGTGATCCCATGGAAATGATCCAGAAAAGCGGACGTGGTCTTGGTCTTATCCTGTCCTTGAACTGGGACCGTATCCTTTATCTTGCGACGATCATTCTGGCCTTGAACGTCGGAACTCTTCTGAACCTGCTGTAATCCGCCGCCTTGCCTTGCATCGTCGGGTGACCACAACGCCACGCGCGGCACAGGCTGCGCGGGGCTTTCCTGCGTGATGGGGCATTGCACTGGCGCCCCGACCGCGGAATTGGGCCGGGCAAGGGCGCTCACGGTCATATTGCGCGCGGTTTGAGGCTTCTGGGCTTTTGACAACGGGCTGCAATGCCGATACTCACTTGGTCAACAACAATGCATGACTGGGTTGACCGATGACCAATGAGACAGGTGGGCGGCGCCGCGTTCGCAGCATGAACGGTATCTCTTTCCGCAAGAGGAAGACTGCCGGGCGAGGGCGCGTTTCGGGGTGGATGGCACCGCTTCTGGTGGCTGGTCTGTCATTTGGGGCGATTCCCCCGCTACCTGCATGGGCGCAGTCCTACAGTTTCAATTCGGTCCAGATTGACGGAAATCAGCGGATCGAGTCGGCAACGATTCTCAACTATGCGGGTATTGCGCGGGGACAGACCGTTTCGGCGGCTGAATTGAACGACGCCTATCAGCGCATTTTGGCGTCCGGCCTTTTCGAAGAGGTCGCGCTGGAGCCGCGTGGAAACACGCTTGTGATCAGTGTCACGGAATTTCCGACGATCAACCAGATCAGTTTTGAAGGAAACCGCCGCCTTAAGACCGAGGTGCTGGAAACGGTGGTGCAGTCGCAATCCCGCCGCGTCTTCAACCCCTCGACCGCGGAACGCGATGCTGCGGCGATTGCCGATGCCTATGCGCAGGCAGGCCGTCTGGCCGCATCGGTCAATCCAAGGATCATCCGCCGTTCCGACAATCGCGTCGACCTTGTTTTCGAGATCTTCGAGGGCGGTCTGGTCGAGATCGAGCGGATCGGTTTCGTGGGCAACCGCGTCTTCTCGGATTCGCGCCTGCGCCGCGTTCTGGAAACCAAGCAGGCGGGCCTGCTGCGGGCGCTGATCCAGCGGGATACCTTTGTGGCGGACCGCATCGAATTCGACAAGCAGGTGCTGCAGGACTTCTATTTTTCGCGCGGCTACGTCGATTTCCGCACCACGGCGGTGAATAGTCAACTGGCGCGGGAGCGGGACGGGTTTTTCGTCACATTCAACGTCGAGGAAGGTCAGCAATTCCGGTTTGGCGAGATCACGGCGACGACCGATCTGCCGGATGTGAATGCTGATGAATTCCGCGCGGCGCTGAATGTTCGCGCGGGCGGTGTCTATTCGCCGATGATCGTCGAGGACAATATCGCCCGGCTGGAGCGTCTTGCGATCCAGAAGGGGCTGAATTTCGTGCGCGTCGAACCCCGGATCGTGCGCAACGAGCGTGACCTGACCCTTGACGTGGAATTCGCGATGGTGCGCGGGCCGCGTATTTTTGTGGAACGCATCGACATCGAAGGCAACGCCACGACCCTCGACAGGGTGATCCGTCGCCAGTTCCGCGTGGTCGAGGGTGACCCCTTCAACCCGCGTGAAATTCGCGAAAGCGCCGAACGCATCCGCGCCCTCGGGTTCTTCAGCGATGCGCGCGTGAATGCGCGCGAAGGCAGTACGCCCGACCAGGTGATCGTGGATGTCGAGGTCGAAGAACAGCCAACCGGCAGCCTGTCCTTTGGCGGCGCCTATGGCACCAACGGTGGCTTTGCGCTGATCGCCAGCTTCAGCGAGACCAACTTCCTCGGGCGCGGGCAGCGTCTGCAGCTTGATTTCTCAGGGGCCGAGGAAAACCAGACCTACGAGATCCGCTTTACCGAACCGGCCCTGCTGGGCCGCGATCTGGCGCTGGATCTTGAGCTTGGCTATCGCGAGACCAACAACTCCTTCGCCGATTACGACACCGCCATCGCACGTTTCAGCCCCGGTCTAACCTTTCCTGTCAGCGCAGGCGGCCGGTTGCGCGCCTTCTACAAGGTCGAAAGCGTCGAGATCAGCAATTACGAGTTCACAGGCACGCTGCTTGCGGATGAAGAGGCGCAGGGCCAGCTCTGGAGCAGCGCGCTTGGCTATACTTACAGCTATGACAACCGCCGCAGCGGCCTGAACCCCGACGCGGGCGTCCTGCTGCAGTTCGGTCAGGAATTTGCCGGGCTGGGCGGTGACAGCACCTATGTCAAGACGACCGCGCGCGCGCAGGCGCAGACCTCGATCCTGAATGACGAGGTGACGCTGCGGGCGACGCTGGAAGGCGGCATGCTGAATTTCACCTCGGGGTCCAGCCGGGTGACTGATCGTTTCCTGATAGGCGGATCGATCATGCGCGGCTTCACGCCCGACGGGATCGGCCCGCGCGAGGTGCGCACCGCTGCCGGTGGCGCTGTCGAGGTGAATGACGCGCTTGGCGGCAACGTCTATGCCGTGGCCAAGCTGGAGGCGGAATTCCCGCTGGGCCTGCCCGAGGAATACGGGATCCGTGGCGGTGTGTTCTACGATGTCGGCTCGGTCTGGGATCTGGATCTGACCAATGCGAACACGATCTATGACGACTTCTCGCTCCGGCATGTGGTCGGCGTCTCGATCTTCTGGGATTCGGTGATCGGGCCGTTGCGGTTCAACTTCTCGAAAGCGCTTCAGAAGGAAGACTTCGACGATGAGCAGACCTTCAACCTGACCATCTCGACGCGGTTCTGATGTGGCCCTGGTGGCGTGGCGCGATGGGGTTTTCTGATCGTGGACAGGCCGGATGGCGCGCGACCTGCGCCCTGTTGATCGCATTGTGCCTTCCCGGCGCAGGGGCTGCGCTTGCGCAGGAAAACACTCTGATCCGCAGCCCGATCCTGTCACTTGATCAGGACAGGATGTTCGCCGCCTCGGACTTTGGGCGGCGGTTCGATGAGGCGTTGCAGGCCGATGGCGCACGGCTTGAGATCGAGAATCGCAGGATCGAATCCGAGCTTGAGGCCGAGGAAAAGGATCTGACCCAGCGTCGCCCCGCGATGAGCCCCGAGGCTTTCCGTGCGCTGGCCGATGCCTTCGACACCAAGGTGCAGCGGATCAGGACGGAACAGACGGCAAAGGCGCGCGCCCTTGCCCTGCGCACCGAAGAGGCGCAGCGCCAGTTCATCGCCGCGGCGCGCCCTGTGCTGGAGCAGTTGATGATCGATGCGGGGGCCGTGGTGATCATCGATCCGCGCAGCGTCGTGATGAGCCGCAGCGCCATCGACGTGACGGATGAGGCGATCCGCAGGATCAATGACAGCATCGGCGATGGAACCGACACCGGATTGACCCCGCCAGAGGCGCCGACCGCGCCGAAAGGCGACTGAACCGCGACGCGCTTGCTCCTGCGGGGGTGACTTGTTACTGACAGACACGAGATGAATGGCCGTGCAGGCCCGTGGGCCTGAACGGGTCAGATCGGGCGCCCGCTTTGCCGGAACAGATGAACCAGACAGCAAGACCCCGGGGGGGCAGATGACAGAGCCTTTGAAAAGCGCCGATATCCTGATGATCCAGCGGATTCTGCCGCATCGCTACCCGTTCCTGCTGGTGGACAAGGTGGTCGATATCGACGGCACGTCCTCGGCCGTGGGGATCAAGAACGTGTCCATGAACGAACCGCATTTTCAGGGGCATTTCCCCGGAAATCCGATCATGCCGGGTGTCACCATCGTCGAGGCGATGGCCCAGACCGCGGCCGTGATGGTCGGCGTGGCGCTGGACATGGCCGACAAGGAACTGCTGGTCTATTTCATGGCCATCGACGGCTGCAAGTTCCGCCGCAAGGTGGTGCCCGGCGATGTGCTGCGCATGACCCTGACCACGCTGCGCGGCAAGCCCGGCGGCAAGGTCTGGCGCTTCAAGGGCGTGGCCGAGGTTGACGGAGAGATGGCGGCGGAATGCGAATTCACCGCCATGATGGATCTGCCCAAGGAGTAACCGATGACCAGCCGGATCCACCCTTCCGCCATCATCGAAGACGGCGCGCAGATCGGCGCGGATGTCGCGATCGGGCCGTTTTGCCATATCGGGGCACAGGTGCGCCTGGCCGATGGCGTCCATCTGCACAGCCATGTGGTGGTCGCAGGCCAGACCGAGATCGGTGAAAAGACCGAGATCCATCCCTTCGCCGTACTCGGCGGCATTCCACAGGATCTGAAATTCAAGGGCGAGGCGACGCGCCTTGTCATCGGTGCGCGCAACCGGATCCGCGAGCATGTCACGATGAACACCGGCACCGAAGGGGGTGGCGGGATCACCCGTGTGGGCGATGACGGGCTGTTCATGGCGGGCAGCCATGTGGCCCATGACGTGCAGATCGGCAATCGGGTGATCGTGGTGAACAACGCGGCCCTTGCCGGGCATTGCATCATCGAGGATGACGTGATCATCGGCGGGCTGTCGGGCGTGCATCAATGGGTGCGCATCGGGCAGGGTGCCATCATCGGCGCCGTGACCATGGTGACGAATGACGTCATCCCCTACGGCCTTGTGCAGGCGCCGCGTGGCGTGCTGGACGGGTTGAACCTTGTGGGGCTCAAGCGGCGCGGCGTGCCGCGCGCCGACATCACCGCGCTGCGGGCGGCCTTCCAGATGCTGGCGCAGGGCGAGGGCGCGTTTCAGGACCGTGCGCGTCGGCTTGGCGATGAGACCCAAAGCGACTACGTGCGCCAGATCGTCGATTTCGTGACCGCCGGGTCCGACCGGTCCTTTCTGACGCCGGGCTGATGCTGGCGCTGATTGCAGGGCGGGGGCAATTGCCGGGTCACGTCGTGGCCGCCCATGGCGCGCCTGTTCTGGTGGCGGCGCTGGAGGGCTTTGCCCCGGACAACCTGACGCCGGACATCACCTTTCGCGTGGAACGGCTGGGCAGTTTCATCGCCGATCTCAAGGCGCGGGGCGTGACCCAGATCTGCATGGCGGGTGCCATCGGCAGACCTGCGCTTGATCCTGCGATGATCGACGCGGCCACCATGCCGCTTGTGCCGCGTATGATGCAGGCGCTGGGGCAGGGCGATGATGGCGCCCTGCGGGTGGTCATCGCCCTGTTCGAGGAGTCGGGGTTCACCCTGCGCGCCGCGCATGAGATCTGTCCCGATCTGTTGCTGTCCGAAGGGATTCCGACCCGCGCCCGCCCCGGTCCGCAGCATGAAGGGCCCGCGCGTCTGGGCAAGGCCACGATTGCCGAGATGGGCCGTGCCGATCAGGGGCAGGCCTGCGTGATCCGGCGCGGTGACGTTCTGGCCCGTGAAGGGGCGGATGGCACCGATGCGATGCTGGCGCGTCTGGGATCTGGCCCTGCCAGCACGGCGGATCCCGATCCGCTGACCTGGGGCTTCGACGCGATCACCGATGCCGCCACCAGCGCGCTAGATTGGCTGGGGGGGCGCGAGGCTGCGGATCATGGGGGTGCCATTCTCTACAAGGCGCCCAAACCCGGTCAGGATCGCCGTGTCGACTTGCCCACCATCGGCCCCGGCACCGCGATGCGCGCCGCTGATGCTGGGCTGGACGGGATCGTGATCGAAGCGGGCGGCGTGCTTGTTCTGGATCTGCCGTCGGTCCTTCGCATCCTCGATGACAAGGGGCTTTTCCTCTGGGTGCGGGCCGCATGAGGGTGTTCCTGATCGCGGGCGAAGCCTCTGGCGACAAGCTGGGAGCTGCCTTGATGTCGGGCCTCAAGCAACTGACAACGCCCGCGTTTTCCGGTGTCGGTGGTCCTCTGATGCAGGCCGAGGGGATGGACAGCCTGTTTCCCATGGACGAATTGAGCATCATGGGTCTGGCCGAAGTGCTGCCGAAATACCTGCATCTGAAGCGGCGCATCGCGCAGACGGCTGCGGCGGTGATCGCGGCGCGCCCCGATGTGCTGGTGACCATCGACAGCCCTGATTTCTGCCTGCGTGTCGCAAGGCTGGTGAAGGCCCAAAGCGATATCCGTACCGTGCATTACGTCGCACCCTCGGTCTGGGCCTGGCGTCCGGGGCGCGCGGCCAAGATGGCGCGCGTGATCGACCATGTGCTGGCGCTGCTGCCGTTCGAGCCGCCCTACATGGAAGCAGCGGGCATGGAGTGCGATTTCGTGGGGCATCCCGTGGTGGCCGAACCTCAGGCGAGCGAGGCCGAGGCGCAGGAATTCCGCACGCGTCACGGGATCGGCGATGCGCCGCTTCTGTTGGCGCTTCCCGGCTCTCGGCGGGGCGAGGTGGCGCGTCTCGCGCCGCGATTCGGCACCGCACTCGCGCGGTTGCTGCCGGCCCATCCGGGGATGCGCGTCGTGGTTCCCACAACCGCCAACGTGACGGACATGGTGCAGGATCTTCTGCGCAACTGGCCTGTCGCGCCCATCATTCTTGATCCCCGCGACATGAGCAGTGGTGCCTATGCCACTGAAAAACGGGCAGCTTTTCGCGCGGCTGATGTCGCGCTTGCCGCGTCGGGCACCGTATCGCTGGAACTTGCGGCAGCGGATACGCCGATGGTCATTGCCTATGACATGAACCCGGTCAGCCGGTTCCTGATCGGTCGCATGCTGAGGATCGACACCGTCACGCTGGTCAATCTCGTGTCCAACACCCGCGCCGTGCCGGAATGCCTTGGACGCGGCTGCACGCCCGAGGCGATCGCCGATGCGCTGGACGCGGTGATGCGCAAGCCGGGCAGTCAGCTTGACGCGATGCGCCTGACGATGGAGCGTCTGGGCAAGGGGGGCACCCCGCCCGGTTTGCGCGCGGCGCAGGCGATCATCGACCGGCTTCCCGCCGGTCGCTGACAGGGCGGATCAGCCTTTCCAGATCCAGCCGCCACCCAGTACGCGGGTGCTGGCGGGGTCGTAGAAGACGCAGGCCTGACCCGGTGACACGCCTTCTTCGGGTGTCAGCAGCTCGACCGTGGCGGTTGTGGCCGACAGTGGGCGGATCACCGCCTCGCGCGGGGGGCGGGTCGAGCGGACCTTGACCGCCACATGCCATTCGGCGGTGCTGTCGAAGGGGGCATCGCCCAGCCAGTTGATCTCGCGCAGCGGCACGATGCGGGTGGACAGCATCTCTTTCGGGCCGACGATGACGCGCTTGGTATCCACGTCCAGCTTGACCACATACAGCGGGTCTTCCAGACCACCGATGCCAAGGCCGCGACGCTGGCCGATCGTGTAATGGATGACGCCCTTGTGCGTGCCCAGTACGCGCCCTTCGACATCGACGATCTCGCCGGGTTCGGCGGCGCCGGGGCGCAGCTTTTCGATCACGGCGGCATAGTTGCCGTTGGGCACAAAGCAGATGTCCTGACTGTCGGGCTTGTCGGCCACGGGCAGGCCGTAACGTGCCGCCAGCGCCCGCGTTTCCGCCTTGGAGGTCAGGTGCCCCAGCGGAAAGCGCAGATAATCCAGCTGCTCTGCCGTGGTCGAGAACAGGAAATAGCTCTGATCGCGAGCGGCATCCGCAGCGGCGTGCAATTCGGGACCCTGCGTGCCCATCTTGCGCTGGATATAGTGACCCGTGGCCATGCAATCGGCCTCGAGGTCGCGGGCGGTTTCCAGCAGGTCCTTGAACTTCACCCGCTCGTTGCAGCGGATGCAGGGCACGGGCGTGGCCCCGGCCAGATAGCTGTCGGCGAATTCGTCGATCACCGCGTCCTTGAAGACGTTTTCATAGTCGAGCACGTAATGCGGAAAGCCCATGGTTTCGGCCACGCGGCGGGCATCGTGGATATCAAGGCCCGCGCAACATGCGCCCTTCTTGGCCAGCGCCGCGCCATGATCGTAAAGCTGCAGGGTCACGCCGACCACGTCATAGCCCTCTTCCGCCAGTTGCGCGGCCACCACGGAACTGTCCACGCCACCCGACATCGCCACCACCACCCGCGTTTGCGAGGGCGGCTTGGCAAAGCCCAGCGAGTTCAGCGGATGATCGGTGTCGAGGGCCATCATGGCCTCCTTGATGTGGCGCGGCGGAAAGGGGGGCGGGCTTTGGGACAGCCCGTGAAAGTCTGCGAGAATATAGGAAAATCCAAGATACTCTCAACCCCCTGTTTCACCGGCTGTTAAACGCTCTGGCGCATTGATGCGCCATGAAAGGAAAAACAGGCATGTATCTCAAAAAGATCGATGGTCCGCGTGCGGTAACGCTTCCTGACGGGTCGGTGATGACGCGCGCCGATCTGCCGCCGCCCGATACGCGGCGTTGGGTGGCCAGCCGCAAGGCTGCAGTCGTGCGCGGTGTGCTGTGCGGGCTGATTTCCCGGGCCGAAGCCCTGGAGCGCTATGGGCTGAGCGAGGATGAGTTCGACGGCTGGCTGCGCGCCATCCGCGAGCATGGTGTTGCGGCGCTGCGGGCGACAGCTACGCAAAAATATCGACAACTTTAGGTTGGGGTGATAAATTCGGGATGTTGGGTAACTGTGAATTAACTATTTTTGGTCAGGGTCGGCTGTGATCGAGACCCTAGACGGAGTGTGTTTATGCGAGTGCTGCTGGTTGAAGATGATCCTACGACGTCAAAAAGCATCGAGATGATGCTGACCCATGCCAATCTGAACGTCTATACGACGGACCTCGGCGAGGAGGGGATCGATCTTGCCAAGCTCTATGACTACGATCTGATCCTTCTCGATCTGGGCTTGCCGGACATGCATGGGCATGAGGTGCTGCGCCAGTTGCGTCTGGCGCGTGTCGAGACCCCGATCCTGATCCTGTCCGGGGATGATGATACGGACAACAAGATCAAGGGCTTCGGCTTTGGTGCCGATGATTACCTGACAAAGCCTTTCCACCGTGAAGAACTTGTTGCGCGCATCCACGCCATCATCCGCCGGTCCAAGGGGCATTCGCAATCGGTGATCCGCACCGGAAAGATCAGCGTCAACCTTGATGCGAAGACCGTGGACGTGAGCGGCAAGGGCGTCCACCTGACGGGCAAGGAATACCAGATGTTGGAGCTTCTGAGCCTGCGAAAGGGCACGACACTGACCAAGGAGATGTTTCTGAACCATCTCTATGGCGGCATGGACGAGCCCGAACTCAAGATCATCGATGTCTTCATCTGCAAGCTGCGCAAGAAACTGGGTGTGGCCACGGGCGGGGACAATTACATCGAAACGGTCTGGGGGCGCGGATACGTGTTGCGTGATCCCGATCCCGCGACCATGGGCGACCACCGGCTGGCTGTCGGCGCCTGACGCCCGATACCTTGCGGGTGGCAATGTCGCGCCGGGCGCATCTGCGGCGGACAGGGCGCAAGCGCGGACTGGACCTTGACGGCAAGCCACCCTATCACTTCGGCTGTGAAACAGCCTTGTGACGGGGGGCAGAGGTGACCGACAAGACCGGTAATGCGACTGGGATGACTGCGGCCGAAACGCGCGCGCCCGAAGAGCTGAGCGCCGCCGAGGCCGAGGCAGAACTGGCCCGTCTGGCGGCGCTGATCGGGGCGGCCAATATCGCCTATCACCAGCAGGATGCGCCCGAGATCTCGGACGCGGCCTATGACCGGCTGAAGCAGCGCAATGACCGGATCGAGGCGCTGTTTCCGCAGCTCAAGCGCGCCGACAGCCCCAGTGACCAGGTCGGCGGCCGCTTGGCCGATGGCTTCGGGAAGATCACCCATGCGGTGCGGATGTTGTCGCTGGGCAATGCTTTCGAAGACGAAGAGATTGCCGAATTCGACGACTACATCCGCAAGTACCTGAACCTCGGCCAGTCCGATCTGGCCTATACAGCAGAGCCGAAGATCGACGGACTGAGCCTTTCACTGCGCTACGAGAACGGTGTTCTGGTGCAGGCGGCAACGCGCGGTGATGGCGAGGTGGGCGAGAATGTCACCGAGAACGCCCGCACGATCGCGGATATTCCCGCGCGACTGACCGGGGCGCCGACGCTTCTGGAAGTGCGCGGCGAGGTCTACATGAGCCATGCTGATTTCGCGGCGCTGAACGCGCGGCAGGCAGAGACCGGGGGCAAGACCTTCGCCAACCCGCGCAATGCCGCGGCGGGCTCGCTGCGCCAGCTGGATGCCGCGATTACCCGTGCGCGGCCTCTGCGGTTCTACGCCTATGGCTGGGGGGCGCTGTCCGAGCCGCTGGCCGATACGCAGATGGGCGCGATCGACAGGTTGGCCGCGCTGGGGTTTGTCACGAATGACCTGACACGCCTGTGCCAGGGGCCCGAGGAGATGCTGATCCACTACCGTGCGATCGAGGCGCGGCGCGCCACGCTGGGCTATGACATCGACGGGGTTGTCTACAAGGTCAACGACCTTGCCCTGCAGGCGCGTCTGGGATTCCGGTCGACCACGCCGCGATGGGCCATCGCGCACAAGTTCCCGGCCGAACTTGCCTGGACCCGGCTTGAGGGGATCGACATTCAGGTCGGCCGTACCGGCGCGCTGTCGCCGGTGGCGCGGCTGACGCCTGTGACGGTGGGCGGCGTCGTCGTGTCGAATGCGACCCTGCATAACGAGGATTACATCGCCGGGCGCGATGCGCGCGGCAACCAGATCCGCGCGGGCAAGGACATCCGCATCGGCGATTGGGTTCAGGTCTACCGCGCGGGCGATGTGATCCCAAAGATTGCTGATGTCGATCTGTCGAAACGCCCCGCCGATGCCGTGCCCTTCGTGTTTCCGGACCATTGCCCCGACTGCGGATCCGTCGCGATCCGCGAGGAGGGAGACGCCGTGCGCCGCTGCACGGGTGGCCTGATTTGCCCCGCACAAGCTGTTGAAAAGTTGAAGCATTTCGTCAGCCGTGGTGCATTCGACATCGAAGGATTGGGCGCAAGGCAGGTCGAGATGTTCTATCATGACGACCAGCTGTCGATCCGCGAGCCTGCGGATATCTTCACCTTGCAGCAGCGCGACACAGGCAGCCTTGCCCGCCTGAAGAACCGCGAAGGCTGGGGTGAAAAAAGCGCGAATAACCTGTTCCAGGCTATTGACGATAAACGGAAAATACCCTTTGGGCGCTTGCTGTTCGCGCTTGGTATCCGCCATGTCGGCGAGGCGGCCTCGAATCTGATCGCCGGTCACTACATCACATGGAACGCCTTTCTGTCGGCGATGGACGGGGCCGTGGGGCTTGAGGGGGCCGACTGGGACGAGCTCATGTCCATCGACGGGGTCGGGCAGGTCATGGCGAGGGCGCTGGTCACCGCCTTCTCGCCTGAAGGTGAACGCGCCAGCATCGACCGGCTTGTCGCGCAGCTGGAGGTGCAGGATGCAAGGCGCATCGTGGCCGAGGGCAGCCCCATCGCCGGCAAGACCGTTGTCTTCACCGGCACCTTGGAGAAAATGACGCGGGCCGAGGCCAAGGCGCGCGCCGAGGCCCTTGGCGCGAAGGTGGCAGGTTCGGTCAGCGCCAAGACCGATATCCTCGTGGCTGGTCCCGGGGCGGGATCCAAGGCGAAGAAGGCGCAGGAACTGGGAATCGAGATCCTGGATGAAGACAGCTGGCTGAGCCTGATCGGCGCGGCATGAGCGGGCGGCCCGAAATCCTTTTCCCGCTGTTCGCCGGGATCGAGACGCTGGAGGGGGTCGGGCCCAAGACCGCGCAACTTCTGGAACATCTGCACATCACGCGTCCGCGCGACCTGATCTTCACCCTGCCGCATTCCGGGGTTGACCGCGCGCGCCGTGCCTCGGTCCGCGATGCGGTCCTGCCGCAGGTCGTCACCGTCGAGGTGGAGATCGGCAAGCACATGCCGGCGCGCACCAAGTCGGGGGCCTATCGGATCGTGGTCGAGGATGCCGCAACCTCGTTCCAGCTGGTGTTCTTTCATGCGCGCGGGGATTACCTGCAAAAACAAATGCCGACCGGGCAAAGACGCGTCGTGTCCGGGCGGGTCGAACTGTTCGACGGGATCGCCCAGATGGTACATCCCGACCATATCCTGCGCCCCGAGGAGGCCGGAGAGATTCCCGCCTTCGAACCCGTCTATCCACTGACGGCCGGGGTCAGCCAGAAGCAGATGTTCAAGGCGGCGCAATCTGCCCTGGCGCGTCTTCCGGAGCTGGCCGAATGGATCGATCCTGCCCAGAAACAGCGCGCGGGCTGGCCTGACTGGGCCGCTGCGGTGCGCGCGGCCCATGGACCGGCCCGGGCCGAGGACCTGGCGGCGACGGCGCCGGCCCGCGAAAGACTGGCCTATGACGAAATGATGGCCCATCAGATCACGCTGGCCCTTGCGCGGGCCCGTCTGCGGCGCGCCAAGGGGCGCGAAAGTCATGGCACCGGGCAGTTGCAGCAGCGCGTTCTGGCGGCACTTCCCTATGCACCGACCGGGGCGCAGCTGCGCGCCATCGAAGAGATCGCGCGCGACATGGCCGCGTCGCAACGCATGAACCGCCTTTTGCAGGGCGATGTCGGCGCGGGCAAGACGCTGGTGGCCTTTCTGGCGCTGCTGGTCGCGGTCGAAGCGGGCGGGCAGGGCGTGATGATGGCCCCGACCGAAATTCTGGCCCGTCAGCATCTGGAAAGCCTGCAACCGATGGCCGAGGCGGCCGGGGTGGCGCTGGAGATCCTGACCGGGCGCGACAAGGGCGCGGACCGGCGCAGCAAGCTCGAGGCGCTGGCGCGTGGCGACATCAGGATCCTTGTGGGCACGCATGCCGTCTTTCAGAAAGACGTGGAATTTGCCGATCTGCGACTGGCGGTCGTGGATGAACAGCATCGCTTCGGTGTGCGCCAGCGTCTGGAACTGGGCCGCAAGGGCGAGGCGGCGGATGTGCTGGTGATGACGGCAACCCCGATCCCGCGATCTCTGGCACTGGCCCAATATGGGGACATGGACGTGTCGGTGCTGGATGAAAAGCCGCCCGGTCGTCAACCGATCAAGACTGCCATGGTGTCGAGCGCGCGGATGGACGAAGTGGTCAGCCACCTGCGACGCGCGATCCTCGAGGGGCGGCAGGCTTATTGGGTCTGCCCGCTGGTGGACGAGAGCGAAGTGGTTGACCTGACCGCCGCCGAAGAGCGTTTCAAGCATCTGCGCGCGGTGCTGGGAGAGGGGAATGTCGGTCTGGTCCATGGGCAGATGCCCGCAGCTGACAAGGATGCGGCCATGGCTGCGTTTCAATCGGGCCGCGTCGCCGTTCTGGTGGCCACCACGGTGATCGAGGTGGGGGTCAACGTGCCCAATGCCACGATCATGGTGATCGAGCAGGCCGAGATCTTCGGCCTGGCGCAATTGCATCAGTTGCGTGGCCGTGTCGGTCGGGGGGCTGGCGCGTCGACCTGCCTTTTGCTGTATCGTGGGCCGCTGTCCGAAACCGCCGAACGCCGCCTGACAACCCTACGTGATACCGAGGACGGTTTCCGCATCGCCGAAACCGATCTGGAGATGCGCGGCGCCGGCGACCTGATCGGCACCGCGCAATCGGGGCTGCCACGATTCCGGGTGGCCGATCTGGAACGGCAGGCGGCCCTGATGGCGGTTGCGCAAAGCGATGCGCGCAAGTTGATGACAGATGATCCCACCCTGGAAAGCGCACGCGGCAAGGCGGCGCGGGTGCTCTTGTGGTTGATGGAGCAGGACCAGGCGATACGGCTGATTTCCGTGGGTTAACCCCCTTTCACGGCTGAAATGCTGTTTTGTTCTCAGATGTTCTCATAAAGTTCTTTACAGGGCGTAAAGAATATGAGAACAAAAGGGCAACAAGACGCCAGATAGCCCAGTTGAAAGGTCAGACCGATGTTCGCACAGATCAAAACCGTCATCGAACGTTCCCGCGACACGCTGCTGTCGGATGCCATCGGCGCCATGGCGCTGATGGTGATCCTGGTGGTCGGCCTGCACCTTCCCAGCTTTTCCTGAAAGGATTTTTCCAGTTTCTGCCTGCGGTCCTGATCCGGTGGCATACGGCATCCCTGTCCCAATCTGATGCCAGCCTGACGGATACTGCCTGTTCCGACATCATGCAGGGCTATCCCCAGCCCTGACGTATTGCCCCGCCCAAACAGGACACGCCACTTTCCGCCGCCTTCCGAACTGGAAGTGCGGCGGTTTTTTTTAGCGGGAGCAGGGGATCAGGCGCAGTGGGCCTGTTCGGCCTCGGCCACGGCCTGGGATGTCGCCTCAAGCGCCAGCAGGATCGAGGCGTGGCGGTTCTTGTACTCGCGCGCGGGGCGCAGCACCTCAAGCCCTTCGAAGGGCGCCTCGGGGGTAGGGCCATCGGATTTCAGCATCGCCTTAAGAGCCTCCAGCGCCGCCTCGATCTGGGCGCGGTCGCACCCGATCACAGCATGGCCCACCACGGCTGCGGCCGCCTGCCCAAGGGCGCAGGCCTTCACGTCCTGGGCATATTCCGCGATCCGCCCATCCTTGAGAACCACATCCACCGTGACCGTCGAGCCGCAGAGCGGCGAGCGCCGCTTGACCGTGGAATCGGGATGCGCCAGCCGTGTGGTGTGCGGAACATCGGCCGCAAGGGCCAGAATACGCGCGGAATACAGCTTGATCAGATCGGTGTCGCTGCTCATGCCATGGTCCTTTCGACGCTTTCCCTTTTGATGCCTTGCCTCTAAATAGGCCTCAACCTGTCCGAAGCAAAGAGTTTTACCATGGCTTTCGATCCCGCAACACTGGTTTACAATGACGCAGGGCTGATCCCCGCGATTGCGCAGGACGATGCGACGGACGAGATCCTGATGATGGCCTGGATGAATGCCGAGGCTGTGGCGCGCACGTTGCAGACCGGTCATGTCACCTATTGGAGCCGGTCGCGGCAGGCCTTCTGGATCAAGGGCGAAAGCAGCGGTCACCGGCAGGAGCTTGTCGATCTGCGCGTGGATTGCGACCGTGATTGCCTGCTGGTGCGGGTGCGCCAGACCGGGCCGGCCTGTCACACGAACCGGCGCAGCTGTTTCTACACTGCGGTGCGCGACGGGGTCGAGGTTGAGTTGATGCAGCCCATGTCTGACTGAACAGGTTTTCTTCCTGCTTTCAATGCGTTGAAGTCTGATCCTCAGGCGCAGATCAATCCACGGACCTGATCCGGAGTCTTCCCTTCGTCGCGATAGGTCGCGATGGCGCGCGCATCGTCACGCTTTGCCAGTCGCTTGCCCCGGTCATCCCGGATCAGCCGGTGATGATGATAGACCGGTGTGGGCAGGCCCAGCAGCTGTTGCAACAGAACATGGATCGGGGTGGCTTCGAACAGATCGGCGCCGCGCGTGACATGGCTGACCTGCTGCGCCGCATCATCCAGGACGACCGCCAGATGATAGGACGTGCCCATGTCGCGCCGGGCCAGAACGGCATCGCCGATATTGCCAAGAAGATATTCCGGATCAAGGGTTTGCACGCCGCTTTGCCCGTCGGGGCCTGCGCCTGTCTCGGTGAAGGACAAGGGGTGCGTCAGGCTATCCAGCGCGCGGCGCATGTTCAGGCGCAAGGCATCGCCCGGCAAGGGGCCGGATCCGTCATGGTCGCGTCGGCAGGTGCCCGGATAGATCAGGCCGTCGGGGCCAACCAGCGGCGTTGCGCCTTCCTGCGGGGCTGATGCGGCCTCGGCGATGTCGCGCCTTGTGCAATGGCAGTCATAGATCAGCCCACGCGCCCAGAGGTCACGCAAGGCGGCACGATAGGTGGGCAGGCGGTCGGACTGGCGCATGATCGGCCCGTCCCAGCGCAGCCCCAGCCACAGCAGGTCCTCCTTGATCAGGGCTTCCCATTCGGGGCGCGCACGAGTCTGGTCGATATCTTCGATCCGCAGCAGGAAATCGCCACCTGCGGCGCGGGCCATGTCATGGGCGACGATCGCGGCATAGGCATGACCCAGATGCAGGGGGCCGGTCGGCGACGGCGCAAAGCGGGTGATGACCTTTGTTTTCATTCAGGTGGTTGCAGGTCGTTCCTGATGTAAAGGCGGCATGGCCGCTATTGTGCGGCCATTGCGTTGCTGCCGTCGAGCCATGCGGTCCATGCCGCTTTGGCGCGGTCGGTATAGGCCTTGTAGCGATCCTTGCGGCCGCGCCTGCCACCTTTCAGCCCGTCGATCGGGCGGAAGAGGCCGAAGTTCACGTTCATCGGCTGGAAGGTCTTGGCCTCGGCCCCGCCGGTGATGTGATGGATCAGGGCGCCCATGGCGCTGTCCTGCGGGGGGCTGATCAGGGGCTGGCCCAGGATCTCGGCCGCGGCCATGCGCCCCGCCAGCAGACCCATGGCGGCGCTTTCCACATAGCCTTCGACCCCGGTGATCTGGCCGGCGAAGCGGATATGCGGGCGCGAGCGCAGGCGCATCTGGTCGTCCAGCAGCGTGGGCGAGTTGATGAATGTATTGCGATGAATGCCGCCCAGACGCGCAAAGCTGGCATCCTGAAGGCCGGGTATCATCTTGAAAACAGCGGTTTGCGCGCCGTACTTCATCTTGGTCTGGAAACCCACGATATTGTAGAGCGTGCCCAGCGCATTGTCGCGACGCAGCTGCACCACGGCATAGGGTTTCAGATCGGGCTGATGCGGATTGGTCAGGCCCACGGGCTTCATCGGGCCGAATCGCAGGGTCTCGCGGCCGCGTTCGGCCATCACCTCGATCGGCAGGCAGCCGTCGAAATAGCCGGCGGTCTCGCCCTCGTGGAACTCGGTCTTGTCGGCGGCCAGAAGCGCGTCGATGAAGGCCTCGTACTGGTCCCTGGTCATCGGGCAGTTGATATAGGCCTTCTGTTCGGCCTCGGTCTCGCCCTTGTCATAGCGCGACTGCTCCCATGCGACAGACATGTCGATGCTGTCGGCATAGACGATGGGCGCGATGGCATCGAAAAACGCCAGCGCATCGGTGCCGGTCTCTGCGGCGATGGCGCGGCCCAGCCCCTCGCTGGTCAGCGGGCCGGTGGCGATGATCCAGTGCCCGCTGTCGGGAAGGTCGGTGATCTCGTTATAATCGACACTGACATTGGGATGGGCCATCAGCGCAGCCGTCACCGATTCCGCGAAAGGGTCGCGATCCACGGCCAGGGCGCCACCAGCGGGCAGGCGGTGCTTTTGCGCCATCTGCATGATCAACCCGCCCGCCGCGCGCATTTCCCAATGCAGCAGGCCCACGGCGTTCTGTTCGTCATCATCCGACCGGAACGAGTTGGAACAGACCATCTCGGCCAGATGGCCGGTCCGATGCGCGAAGGTTGCCACCTTGGGCCGCATTTCGTGAATGACCACGCGCAGCCCCATGTTTGCGGCCTGCCAGGCGGCTTCCGATCCGGCCATGCCGCCGCCGATGATATGTAGGGTTTTGTCCATGCAGCTGATCTAGGCCAAGTGCCGCCTTTTGAAAAGGGGGATGGCAACAGTGCATCGCAAGGGGGAGGAGGGTCGAGTGGGTCACCCGTTTCATGTTTCGGCGGTCAGAGAGAGGCTGACCTGGAGGGAAACTGCCGGAGGTGACCCACACCCGTTTCAGTTGGACAGTGTTGCCACCGTCTTGATCCTGAGTATCAGCGATGATTGCGGCGGCCAAGTGGCAAATGTGGAAAAGATGGGGCGGCAGTTGGGAAACATTAACCCAAATTTGCCCGAATGCCGTCTTGCTCGGCAAGGCCTTGCCGAGCATCGGCAAAGCCCTGCCAGCATGGCGGCTTATTGCGTCCAGTCGGGGTGGCGCTTTTCCAGAAAGGCACTGATTCCCTCGGCCGTGTCGCGATAGAGCATGTTCTGCACCATCACATCGCCCGTATACTCGTAGGCTTCGTCGATCGGCATGCCGATCTGGGTATAAAAGGCCTGTTTGCCGATCTTGACGGCCGCCCCCAGCTTGTCCGCCACCATCCCGGCTAGCGCGGCGGTTTCCTGGGCCAGCGCCTCTGGCGGGACTACACGATTGACCAGTCCCAGCGCCTCGGCGCGGGTGGCGGGGATGAACTGGCCGGTGGTCAGCATCTCGAAGGCCTGCTTGCGCGGGATGTTGCGGGTCAGCGCCACCATCGGGGTCGAGCAGAAAAGTCCGATGTTCACCCCGTTGACGCCAAAGCGCGTGCCTTCTGCGGCAATGGCCATGTCACAGCTGGCGACCAGCTGGCAACCGGCAGCGGTGGCGATCCCATGCACCTGCGCGATGACGGGCTGGGGCAGGCGCTGGATCGAGGTCATCATCCGGGCGCAACGATCAAAGAGATCCTTGAAATAGGCCTTGCCGCCATCTTCGGCCTGCCGGCCTGCCGTCATTTCCTTGAGGTCATGACCGGCACAAAAGGCCTTGCCCTCACCCGACAGCACGATGGCGCGGATGCTGCGATCCTCTGCCAGCTGATCGAATTCTGATTGCAACGCTGCCAGCATGCCGTCGGACAGCGCGTTCAGCTTTTCCGGTGCAGTCATCCGCAGATGCGCGACCGCGCCCGTGTCGTTACGTTCCAGCAAAGCCATCTTGTCCTCCCGCGATGTTCCGGACAACTCTAGGCGCAACGGCAAAGGGAGAACAAGCATGGCGTTGAAGATGACGCGCGAGGATCTGCAGGCATTCGTCAAGGAGGTGTTTCCGCAGGTAGCCGAGGATTTCACCGTCATGGAGGTCGCGCCAATGGCCATTACCGTGCGGCTGAACGTCGGCGAACGGCATCTGCGCCCCGGTGGCACCATCTCGGGGCCGTCGATGTTCGGACTGGCGGATGTGGCGATCTATCTGGCGATCATGGCGATGGTCGGGCCCAAGGCCTTGGCGGTCACGACGAATTCCAGCATGGATTTCATGCGCAAACCCGCAGCGGGCGTGGACCTGATCGCAAAATGCCAGCTGCTCAAGCTGGGCCGCGTGCTGGCGGTGGGGGATGTGCTTTTGTTCTCGGAAGGGATGGCCGAACCGGTGGCGCGGGCCTCGATGACCTATTCGATCCCTCCGAAGGGGTAAAAATGTGGGGTATTCAGATACCTATTTTGCAAGCCATTGATTTTGCTTTATTAATGGCTGCATGATGCGCTTGACTATGCGTTGCGGGCGGATATAACCCCGCAATCGCATTGGACAGGCCCTGATCGGTTCTGTCCCGAACTGAACAAGGGTAACCCCGCAATGAAAACCTTTTCTGCTACTCCGGCGGATATCGACAAGAAATGGATCCTGATCGACGCCGAGGGCGTTGTTCTGGGCCGTCTTGCCTCGATCGTCGCCATGCGCCTGCGCGGCAAGCACAAGCCTTCCTTCACGCCCCATATGGATATGGGTGACAACGTGATCATCATCAACGCCGACAAGGTGCAGATGACCGGCAAGAAGCGCGCCGAGAAGAAATACTACTGGCACACCGGCCACCCCGGCGGGATCAAGCACCGCACCGCGGCACAGATCCTGGAAGGCGCGCATCCCGAGCGTGTCGTGACCGCCGCTATCAAGCGGATGCTTCCCGGCAACAAGCTGTCGCGTCAGGTGATGACCAACCTGCGTGTCTACGCCGGTGCCGCCCATCCGCACGAGGCGCAAGCGCCTGAAGTGCTGGATGTGAAATCCATGAACTCCAAGAATACGCGGGTGTAATGATGGCTGATCAGATCAATTCCCTCGAAGAGCTGGGCGCCGCCACCGGTGCTGCCGCAGCACCTGTTGAGGTTGCCGCCCCCCGTGAACCCGTGCGCGACTCGCTGGGCCGTTCCTATGCGACCGGCAAGCGGAAGGATGCGGTTGCCCGCGTCTGGATCAAGCCGGGTTCCGGCAAGGTCACCGTGAACGGCAAGGAAATGGCTGCCTATTTCGCGCGTCCGGTTCTGCAGATGATCCTGCGCCAGCCGTTCACCATCGCTGGTGTAACCGATCAGTTCGACGTCATGGCCACCGTGGCCGGCGGCGGCCTGTCCGGTCAGGCCGGTGCGGTCAAGCACGGCATCTCGAAGGCGCTGCAGCTGTACGATCCCAGCCTGCGTGCCGCGCTGAAGGCCGCCGGTTTCCTGACCCGCGACAGCCGCGTGGTCGAGCGGAAGAAGTACGGCAAGGCCAAGGCGCGCAAGAGCTTCCAGTTCTCCAAGCGCTGATACCGGCTTACAGAATTTCGAAAAGGGCTGCCCTCGGGTGGCCCTTTTTCTTTGCGTGGCGTTGCTCTTGAATTGAAAACGGCGCGCGGACGCCTGTCTGCAATCAGCGACAGGCAATAAAAAAAGGGGCGTCCAAAGGACGCCCCCCTGACGGGTCTGTACCGAGGGCGCGGATCAGTTGCCCGAAAGCGAGAAATCGTAGCTCATGGTGAAGGTGATCAGACCGTCATTGCCGGTCGTGTCGTCATCTTCATAGAGGATGTTGAAGGCCACTTCGTCGGAGATGGCATAGGTGACGCCGAGTTCGTAATAGATCACGTCAGCCGAGTCGGTGCCGAGCAGAGCCTGCAGCGACCATGCATCGGTCAGAGCATAATCCAAACCTGCTTCGATGTAGGAGTCTTCGCTTTCGACCAGATAGCCGACGGCGAGCGAGCCACCCAGGCTGTCGGACAGGCCATAGGACACTGCAGCGATGAGTTCCGCTTCGTCATAGCCCGAGTCGTCCAGGAAATAAGCCGAATAGGACAGGTCGATGCCCAGACCGCTCGACAGTTCGGTGCCGTAGCCGAGGATCACGTCCATCTCGACCTTGTCAGCTCCGCCGCCGGGCAGGGTGCCGAACCACAGCTGGCCATAGAAGCCGTTGTTTTCTGCCTGCAGGTAGAAGGACAGCGGGTATTCTGCTTCGGTGTTGCTATCGGTCGACAGGTCGTACGACGTAGCCACGGCTGCGCCGCCCGAGAGGGTGACTTGTGCAGTTGCAGCGAACGGCAGCATGGCAAGGCCTGCGCCAAGAAGGATATATTTCATCTTTCGTCCCTTCGGTCTGATTTTCTTTTTGGGTTTCGGTGTTTGTACTGTGTTTTCTGCCTGAAACGGCAGGATCGATTGGTAATGATCTAACGATTACGCGGATCTATCCGGTGGCAACTGTCCTTTGTCAATTGGTCTGATGCGGCGGTGCAGCATCGGCCTTGGGACTGTCATATTCCGGTTACAGATGGATGGTCCAGACAGGGGGCGCGCGGGCAGGCTGTTTCGTGATCGGGAAAGGTCAGGCTGTCTGACTTTGCCTGAAAAACAGGCAGACATCAGGCTCTTGGTCTATTTGTCGGGCGCAATCAGGCCAAGGCCCCGCAGGTAGATGCCGATTCCCGACTCAAGCAGATCCTCGGGCGGGAAAGGCGATGCCGTTCCGGGCGAGTTGCGGGCAAACAGTTCGACCACACCATGCGACATGGCCCAGATATGGGCCGAGAACATGCTGGCGGGTGGCCGCTTTTCCGGCGGGATGTGCTGGCTGAGCTCGGACGCCGCCGTTTCCAGCACGGCGCGGGCGCGTGATGCGGCCTGCGCCAGATCGGCCGTGCGATTGACCGAGATGCTGCTTTCGAACATCGCGATGTAATGGCCGGGGTATTTGCGGGCAAAGGCCAGATAGGCGCGGCCCGTCGCCTCGAATGCGGCCAGCGCCGAGGGCTGGCCCGACTCATAGGCCACCTGCATCACCTCGGCGAAGATCTCGTAGCCCTGTCGCGCGGCTTCGGCGATCAGGTCCTCGCGCCCCTCAAAATGGCGATAGACGGCGGCCGGGGTGACGCCGGCCTGTTTCGCGGCCTCCGACAGGGTGAATCCGGTCGGGCCCTGCCGCGTGATCAGGTCCAGCGCGGCATCCACCAGAGCCTGACGCAGGTTCCCGTGGTGATAGCCCTGTTTACGCATCCCAAAGGTCCGGCCCGCCGCAGATCGCCGGATCGGCGGCACCGATGGCTGCAGGGTCCTTGCCTGCATAGTCGAGGGCGGACAGGACATGCCTGATCACGGCCAGACGCGCGCGCTTCTTGTCGTCGGATTTCACGATGGTCCAGGGCGCGGGTGCGGAATGGCTGCGATGCAGGGTTTCACTGATCGCGTCGCTATAGGCATCCCATTTGTGCAACCCGTCCACGTCGATCCGGCTGAGCTTCCATTGTTTCAGCGGATCGGCTTCGCGCGCCAGAAAGCGGCGCAGCTGCTCGGCGCGGCCCACGTTCAGCCAGATCTTGAACAGGTGAAGCCCCTCATCCACCAGCATGTTTTCAAGCTCGGGGACCTGACGGAAAAAATGCTCGCGCTGGCTGTCGGTGCAGAACCCGAAGACATGTTCGACCACGCCGCGATTGTACCAGCTGCGATCGAACAGAACGATCTCGCCCCCGGCGGGCAGATGGTCGATGTAACGCTGGAAATACCATTGCGTCATTTCGGTATCCGACGGCTTGGACAGCGCCACCACCCGCGCGCCGCGCGGATTGAGGTTCTGCGTGAAACGCCCGATCGTGCCGCCCTTGCCGGCGGCGTCGCGCCCTTCGAAGATGATGGCGATCCGTGCCCCTGTGGCGCGGGCCCAGTGCTGCATCTTGACCAGCTCGATCTGCAGCGCCTCCATCTGCCGATCATAGGCCTTGCCGCTCATCTCCTCGGGGTAGGGGTAGTCGGGATTGATCAGGTCATCCTTGCCGGCCGTGCGGATCGCGGCGCGGATATGGTCGGGTGCATGGTTTTCGTAGAAGTCGCTGATCGCGCCGTCGAATGGCAGGCTCATGGCGGGCTACCCCCTTGTTTTGCCTGACTATGGCCCAGTGGCCGGATCAACGCAATCGGGCGCGGGCGGCGGCGCGGTGGATCGCCTCTTCCACCGCATCGGGTGCGGCGTGGTGGGGCATGTGGCCGACCCCGTCCAGCCGCGTCAGCACGGCGCCGGGAATCTGACGGGCCAGCGGTTCGGAATGGATATGGATCGGCACCACGTCATCTGCCGTGCCATGCACGATCTCGACCGGCATGGGCAGAGTGGGATAGCGCGCCGCCATCTCGACCACATGCGGGCGCAGCGAATTGACCTGACGCGCATTGGCGCGCAGCGTTTCGCGCCGCAAGGTCAGGCCCGCGCCGATGTAATCGGCATATCCGGGCGGTGGCAATTGCGGTGCAAAGATCCCGTCCAGCGCCGCATCGACACGCGCCATCGGCGCATAGGCCGCGATCAGCGGCACCACGGCCGCCCCGCCGATGGAAGACGCGGTGATGTCGTAAAGCGTTCCAAGACCGCCCGGCCAAGGGTTGGATGCGCCCGAGAGCACGACAAGCGCCCCCGTATCCTGCGGCCGGTTCAGCCCCCAGGCCAGCGCCACGGCCCCGCCATAGGAATGGCCCAGAACGATCGGTCGGCGCACGCCAAGCTGGTCTGCGGCGGCCTGAAGGAAGGCCGCCTGCTGAACCGGGCTTTCGGCGGCGGTATTGAACGGGCCGCCGAACTCATCGGATACGCGGTCGGTCCAGCCAAGTCCTGGCCGGTCGAAGACGATCACGCGGTAGTCGTCCTTGAGCCGGTCCACAAAGGCAAAGGTGAAATCGCGCGTGTTGCCGGATGCGCCGTGGATCAGCACAAGGTCGGGGCCACGCCCTTCGATATGGGCATGGACCTGACGCCCGTTGACCTGGATCAGTTGACCCGTCGGCGGGAAACTGGCCTCGGCCCCGGCCTCGCGCGTATCGGCGCGGCGGTCCACTATGGCCCCGCATCCGCCCAGAAGCGCGACAGTGGCGATGAAGCTGATCACTTTAAGTACCGATTGCATGAAGATCGAACGGGGTTGACTGATAAATCTGGTTTATCCAGTTGCCATATAGAAGGTGCGCGTGACTTCTCCAGCGGTTGAGTGGCGTTCTCGCGGGATCGTCATCGGGATAGTAGTTCAGCGGCACATTGATGGGCGTGCCGCTGGCGACGTCGCGGTCATATTCCTGTTTCAGCGTGTCGCGGTCATATTCGAAATGGTTGAAGATATAGAGCGCGCGATGCGCCGGATCCTCGACAAGGGCGGGGCCCACCTCGTCGCTGGCCAGCAGAGTGACAAGGCCTTGGGCCGCGTCGATCTCGGATTGTTTCATCTCGGTCCAGCGACTGACCGGGATCACGCAATCATCCGAGAACCCGCGCAGATAAGGCGAGGCGGGAACCATGTTGCGGTGCCGGAAACAGCCGAAGGCCTTGGCCTCCAGCATGTGTTTCCTGACCCCGTGGAAGTGATTGATCATCGCCATCCCGCCCCAGCAGACGCCGAAGGTGGAATGGACATGGGATTGCGTCCAGTCGAAGACATCGCGCAGCTCGTCCCAATAGGTCACCTCATCGAAGGGCAGGTGTTCGATGGGCGCGCCGGTGATGATCAGCCCGTCGTATTTGTCGCCGCTCGCGGCCACCTCGTTGAAGGGGCGGTAGAAGCTTTCCATGTGATCGGCGGCGGTGTTCTTTGTCTGGTGTTCGGACATGCGGATCAGCGACAGCTCGATCTGCAAGGGTGTCGCGCCGATCAGCCGGGCGAACTGGTTCTCGGTCTGGATCTTCTTGGGCATCAGGTTCAGCAGCCCGATCTTCAGCGGGCGGATATCCTGACGCGCGGCCTGATCCTCGTCCATGACCATGACCCCTTCGCGCGTCAGGACGTCGAAGGCGGGCAGGGTGGACGGGATCTTGATGGGCATTGCGGTCAGTCCTTGATGGTCGGAAGGGGTAAAGGTCTTTCGGAAAGGGTCAGATAGGGTGCGGGTCAGCCCCGCTCAAGCGCATGAGAGATCAGCGCGTCCACGTCGGCGGCACTGCGCACGGCGGCAACCTCATCGGCGGTCACGGTCACGCCCCAGTTGCGCGCCATCGCGGCATAGCGCGGCTGGCGATGGGCCAGCGCCTGCGCATAGGTCCAGCGGATGAAGGCATCGGGATCAACCTCGTCCTCTGCCAGAGTGTTCTGTTCAAGGTATTCGTGCCACACACGGTTCAGGAATTCGGCCTGATAGGACATCGGCTTGGGCGCGCGGTCGAAGCGGCGGATCAGCTCGGCGGTATGGGCCGCGTCGCCCTTGATCCAGACCATCAGCGTTGTCTGCGACAGCGCCGTGAGCACCGGATCCTCGGGGTTTTCGGGATCGACCCATTCGCAGATCGACCCGCCGGTGTCACAGACGAAATGCGGATAGCCATAAAGCGCCTCGGCGCGTTCGATGAAATAGCCGGTGTCCAGCAGGGCATGGATCTCGGCCTGACGGAACTGCGCCTGCCTGCGGGTGTATTCGGCATAGGGCAAGCCGCCCTTGGCGGGATTGCCCGGCTTGCCCAGATAGGACGAGACCGGCGTGAGGTTGTGAAACGTGATGTTTGATCCGATGTAGATCGAATCCGACAGCAACAGATCGCGCAGGAAGGGCACTTTCATCGCCTCGGCCTTGGCGTTGTCGGCGATGTATTCACCCATGTAGCGGGTGCCGATCCGGTAATCGATCGAATAGTGGAACCAGTCGCCATGATCGCGCAGAAGCGTGGCCAGATGCGTCTTGCCCAGCCCGGACATGCCGAAAAACAGCAGCCGCTTGCGCGGGGCCGCGCGCCATTCCGCCGCAGAAGTGTAGATCATGATCGCATCCCTCTTGCCTCGGCGTTGTGGTAGCCCCGGCGCAGGGGGTGGTCAACGCTATTGCACGGGTGGCGGCATGCCGCCTGCCGCGCGACGGCGGTTCAGGATGCGCCCGTCGATCACGACAAGCCCCGCCGCCAGCAGCCCAAAGCCCGCATAGGCGCGGATCGGCAGCGCCTCGTCCAGAAAGACCGCGCCCAGCAGGATTGCCACGGGTGCGACCAGCAGCGTCACCAGCAGCACGTTGCCAGATCCCGCCATGGCCAGCACACGGTAATAAAGCAGATAGGCCAGCGCTGTTGCCACGATCGACAGATAGGCGATGGCGATCCAGGTGATGCCGGCATAGTCCATCGTGGGCAGGCCGTCGCGCAGCAGGGCCAGCGGCAGGATCACCAGCATCGAGCCGCTGAGCATGCCGGCGGCGGCGACCTGCGGGGCCAGCCCTGACAGGCGCGCGCGGTTGAAGGCGCTGCCGAACGCATAGCAGAGCGCCGCCCCGATCAGCGCCAGCTGCGCCAGCGCGGTCAGGTCCAGCCCCCGGACCGCATCCGGCCCGATCACCGTGACAGCCCCCGCAAAGCCAAGCCCGATACCGGCCAGCTTGCGCCGGGTCAGACGCTCGTCGGCAAAGACCAATGCGGCCACCAGCACGCCGAAGACGGCGGTGGAACAGTTCAGGATCGACGCCAGACCCGAGGGGATATGCGTCTGCCCCCATGTGATCAGCGCAAAGGGCAGCGCCGTGTTCAGCGCGCCGGAAAAGACGAAAGCCGCCCAGACAAGCGGATCACGCGGCAGGGCCAAGCGACGCAGCAGCACATAGGCCCACAGGATCAGCGCGGCTCCCGTCACGCGAAAGGCCACGACGCTGACAAAGCCCATCTCGCGCAGGATCACGGCGTTCGACAGAAAGGACGCGCCCCAGATGCCGCCCAGCAGCAGCAGTTCGGCCCAGGCCCGCAGAGAGATGGATTTTTGTGTCATGCGGCGGTGTTATGCCTGTGACAGCGTACCCGCAACCCGTTTCATGCGGCTTGTTTCGGCCGCCGCGTCTCGTGCCATATGTTCAGGTAGTTGCCGGCGAAAATGATCAGCGCACCGGCAAGGACGAACAGGTCCAGCGGCTCGTTGTAAAGCAGCATGCCCACCACGGCGATGACCGGCAGGCGGGTGAAATCGATCGGGATGACCACGGTTGCGGGGGCGATGGACAGCGCATTGGTCAGACAGAAATGCGCAAGCAACCCCGCGCAGCCGATCACCACGACAAAGGGCAGGCTGGTGGCCGAGGGCAGGGCGATGTCCCCGTCATAGCCTGCTGCGATCAGCCCGAACACAACCTGCGTTGTGGTCAGGTAGAACAGGATGCAGGCGATGCTTTCGGTGCGCGTCAGCTTTTTCGTCAGCATGATGGTGAAGGCAAAGCAGATCGCGGACAGGGCGGCGGTGATCACGCCGGGGTTCAGGCTTTCGGGGTTGGGGCGCGCCACGATCAGGATGCCGATGAAGCCCAGAACGGCGGCCAGCGCGCGCATCGGCGTCAACCGTTCGCCCAGAACCAGCGGCGACAGCACAAGCACCCACAGAGGCGAGGTGAATTCCAGCGCGAAGACCTGCGCCAGCGGGATCACCGTGACCGCGTAGAACCACAGGTTCTGTCCGCTGAAATGCGCAAGGTTGCGCATGATCTGCAGCCCGGTGTGGCGGCGCGTGACCTGACCCCAGCGCCCCGTGAGGGTGAGGATGGCAAAGACGATGATCACGCCCACGATCGAGCGGTAGAGCATGATTTCGAACGTATCGAGGTCGAATGCCGCCTCGCGCCCGGCGACGGCCATGGCCGAAAAGGATGCGATGGCCCCGATCATCCAGAATGCGGCGCGCAGGACGGGCGGCGGCGCAGGAAGGATGGCGGGGACCGGGGATGTCATGCGTCGCCTGCCTCGGTGATCACATAATCGCGTGTGATGCCCGCGGTCTGCGCGGCCCAGTCGGTGGCTGCGGCGCGGGCCTGATGGGCGTCAAAGGCTGCGCGGTCCGCGAAGGCCTCGTCAACCTGCCAGATCAGCGGATCCTCGGTCGGCAGGACGTCAAAGGACAGGCAACCGGATTCGGCGCGGGTCAGGCGGATATGCGCGGGCAGGGCCATCATCACGGCCCGCGCTTCGGCGTGGGTCTTGCAGATCAGTCGTCCCGAAAGCCGGATCATTCCCACTCGATCGTACCCGGCGGTTTCGAGGTCACGTCATAGGTGACCCGGTTGATGCCCTTGACCTCGTTGATGATGCGGGTCGCGGTCTCGCCCAGGAAATCATGGGTGAAGGGATAGTAATCCGCCGTCATCCCGTCCACGGATGTGACGGCGCGCAGGGCGCAGGCGAAATCATAGGTGCGCCCGTCGCCCATCACGCCCACGGTGCGCACCGGCAGGATCGCGACGAAGGCCTGCCAGATGTCGTCATAAAGACCGTGTCGGCGGATCTGGTCGATGAAGACCGCATCGGCCTTGCGCAGGATGTCCAGCTTTTCGCGCGTGATCTCGCCGGGGCAGCGGATCGCCAGACCCGGTCCGGGGAAGGGGTGGCGTCCGATGAAGCTGGCCGGCAGGCCCAGTTCATGGCCCAGCGCGCGCACCTCGTCCTTGAAGAGTTCGCGCAGCGGTTCGACCAGTTTGAGGCCCATCTTTTCCGGCAGGCCGCCCACGTTGTGATGCGACTTGATCGTGACCGAGGGCCCGCCGCTGAACGAGACGGATTCGATCACATCGGGGTAAAGTGTGCCCTGGGCCAGAAATTCCGCGCCCTCGATGCCGCTTGCGTATTTCTGGAACACGTCGATGAACAGCCGCCCGATGATCTTGCGCTTGGTCTCGGGGTCGGACTGGCCGTCCAGCTCGCCAAGGAACAGCTCGGATTCATCGGCATGGATCAGCGGGATGTTGTAGTTGTCGCGGAACATCGCCACGACCTCGGCGGCTTCGTTCTGGCGCAGCAATCCGTGATCGACGAAGACGCAGGTCAGCTGGTCGCCGATCGCCTCGTGGATCAGCACGGCGGCAACCGAGGAATCGACACCGCCTGACAGGCCGCAGATCACGCGCTTGTCGCCGACCTGTTCGCGGATCTTGCGGATCGCTTCCTCGCGGTAAGCGCCCATGGTCCAGTCGCCGCTGAAGCCCGCCATGCGGACGAAATTCTCATAAAGCGTCTTGCCGTTGGGTGTGTGATGCACCTCGGGGTGGAACTGTACCGCGTAGAAGCGGCGGTTCAGGTCCGCAGTGATCGCGAAAGGCGCGTTGGGCGAGGTTCCATAGACCTCGAAGCCCGGCGCGATGCGGCTGACGTGATCGCCATGGCTCATCCAGACCTGCTCGCGTTCCTCAAGGAACCAGCCGTTCAGCAGGTCGATGCGATCATTGGCCGGGGTCACGTAGGCGCGGCCGAACTCGGCGGTGCCATGGCCCGATTCGACCATGCCGCCCAGCATCTGCATCATGACCTGCTGGCCATAGCAGATCCCCAGCAGCGGCACGCCGAGGGTAAAGACCGACTCGGGCGGGCGGGGCGATCCTTCCCGCGTCACGCTGTCGGGGCCGCCCGACAGGATCACGGCTTTTGGCGCGAATTCCGCCAGAAAGGCATCCGTGACCTTCTGATAGGGGTGGATTTCGCAATAGACGTTCAGCTCGCGCAGGCGGCGCGCGATCAGCTGCGTCACCTGGCTGCCAAAGTCGATGATAAGAAGGCGGTCATGGGATGTCTGGCTCATGTCTGCCTCCTAGGCCAAGGCCCGCGTTTGCGCAAGCCTCGGCGCGGTGCGTTGCGGCGCTGTTGGGGGGTGCGATGTCGCTTTTTCCCCTCAATGGCCGGATTTCTCACCCAAGGGGCGCGCTGAACCGGGTATCAGGTGGCAAACCCGCCAGAGGGGCGGTGTGTTTCGGCATGAAGGATGACTAAGATGACAGAGGTTCAGACCCGCAGACCGGCACGCGGCGGCGGCGGAGCGGCACGGCGCGCAGAGCGCGGGGCCGTGTCCTTCGAGACGGCCCAGTATATCCGCCGCAACATCCCGAATTTCGAGATCCTGACCGAAGAGGCGCTGGAGATCATCGAGACGAATGCCGAAACCGTTCTGGCCGAGATCGGGGTGAATTTCGTCAACAATCCCGGCGCGCTGGAGCTGTGGCGCAATGCCGGTGCCGAGATCGAGGGCGAGCGGGTGCGCATTCCGCGCGGTCTGGCCCGGAAACTTTGCGCCACCGCGCCACGCGAGTTCACCCAATACGCCCGCAATCCCGCGCGCAACGTGGTGATCGGCGGCAAGAATCTGGTGCTGGCCCCCGTCTATGGCCCGCCCTTCGTGCATGATGCCAAAGGCGGTCGCCGCTATGCCACGATGGAGGATTTCCGCAAGTTCGTGAAGCTGGGCTACATGTCCAAATGGCTGCACCATTCGGGCGGCACGGTCTGCGAGCCGACGGATATCCCGGTCAACAAGCGTCATCTGGACATGCTGCATGCCCATATGACCCTGTCCGACAAGCCCTTCATGGGATCGGTGACCGAGCCCAGCCGCGCGCAGGATTCGGTCGATATGTGCGAGATCCTGTTCGGCCGTGATTTCGTGCAGAACAACACGGTCATGACCAGCCTGATCAACATCAACTCGCCCATGACCTTTGACGACGTGATGATGGGCAGCCTTGAGGTCTATGCCCGCAACAATCAGGCCTGCATCATTTCGCCCTTCATCGTGGGCGGTGCGATGGCGCCGGTGTCGGTGGCCGGTACGCTGACGCAGGTTCTGGCCGAGGTGCTGGCCGGTATCGCCTACAGCCAGCTGGTGCGCCCCGGCGCGCCCGTGATCTTCGGCGCCTTCGTGACCTCGATCGACATGAATTCGGGCGCGCCCACCTTCGGCACGCCCGAGGCCAGCCAGATCACCTATGGCGCGGGGCAGCTGGCGCGGCGCATGGGGCTTCCCTATCGTTCGGCGGGCTCGTTCTGCGGCTCGAAACTGCCCGATGCGCAGGCGGCCTACGAGACGGCGAACAGCCTGAACATGGGGCTGTTGTCCGGCGTCAACTTCATGCTGCATGCCTGCGGCTGGCTGGAAGGCGGGCTTGTCGCCAGCTTCGAGAAATTCGTGATGGACGCCGATCAGCTGGGCGCGCTGCACAAATTCGCCGAAGGCGTGGCGGTGGACGCAAACGCGCAGGCCATGGATGCGATCCGCGAGGTCGGCCCCAGCGGGCACTACCTTGGCTGCGCCCATACGCAGGCGAATTTCAAATCCGCCTTCTGGCGCTCGGATGTGTTCGATTACAAACCCTATGAGACATGGCACGAGGAAGGCGCGCGCGACACCATGACGCTGGCGGCGGTGAAGGTCGACCAGATGCTGGCCAATTACCAGCAACCCGCGCTTGATCCCGCCATCGCCGAGGCGCTGGCCGGTTATGTCGCGCGCAAGAAGGAAAGCATGGCCGACGCCTTCATGTAAGCCATGTCAGGCCGGAACTTTCTGGCCGGCCCTGTCGGAAACAACAAGGGAAGGGCGGTCTTCGGGCCGCCCTTCGCCATTTGAAGCATCCTTGGCGCGGCACCCTAGCCGAGCGGTTCAAGAATGGCACCGGCCACCACCGCGACCGGGGGACGTGGCGCGCAGGGCGGTTGCATGGCGCGCAGCAATCGCGCCTCTCCCATCACGGCAATCATCACCTCGACATGGCGGATCGTGGAATAGCCGGCCTCGCCCTCGCGGCGGCTCTGGTCCATCCCGGCTTCGATGTCCATCAGCCGTTCCAGCGCGGCCGCGTTGCGCGGCAGTCCGCCATGCCCCAGAAGGCGCGGCAGATGGATGTCACGCCTGTAATCCTCGGCGCCGATGCGGGCGGTGCGGATCAGCAGGCGCGGTCGGCGCAGCGCATCCAGCCGGTGCAGGATATCGTTCATGGTGCGGTTCCTTGTGCAGGGCCGGGCGGATTGCCCGGTCAGCCTGACTGAACCACGGCCAGGGGGGATGTTGCGCATCGGCCCAAAGCAGCGCGCGCGGCCTTTGCCATTATTCAACTTTTGGAAACAATTATGAACAAATCGACGGAATGTTAACGAACTGGTAAGAATTGCATTCTTAGGTTGCAAGTCTGTCTGGGGATAACCTGTGGAGAAGAAAGGCAGGAGGTTTGACATGACGACCTTTGACACCGCTGCGGCCCGAAATGACGGGGCATCTGCGGTCTTGAACAGGCAGGCGGCGCCGGCCTGGGTTCCCAAAACGGCCCTGCGTTATCTGGCCCATATCGAAGCCGGACTGCCGATCCGCGCGCTGGCGCGCCATGCCGGCTGTCACGCCTCGACCATCCTGCGACAAATCCGCAAACTTGAGAACCGCCGCGACGATTTCCTGGTGGACGAGGCCCTGCGCCAGCTTGGCGTGCTGCATTTCCGACCCGATCCCCGGCGCGACACGGGGGGTCGATCCCCGTTGCTGTTCCAGTTCCCGCTGAAGGAGCCTACCACGATGACAACAGATCTTGATCCGCTGCCCGACAGCCATGACGCTTCGGCATTCACGCTGGGCGATGCGCCCGGTCCGGTGGCACCTTCAAACGAGACGCTGCGCCGCGAGGGGCGGCGGGTGCTGCGGCGGCTGGCCGAACCCGGCGCGGTGCTTGCCGTGGCTGCGGAAATGGACAAGGCCGTGGTGGTGCGGGACGGGGTCGATGGGGGCACGACGCGCACCGCAGTGGTGGACCGGGCCATTGCGCAGGCGATGGCGCTGAAGGAATGGATCGCCTGCGATACGCCGGGCCGGGTGTCGCGCTACCGGATCACCGGCACGGGCCGCGCGGCGCTGGGAACCCTGCTGGCCGAGGCCGAGAACATGGCCCGCCGTGGGGTCAGCGAAGGCGCGGCACGGTTTTCCGGGCCGGATACATCGGATGACGAGACCGATGGCCATGAGGGGGCGTCCGACGGCGGCGGTCGGCGCAGGATGCGCTATTGCGTGAACGAGTCGCCCTTGCTGGCTTTGGCGCGGCGGCGCGACAAATCGGGACAGCCTTTCCTGTCGGATGAACTGGTCACGGCGGGGGAACGGCTGCGCGAGGATTTCGAACTGGCCCAGATGGGGCCGAGGGTTGCGCAGAACTGGGACCGCTTTCTGACCGCGGGCGTGCAGGGCGGGGCGCTGGCCACCGGTGCTGCGCGCGGACCCGAGGCCGCCCGCGCCCGGATCAGCGCGGCGCTGCGCGATCTGGGCCCGGGACTTGGCGATGTGGCGCTGCGCTGCTGTTGCTACCTCGAAGGGTTGGAACAGGCCGAACGGCGCATGGGCTGGTCGGCGCGGTCGGGCAAGATCGTCCTGCGCATCGCGCTGCAGCGGCTGCGCCGCCACTATGATGCGCTTGGCAAGGATGGCGGCATGATCGGCTAGACCGGGGACTGTCACGGTTCGGCCCCAAAACGGCCTGATCCCGGCGTGACACTGGCCACTTCTGACAAGCGGTATGCCCATGTTTGACGATCAATCCCAAGAGACACGCCTGCACCTGCCCGCGACCTTCCGGCCCCGCTATCCCTGGTTTGTCTGGCCTGTTCTGGGGATGATGGCTCTTCTTGCGCTGGTTCCCTTGTGGGCGGCGTTCTGGGGGCTGACCCGTGGCTGGCTGTCGTCTGATCCGGATTTTCTGGATGGTTTCGTGATGATGCTGGCCGTGGGCCTCGTGCTGCTGATCTTGCCGCTGCTCATCCTTTGGTCGGTCCTGCGTGATCTGCCCCGGTTGCAGGTCGATCACGGGACGGTACGGCTGACCTCGATCTTCGGGCGGGTGAAGATGCTGAAGCTGTCCGACTATGCCGAAGTGTCGCTGGGCGAGGCGGTTCTGGCAAAGGGTTATCAACCCCGGCTCGAGGCCGTCCCGATGACACCGGGCGGCGCGCTTGCATTGCTGCCGCTGCGCCCCTTCGTCAGAACCAGAACCGAGGCGGAGGCGCTTGTGGCCCTGATCCGGCATGCCGCGGGCGAAAGGCCGAAGCCATTGCCCATGCAAGAGGCCCGTTTGCACCGAGAAACCCGCAAGGAATGGGTGACACTTGCGGCCATCTGCATCTGCGCCCTCGCGCTGCTGGTCATTCTCAGGATGTCGGAGTGACAGGGGGACCATTCCCATAATGGGCGTTGTCAAGAACGGGGTGGATGCATAACTTCGCGTTATGAACATCACCCTTCGTCAACTGACCTATTTCAAGGCGCTGGCTGAACAGCGCAATTTCGGCCGTGCGGCCGACGTGGTGCATGTGTCGCAACCCGCGCTCTCCGTGCAGATCCGCGAGCTTGAGAAGAACCTTGGCGCGGCGCTGGTCGAACGGCAGGCCCGCGACGTGGTGCTGACGCCCTTCGGGCGGCGCATCCTTGCCCATGCCGAGGCCGTTCTGTCCGCAACGCAGGCCCTGACCGATGCGGCGCGCTGGCGTGGCGGCCTGTCGGGAGAGTTGCGCCTTGGCGTCATCCCGACCATCGCGCCCTATATCCTGCCGGGCGCGCTTGAGGCGCTGCGCTCGCGCGATATCTCGCTGGATGTGCAGGTGCAGGAGGCCAAGACCGATCGTCTGCTGGCCGAATTGCGGGCAGGGCGTCTGGATGCGGCGGTGATCGCACTGCCCTCGGCCGAGGATGGGCTGGTCGAGATGCCGCTGTTTCAGGACCGCTTCCTGCTGGCCGGGACCAAGGCGCGGCTGGCGGCACTGGGGGGCGGCGCCGATGCGCTGCGCCCGATGGAACTGGGCGCGAGCCAGTTGTTGCTGCTGGAGGAGGGGCATTGCCTGACCGATCAGGCGCTCGAGGTCTGCGGGCGCGGTCGGGGGCATGCGCAGATCAACATGGGGGCCTCGTCTCTGAGTACCTTGTCGCGGCTGGTGGCGGCCGGTTTCGGGCTGACGCTGATGCCTGAACTGGCGGCGCTGCAGGAACAGCGCGCGGCGCCAGAGATGCACCTGATGCGTTTCAGCGAGGCCGAACCGGCCCGGCAGGTGGGCCTTGTGCGGCGGGAAACCAGTCTGGACGATGGCTGGTGCGCGCCCCTCGCCGAGATCCTGCGCGACGTGGGTGGCGGGCTGGTTCATGCGGCCCGGCGCGACATTCCCTGACCCTTTGATCTGGCAGGTCTTTAATCCAGCCCTAATTCGGCGTATGTGAAAGCAAGTCACCAAAGCCTGAAAGGCACCCAGATGCGCGATCTGAAGATCCCCGGCCAGCGGCACCCCGAAAAGGCCCACCGGCCCGACAATGCCCAGCCCAAGAAACCTGACTGGATCCGGGTCAAGGCCCCGACCTCTCAGGGGTACAAGGATACGCGCAACATCATCCGCGAGCACAAGCTGGTCACGGTCTGCGAAGAGGCGGGCTGCCCGAATGCCGGCGAATGCTGGAGCCAGGGCCATGCCACCATGATGATCATGGGCGAGATCTGCACGCGGGGCTGCACCTTCTGCAATATCGCCACAGGCAAGCCGCAGACTCTGGATGCCTTCGAGCCGGGCCGCGTTGCCGATGCGGTTGCCAAGCTGGGGCTGAACCATGTGGTCGTCACATCGGTGGACCGGGATGATCTGGAAGATGGCGGGGCCGAGCATTTCGCCCAGACCATACGCGCCATTCGTCATCGCGCGCCCGGCACCACGATCGAGGTGCTTACCCCCGATTTCCTGAAATGCGCGCCATCCGCGCTGGAAACGGTCGTCGCGTCGCGGCCCGACGTGTTCAACCACAACCTTGAAACGGTGCCGGGACTTTACCCCGAAGTGCGCCCCGGCGCGCGCTACTTCCATTCCCTGCGCCTGTTGCAGCGGGTCAAGGAGCTTGATCCGTCGATCTTCACGAAGTCGGGGATCATGGTGGGCTTGGGCGAAGACCGACAGTCCGTGCTGCAGGTCATGGATGACATGCGCGCGGCCGATGTGGATTTCCTGACCATCGGTCAATATCTGCAACCCACGCCGAAACATCATGCAGTGGACCGTTTCGTGCATCCCGACGAGTTCGCAGCCTATGAAAAGGCCGCCTTCGGCAAGGGGTTCCTGATGGTGTCGGCCACACCGCTGACGCGATCCTCCTATCATGCGGGCGATGATTTCGCGCGGCTGCGCGACGCGCGGCAGGCGCGGCTTGGCCGGGCCTGACAGGGCGGCGGCACGACTTGGTGAAGGTGGGCGGCGAGGGGGCCAGCCCCCTCCGGCGAACTGCGTTCGCCGTTCACCCCCGGGATATTTCAGGCAAGAAGAAGCCCCCGGTCAGTCGACCGGCGCCAACCGCTTGAGATAGGCCGCGAGGGCTGCGCGGTCGGCCTCGGGCAATTGTGCAAGGTTCTGGACCACGTCGGCCATGCTGCCGCCCGCAGTGTCATAGTCGGGTGTGAATCCCGAGGTGAAATAGGCCAGGATATCGGCTTCGGACCAGTCGAGACGCGCGGGCGTGATATTGGGGATCGTTCCGCGGCCCGAGGGATTGGCGGCCCCGCCCATCCAGCGATCATGGTCAAGCTCGCCCAGCGGGCCGCGCGGCGTATGGCACTCGGCGCAATGCCCGAGGGCCTCGGCGAGGTAGCGGCCCCGGATTTCCATCGCGGTCAGATCGCCTGTCACGGTCCATCCGTCATCGAGATAGAGCGCCTTCCACAGGCCAAGCCCGCGCCGGATCGTGAAGGGAAAGGCCAGATCATGCGACTGGTCGGGGGTTGCATCGGCGGGCAGGGTGACCAGATAGGCCTGCAGATCCGCGATATCCTGCAGCGTGGCGCGGCTGTAGGACGCATAGGGGAAGGCCGGGTAATAGTGCTGACCCTGTGGCGAGGTGCCATGGCGCATCGCGTTGACAAGATCGGCCAGCCCCCATGCGCCGATCCCGTGATCGGAGTCCTGTGATATGTTGGGCGCGCGGAACGTGCCGAAAGGCGTGGCGAAGGCCCGTCCGCCCGACAGGATCAGGCGCGCCTCGCCGGTTGCGCCTTCGGCGGCATGGCATGAGGCGCAGCCCCCGGCGTCAAACACCGCCTTGCCGCGTGCCGGCACACCCACAAGACCGGCGAGTGTCGCGGGATCGACCCGGTCCGGTGAAGTGATCCACAGACCACCGCCCAGTACGAGCGCGCCACATGCCGCGAGATATGCAAGAGCCCTGATCATTGATCATCCAATCCGGGGCGCCGGGTGGGCCCGGCGCCGCATGGATCAGTTGCTGGGGACGCGGTAGGCCTTGTGGCAGGCGCCGCAGGCCCCGCCGACAGCGCCCATGCCGGCCTGCAGGCTGGCGAGATCGGTGCCAGCTGCGGTTTCCATCGCGGTGGCGGCGGTCGCAAGGTCGCTGGCCTTGCTCATCACGTCGGGCAGGTTTTCCCACAGGGCGGGCAGGGCGCGCGAGCCGTCCACGCCCATGTCGTCCGATCCTTCCGGCCAGAGGCGGCTTTGATCCAGTCGCGCAAGGCTGGCCAGATTGGTGGCGGCGGCACTTGCTGCCGTGCTGTCATAGGCAACCTCGCCCTTGGCCATGGCGCCGAGCAGTCCGAGGTTGAAGGCATAAAGCTGCATCTGCGCCTGACGTGCCTTCGTGGCATCGTTCAGCGCCTTTTGCTGCGCGTCTTGGCCTGTTGCGGCCCCTGCCGCGATTGCGAGGCCGAGGACCGCGCCGATAATCGAAAGCCCCTTGGTCATGAAATCCTGTCCTTTGCCTTGACTGCATTCTGGCGGACAGTTTGTCGCAGGCTGGGCGCAGTGTCGTATCAAATTCACGTTACGTCAGTTTTGCTTACAGGTCCGGCGCGGGAATCTGGCGCGCGGGGCGCGGGCCTCAGGCATCGGTGAAGCGGACCTTGCCGATATAGGGCAGGTTGCGGTTGCGCTGCGCGAAGTCGATGCCGTAACCCACGACGAATTCATCAGGTATTTCGAATCCGGTCCAGTCGGCCTTGATCGGTGCTTCGCGGCGGCTGGGCTTGTCCAGAAGGGCGATGGTCTTCAACCGGTGCGGTGCGCGCGACAGCAGCAGCTGACGCACATGGTAGAGGGTGTGGCCGGTATCGACGATATCTTCGACAACCAGCACGTCACGCCCTTCAATTGCGCCGCGCAAGTCCTTGAGAATGCGCACTTCCCGGCTGCTTTCCATGGCGTTTCCATAGGATGACGCCTCGAGAAAGTCGACCTCGACGGGCAGGTCCAGTTCGCGCACCAGATCGGCGATGAACACGAAAGAGCCACGCAGCAGACCCACGACAACCAGCTTGTCGGTATCGGCAAACTCGGCCTCGATCTGGTGAGAGAGGGCCTCGATCCGGGCGGCGATGGCCTTGGCCGAGATCATCCGGTCGATGACATAAGGACGCTGGGTCATGGGTTTTCCTTGCAATTCGACGCTTACTCTACGAAATGAAGCCCCACTGTCACGCGCGAAAATGCTTCACAGAAGATCAGGACGACCCACAGACAATGCCGACCCATTCCGAAACCCGCAGGCTGCCCTATAGCGCGCAGCAGATGTACGATCTGGTGGCGGATGTGGCGAGATACCCGCAGTTCCTGCCGTGGTGCGCCGCCGCGCGCATCCGGTCGGTCACGCCGCGCTCCGACGGGGCCGAGGTGATGGAGGCGGATCTGGTGATCAGCTTCAAGGTGTTCCGCGAACGATTCGGCAGCCGCGTGACGCTGTGGCCCGCGCAGATGAAGATCGACACCGAGTATCTTGATGGGCCGTTTCGCTACATGAAATCCAACTGGGCCTTCAAGGATGCGCCGGAGGGCGGATGCGATGTGACCTTCTTCGTGGATTTCGAATTCCGCAATGCCGTCCTGCAGGGGATCATCGGCGTCGTATTCAACGAGGCGATGCAACGGATCGTGCGCGCGTTCGAGCGGCGCGCGGCACAGCTTTACGCTGCGTGAAACTCAGCTATGCTGGCCGCGCAACTAAGGAGCCGCATGGATGACGATCACCTCAGAACTTGCTGAATTCGCGGCACAAACGCAGACACGTGATCTGCCTGAGGCCGCCTTGCAGATGATGCAGCTGTCGATGCTGGACTGGGCTGCGGTGGGGCTGGCCGGGCGCGATGAGCCTGTGGCCCGGATCACGCGTGACATGGTGCTGGACGAGGGTGGCGCGCCACAGGCCGGGTTGATCGGGCATGCAGGACGCGTGCCGGCCCGGGCGGCGGCGCTGTCCAACGGGGCCACAAGCCATGCGCTGGATTACGATGACACGCATTTCGCCCATATCGGGCACCCGTCGGTTGCGGTGATCCCCGCCGCACTGGCGGTGGGCGAGGTGCAGGATGCCGATGGTGCGGCCTTGCAGGCGGCGGCGCTGATCGGGGTGGAGGCGTCGATCCGCGTGGGTGTCTGGCTGGGGCGCGATCACTATCAGACCGGGTTTCACCAGACGGCGACCGCCGGTGCCTTTGGCGCGGGGCTGGCCGCCGCGCGGCTGATGGGCCTTGACGCTGAAGGCTGCGCCATGGTGCTGGGCTTGCTGGCGACACGCGCATCGGGTCTGAAGTCGCAGTTCGGCACGATGGGCAAGCCCTTCAATGCGGGTCTTGCGGCGGCCAACGGGGTCGAGGCGGCGCAGCTTGTGGCGCGCGGGTTCGTGGCCAATCCGCAGGCGTTGGAAAGCCCGCAGGGATTCGGGCCGACCCATGCCGGTCAGGACATCAAGGACGCGATGCAAGGGATTGGTCATGAATGGCTTTTCGACAGCGTCAGCCACAAGTTTCATGCCTGCTGTCATGGTCTGCATGCGGTGCTGGAGGCCGGATTGACTCTGGCGCCTCTGGACCCGGCCACGATCGACCGGATCGAGGTGACGACACATCCGCGCTGGATGACGGTCTGCAATCAGGTCGCGCCGATGACAGGCCTTGGGGCCAAGTTCAGCTATGGCACGGTGCTGGCGATGCAGGTC
>JBFHIW010000017.1:0-64580 GCA_041596235.1 Paracoccaceae bacterium
ATGCCGAAGCGGCCATCCTGCGCGGCGACGATCTGGCCGAAGTTCATCGAGCCCGACGAGAGCACCACACCGATGATGATCAGGCCGATCGAGACCTCATAGGAAATCATCTGTGCGGCCGAGCGCAGCGAGCCGAGGAAGGGGTATTTCGAGTTCGACGCCCAACCGCCCATGATCACGCCTTAGACCTCGAGCGAGGAGACGGCGAAGACATAGAGGATCGCCACGTTGATGTCCGACAGCACCCAGCCTTCGTTGAAGGGGATCACCGCCCATGCGATCATCGCCAGCACGAAACTGGTCAGTGGCGCCAGCATGAAGACGGTCTTGTCGGCACCCGCCGGCACGACCACTTCCTTGACCACGTATTTCAGCGCATCGGCCACCGTCTGCAGCAGGCCGAAAACCCCCACCACGTTCGGCCCGCGCCGCATCTGGACCGCAGCCCAGATCTTGCGGTCGCCATAGACCAGAAACAGAAGGCTGATCATCACGAAGGCCACCACCGCAAGCGATTGCGCCACCAGAAGAACTGCGATCCCAAGCGGGGTTGTAAAGAAGTCAGCCATTGGTCCTCACACCGTCGGTATTCCGTTTTCCGCGCAATGCGCCACAACGACTTCGGCGTCGATGGTCTGCATGCCGCGGGGCAGCTGAGCCGAGATGGTGTAAACCGCATCCCCGCGCCAAAGGCCACCCTGTTCCGTCACATTCGTTCGCAAATGCCGCGCAAATCCGTAGTCGCGGATCAGCGCATATTGCGCCGCGGCGCATTCGGCATAGGCGCCCACATCGTCATTGTCGCGCGCACCGCGCATCGCCACCTGAAACCGCACCAGATCCCCTTCAAGCAGACGGGTCTCGACGCCCTCGTAGAGGGGCGCGAAACGCGTGACCTGCGGGGCTGCATCCGTGCACCCGGCCAGCAGGCCCGCGCCCATCAGCGCAAGCGGGGATATGAGCGCAGGCGCTTTCATCACTCGGCCGCCATCGCCTTTTGCTGCCGCGCCTTCGCCCCGGCGCTGAGTTCGGCCATCAGCTGGCTGGCCCGCGCAATCGGGTTGGTCAGGTAGAAATCCGCAATCGCGTTGCGGAATTCGGCCTTGCCCAGCGGTGCGGCGGGCAGCGGGGTCCAGCCGTTGTCGGCCAGTTCGTCCACCTCGCCCAGATGCGGATGCGCCGCCATGATCGCGCCGCGCAGCTGCGCAAGACTGTCGAAGGGCAGCGTTGCATCCATTTGCGCCGACAGCGCACGCAGGATCGCCCAGTTTTCCTTGGCCTCACCCGGTGCGAACCCGGCGCGCAGCGCCAGTTGCGGACGCCCTTCGGTGTTCACGAACAGCCCGTTTTCTTCCGTATAGGCCGCCCCCGGCAGGATGATGTCGGCACGGTGCGCGCCACGGTCGCCGTGGCTGCCCTGATAGATGACAAAGGCACCCGCTGCGATCTCGACCTCGTCGGCGCCCAGATTATAGATCACCTCAGCCCCGTCGATGGCCGCAGCCATGCCACCTTCGGTGACAGCGCCCACATCCATCGCACCAACCCGGCCCGCAGCCGTGTGCAGCACCAGCATCCGGCCTGACAGCGCCATGCAGGCGGCCAGAACCGCCTCGCCATCGGCCTCGCGCACGGCACCCGCGCCCACGATCACGATCGTGCCTTCGGGCACCTTGGCACCGGCCAGCGCGGCACGGTCCGTGCCCAGATGCGTGTAGGGATAGGTCAGATCGACCGCCTGACCGATCACGGCCACATTGGCCCCGCGTGTCCAGGCCTTGCGGATACGCGCGTTCAGCACAGGTGCTTCGTCACGCGGGTTCGACCCCACGATCAGGATATCCTTTGCGGTATCCAGATCCTCGATGGCGACATTGCCGACATAGGCCGAGCGGTTGGCCACAGGCAGGCGCGCCCCATCGGTGCGGGCCTCGACATGGCCGCCCTGCCCTTCGATCAGGGATTTCAGGGCAAATGCAGCCTCGACCGGGGCCAGATCACCAACCAGACCGGCCAGCTTCTTGCCCTTCATCGCCGCCGCCGCAGCGCGCAGCGCCTCGTCCCAGCCGGCTTTGCGCAGCTTGCCGTTCTCGCGGATATAGGGCGTGTCCAGACGCTGACGGCGCAGACCGTCCCAGACAAAGCGGGTCTTGTCGGAAATCCATTCCTCGTTCACGCCGTCATGGTTGCGCGGCAGGAAGCGCATCACTTCGCGCCCCTTGGTATCGACGCGGATGTTCGATCCCAGCGCATCCATCACGTCGATGCTTTCGGTCTTGGTCACTTCCCACGGCCGCGCGGTAAAGGCATAGGGTTTGCTGACCAGCGCGCCGACCGGGCACAGGTCGATGATGTTGCCCTGCAGGTTGCTGTCCAGCGTCTCGCCCAGATACGAGGTGATCTCGCTATCCTCGCCGCGTCCGGTCTGCCCCATCTGGGTGATCCCCGCCACCTCGGTGGTGAAGCGCACGCAACGGGTGCAGGAGATGCAGCGCGTCATGTGGGTTTCGACAAGCGGGCCAAGGTTCAGATCCTCGGCCGCGCGCTTGGGTTCGCGGTAACGGCTGAAATCGACGCCGTAGGCCATCGCCTGATCCTGCAGGTCGCATTCGCCGCCCTGATCGCAGATCGGGCAATCCAGCGGATGGTTGATCAGCAGGAACTCCATCACGCCTTCGCGCGCCTTCTTGACCATCGGGCTGTTGGTCTTGACCACCGGCGGCTGACCATCCGGGCCGGGGCGCAGATCGCGCACCTGCATCGCACAGGAAGCGGCAGGCTTGGGCGGGCCGCCCACGACCTCGACAAGACACATCCGGCAGTTGCCCGCGATGGACAACCGCTCGTGATAGCAGAAACGCGGCACCTCGACCCCGGCCTGTTCGCAGGCCTGGATCAGGGTCAGCGCGCCCTCGACTTCGACTTCTTGCCCGTCGATGATGATCTTGCGTAGGTCAGCCATTTGATCTCACTTCAGTCTCAGGAAGGCGCCGATCTGGCTGCCCTTCGCGATTTCCGCCTGACCCAGCTTGCACAGGTCGGCGTTGTTGTCGGGGTTGAGGCCCTGAGCGCGGACATAAGCCTCGCCGCGCGCGCGCATCCGCGCCTTCTCGGCGTCGCTGTCCACATAGGCCTTGATCTCGGAGGTCGAATAGCCAAGCGCCTGCGCCTGGTTGCGGATACTCCAGAGGTAGTTCAGCCCGCGCAAGGTGCGCGGCTCGATCGTCGGGCAGCGGTCGCTGATCTCGATGGCCATGGCCACCCAGAGCATCCGGTCGTCGATCTCGGGCAGATCGCGCAGGTTGGGTTTGCCCGCCGCCATCGCGGGCAGCGTCATCACCAGCGCCACAGCGCAGGCCATCACGGTGTTCTTACCGGAACGGTTCATTCGCATGTCACATCTCCTTGCATGCCGGAACAGGCGGCGGGCGCCATCGCGCCCCCCGGCCAACCGGCACAGGTGGGACGCATGGTGGCCGCTATGCAATAACAGCCCCCCCGCAGCCCCGATATGACAGCGCCAAGCATCATCCCGCGCAACGCCCCGTCAGCACCAGCGCATCACCATCGAAGACAAGCGCCGTATCAGGGCTGTCCGGTCCGACCTGCCAGACCGTGGTCGAATTGCCGAAATAGGTGATGCAGTGTTTCGTCGCCTCGAAGCGGCCCGCCTCGCGCGCACCGGCCAGCGATTTTCCGGGTTGCTGCACGCGCACGACGAAATCGGCCGGCGCCGCCTTGTCGAAGGCGACCGACGCACGGAACACCTGCCCGTCAAAGAGCTGCTTGTTGCGCCCGGTCAGCCGGTCCGAGATGCCCGACACGGTCGAACATCCCGTAACCGCCACCACGGCAGCAAGTGCCAGAAGGGAAACCCGCATCCGCATCACTCAGCCGCCACGGCGCTGACGCGGCCGCTGCGCTTGTGCTTGATGCGATCCTCGATCTCGTCGCGGAAATGCCGGATCAGGCCCTGAATCGGCCAGGCCGCCGCATCGCCAAGCGCGCAGATCGTGTGCCCTTCGACCTGCTTGGTCACATCGAGCAGCATGTCGATCTCTTCGACCTCGGCCTCGCCCTTCACCAGACGGTCCATGACCCGCATCATCCAGCCCGTACCCTCGCGGCAGGGCGTGCACTGGCCGCAGCTTTCGTGCTTGTAGAATTTCGACAGACGCCAGATCGCCTTGATCACGTCGGTCGAGTTGTCCATCACGATCACCGCCGCCGTGCCGAGGCCGGAACGCTGTTCGCGCAGGTAATCGAAATCCATGATCGCCTCGCGCATCGCCGCACCGGGGATCATCGGCACGGACGACCCGCCGGGGATCACCGCCTTGAGGTTGTCCCAGCCGCCACGGATGCCGCCGCAATGGGTTTCGATCAGTTCCTCGAAGCTGATCGACATCGCCTCTTCGACCACGCAGGGATTGTTCACATGACCCGAGATCGCGAACAGCTTGGTCCCTGCGTTGTTCGGACGGCCAAAGCCCGCGAACCATTCGGGGCCGCGCCGCAGGATTGTCGGCACCACCGCGATGGATTCCACGTTGTTCACCGTGGTCGGGCAGCCGTAAAGCCCCGCACCTGCCGGGAACGGCGGCTTCATGCGCGGCATCCCCTTCTTGCCTTCAAGGCTTTCCAGCAGCGCGGTTTCCTCGCCGCAGATATAGGCGCCGGCACCGTGATGCAGGTAGATGTCGAAATCCCAGCCCGACTTGCAGGCGTTCTTGCCGACCAGACCGGCCTCATAGGCCTCGTCGATGGCAGCCTGCAGGGCTTCTTTCTCGCGGATGTATTCGCCGCGGATGTAGATGTAGCAGGCATGCGCGTTCATCGCGAAAGAGGCGATCAGGCAGCCCTCGATCAGGGTGTGCGGATCATGGCGCATGATCTCGCGGTCCTTGCAGGTACCCGGCTCTGATTCATCGGCGTTCACAACCAGATAGGCCGGGCGGCCATCGCTTTCCTTGGGCATGAACGACCACTTGAGGCCGGTGGGAAAACCCGCGCCGCCACGACCGCGCAGCCCCGATGCCTTCATCTGGGCGATGATCCAGTCGCGCCCGTTCTTCAGGATGTTCGCCGTGCCATCCCAATGACCACGCGCCATGGCCCCTTTCAGCGTGCGGTCATGCATGCCGTAGAGGTTGGTGAAAATGCGGTCCTGATCCTTCAGCATCACGCCTATCCCTTGTCATTCTGGCGCAACCGCCAGATTTGGTAAATCATCCACAAAGCCCAGACGAAGCCCGCCAGAGCCACAAGATCGAACAGGGCACGGGTGCGGTTGGTCAGTCCGAACTGACCACCCAGCAGGTTGGCGAGAATCCAGAATACGCCTGTGCCCGCGATCACGATCGCGACCATGCGTCCCTTGCGCGCCAGTTCCGTATCCCGTTCCCGTGTCATGCCCTATCCGTTCCTGCTTTGCCCACCTCAGTAGACATCGCCATCCTCGACCCGTTTCGAGAATTCCGTCTCGCCGCCACTGGCGAGGATCTTGGCCTGCTCCACCCAGTTGTCGCGGCCAGCCCGGCCCTTGAAGCCGCTCAGGTTCTCATTGACCCAAGCCAGTTCGGACGTGGTCCATGCCGCGATCTGATCGAAATGATAAAAGCCCATCTCGTTCAGCATCTTTTCAAGCTTGGGGCCCACGCCCTTGATTTCCTTGAGGTTGTCAGCCTTGCCACCGCGCGCGGCGCGCAGCGTTGCGGGCTTGGCCTGCGCGGCGGTTGCCGCCTCGGGCGCCGCAACGGACACGGCCGCCACAGGCTCAGCCGCCGGGGCTGCCGCAACCGGTGCGACGGCGGGCGCCGCAGCGGCAACAGGGGTGGTCTTTGGTGCGTCAGAGGTGGCGGCGGTGGTCTTGTCAGCCTCTTCCAGCCCGGCCTGCACGCTTCCCAGCGGCGGCAGCGGCTTGCACAGGATCCAGGACAGCAGGCCACCCAGCACGACAAAGACCACAGCCGCGCCAAAGACGGCCTGGATGAAACCCCAGCCGCCAAGCGCCATCAGCATCACGAAGGCTACAAAGCCCGCAGCCGCGCCCATCGCCCAGCATGCGATCTGGCAACTGCTCTTCTTCATCGGCTCACTCATCATTCCAACTCCTTGTTGCTACACGGACGGTCCTTTTTCAGACCTCGCCCTTCTTAGCACGGTTGGAGAATTCAGTCTCGCCCCCATCGGCCAGGATCACAGCCTGCGCGACCCAGTCATCACGGGTCACGCGGCCCTTGAAGCCTTCGAGGTTCTGATCGACCCATGCCACCTCTTCCGAGGTCCATGTGGCGATCTGGTCGAAATGGAAAAAGCCCATGCTGTGCAGCAGCGCCTCAAGCTTGGGCCCGACGCCCTTGATCAGCTTCAGATCGTCCGCCCCCGCCTTGCGCGGCGCCTTCATGGTCTTCGGCTTCGTCCCCTCGCCCGCCGCAGGGGCTGGCGTGGCTGCGGCCTTGGTGGCAGGCTTTGCGATCTTTTCGCCGGCATCCGGCGCGGGCGCCTTGGGCGCGGCCTTGGCCTTGGGCGCGGCAGCTTTCGGCGCGGCGGCTTTCGGCGCGGCCTTGCCCTGCCATGGCGCGGTCAGCGGCACTTCGGTGCCGTCGATCCGCTTGACCGTGTCACCGATGTCCACGGCCAGCTGCACCGAGGCGTTATACTGCGTCTTGCCGCTGTCCATGTCCTTGAGGCTGCTCAGCCCCGACAGCGGCTCGGCGGCATAGCGCCCGTTCTGCGGACCCGGCACCGGAACCTTGCCCGCGGCCAGCTCGTCGATGATCTCGCCCAGCCGCTTGGCGGTCAGATCCTCATAGTAATCCTTGCCGATCTGGGCCATCGGCGCATTGGCGCAGGAGCCGAGGCATTCCACCTCTTCCCAGCTGAACCGGCCATCGGCGCTCAGCGCGTGGGGTTTGTCGGCGATCTTCTCGCGGCAGACGGCCACCAGATCCTCGGCCCCGCAGATCATGCAGGTCGTGGTGCCGCAGATCTGGATATGCGCAACGGACCCAACGGGTTGCAGCTGGAACATGAAGTAGAACGACGCCACTTCCAGCGCCCGCATATAGGCCATGCCCAGCATCCCGGCCACGAATTCGATCGCGGGCCGCGTCAGCCAGCCTTCCTGCTCCTGCGCGCGCCACAGCAGCGGGATGATCGCGGATGCCTGACGGCCTTCGGGATATTTGGTGATCTGCGCCTCGGCCCAGGCCTGGTTGGCGGGCGTGAAGGCAAAGCTTGCGGGTTGGTCGTGATAGAGACGGCGAAGCATCAGGCACAGACTCCGGTGGTAAGTTTGATCCCGCCCTCGGGCAGGCTTTCGGCGCGGCGCGCGGCCAGCTGGAACTGGGTCAGCCCCAGAAGCTGCTCGCGGCTGAGGCCGGTCTGGATACCGACCGCCAGGTAATCCGGCTCGGTGACCAGCGTGCAACCAAGGCTCGCGACAGCGGCCTCGTAATTGGCGATGTCCTGGGCGTTGGTGCCGCTTGGCGGCGTGGCGCAGGCCGCAAGCGACAGCGCAGCACCGGCCATCAGGGCGGGGAAACGGAGTTGCGTGATCACCGGTCGATCTCCCCGAACACGACATCCATCGTGCCGATGATCGCGGCCACATCGGCCAGCTGATGCCCCTTGGCCAGATAATCCATCGCCTGCAAATGCAGGAAACCCGGCGCACGCAGTTTGGCGCGATAGGGACGGTTGCTGCCATCGGCCACAAGATAGACCCCGAATTCGCCCTTCGGCGCCTCGACACAGGCATAGACCTCGCCCGCCGGCACGTGGAACCCTTCGGTGTAAAGCTTGAAGTGATGGATCAGCGCCTCCATCGAGGTTTTCATGTCCCCCCGCTTGGGCGGCGTGATCTTGCCACGCGCCATCACGTCACCCTTTTCCACGCGCAGCTTGGCGATCGCCTGGCGGATGATGCTGACCGACTGGCGCATCTCTTCCATCCGCACAAGGTAGCGGTCATAGCAGTCGCCGTTCTTGCCCACGGGGATCTGGAACTCGAATTCGTCGTAGCATTCATAGGGCTGCGCGCGGCGAAGATCCCAGGCCAGGCCCGATCCGCGCACCATCACGCCGGAAAAGCCATAGGTCTGGATGTCTTCCTCGGTCACGACGCCGATGTCGCAGTTGCGCTGCTTGAAGATGCGGTTCTCGGTCAGCAGACCGTCGATATCCGCCAGCACCCTGGGGAATTCCACCGCCCATGTGTCGATATCTTCCAGCAGGTCGTCAGGCAGGTCCTGATGCACGCCGCCGGGCCGGAAATAGGCCGCATGCAGGCGCGCCCCGCAGGCCCGCTCGTAGAAGATCATCAGCTTCTCACGCTCCTCGAACCCCCAGAGCGGCGGGGTCAGCGCGCCCACGTCCATCGCCTGCGTGGTCACGTTCAGCAGATGGTTCAGCACGCGGCCGATTTCGGAATAGAGCACGCGGATCAGGCTGGCGCGGCGCGGCACCTCGACACCCGTCAGCTTTTCGATGGCCAGGCACCAGGCGTGTTCCTGGTTCATCGGCGCCACATAGTCCAGCCGGTCAAAATAGGGCAGGTTCTGCAGGTAGGTCCGGCTTTCCATCAGCTTTTCGGTGCCACGATGCAGCAGGCCGATATGCGGATCGCAGCGTTCCACGATCTCGCCGTCCAGCTCCAGCACCAGACGCAGCACACCGTGCGCGGCAGGGTGCTGCGGGCCGAAGTTGATATTGAAGTTGCGGATCTTCTGCTCGCCCGTCTGGGCGTCGTTGAATCCCTTGGAGCCGTCCATCACTTCGCCCCCTCTTTCTTCTCGTCACCCGGAAGAATGTACTGCGCCCCTTCCCAGGGGCTCATGAAATCGAACTGTCGGTATTCCTGCACCAGCTTGACGGGTTCGTAGACGACACGCTTCTGCGCCTCGTCATACCGCACCTCGGTATAGCCGGTGGTCGGGAAATCCTTGCGCAGCGGATGGCCGCGAAAGCCATAATCGGTCAGGATCCGGCGCAGGTCGGGATGACCGGTGAACAGGATGCCGAACATGTCGAACACCTCGCGCTCGAACCAGTTGGCGGACGGGTGCACGTTGGTGATCGAATGCACCATTTCATCGGCGCGCACGGCCACACGCAGGCGGATGCGCTGGTTCCGGTACATCGACAGGAAGTGATAGATCACGTCGAACTGCTTTTCCCGGCCGGGATAGTCAACGGCGGTGATGTCGACCAGGCTGGAGAACCGGCAGTTGCGGTCCGCCTTCAGGAACTCCACGAAATCCTCGATATTCGAGGGCGCGATATCCATGTTCAGCTCGCCATGGGTGACATCCCAGGACAGGACGCATTGCGGCCGCTTCGCCGCGATATGCTGTCCCAATTCGTTCAACGCGTCACTCATTGTGTCGTTCCTTCTGGGTGCGAAGCGACGGCCCCGGTCACGGAGGCCGCGCGCATCAGCGCACGATCGTTCCGGTGCGGCGGATCTTGCGCTGCAATTGCATCAGGCCATAGAGCAGCGCTTCGGCAGTGGGGGGGCAACCCGGCACATAGACATCGACCGGCACGATGCGGTCGCAGCCGCGCACCACCGAATAGCTGTAGTGGTAATAGCCGCCACCATTGGCGCAGCTGCCCATCGACAGCACATAACGCGGCTCGGGCATCTGGTCGTAGACCTTGCGCAGCGCCGGGGCCATCTTGTTGGTCAGCGTACCGGCCACGATCATCAGGTCGGACTGGCGCGGGCTGGCGCGCGGGGCGATCCCGAAGCGTTCGGCGTCATAGCGCGGCATCGAGGTATGCATCATCTCGACCGCGCAGCAGGCCAGACCGAAGGTCATCCAGTGCAGCGATCCGGTGCGCGCCCAGTTGATGATGTCCTCGGTCGAGGTCAGCAGGAAACCCTTGTCAGCCAGTTCGGCATTCAGGGCCTGGGTGGCATGTTCGCGGTCGCCGCCCGCGGTATTCGCGCCAGTCATCACTCCCATTCCAGGGCCCCTTTCTTCCACTCATAAGCAAATCCCACGGTCAGCACCGCAAGGAACACCATCATCGACCAGAACCCTACCATGCTTACATCCTGAAAGGCCACGGCCCAGGGAAACAGAAAGGCGATTTCCAGATCGAAAATGATGAAGAGGATCGACACCAGATAGAAGCGCACGTCGAACTTCATCCGCGCATCGTCGAAGGCGTTGAAACCGCATTCATAGGCGCTGACCTTTTCGGGGTCGGGATTGCGCACCGCGATGATGACGGCCGACAGGATCAGGACAAGCCCAAGTCCGATGGCAATGGCCAGAAAGACGAGGATAGGCAGATATTCCCTAAGCATCCCTTCCAAGAGTGGCTCCTTCCGCGCATCAAGGCGCAATCTGCTGGCTACAGGTTTGCGCGCAGGTTTACTCCTGCCCCCGCTCAGGGTCAACCGAGCGACCGTCACATTCGCCGTTTTGAACGTGTTTGGAAAAGACTGCGCATACAATGGGATACCGAGAAAAGCAGCCAATGATGCGTCAATTCGCCAGGATCACGCAACGAAAGATCGGCTGAATATTCAAGGCATTGATCACATTCATGCCGCAACGCGGCATGAATGGGCACGATTCTTTGCCCTCCCGGCCCGTCGAGACCCTGCAGCCTATTCCTGCCAGCGCGGTTTGCGCTTGGCAAAGAAGGCCCCGATCCCTTCGGGCGCCTCGTCGCCTTGCCAGCAGGCGGTCAGCTCGTCGATGGTATGCGCGATGGTGGCGTCATCGATCACTGGCCCGAGGCGGCGCAACAGCGCCTTGGCGCGCGCCACCGCTTGCGGCGCGCAGTCCAGATAGGGGGCGACCTCGGCCGCGATGGCCGCGTCCAGATCGGCGGCGGGGACAGCCTGGGCCAGAAGCCCCAGCTCCACCGCCTCGGCCGCGCCGAAACGGCGGCCCGACATGAACACCCGCCGCGCCCGCGCCTCGCCCATGCGGGCGCAGACATAGGGGCCGATGGTGGCCGGGATCAGGCCCAGCCGCGTTTCGGTCAGGGCCATCAGAACGCCCTCGGCCCCGATGGCGACATCGCAGACAGAGGCCATGCCGACCCCGCCACCAAAGGCATTGCCCTGCACCCGGCCGATCAGGGGCTTGGGCAGCGTGTTCAGCGCCTGCAGCATCCAGGCAAGCTTTGCCGCCTCGCGCCCGCGCGTCTGCGCATCCGCCGCCATCTGCGCCTGCATCCAGCCCAGATCGCCGCCCGCGCAAAAGCTTTTGCCCCGCGCCGCCAGAACGACCACGCGCACCGCGTCATCCCGGCCCAGCGCCTGCGCCGCCTCGGTCAGCTCTGCGATCATGCGCGCCGACAGCGCGTTGTGCTTGTCCTCCCGCGCCAGCCAGAGCGTGGCCACACCGCGCGCATCGCGTTCGATCTCGATCGTCTCGTAAGTCATGCCTGCCCCCGCATTGCCCGCGCCATGGCCGCGGCCTTGTCCAGCACCGCAGCATCCAGCCCCGTCTCATGGCCCAGCGCCGTCAACCGCGCATGGACCGCTTCCGTCGCCACATTGCCTGCGGCACCGGGCGCATAGGGGCAACCGCCCAGACCACCCACCGCCGCGTCGAAGACCCGCAGACCGCGCGCCAGCGACACCTCGATATTCTGCAACGCGCGCCCGGCGGTGTCGTGGTAATGCCCGGCCAGCTGCCCGGACGGCACCGCGTCCAGCACGGCGGCCAGCATGGCGTCGATGCTCTCGGGCCGTCCCTGCCCGATGGTATCGCCCAGACTGATCTCGTAGCAGCCCATCGCCAGCAAGGCGGCCGCGACCCGCGCCACCTGCGCAGGCGCCACCGGCCCGTCATAGGGGCAATCGGTCACGCAGGAGACATAGCCGCGCACCGGCAGGCCAGCCGCGCGCGCCGCCTCTGCCACCGGGGCGAAACGCTCAAGGCTTTCGGCGATGCTGGCGTTGATATTGGCGCGGGAAAACCCTTCCGAGGCCGCGCCGAAGATCGCAACCTCGTCGGCCCCCGCCGCCAGCGCAGCCTCGAGCCCCTTCATGTTGGGCGTCAGCGCCGCATAGCGCACACCCGGCGCGCGCCTGATCCCCGCAAGGACCGCGCCGCTGTCGGCCATCTGCGGCACCCATTTGGGGCTGACAAAGCTGGCCACCTCGATCCGGCGGAAACCGGCGCCGCTCAGACAATCGACCAGCGCGATCTTGTCGGCCACGGGAATGGCGCGCTTTTCATTCTGCAACCCGTCGCGCGGGCCTACCTCGAAAATCTCGACATATCCGCCCATCAGCACGGCCCCTTCATCTTGCCCCAAATACTCATTGCGCCGTCCCCGCCGCCTGTTCCCACGCGGGATAAAAGGGCTGCGTATAGATCAGCGCCTCGCCGGGTTGCGGCAGGGCCTCGCGGAAGGCGTCGCGGTCGGTGATCCGGGCAAGCCATGCCTCAAGCTCGGGAAAGCCATCGGTCTTCGCGAAATACCGCGCCAGATAGACCGCCTGCCCCACGGCGATGTCGCAGGCCGAAAAGCCGCTGGTCAGCAGATGGTCACGGTTCTCGACCGGGGTGCTCAGCCGCGCCTCGATGGCGGTGTAGCATTTCAGCAGGCGCGCGGCCTCCAGCTTCATCACGATCGGGCTGCGCATCGCGTCATCGTAGAGCAGGATATGCTGCTGGGTCAGCGCCGCCACATGCTGGCTGATGGTTTCGGCGAAATGCAGCCAGACCAGCCAGGCCATGCGGTCGGGATCACCGGGCAGACGGCCAAGCCCCGCATCGGGGAACCGCTCGCACAGGTATTCCATGATGGCAGCACTTTCGAACATGCGCTCGCCCTCGATCTCCAGCGCGGGCACGCGGCCTGCGGGCGACAGGCTCAGGAAGTCCGGCGCGCGCAGGCTCTTGTCGAAGGCGCGCAGCTGCACGGCATGGGGCACGCCCAGTTCCTTGAGCAGCCACAACACGCGCATCGACCGGCTTTGCGGGCAGTGATGCAGCGTGATCATGCGCCCGCCTCCAGTGCCGCCTCGACCTCGGCCTCCAGCCGCACCAGCGCCGCGCCGGCCTCGACCTGCGCGCCAGCGGTCACCAGCACCTCGGCCACCACGCCATCCCGCGCGGCCAGCAGGGCATGCTCCATCTTCATCGCCTCCAGCACGGCCAGCCGGTCGCCCGCCTGCACCGCCTGCCCCGCTTTGGCGAAGACCGCCTTGACCAGCCCCGGCATCGGCGCCTCGATGAGATTGCCATCCCCCGCCGCCGCCGCATCCCGCGCCAGCGGATCGACGATGCGAAAGCCAAGGCCCGCGCCGGTGAAGACCGTGACCAGATCGCCCGTGATCTTCACATCGGGCGCCACCTGCCCGTCCAGATGCCAGCGCCCCCCCTGCCGCAGGGCCTGAACCGCATCCGCGCCCAGCATCACGCGCCGCCGATCGGGGCCCTCGCAGGCGATCCGCGCCTCCAGCGCCTCGCCCTCATGCTCCAGCGTCACGGTCCAGACCAGAGGCGACCACAGGGCAAAGCCGCCGTGATCCTGTCCGGCCTCCAGCAGTCCCAGCGCCGCCAGCGCGGCCAGCGCCACATCGGCGGGCCGCGCGGCCGGGACCGCCACCAGCGCGTCAAGGTCGCGCCCGATCAGCCCGGTATCCACATCGCCCGCGCCAAAGCCCGCATGGGCGCAGAGCGCCGACAGAAAGCCGAGGTTCGTGACCGTGCCCGCCACCTGCGTGCCGCCCAGCGCCGCGCGCATCCGCGACAGCGCCACGTCGCGGGTGGGCCCATGGGTGATGATCTTGGCGATCATCGGATCGTAGAAGGGGCTGATCGCATCGCCCGTGCGCACGCCACTGTCGGCGCGGCAACCGGCGGGGAATGCCAGATGCGCCAGCGTACCGGTGGCGGGCAGGAACCCCTTGGGCACGTCCTCGGCATATAGCCGCGCCTCGAAGGCATGGCCGCGGATCGCCAGATCCTCCTGCCGCGCGGGCAAGGCCTCGCCCGCCGCGACGCGCAATTGCCATTCTACAAGGTCGATCCCGGTGATCGCCTCGGTCACGGGATGTTCCACCTGCAGGCGCGTGTTCATCTCCATGAACCAGAACCCGTCGGGGCGCAGGCCATCGCCGCCATCGACGATGAACTCGATCGTGCCCGCCCCGCTGTAGCCGATGGCCTCGGCGGCGCGCACCGCGGCGCGGCCCATGGCGTGGCGCACCTCCTCGGTCATGCCGGGCGCTGGGGCCTCCTCGATCACCTTCTGGTGACGCCGCTGGAGCGAGCAATCGCGTTCGAACAGATGCACTGAACGTGTGCCGTCGCCAAAGACCTGCACCTCGATATGGCGCGGCTTCTCGACGTATTTCTCGACCAGCACATCGGGGTTGCCAAAGGCGCTGCGCGCCTCGGAGCGCGCGCTTTCCAGCGCCTCGGCAAAGCGGGCGGCGCTTTCGACAAGGCGCATGCCCTTGCCGCCACCGCCTGCGACCGCCTTGATCAGCACCGGATAGCCGATGGCATCGGCCGCGCCCGCCAGATGTTCAGGGTCCTGATTGGCGCCGTGATAGCCCGGCACCACGGGCACGCCTGCCTTTTCCATCAGCGCCTTGGCGGCGTCCTTGAGGCCCATCGCCCGGATCGCATCAGCCGAGGGGCCGATGAAGACCAGCCCGGCGGCCACAACGGCATCGACGAAATCGGGGTTTTCCGACAGAAAGCCATAGCCCGGATGGATCGCTTGCGCACCGGCATCCAATGCGGCCTGAATGATCCGGTCACCGCGCAGATAGCTGTCCGCCGGAGCCGCGCCGCCGATATGCACGGCCGCGTCGCAGGCCGCCACATGTGCTGCGTTCGCATCGGCATCGGAATAGACCGCGACCGTCCGCACCCCCATGGCCCGCGCGGTGCGCGCGACACGGATGGCGATCTCGCCGCGGTTGGCAATCAGGATGGTGTCAAACATGGGAACTCCTTTTCGGGTCCTGTGTAGGGTGATGCGGCGCAAGCGAGGGGCCAGCCCCTCGCGCACCCCGGGATACTTGGGGCAAGAAGAAACAGGGCCGGGTCATGCAAAGACCTCGACCACCGTGAAACGCTCGATCAGCATTTCGGCATCCGGCGAGAAGAGCCCGGCACGGGTCAGGTAGGCGCGATAGCCTGCGCACCAGTCGCCGAGATCGCGAAACTCGCCCTGATCGGCGACCAGATCTTCGGTCATCGCAGAAAATGGCATGCGGGTCACATCGACCGTCCGGATCGCAAGAACCGGCGCGCCGTCCCAGTCCAGCGCGATGTCGATGCGACCGGGTTCGGGCAAGGGCTCGTGCCGCTGGGCAAAGCCTGCCACCGCGTCACAGGTGACGGTCTTGCGCCCCTGTCGCACCAGATCGAGGATCTGCGCGTTCAGCGCCCGGCTGTCGCCGAAGCGGAAGCTGCCGGCGCCGGGATAGCGGGCGATGGCGTCGGCCTCGGTCATGGTCACATCCGGAACACGCCGAAGCGCGTGTCCTCGATCGGCGCGCAAAGTGCCGCCGACAGCGACAGCGCAAGCACCTCGCGCGAGCGGCGCGGGTCGATGATCCCGTCATCCCAGAGCCGGGCCGACGCATAGAGCGGATGCGACTGGCGCTCGAACATCTCGATGGTGGGGCGCTTGAATTCGGCCTCGTCCTCTGCCGACCATGTGCCGCCCGCGCGCTCGATCCCGTCGCGGCGCACGGTGGCCAGCACGCCCGCCGCCTGTTCGCCGCCCATCACGGAGATGCGGGCATTGGGCCAGGTCCACAGGAAACGGGGACTATAGGCGCGCCCGGCCATGCCATAGTTGCCCGCCCCGAAGGAGCCGCCGACCAGCATGGTGATCTTGGGCACATTGGTCGAGGCGACAGCCGTCACCATCTTGGCGCCGTGCCGGGCGATGCCCTCGTTCTCGTATTTGCGGCCCACCATGAAGCCGGTGATGTTCTGCAGGAATACCAGCGGGATCTTGCGCTGGCTGCACAGTTCGACGAAATGCGCGCCCTTTTGCGCGGCCTCGGAAAAGAGCACGCCGTTATTGGCGACGATGCCCACGGGGCAGCCCTTCACATGGGCAAAGCCCGTGACCAGCGTCTCGCCGAAGCGCGGCTTGAACTCGTCGAAGCGTGAACCATCGACCAGCCGCGCGATCACCTCGCGGATGTCATAGGGCGTGCGCAGGTCGCCGGGCACGACGCCCAGGATCTCTTCGGGATCGTAGGCGGGCTCCTCGGGGGTTTGCCACTGCACGGTCGCGGGCTTGGCGCGGTTCAGGTGGCTGACCGCCCGCCGCGCGAGGGCAAGCGCATGGGCATCATCCTCGGCGAGGTAATCGGCCACGCCCGAGAGGCGCGTATGCACATCGCCGCCGCCCAGATCCTCGGCCGTCACCACCTCGCCCGTTGCCGCCTTGACCAGCGGCGGACCCGCCAGAAAGATGGTACCCTGATCGCGCACGATGATCGTGACGTCGGACATCGCGGGCACATAGGCACCCCCCGCCGTGCAGGACCCCATGACCACGGCGATCTGCGGGATGCCCTTGGCGCTCATCCTTGCCTGGTTGTAGAAAATGCGCCCGAAATGGTCGCGATCGGGAAAGACCTCGTCCTGATTGGGCAGGTTCGCGCCGCCACTGTCCACGAGGTAGATGCAGGGCAGATGGTTTTCCTCGGCGATCTCCTGCGCGCGCAGATGTTTCTTGACCGTCATCGGGTAATAGGTGCCGCCCTTCACGGTGGCGTCATTGCAGACCACCATCACCTCTTGCCCCTGTACCCGGCCGATGCCGGCGATCACGCCCGCGCCGGGGGCAGCGCCGTCATACATGTCATGCGCTGCCGTGGCCCCGATCTCGAGGAAGGGCGCGCCGGGATCGAGCAGGTTCGCCACCCGGTCGCGCGGCAGCATCTTGCCCCGTTCCAGATGCCGCGCTCGCGCCTTGTCGCCGCCGCCCGCAGCCGCAGCCTGTGCCGCCGCAGCCACCTGTTCCAGCCCCGCCAGATGGGTGGCACGGTTGGTCTGAAACGCCTCGGATGACGCGATCGCCCGCGATGTCAGTTTCATGTCTCGCTCTCCCTTTCCCGCATGGCGCGGGCCTTGAGTTCCTTGCGGATCACCTTGCCGGTCACGGTCATCGGCAGGGCATCCAGAAATCCGATCTCGCGCGGATAGGCATGTTTCGCCACCCGTGCCCTGACATGCGCGGCCAGTTCCCCGGCCAGCGCATCCGAGGCGATGAAGCCCGGTTTCAGCACCACATAGGCCTTGACCAGTTCGGTGCGCAGCGGGTCGGGCTTGCCGACCACGCCCACGGTGGCGACGGCGGGATGGGTCAGCAGGCCATCCTCGATCTCTGAGGGGCCGATCCGGTAGCCCGCGCTGGTGATCACGTCATCCTCGCGCCCCACGAAGCGGATGAATCCCGCCTCGATCACGCCCCGGTCGCCGGTCAGCATCCAGTCGCCGCGATATTTCTCGGCGGTGGCATCCGGCCGGTTCCAGTAGCCCAGCATCATCGAGGCCGCGCCGCGCCGCACCGCGATATCCCCCTCGCCCGCCGCAACCCGACCCTGCGCGTCGATCACCGCCACGTCAAAACCCGGCACCACCTTGCCGATGCAGCCGGGGCGCGGTGCGAACAGCGCGGCACAGCTTGAGGCCACCATGTTGCATTCGGTCTGCCCGTAGAATTCGTTGATCGTGAGGCCGAAGGCCCGCCGCCCCCAATCCAGCATCTCGGCGCCCAGCGGCTCGCCCCCGCTTGCGACCGACCGCAGGCCGGGGATCGTCGCATCGGCGGCCTTGAGCATGCGCAGCGCGGTGGGCGGAAAGAACACGTTGCGCACGCCGCCCCGTTCGATCACGTCAAGGCAGTCTGCCACGCTGAACTTGGCCATCCTCGCCGCCACCACCGGCACGCCCAGCGCCAGCCCCGGCATCAGCACATCGAACAGCCCCCCGATCCATGCCCAGTCCGCCGGGGTCCAGAGGCAATCGCCGGGCTGGCCCAGCAGGTCATGGCTGATCTCGACCCCCGGCAGATGCCCGGTCAGGATCCGGTGACCATGCAGCGCGCCCTTGGGGGCCCCGGTGGTCCCCGAGGTATAGATCAGCACCGCCGGATCCTCGGGGCCGGTTGCGGCCGTCTCGCACAGGGCTGCGGGCAGATCGGTCTCCTCGGGCACCAGTGTCGCCAGATCGAACCCCGCAAGCAGCGCCGCACCCTCGGCGTCACAGACCACCAGCCGCGCGCCCGCATCGGTCAGGCGGGTCCGCAAGGCATCCTGCCCGAACAGCTTGAACAACGGGATCGAGATCGCGCCCAGTTTCCAGATCGCCAGATGCGCCGCCGCCGTCCAGCCCGATTGCGAGCGCAGAACGCCCACCCGGTCACCCCGCGAAACACCCAGCGCCGCCAGACCATGCGCCAGCGCATCGGCCATGCGGCGCAGATCGCCATAGGTGATGCGCCGCGCCGCGCCGTCCGACAGATCGAGGATCGCCAGACGCTCGGGCTCCTGCGCGGCCCAGTCGTCACAGGCCTGCGCGGCCATGTTCAATGGCGCGGGCAGGTTCCAGTGAAACCCTGCAACCAGTGCATCATGGCTTTGGCCCTGCTCCAGCATCGGCTCAGGCCTCCGGCGCAAGGGGGGCCGCGAAGGGACGGTCGCCCGGACGCCCCACATGCAGCAGCCCGCCACCGCGCCCCACGAAATAGGCGCGTTCGGCCTCCTGCCCCTCGGCGCAGATGACAACCAGCCAGACGCGCGTATCGGCCCCCGGCACCGCGTGGCACAACCGGATGGCATCGGCGGCAAGGCCCTGATCAGCGACATAGCGGTTGGCATAGGCCATGATCACATCCGTTTCGGTCAGTTCCGCCTGCCGCGCCCCGGCCAGATAGCCCAGCGTACCCGCTGCTGCGGTCAGGACCGCGATGACAGCCAAGACGACGGGCGGCAGTTTCATGACATCGCGGCCATCATCTCGCGGCCGACCAGCATGCGCCGGATCTCGGAGGTGCCGGCGCCGATCTCCATCAGCTTGGCGTCGCGGAAGATCCGCGCCACCGGCGCATCGGCAAGGAACCCCGCCCCGCCCATCGCCTGCACCGCCTGATGCGAGACCTTCATCGCCTCTTCGCTGGCATAAAGCACGCAGGCGGCGGCATCGGCGCGCGTCACCTCGCCCCGGTCGCAGGCCTTGGCGACCTCGTAGACATAGGCGCGGGCCGAGTTCATGGCCGTGTACATGTCGGCCAGCTTGCCCTGCATCAGCTGGAAATTCCCGATGCTCTGGCCGAACTGCTTGCGCTCGGCCATATAGGGCATGATCTCGTCAAGGCAGGCCGCCATGATGCCGGTGCCGATGCCCGACAGCACCACGCGCTCGTAATCCAGCCCCGACATCAGCACGCGCACGCCCTTGCCCTCTTCGCCCAGCATGTTCTCGAAGGGCACTTCGACATCGTCGAAGATCAGCTCGGCCGTGTTCGACCCGCGCATGCCCAGCTTGTCGAAATGCTTGCTGGTGGAAAATCCCTTCATGGTCTTTTCGATCAGGAAGGCGGTGATCCCCTTTGATCCCGCATCCGGGTCGGTCTTGGCATAGACCACCAGCGTATCGGCATCGGGGCCATTGGTGATCCAGTACTTGTTCCCGCTCAGCCGGAAGTGATCGTTGCGCTTCTCCGCGCGCAGTTTCATCGATACCACGTCACTTCCCGCGCCCGGTTCGGACATGGCCAGCGCGCCCACATGCGCGCCCGACACGAGGCCCGGCAGATATTTGCGCTTCTGAGCCTCGGTCCCGTTCAGATTGATCTGGTTGACGCAGAGGTTGGAATGCGCGCCATAGGACAGGCTGACGCTGGCGCTGGCACGGGCGATTTCCTCGACCGCGATGACATGCGCAAGGTACCCCATGCCCGCGCCGCCATATTCCTCGTCCACGGTGATGCCCAGAAGGCCAAGCTCGCCCATCTCGCGCCACAGCGCGGCGGGGAATTCATTGCTCGAGTCGATCTGACCCGCCATCGGCCTGATGCGTTCCTGCGCCCAGCGGTGCACCATCTCGCGTAGGGCGTTCACATCCTCGCCCAGATCGAATTTCATCGTTGCTGTGAACATCCCTCATCCTCCCCAAGATCGCGCGGTCCGGCATTTATTGAACACTTGTTCATTAATAGGCATGACAAGCGAGTCGCGTCAACACTCTTGCACGCAACCCTTTCACGGGCGCACCATCGCGCCGCGCCTCGGTTTCACCGTTTCGGAAATACCCAAATAACCGTTTTGACCGTCACGCCGCCTGATGGACGGCGCCGACCTCGGCCCGGATGATCCGGGCCAGCAGCGCGCAATCCTCAAGGCTGAAGGTCAGCGGCAGACGCATGTCCAGGATCCCCGCGAGGATGCGATCGCTGGCCGGCATCGGCGCGCTGGGGGCATAGCGCCAGCTGTCATAGCGGCTGGTGAAACCGGCCGGTTCCGCCGCGCCGAACCACTTGAGCTCGACCCCGCGCGCGGCGCAGCGCGCCACGACCTCGCGCACCTTGGGTGCGGCCCAGTCCAGCAGCAGGAACTGGAAGGACGAGCCGACAAAGGCTTCCTCCTCCGGGCGGTCGATCAGGCGCAGGCCGGGGCAGTCGCGCAACCCCGCCTCGACCACGCGGTAGCGGTCCGTCCATGCGGCGCATTGCGCCTCAAGCCGGCGCAGCTGCGGACGCAGGATCGCCGCGCGCAGGTGATCCATCCGCCCCGAGATATTGGGCGTGTCGTATTTCACCGCCTCGAAGACCTCGGGCGCGGGGGCCGCCAGATGGCGCGGATAAAGCATGTAGGACCCCGACAGGATCACCGCCCGCGCCATGACCTGATCATCATTGGTGACAAGAAACCCGCCCTCGCCCGAATTCATGTGCTTGTAGGTCTGCGTCGAATAGCAGCCGATCACCCCCTCGGTGCCCGACAGCCGCCCGCGCCAGCGCGCCCCCATCGTATGGGCGCAATCCTCGATCACCCGCACACCATGGCGGGCGCAGATCTCCAGCAGCCGGTCCATGTCGCAGATATGCCCGCGCATATGGCTGAGCAGCAGGACCGATGCCTGATCGGCCTTGGCCTCCAGATCGTCAAGGTCGATGGTCAGCGCCTCGGTCACGCCCACAAAGACCGGCACCGCGCCCACGGCGGCGATCGCGCCCGGCACGGGTGCAAGGGTGAAGGCATTGCTCAGCACGGGATCGCCCGGCCTGACCCCCAGCGCCCGCAGCGCGGTGGTCATTGCATAGCCGCCCGAGGCCACGGCGAGACAGTATTTCACCCCCATGGCGGCGGCGAATTCCTGCTCCAGCAGCGCAACCTCGCCCGGCTCTTCGCCTTTGACGTTGTAGCGATGCAAACGCCCGCTGCGCATGATGGCGATGGCGGCCTCGATCCCCTCTTCGGGGATGGGCTCTTGCTGGGTGAAGCTGCCGGTGAAGATGTCGCTGCTGTTCTGGGTCATGCCCCTGTTGTGGTGCGGCAGGGGCGTTTCGTCAATTGCGGCGTATCATCAATGTCGCAAGCGCGTCGGTGCAATGTCGGCTTTGTCGCGGAAAAACCCTTATTCGCCCCTCAGACTGACCCGATGGACCAGACAACCGCCCCCCGCCTCATCCATGACCTGCGCTGGCAGGACCTTCCCGCAGCCGTGCAGGCCCGCCTGCCACTGGCCCTGCTGGACCTGATCGGGGTCGCGGCGGGTGGCGCGGGCACAAGGCTCAGCCGGATCATCCGCGATCACGCAGCGGCCGAGTTCGGCGGGCCTCTGCCGATGCTCTTCGACGGGCGCGGGGCCAGCGCCAGCGGCGTGGCCCTTGCCGCCGGCATGACCATCGACAGCCTTGACGGGCACGACGGGTTCAACCCGTCGAAAGGGCATATCGGTTGCCCGACCCTGTCCGCGATCCTGCCCCTTGCGGTCGAGACAGGCGCCAGTGGACAGCAGGTGCTGACCGCGCTTGCGCTTGGCTATGAATTCGGCGCCCGCGCCGCCATGGCGCAGCATGGCACGGTGGCCGATTATCACACATCGGGCAGCTGGGGCGCGGTGACCGCCGCCGCCGTGGCCGCGCGCCTGCTGCGGCTGGATCACGACCAGACCCGCCATGCGCTGGGGATCGCGGAATATCACGGGCCGCGCAGCCAGATGATGCGCTGCATCGACCATCCCACCATGGTCAAGGACGGGTCGGGCTGGGGCGCGATGGCGGGCGTGTCGGCGGCACGTCTGGCCGCCGCAGGCTTCACCGGCGCCCCCGCCATCACGGTCGAGGAGGCCCCCGCCTATTGGGCCGACATCGGCACCCGCTGGTACACGATGGAGCAGTATTTCAAGCCCTACCCCGTCTGTCGCTGGGCCCAGGCCCCGATCGAGGGGGTGCTGGCCCTGCGCCGCGCGCATGATCTGACCTCGGATCAGGTGGACCGGATCGAGGTCACGTCCTTCCACGAGTCGATCCGTCTTGCGACACGCCATCCCCAAGGCAGCGATGCCGCGCAATATTCGACCACCTTCCCCTGCGCCGTGGCGCTGGTGCATGGCACCGTGACCCCCGACCATATCGCCGATGATGCGCTGACCGATCCCGAGGTGCTGCGCCTCTCGGCCGGCATGGTGCTGCACGAATCCGACCATGCCAACGCCGCCTTCCCGCTGCGCCGCTATGCCCGCGTGGACCTTGTTCTTAAAGACGGACGCGTTCTGGCAGGCGACTGGATGGAGCCGCGCTGGGATCATACCGCACCACCCACCGAGGCCGAGTTGAGCGCCAAGTTCCATGATCTGGCAGGCCCCGCCTTGGGACAGGCCCGCGCCCGCGCCATCGAAACCGCCATCGACGCGCTGCCGGAGGGCGATTTCGCCCCCCTCGCCGATCTGATCCTTCAGCCGATCAAACGCTGAACGGCGGCGGGCAGTTCGTCGTAATGCCCGATCAGCGCCTCGGGCTGCAGCGCCGCCACATCCTCGCCACCCGGCCCGAACGTGACCAGCACCGACGGCACACCCGCGGCGCGCGCGGTTTCGCGGTCGGTGACGGTATCGCCCACCAGCAGCGACCGGCGCGGATCACCGCCCGCGCGGCGTACCGCCTCGATCAAGGGGGCGGCGTCGGGCTTGCGCACCGTCAGGGTATCCGCCCCCACCAGCGAGGCGAAGGCCCCGCGCACCCCCAGCCGGGTCATCAGCGTCTCGGCCAGACCTTCGGGCTTGTTGGTGCAGATGCCCACCGCATAGCCATCGCGCGACAGCTGGGCCACCGCCTCCATCGCGCCGGGGTAAAGCACCGTATGCACGTCGATGGCGGCACCGTAAGCCTCGAGCAGGACGGGATAAAACTTGTCGATCTGGCCCTCGGCATCGGCGTGGCCGATCCGGCCCAGCCCCAGCCGCAGCATCGCGCGCCCGCCCCGCAGCGCGGTGCCTGCATCGCGCGTCGGGTCCAGAACGGCCCCCGCCCCCATGATGTCGAAACAGGCGTTTGCCGCGGCGATCAGATCGCCGCTTGTATCGGCCAAGGTTCCGTCGAGGTCGAAAATTACCGTTCTCATCATTCTGCCCTTTCCGGCGGTCTGTCGCCGATGCCTGTCATATCCCGCAATCAGACGTGAACCGATGCAGCCTTGCGCCCTTGGGCCAACCGGATAAAACGGGCGCACAAAAAGGGCAAAGAGAAACAGCATGAACACAGCACTTGTCATTCTGGCGGCCGGCATGGGTACGCGCATGAATTCGGACCTGCCCAAGGTGCTGCACCAGCTGGCAGGGGCACCTCTTCTGATTCATGCGATGAAGGCGGGCTTTGCGCTGGATGCAACGGCCTGCGTCATCGTCACCGGGCATGGGGCCGAGGCCGTGAAGGCCGCAGCCGAGGACTGGGACGAGGCCGCGCAATGCGTCCTGCAGGAGCCGCAGCTGGGCACCGCCCATGCGGTCGCACAGGCCGCGCCCGCGCTGGAAAGCTTCGATGGGGATGTGATCGTGCTCTATGGCGATACGCCCCTGATCCGCCCCGAAACGCTGGAAGCGATGCAGGCGGCGCGGGCCGATCACGACATCGTCGTGCTGGGCTTTCACGCCGCCGATCCGGGCCGTTACGGGCGGCTTGTGATGGCGGGCGACCGGTTGGAACGGATCGTGGAATTCAAGGATGCAACAGATCAAGAGCGCGCTATAACCCTCTGCAACAGTGGCGTTATCGCGTCCGATGCCAAGACGCTTTTCGATCTGGTCGCAGCCGTGGGCAATGCCAATGCGGCAGGCGAATATTACCTGACCGACATCATCGCCATCGCCCGCGCGCGCGGGCTGACCGCCACCGCCGTCACCTGCGACGAGGCCGAGACGATGGGCATCAACACCCGGGCCGAACTGGCGCAGGCCGAGGCCGCCTTTCAGGCGCGCGCCCGCGCTCAGGCGCTGGAGGATGGCGTGACGCTGATCGCCCCCGAAACGGTGCATTTCGCCCATGACACGGTGATCGGCCGCGACGCGGTCGTCGAACAGAACGTGGTGTTCGGCCCCGGCGTGACCGTGGAAAGCGGCGCGCGCATCCGCGCCTTTTCGCATCTGGAGGGCTGCCATGTCAGCCAGCGCGCCATCGTCGGCCCCTATGCCCGCCTGCGCCCCGGCGCCGAACTGGCCGAGGATGTGCATGTCGGCAATTTCGTCGAGATCAAGAATGCCGTGCTGCATGAGGGTGCGAAGGCCAATCACCTGAGCTATATCGGTGACGCCACGATCGGTGCCGCCACGAATATCGGCGCGGGCACGATCACCTGCAACTATGATGGCGTGATGAAGCACCACACCGAGATCGGGCGCGGCGCTTTCATCGGGTCGAACACGATGCTCGTGGCCCCGGTCCGCGTGGGGCACGCGGCGATGACCGGCAGCGGATCGGTGATCACGGCGGATGTGCCCGATGGGGCGCTGGCGCTGGCGCGTGCGAGGCAAGAGGTCAAACCGGGCATGGCGCTGAAGCTGATGGAGATTCTGCGCGCCCGCAAGGCCAAGAAAAACAGGGAAAACAACTGATGTGCGGCATTGTCGGCGTTCTGGGCGATCACGAAGCGGCGCCCCTTCTGGTCGAGGCGCTCAAGCGTCTTGAGTATCGCGGATATGACAGCGCGGGCATCGCGACCGTCAATAACGGCAAGCTCGACCGCCGCCGCGCCGTGGGCAAGCTGGTGAACCTCAGCGACCTGCTGGTGCATGACCCGCTGGCGGGCAAGGCCGGGATCGGGCACACCCGCTGGGCCACCCATGGCGCGCCCAGCGTGACCAATGCCCATCCCCACCGGGCCGGTCCCGTGGCCGTCGTGCATAACGGCATCATCGAGAATTTCCGCGACCTGCGGGCAGAGTTGCGCGAACACGGGCTGGAATTCGTCACCCAGACCGATACGGAAACAGTGGCGCTGCTGACGCAGCACTACATGGCGCAGGGCGCAAGCCCGGTCGAGGCCGCGCGCCAGACCATCGCGCGTCTGGAAGGCGCGTTTGCGCTGGTCTTCCTCTTTGATGGCGAGGACGATCTTCTGGTCGCCGCGCGCAAGGGCAGCCCTCTGGCCGTCGGTCATGGCGAGGGTGAGATGTTCGTCGGATCGGATGCCATCGCACTGGCGCCCATGACAGATCGCATCACCTATCTGGACGAGGGCGACATCGCCGTCGTGACCCGCACCACCCTCGAGATCCGCGATCTGAACGGCGAATTGGCCAACCGTCCGATCAAGACCATCCAGATCGAGGCGGCACAGGTCGACAAGGCCGGCCACAAGCATTTCATGGCGAAGGAAATCGCCGAACAGCCCCGCGTGATCGGCGAGGCGCTGCGCTTCTACCTTTCGGGTGAGGGCGACACGATCCGCCTGCCGGGCAAGGGGCTGGATTTCACATCCATCGACCGGCTGTCGATGGTGGCCTGCGGCACCGCCTTCTATGCCTGCATGACCGCGAAATACTGGTTCGAGCAACTGGCAGGCCTGCCGGTGGATGTCGATATCGCCTCGGAATTCCGCTATCGCGAGCCGCCGATCCCGGCACGCACCGTGGCGCTCTTCGTCAGCCAGTCGGGCGAGACCGCGGACACGCTGGCCGCCCTGCGCTATTGCGAGGGCAAGGCCGCGCGTATCGTATCGGTGGTGAACGTGCCGGAAAGCTCGATCGCGCGGGAAAGCGATCTGGCGCTGCCGATCATGGCCGGTGCCGAGATCGGCGTCGCCTCGACCAAGGCGTTTACCTGCCAGTTGACGGTCTTGCTGCTGCTGGCGCTGGAGGCCGCGCATCAGCGGGGCCGCATCAGCGACGACGCGCTGTCCGATCACCTCAGCGCCCTGCGCGCGCTGCCCGTGGCGCTGAACGCGGCACTGGATCTGAGCGGCAAGATCAAGCAGGCCGCGCGCAAACTGTCGGAATCATCGGACGTGCTGTTCCTTGGGCGTGGCCTGATGTACCCCCTTGCCCTTGAAGGGGCGCTGAAACTGAAGGAAATCAGCTATATACACGCCGAAGCTTATGCATCAGGCGAATTGAAGCACGGCCCCATCGCCCTGATCGACAAGACCATGCCCGTGGTCGTGATGGCCCCGCGTGACGCGCTGTTCGACAAGACGGTGTCGAACATGCAGGAGGTCATGGCCCGCGGCGGCAAGGTCATGCTGATCACCGATGCCGAAGGTGAGGCCGAAGCCTCGGAACAGACATGGCAGGTGCTGGTGATGCCGCGGATCGACGCGGTATTGACGCCGATCCTTTATGCCCTGCCCGCGCAACTGCTGGCCTATCACACAGCGGTGGCCAAGGGCACCGATGTGGACCAGCCCCGCAACCTTGCCAAATCGGTGACCGTGGAATGACCCTTGATGATGCCCTGGCGCAGCTGCGCGCCCTGTCCGATCCCGAACGCGCCAAGGGGCTTGCCGATTACCACAAGGCGCCGCGCGAATACCTTGGCCTGACCACGCCGCAGATCACCGATCTGGCGACCGCATGGCGCGAGGGGATGGACATGTCCGCCCGCGTGGCGCTGGCCGATGCGCTTTGGCAGAGCGATATCTTCGAGGCAAAGATCGCGGCCGCCAAATTGCTGACGCAGGCCCGGATGAAGCCGGACGCCGAAGCCTGGGCGCTGATCGCGTCCTGGGTGCCGACCTTCGACAGCTGGGCCATCGCCGATGCGGCAGCCATCGCGGGGCAGAAGCGCCTGCTGGCGGACCCGTCGCGGATCGAGACGGTCGCAGCCTGGACCAAATCGCCCCATCACTGGACGCGCCGCGCCGCCATGGTCTTTACCCTGCCTTGGACCAAGCAGAATCATCCCAAGCCCGCCGAGCTGGAAATCCGCCAGCGCGTGCTGGAATGGGCGGCGTCCTATGTGCATGACCCCGAATGGTTCATCCAGAAATCCGTGGCATGGTGGCTGCGCGAACTGTCCAAGCATGACCCCGAACGGGTGCGCTATTTCCTGAAGAATCATGCAAAGCACATGAAGCCCTTTGCCCGGCGCGAGGCATCGAAACTGCTGCCGCCCGAGACGCCAGTCCCCCCTGCCGAAGCCTGAGGCCCCGCAGGCGCGAGGGTTCAGTTCGCGAAAACCTCGACCTGCGGCAGCGCGGTGAGCGGCGCATCCAGCATGCGCATCGCCGACAGGGACAGGCGGCTGCCACCGGTGGCCGGGCCGCCGATGGGGATCAGATCCACATTCAACCGCCGACCATTCGCCCGGTAGAGCACGCTGCCCTTGGTCGGCGCGCTGACCAGCGGCGTTTCCATCCAGAAACCCGACCGCGCCGGATCGCCCAGCGACGCGATCGTCACGCCCAGCGATCCGGCCGAGGCTGGCGTGGGCGCTGCGGCGGCCTGCCGCTCTGCGCTGGTGGGCGTGTCCAGATCCTCGGGGCGGATGGGTGCGCCGGTCAAAGGCGGGCGTGTCGCGGCCTGCGGTGCGGGTCCGGGCGTGCCGCCCCCCTGCAACAGCGGAATTTCGGCGCAGCCCGCAACAAGGGCTGACAGGGCGATGGCGGGCAATGCAAACTGTTTCATGCCCGCCAATCTAGGACGCACCGCGGGGGCGCGCAATCGCAACAATCCCCTTGCTCTGACTTCCGCCGATCCTTACTTTCCCCCCATGGACCAGAGCACCGCCCCCACCGCCAAAACACCGCTGATAGACCCGTTCCAGCGCGCGATCAGCTATCTGCGCGTATCGGTTACGGATCGCTGCGATTTCCGTTGTGTCTATTGCATGTCGGAAAACATGACCTTCCTGCCCAAGGCACAGCTGCTGACGCTGGAAGAGCTGGACACGATGTGCAGCACATTCATCGGCCTTGGCGTGGAGAAGCTGCGCATCACCGGGGGCGAGCCGCTGGTCCGCAAGGGGATCATGACCTTTTTCGACGCGATGTCGCGCCATCTGGACAGCGGCGCCCTGCGCGAACTGACGCTGACCACCAATGGCAGCCAGCTGGAAAAATTCGCCCCCGACCTCGCGGCAGCGGGCGTGCGGCGGATCAATGTGTCGCTCGACACGCTGGATGATGCCAAGTTTGCCCAGATCACCCGCTGGGGTCGGCTGCCGCAGGTGATGCGCGGGATCGAGGCTGCACAGAAGGCGGGGCTGCGGGTCAAGATCAACGCCGTCGCCCTCAAGGGCTTCAACGAGGATGAGCTTTTCACCCTTGCCGCCTGGTGCGCGGAGCGTGACATGGATCTGACCTTCATCGAGGTCATGCCGATGGGCGACATCGGCAACGAGAACCGGCTGGATCAATACTGGCCCCTGCGCGACCTGCGCGCGCGTCTGGCCGAGCGTTTCACCCTGACCGATCTGGCCGAGCGCACCGGCGGGCCCGCGCGCTATGTGCGGATCGAGGAGACGGGCCAGAAGATCGGGTTCATCACGCCGCTGACGCATAATTTCTGCGAAAGCTGCAACCGCGTGCGTCTGACCTGCACGGGCGAGCTTTACATGTGCCTGGGCCAGGAAGACATGGCCGACCTGCGCGCGCCGCTGCGCGCGAATCCCGGCGATACCGAGGCGCTGGAACAGGCCATCCGCGCCGCGATCCGCCTGAAGCCCAAGGGACATGACTTCGACTATTCCCGGCAGGTGGTGGATGGCAGGATGTCCCGTCACATGAGCCATACTGGCGGATGATCCAGCCATGACGGGCGGCATCGCGCCCCGGTCACACCCGCGGATGACGGGGCTGTTGCGCGCCTATCTGGCCGCGACAACCCTGGCACCCGGGCTGCTGCGGCATCTGGCGCGCAAGGGCCATACCACGCAGGGGGCAGAGCCTGCCCGGCTGGCAGAGCGTTTCGGCCAGCCATCCGCGCCGCGCCCCGACGGCCCGCTGATCTGGATCAACGCGGCCTCGGTGGGGGAAGTCGCCTCAAGCCTTGATCTTGCGCGCGAGCTTGAGGCTGCGACGGGCGCGCGGCTGCTGTTCACGACCACCACCGCGACCGGGGCAGAAACGCTGGCGCGTCGCCTGCCGCAGGCCATCCATCAGTTCCAGCCGGTCGACACCCCTGCCGCGGTGCGCGCCTTTCTGGATCACTGGCGGCCCGATCTGGCGCTGTTCATGGAAAACGATATCTGGCCCCGGCTGATGATCGACACCGCGCGGCGCAACATCCCGATCGCGGTGATCAACGCCCGCGCCTCGCGGACCCGCAGGCGCGCGCCCCGCGCCATTGCGGCGCTTCTGGAAAGGGCGGCCCTGATCAGCACGCAGGATGCCGCCACGGCCCATCAGATGCGCGCGCTGGGTCTGGATCCTGCGCGCGTTCTGGATACCGGCGACCTCAAGGCTGCCGCCAATCCCCTGCCCGCCGACAACGCGGCGCTGGAGGCTTTGCGCGCCGCCATCGGCGCGCGGCCCGTCTGGCTGGCGGCCTCGACCCATCCCGGCGACGAAGGTGCGGTGATCGCCGCCCATCGGGCCGCAGGGATCACCCATCCCGATCTGCTGCTGATCCTCGTGCCGCGCCATCCGCAACGCGGCGCCGATCTGGCGGCGCAACTTTCCGCCGCGCATCTGCGCATGGCGCAGCGCAGCACGGGCGACATGCCGATGGACGCAACACAGGTCTATCTGGCCGACACGCTGGGCGAGATGGGCCTGTTCTACCGTCTGGCACCTCTGGCCTTTCTGGGGGGGTCCTTTGGTCCCGAGGGCGGACACAACCCCTATGAACCCGCAGTTCTGGGCACGGCGGTGCTGCATGGGCCGGGGGTTGCGAATTTCGCGCAGGCCTATGACGGCATGCGCCTTGCCGGTGCCGCCACCATGGTGGCCGATGCCGATGACCTTGGCCAACAGGTAGCGGGCCTGATCACCAGTGACAGGCTGGACCGGATGCGCGCGGCGGCCCGGTCCCTGTCGCGTGATGGCACGCAGGCGCGGCAGGATCTGCTGACACGCCTTCTGCCGCTTCTGCGCAAAAGCTGACGGCGCGGGCTGCCCCGCGCCGCGCGCCCGGTGTCAGGCCGCAGGCATCCGGCGTTCCACGATCTCGGCCCACCAGCTGCATCCGACCGGGATCGCCTCGTCGTTGAAGTCGTATTCGGGGTGATGCACCTGTGCGCCCGGCCCGTTGCCCACGAGGATATAGGCACCGGGGCGTACTTCCAGCATGAAGGCGAAATCCTCGCCGCCCATGACCAGCGGCGCCTCGATCACGTTGCCGCCCACCGATTGCGCCACATCACGGGCGAAATCGGTCTGCTCCTCGGAATTGACCATCACCGGATAGCCGCGGTGATAGGCCACCTCGGCCACACCGCCATACATGGTGCCCGTGGCGGCAGCGATGTCCTTGATCCGGCGCTCGGCCATGTCACGGTTCTCGTTGCTCTGGGTGCGCACCGTGCCCTTGATGTGCACCTTCTGCGGGATCACGTTGAACGCGGTCGTCGATGTCTCGAACGAGGTGACCGAGACCACGATCTGGCTGACCGGATCGGCGTTGCGGCTGGCGATGGTCTGCAGGGACAGCACCAGTTGCGCCGCCATCACGGTCGTATCCACGGTTTCCTGCGGGCGGGCGGCATGGCCGCCCTTGCCCTCAAGGAAGATCTCGAACTGATCGGTTGCGGCAAAGAACGGACCCGAGCGGATCGCGAAATGCCCCACCGGCAGGTTCGGCATGTTGTGCATGCCGTAGACTTCCTGAATGTTCCAGCGGTCCATCATCCCGTCCTCGCACATCTCGCGCCCGCCTGCGCCGCCTTCCTCGGCAGGCTGGAAGATCACGACCACGGTGCCGTCGAAATTGCGCGTCTCGGCCAGATACTTGGCCGCGCCCAGCAGCATCGCGGTGTGCCCGTCATGGCCGCAGGCATGCATCGCGCCGGGTGTCTTCGAGGCATAGGGCAGCCCCGTCGCCTCGAGGATCGGCAGCGCATCCATGTCGGCGCGCAGCCCGATGACCTTGCCCGAGTGATCTGTCTTGCCCTTGATCACCGCCACGACCCCGGTGCGCCCGATGCCGGTCACCACCTCGTCACAGCCGAATTCCTTCAGCTTGTCGGCCACGATGGCGCTGGTGCGATGGGTGTCATACAGGATTTCAGGGTTTTCGTGCAAATCACGACGCCAGGCGGTGACTTCATCCTGCATTTCTGCAAAGCGGTTCTTGATCGGCATGGTCTTTCCTTCAGGTCTGGTCCGGCTGTGTCGTGGCCTTTCGCATGGTCAGTCCAGCGGCATCCGCTGTTCCGCCAATGTTGCGAAGAAACTGCTGCCGGCCGGAATGGCGGCATCGTTGAAGTCATAGGCCGGATGGTGGCATGCGGCGCTGTCGCCATTGCCCAGAAATATATACGCGCCGGGGCGTTCTTCCAGCATGAAGGCGAAATCCTCGGCGGCCATGAGGGGGGCCAGTTTGCGATCCACATGGCCTGTCACGGCCTCGGCGGCGAGGGCGGCATATTCGGTCTGATCGGGATGGTTCACCGTGGCCGGATAGCCCGGATCGAATGTCACCTCGGCCTGCGCGCCGTAAGCTGCGGCCGTATGCACCGCGATCTCGCGCACCCGCTCGTGGGACAACTGTCGCATCACGGGCGAGAGGGCGCGCACCGTGCCGCTCATCCTGACCTCATGGGCGATCACGTTCGGGGCGTGGCTGTCGGTGTTGAGCATGCCCACCGTCACCACCATGCTTTCCAGCGGATCGGCATTGCGCGCCACGATGCTTTGCAGCGACACCACGATCTGGGCGGCCACAAGCGTGGTATCCAGCGACAGATGCGGCATGGCGGCGTGCCCCCCCTTGCCCGTCACCTTGATGTGGAAGATGTCGCCCGAGGCCAGCAAGCTGCCGGGGCGAATGGCGAACTGGCCCACCGGGATGCCGGGCATGTTGTGCAGCCCGTAAACCTCCTGAATGTGCCAGCGGTCCATCAACCCGTCCTCGCACATCGCGCGCCCGCCTGCGCCGCCCTCTTCGGCAGGCTGGAAGATCACCACCACCGTGCCGTCGAAATTGCGCGTCTCGGCCAGATACTTGGCGGCCCCCAGCAGCATCGCGGTGTGCCCGTCATGGCCGCAGGCATGCATCGCGCCGGGGATTTCCGAGGCATAATCCAGCCCCGTCGCCTCATGGATCGGCAGCGCGTCCATGTCGGCGCGCAAGCCGATCACCTTGCCTGCGCTGTCGCGCTTGCCGCGGATCACGCCGACGACGCCAGTGCGGCCGATGCCCGTGACAACCTCGTCACAGCCGAAATCCCGCAGCATGTCCGCGACGAAGGCACTGGTGCGATGCGTCTCATACAGGATCTCGGGGTGCGCGTGCAGATCACGGCGCCAGGCCGTGATGTCGTCCTGCATCCCCGCGATACGGTTCTTGATCGGCATGAGCCTTCCTTGGGTCGCGCGGCAGGTCCCGGACCGGGGGCCGCGTCAGAGACGGTCCAGCAGGCGACGCATGAAGTCATGCCCCGCGTCGAACTGGGCCTTGGTGATGTATTCGTCGGGCTGGTGCGCCTGAGCGATGTCGCCGGGGCCGCAGATCACGGCGGAATAGCCCCGTTCCTGAAATTGCCCAGCCTCGGTGCCATAGCTGACCACATGCCCGCCATTGTCGCCGGTGATGGCGCGCACCAGCGTTTCGGCTTCGCCCTCCTCTTCGGGTTTCAGGCCCGGCACCACGAATTTTTCCGAGATGTCGATCCGTGCAGCAGGGTGGATCGCCTGCATCTCGGCTTCGACCTCGCGGACGCGGGTCAGGTAGCGGTCGCGCCAGTCGGCAAGGTTTTCGCCGGGCACGGCCCGGAAATCCATGCCGAAACGGCAATCCTTGGCGGTGATGTTATGCGCGGTGCCGCCCTGAATGGTGCCCACATGCGCCGTGGTCCAGGGCGGGTCGAACATCGCGGCCAGCGGTCCGGGCGTGCGGGCCATGCTCTCGGCATTCACCTGATTGGCCCAGTCGATCAGCTTGGCGCCGAACATGATCGCATTGACGCCCGTATGCATGATCGAGCTGTGCACCTCGAAGCCCACGACATGGGTCATGAAGCCCTGCCCGCCCTTGTGCCCGGTCACTGCCTTCATCATCGAGGGCTCGCCCACGATCACGGCCGAGGCTTTCGGCAGCACCTCGCCCATGCGGTCGATCATCGGCGGCGCACCGGTGCAGCCCACTTCTTCGTCATAGCTCAGCGCCAGTTGCAGCGGGCGCTTGACGCCGCGGTGATGCGCCTCGACCAGTGTCCAGATCGCCAGCGCGTCGAACCCCTTCATGTCGCAGGTGCCGCGCCCGAAATACTTGCCATCCCGTTCGACCACGGTGAACGGATCGTCTGCCCATGGCTGGCCATCCACCGGCACCACATCGGTATGACCCGACAGCACCAGCCCGCCCGCCACCTCGGGGCCGACATGGGCAAAGATCGCTGCCTTTTCATTGTCTTCGTTGTAGTGGCGATGCGCGGTGATGCCGTGGCTGTTCAGGTAATCCTCGACCCAATCGACCAGCGGCAGATTGCTGTCACGGCTGACCGTGGGAAAGCTGACCAGCTTTTCCATAAGCTGGAGGGGCGTCAATCGGGTCGTCATGTTGTCCTCAATTCGTTGTCAGTAGCCGCTGTCCGTGGTCAGCACGAAATGGCCCTTCGACACTTCTTCATATTCCGATGGAGCAGGAACATAGCCCGCCTTGTGAATCGGCGAGGGGATCGGCTTGAAATTCAGATCGCGCTCGCTTTTGCGCTGACGCGGATCGGCCACGGGCACAGCTTTCATCAATGCGCGCGTATAGGGGTGCTGCGGGTCCTCGAACACGGCCTGTCGCGGCCCCATCTCGACGATCCGGCCCAGATACATCACGCCGACATCATGGCTGACACGCTCGACCACGGCCATGTCGTGACTGATGAACAGGAAGGACAGGCCCAGATCGGCCTGCAGTTCCATCATCAGGTTCAGAACCTGCGCCTGCACCGACACGTCCAGTGCCGACACCGCCTCATCCGCGATGATCAGCTTGGGGTTCAGCGCAAGGGCACGGGCGATCGCGACACGCTGGCGCTGTCCGCCGGACAGCTCATGCGGAAAGCGGCGCATGAAGTTGCGCGGCAGATGCACCCGGTCGAACAGATCGGCCACCTTGTCGGTCAGCGCGCTGCCGCTGTGCGTGCCGAAGTTGCGCAGCGGTTCGGCCACCTGATCGGACAGCTGCATCTGCGGGTTGAGGCTGGCGAACGGGTCCTGAAACACCATCTGCATGTCCTGACGCGCGCGGCGCAGCGCGGATTGATCCAGCGCCATGATATCGGTGCCGTCAAGGATGATCGAGCCGGACAAAGGCTCGACCAGCCGCAGGATCGACCGACCCGCGGTGGACTTGCCGCAGCCGCTTTCGCCCACCAGCGACAGGGTGCGCCCCTTGTTCAGGGTGAAGGACACATCCTCGACCGCGTGGACATTGGCGACCGTGCGGCGCAGCAACCCGCCGCGCACCGCAAAGCGCGTGACCAGATGCTTGACCGTCAGAAGCGGCGTCTCGGTGCCGGGGATCGGCAGGGCGGCGGGGCCTTCCGCGCCCAGCAGGCGCATCGGTTCGGGCAGCGCCTTGCCCGTCATCTCGCCAAGGCGCGGCACGGCGGACAGCAGCGCCTTGGTATAGTCGTGCTGCGGATTCTCGAAGATCTGCTCGACCGTGCCTTCCTCGACCTTGTTGCCGCGGAACATGACCACGACGCGGTCGGCCATCTGCGCCACCACAGCCATGTCATGGGTGATGAACATCACAGCCGTGCCGGTCTCGCGCTTCAACCGGTCGATCAGGGCCAGAATCTCGGCCTGGATCGTCACGTCCAGCGCGGTGGTCGGCTCATCCGCGATCAGAAGGCGCGGCTCGCAGGCCAGCGCCATGGCGATCACCACGCGCTGGCGCATCCCGCCGCTGAGTTCATGGGGATATTGCTGCAGCCGCCGCTCGGGTTCGGGGATCCGCACCTGCTTGAGCAATTCAAGCGCGCGGGCTTCTGCCTCGTTTTTGGTCATTCCCTTGTGAAGGCGCAAACCTTCGGTCAGCTGTCGGCCCACCGTGAACACCGGATTCAGCGCCGTCATCGGCTCCTGAAAGATCATTCCGATCTCGTTGCCGCGAATCGTGCGCATCAGATCCTGATCGGTTTTCCCAAGGTCCAGCTGCCCGCCGGTCTTGCGTTCGAACAACATCCGGCCACCGGCAATCGTGCCGCCGCCAAACTCGACAAGGCGCATCAGGGACAGGCTGGAGACGGACTTGCCCGAGCCGGATTCACCAACGACACAGACGGTTTCGCCCGCATTGATCGAGAATGACACATCCTCGACCCCGACGACGGGACCGTCCTTTGTCTGGAATTCCACGCGAAGGTTTTCAATCCGTGCGATGGGCCGTTCTGTCGGCTGGTCCAGCATGCGCTTCTTCCTGTCTCAAGGCTGTAAGCCGTGACGCTACAGATACCCCTCCGAGGCTGTCAAACCCCTTTCGCCGTCCGGCAAGACCGAGGGCGACCCTAGGGCACCCATGAAAACAGCCGCTTGATTTTTGGCCGAAGGCAGTCTGTGATGATACGTACGCAGGGAGCATCGCTAGCGCAAACAGCGCGATGTCCGAATATCCCCGCGAAAAACGCCGTTGCCACGGTCCGCGCCAGTTGTGCGGCAGGGACGACGGTTCAAAGAACGAGAGACACCCACGTGTCCAACATGGAGTGAGAAATGACCCTGAAAACAACGCTGCTGGGCGCAGCCGCCCTTGTTGCGCTGGCCCCCGCGGCCTTTGCCGAGCGCGGCGCGGATGGCCATGTCAACATCATCTACTGGCAGGCGCCGTCGATCCTGAACCCCTATCTGTCGGGCGGCACAAAGGATCTCGAATCGTCCTCGATGATCATCGAACCGCTGGGGCGCTACAATGAAACGGGCGCCATGGTGCCATTTCTTGCCCAGGAAATCCCGACTCTGGAAAATGGCGGCGTCAGCGCCGATCTGACCTCGATCACGTGGAAGCTGAAGCCGGGCCTCGTGTGGTCCGACGGCACGCCCGTCACGTCGAATGACGTGAAGTTCAGCGCCGATTACTGCATGCATCCCGAAGGCGGCTGCGCACAGGCCGCCAAGTTCGACGGCGTGTCCTCGATCGAGGTGATCGACGATCTGACCGTCAAGGTGACCTTCACGGAATCCAAGCCCAACCCCTACGGCCCCTTCATGGGCGCGCAGTCCCCGATCATTCAGGCCGCGCAGTTCGCCGACTGCCTTGGCGCCAAGGCCCCCGAGTGCACCGAGGCCAACTTCAACCCGATCGGCACCGGCCCCTTCCGCGTGACCGAGTTCCGTCCCAATGACGTGATCTCGCTGGAAGCGAACCCCAACTACCGCGATCCGGCCAAGCCGGCCTTTGCCACCATGACCTTCAAGGGCGGCGGCGATGCAACGGCAGCAGGCCGTGCGGTTCTGGAAACCGGCGAATTCGACTATGCATGGAACCTGCAGCTTGCCCCGGAAGTGATCCAACAGATGGTCAAGGGCGGCAAGGGCACCACCATCGCGGCCTTCGGCTCGCTGGTCGAGCGGATCATGGTCAACATGACCGACCCCTCGGCGTCGCTGCCGGAAGGCGAGCGGGCCACCGCCAAGCATCCGCATCCGTTCCTGTCGGATCCGGCGGTCCGCAAGGCGCTGTCCATGGCGATCGACCGCGAACTGCTGGTGGAAATCGGTTACGGTCAGGCCGGTCGCCCGACTTGCAACCTGGTGCCGGCACCGGCGCTTTACGCCTCTGACAACACCGACTGCCTGGTGCAGGATCTGGCCGGCGCGAACGCGCTGCTGGACGAAGCCGGCTGGGCACGCGGCGCCGACGGCATCCGCGCCAAGGACGGCGTGCGCCTGTCGCTGCTCTACCAGACCTCGACCAACGCCGTCCGTCAGGACTTCCAGGCGCTGATCAAGCAGTGGTGGGAAGAGATCGGCATCGAAACCGAACTGCGCAACGTCAGCGCCTCGGTCTTCTTCGGCGGCGATCCCGGCAGCCCGGACACCTTCCAGAAGTTCTATGCCGACGTCGAGATGTATGCCAACAACTTCGATGGCACCGATCCCGAAGCCTATCTGGCGGCACAGACCTGCGACAAGGCACCGCGTCCCGAAACCCAGTGGCAGGGCGAGAACATCACCCGCTTCTGCGATCCGGCCTATGATGCGCTGGTGGCAGAGCTGTCGCGCACCGGCGAGCTGGAAAAGCGCGGCGAGATCGCCCGCAAGCTGAACGACATGGTGACCAAGGACGCCAATGTCATCATCCCGCTGGTGGACCGTGGTCGTGTGTCGGCCCATTCCAACACGCTGGGTGGTGTCGTGCTGAACGTCTGGGACAGCGAACTGTGGAACGTGGCCGACTGGCACCGTATCAAGTAAGTTAGCACCTGACATCGTGACCCCGTTCCCGGTGCTTGGAACGGGGTCATCATTTTCCGGTAGATCTCACAGCGACCCGCAAAGGCGCCGCCCATGCTGACCTTTACGATCCGGCGACTGGTTCTTGCCGTCCCGACCCTTCTGTTCATCTCCCTCGTGATCTTCATGCTGCTCCAGCTGGCGCCGGGTGATCCGATGGCCCAGGTGCCCCTGACGGTGCCCCCCGAGGTCAAGGAAAAGATGCGCGAGGCGCTTGGTCTGGGCGCCCCGGTCCATATCCAGTTCTTCAAGTGGATCGTCCAGTTCTTCTGGGTCGAGCCGCAGGTCCTGATCGACCATATCTTCGGCACCACCTTTTCCGAGGGGCAGTTGCGCGTTCTGTCATGGCAGACCCGCAGCCCGGTGATGGACATCGTGGTGCAGCGCCTGCCGCAGACCCTCTGGGTGGTGGGCATGTCCTATGTGCTGGGCGTGCTGATCGCGCTGCCCATCGGGATCTATTCGGCCTACCGGCAATATTCGGCCTTTGACCAGATCGGGACTTTCGTGTCGATGGTGGGCTTTTCCGTGCCGACCTTCTTTACCGGCGTGCTGCTGATCGTGATCTTCTCGGTCAATCTGGGCTGGTTCCCCTCGATCTACGACACCACTCACAAGGTGACGGATTGGGACAGCTTCGTCTATCAGCTGCGCCAGATGATCATGCCGGTCATGGTGCTGGCGCTGTACAACGCCGCACAGATCAGCCGCTTCATGCGTGCCTCGATGCTGGACAACCTGAATCAGGACTATGTGCGCACCGCCCGCGCCAAAGGTCTGGGCGAAAAGACCGTGGTGCTGGTGCATGTGCTGCGCAACTCGATGATCCCGGTGGTGACCGTGATCGCGCTGGGTGTGCCGCAGGTCTTCGGCGGCGCGATCATCACCGAACAGGTCTTCAAGGTGAACGGCCTTGGCCAGCTTCTGATCACGGCGATCGAGGCCAATGACCTGCCGATGGTGCAGACGCTGACATTCATTTTCGCGCTGCTGATCGTCATCTTCAACCTGATTGCCGATATCCTTTACGGCATCCTGGACCCGAGGATTCGCTATGACTGAGCTGATCAACCAGCCGGTGCCCTCTGCCCCGCCGCGCAGCCAATGGCGCGACATCTGGGACCAGTTCAAGACCCATCGCGGCGCGCTGATCGGCGGCATCGTGTTCCTCTTGATCGTGCTGGCGGTCTTCATCGGCCCGTGGCTCTGGCCTTATGATCCGACCTTCATCGACATCCGGTCGCGCAACCAGAGCCCGTCCTGGGCGCATCCGCTGGGCACCGATCAGCTGGGCCGCGACATGCTGGCGCGGATGATGGCGGGGGGGCAGACCTCGGTCTCGGTGGGGATCACCGCGATGTTGCTGGCGCTGTTCCTCGGCAGCCTGATCGGGGTGGTTGCGGGGTACTTCAAGCGGCTGGACAACCTGCTGATGCGCACCACCGACCTGTTTCTGGCCCTGCCCCTGCTGCCGCTGCTTCTGGTGATGGTGCTGCTGTTCCGCGAGCCGCTGAACGCGGCCTTCGGACCCGAGACCGGGATCTTCATCCTGATCGTGACCGCCATCGGCATCACCAGCTGGATGCCCACCGCGCGGATCGTGCGCGGCGATGTGCTGGCGCTGAAGGAACGCGAATTCGTGCTGGCGGCGCGCTCCATCGGGACCACCAACTTCCGCATGATCACGCGGCATGTGCTGCCCAACGTCATGTCGCCCATCATGGTCTCGGCCACGCTGGGTATCGCCAATGCGATCATCACCGAAAGCGCGCTGTCCTTCCTGGGTCTGGGCTTTCCGCCCGATTTCCCGACATGGGGCCGCCTGCTGTTCGACGCGGTCGACTACATGCAGCAATACCCCGAGCGTGTGCTCTGGCCCGGTCTGGCCATCTCGCTGACAGTTCTCAGCGTCAACTACCTCGGCGACGGCCTGCGCGATGCGCTGGACCCGCGGATCCGGGGACGCTGAGGCAAAATAAGAACAAGACCGCGACCCGCGCCACTGGCGCGGGTTTTGCGTTTCGCCTTTGGCTCTGACGCAAACAGGCATCCCGGACTTGGCGGCGTAAATGGTAAAATATTCCGTTTCATAACATTTTCCCGCAAGACCACCCTCTTGATTATAAAGTGAAACGCCTTCATCTGGGACAAAATTCCTTTTTACGGAGAACGCCCATGTTCGAATCCTTTGGCTTCGAGACCCTGACCGCGCCCCAGGCCGCAGTCTATTTCGCCCTTGCCCTTGGGCTGGTCTTTGGTGTTCTGGCGCAGATCACACGCTTCTGTTTCCGCCGTTCGATCCTCGGCGATGATCGCCGTCAGGCCGCGGGCGTCTGGCTGACCGCGCTTGCCGTGGCCGTGCTGGGCACCCAAGCCGCTGTTGCGGCCGGCTGGATCGGCTTTGCTGACCACCGCTTCATGGCCGCTGACCTGCCGGTGCTGGCCATCGCGGCGGGTGGTCTCATTTTCGGGGCGGGCATGGTGCTGACGCGGGGCTGCGTCTCGCGCCTGACGGTGCTGACCGGTTCGGGCAACCTGCGCGCGGCCCTTGTGCTGGTGGTCTTCGCCGTTGTCGCCCATGCCACGCTCAAGGGCGTGCTGGCCCCGGTCCGCACCACGCTGGGTTCCGTGACCCTGTCGCTGGACAGCAGCGCCCTGCCCGGCAACCCGCTGCTCTGGGCCGGTCTGATCGCCCTGGTCGCCCTTGGCTTTGCCCTGCGCTCGGGCAACCGGGTGGGCACGCTGGCGCTTGCGGCGCTGATCGGCGCGCTGGTGCCGCTGGGCTGGGTCGGAACCGGCTATATCCTGCTGGACGAGTTCGACCCGATCGCGATGGAAAGCCTGTCCTTCACCTCGGCCGCAGCGGATGCGCTGTTCTTCACGGTCGCCTCCACCTCGATCTCGGCCACCTTCGGTGCGGCGCTGATCGGGGCCGTGGCCCTGGGCGCGCTGGTCAGCAGCCTGATCCGGCGCGAGTTTCAGTGGCAGAGCTTTTCCACCCCGCGCGAAACCGGCCGCTACATGGCAGGTGCGGCGTTGATGGGCGTGGGCGGCGTGCTGGCTGGTGGCTGCACCGTGGGTGCGGGCCTGTCGGGCATCCCGACCCTGTCCCTTGCGGCGATCCTTGCGATTGCGTCGATTGCGGCGGGCGGTCTGATCGCCAACCGCCTGATCAATGCAGATGCTTCTGCACGCGGCGCACAAGCCCCCAGACCAACAGCATTACCGGCGGAATAAGCACCGCCGTCAATGTGCCCTTGCTGATCTGCATCATCTCGGCAATCGGGTAGACCGCATAGGCCATCAGCGACACCGCGTAGTAGCTGATGGCCACCACCGACAATCCCTCGACGGTCTTTTGCAGGCGCAACTGCATGTCGGCGCGGATGTTCATGCTTTCCAGCAGCTTCTGGTTCTGGGCTGACCGTTCCACATCCACCCTTGTGCGCAGCAATTCACCCGCCCGCATCGCCCGGTCGGCCATCGCCGCCAGCCGCGCCTGCGAGGCCTTGACCGTCCGCATCGCGGGATCGTAGCGGCGCATCATGAATTCCGAAAACGTCTGACGCCCGTCAAAGCGTTCCTCGCGCAGCACCTCGATCCGCTGATGCACGATCGCCTCATAGGCGGCGGCAGCCCCAAAGCGGAAGGAGGCGCGCGCCACCTTGTTCTCCAGCATGGCAGATACTTCAAGCAGGCCCGCCAAGGTCTGGTCGGCGGGCTTTTCGTTGCGCGTCATGTCATCCATCAGCTGCGTCAGCTGCGCGTCGATCGAGGACAGCGTGGCCGACATCGCCTTGACCTGCGAGAAGGCCAGCATCGACATCGTCTTGTAGGTCTCGATCTCGCACAGGCGCTGCACCACGCGGCCAATCCGGCGCGCCCCGGTCTGAGGCGAGACGAAAATCGCAAAGCGCATATGGCCCGCAGGATCGATGCGGAAATCGCCCGCCACGATGGCGCTGTCGTCCAGCACCCGGCTGACCGCAAGGCTTTCGGGCACGAACCAGTCGTTCAGCTTGTCGATGACGGCCTTCTTCTCGCCGACCTCCTCCATCCGGATGAGGGCCGAGGTCACGCGCACACCGGGGGCACGCCCCAGCCAGTCGGCGGGAAACACCTCGAAATCGGCGGGATCGAAGGCGCGGCTGCTCAGGCTTTCGGTGAAGGCCGTGTAGGTCACGAATTCGGTGTGGCTTTCCCATTTCAGCATGTGCCGGCCGATCCGGCCGAAGTAATGCGTGGCGCCGGGTTGCGGATGGGCCGCGCCGAAACGGTCCAGAAGTTCGGTCAGATGCGCCAGATCCGCCCCCCGGTCGCGGCTGGCCGCATCTTCCTGCTTCTTGATGGCAAGATAAACCGCGGCACCGGGCGCATCGATCGAAGGAAACGGCCGCGCATGCAGCTCGTTGGCCAGTTCATAGCGCAGCGGATGATCCTGAATGGGCGACATGCGAGACTCCTGAGTTGCAGCGACTCTATATCCTTGCCCCATGAAGTTAAAGATAAAGTTGTTTTATATCAAAGATTTACAGAACACGATTGTATACGGAGGCTGCTTTTTCAGCCAACCCCATGCCCCGACAGTGAAAAAAGGCGCCCCGAAGGACGCCTTTCCTGTGTTCGGACTGCAACGAGGGTCAGCTGATCTTGGTCAGCAGCTCGTCCAGCGATTTCTTGGCATCGCCATAGAACATCCGCGTGTTTTCCTTGTAGAACAACGGGTTCTCGATCCCGGAATAGCCGGTGCCCTGCCCGCGCTTGGACACGAACACCTGCTTGGCCTTCCAGCATTCCAGAACCGGCATGCCGGCGATGGGGCTGTTGGGATCGTCCTGCGCGGCCGGGTTCACGATGTCGTTCGACCCGATCACGATGGCCACATCCGTATCCGGGAAGTCCTCGTTGATCTCGTCCATTTCCAGAACGATGTCATAAGGCACCTTGGCTTCGGCCAGCAGCACGTTCATGTGGCCGGGCAGACGGCCTGCGACCGGATGGATCGCAAAGCGGACGTTCTTGCCCTTGGCGCGCAGGCGCTTGGTCAGCTCGGACACGCTCTGCTGGGCCTGCGCCACCGCCATCCCGTAGCCGGGGATGATGATGATGCTGTCGGCCTCTTCCAGCGCCGTGGCGACACCTTCGACGTCGATGGCGATCTGCTCGCCCTCGACCTTCATCTGCTCGCCTGCCGGGCCACCGAAGCCACCGAGGATCACGCTGATGAAGGACCGGTTCATCGCCTTGCACATGATGTAGGACAGGATCGCACCCGAGGAGCCCACAAGCGCGCCCACCACGATCAGCAGGTCGTTGCCAAGGCTGAAGCCGATGGCCGCCGCCGCCCAGCCGGAATAGCTGTTCAGCATCGACACCACGACGGGCATGTCGGCGCCGCCGATACCCATGATCAGGTGATAGCCGATGAACAGCGCCAGCAGGGACAGCAGCACCAGCGTCCAGCTTCCTGCGTCGTTCATGTACATGATCGCCAGCAGCAGCGACAGCGCCGCAGCCCCTGCGTTCAGGATATGACCGCCCGGCAGTTTCTTGGCCGAACTGTCGACCTTGCCCGCCAGCTTGCCATAGGCGATGACCGACCCGGTGAAGGTCACCGCACCGATCCAGATGCCCAGCACCAGTTCGACCCGCAGGATCGCGATCTCGACCGAGGTTTTCTTGGCGATCAGCTGACCGAAGGACGACAGACCATCATAGATCTCCTTGGGCAGACCGATGGCGCTGTAGCCATCCGGCGCAACCGCGCCCATGACCTGCCCGGCACCTTCGTAAAGCCCCGCCACGTCATTGATCATCAGGTCCGCGTTGAAACCCACGAAAACAGCTGCCAGACCGACGAGGCTGTGCATGATCGCGACAAGCTCGGGCATCTGCGTCATCTGCACCCGCGTGGCCAGTTGATAGCCCACGCCGGCACCCAGCGCGATCAGCACGAGGGACGCGCCCCAGAGGCCCTGCCCCGGTCCGATCAGGGTCGCCACGACAGCAATCGCCATACCGACGATCCCGTACCAGACGGCCCGCTTGGCGCTTTCCTGACCGCTCAGGCCGCCCAGCGACAGGATGAACAGAACAGCCGCGACGGCATAGGCCGCGATGGTGAATCCGAATTCCATGATGCTCGCTCCTTAGGATTTCTGGAACATGGCGAGCATGCGCCGTGTCACGAGGAAGCCGCCCACGATGTTGATCGCGGCCATGAAGATGCCCAGCGCCGCCAGCAGCGTGATCAGGATCGACGAAGACCCGATCTGGATCAGCGCGCCCAGGATGATGATCGAAGAGATCGCGTTGGTCACGGCCATCAGCGGTGTATGCAGGCTGTGTGCGACGTTCCAGATCACCTGGAAGCCGATGAACACGGACAGCACGAACACGATGAAATGCTGCATGAAGCTGGCAGGCGCCACAAGACCCACGGCCAGCAGAAGCACGGCACCGATCGCCAGCAGCGTCACCTGATTGCGGGTCTGCTGCTTGAAGGCTGCGACTTCCTGCGCACGCTTTTCCTCGGGCGTCAGCTCCTTGGCCTTTTCCTTGGGCTTCTGCGCCGCAATCGCGGCCACTTTCGGCGGTGGCGGCGGGAAGGTGACATCCTTGTTGAAGGTCACCGTTGCGCCACGGATCACGTCATCCTCCATGTTGTGCACGATCTGGCCGTCCTTTTCGGGGGTCAGGTCGGTCATCATGTGACGGATGTTGGTGGCATAGAGCGTCGAGGATTGCGCGGCCATCCGGCTGGGGAAGTCGGTATAGCCGATGATCGTGACACCGTTGTCGGTGACGATCTTCTCGTCCATCTTGGTCAGCTTGCAGTTGCCGCCACGCTCGGCGGCAAGGTCCACGATCACCGAACCGGGCTTCATCGCCGCAACCATGTCGGGCGTCCACAGCTCGGGCGCCTCGCGGTTGGGGATCAGCGCGGTGGTGATCACGATATCCATCTCGGGCGCCAGTTCGCGGAACTTGGCCAGCTGCGCCTCGCGGAATTCAGGAGACGAGGGGGCTGCATAGCCACCCGTGGCGGCACCGTCCTGCACGGCCTCGGCGAAATCCAGATAGACGAACTGCGCGCCCATGGATTCGACCTGTTCCGCCACTTCGGGACGCACATCAAAGGCATAGGTGATGGCGCCAAGGCTGGTCGCCGTGCCGATCGCGGCAAGCCCTGCCACGCCCGCACCCACCACCAGAACCTTGGCCGGGGGCACCTTGCCCGCCGCCGTGATCTGGCCGGTGAAGAAGCGGCCGAAATTGTTGCCGGCCTCGATCACCGCGCGGTAGCCCGCGATATTCGCCATCGAGGACAGCGCGTCCATCTTCTGTGCGCGGCTGATGCGCGGCACCATGTCCATGGCGATGACATTGCCGCCCTTGGCGGCAGCCTGCTTCATCAGCGCCTCGTTGGCGACCGGATAGAAGAAGGAAATGAGGGTCTGCCCCTCGTTCATCCGCTTGACTTCCGCCTCGGACGGCGGGCGCACCTTGGCCACCACATCCGCGGCTTTCCACAGGGCGGCAGCGGTCTTGACCACCTCGACGCCCGCATCCTGATAGGCCTTGTCCGAGAAACCAGCGGCGATGCCCGCCCCGGCTTCGATCACACAATCATAGCCCAGTTTCTGCAGTTGCACTGCAGAGTCGGGGGTCATGGCCACACGGGCTTCACCCTCGAATATTTCCTTTGGCGTACCGATCTTCACGTCTCGCGTCCCCCTTTTCGCAGGTCCTTCTCCGATCCTGACGGACCGGAAACTTGGTTATAGTGCGGCGCAACATTATTTCACAAGCAGATCGGTCCTGCGATGCACTTATTGCGCCGGACTGTCAAATCCATCGACGGGTTTTCTGGCAATAGCGGGCAAAATCGGCCCGGAATTTGCGTCTGAGGCGATTTTCCTCGGGGATCACGAAGCGCTTTTCCAGTATCCAAAGGAATACCGGCACAAGTGGTAGCGCAAGCACCGCATCAAGGCGCAGAATCAGCCCCGCAAGGACCAGCATGTCCCCCAGATAGATCGGGTTGCGGCTGCGGCTGAAGATGCCGGATTGCACCAGCTTGTCCGCCTCGCGGTGCGGGATCACGGTGGTGCGCGCGCGGCGCATCTCGTGTACGGCCAGCACCATCAGGATCAGCCCGCCGCCCACCAGAATGCCCCCGGCGAAATCGGCCCACGCGCCCCCAAAGCCCATCCCCAGCGGCAGCCATGTCGCCTGCGCCCAGGCCAGCGCGATCATCGCGGCCAGCCAGATCGGCGGCAGGTCGATCCATTTCAGCACAGGCGTCATTCCGGCCTGTAGGTGGCTGTGGCCTGCCAGCCGTCGTATCCGGTCTGCAGGACCAGCACATTCTCGTGCCCCAGAAGCCGCGCGGCAAAGGCAGCCTGCGCCGACAGGCTGCCGGTGTTGCAATAAAGGATGACCATCCCGCTGTCGGGCAATTCATCCAGCCGCCCCGGCACCTCGCGCCATTCGATATGCACCGCCCCCGGGATATGCCCTGCCGCGTATTGGGCAGCGTCGCGCGTATCGACGAACAGCGCCGCCTCGAACACGGTCCGGTCAAGTTGTTCCGGCACGATGATGCCGGAATCATAAGTGGCGAAATCCATGTAGCCGGTGATCGCCTCGGCCAGCGCCTCTTCGGCCAGCGTCTCCGCAGCCTGAGCGGCCACTGGCAGGCCCAGCGTTGCGGACAGCGCAAGGGCCCTCAGCAGATATGTCATTCGAACTCCATCTCCTCGAACACGCGGCCAGCGTTCTTGGTGGCCAGTTCCTCGAACGTGTCCAGATGCCGCCACCGCGCCTGATCCACGTAGAACGCGCTGGCCAGATCGCCCCCCGCCTCAAGATGCGCGCCTATCTTGTCGCGCAGGTCCACAAGGTAGTCATGCGTATAGCGCCGCACCTGCGCCAGATTGGTCGGATGACCATGACCGGGGATGATATAGGTCGGGTTCAACGGTTCAAGCCCCGTCTCCCATGTCTCGATCCAGCAGGCGGTGCAGGTATCGGCAAAGATCGGCGGCATCCGCTCGTGAAAGGCGATATCGCCCGCGATCATGATGCCCCACTGCGGGATCCAGACCTGCGTGTCGCCGGGGCCATGCGCCGGGCCAAGGTGCAGCACCTCGAAGGCCACGTCGCCCATGGTGAAGTCATACCGGTCCTCGAAGGACAGGTTCGGCACCACCACGCGCGTGCCCTCGGCCCGGTCCTTGTTGTAACCCTGCATCCCCGCAAGGATCGCGCCGCCATGCGCCTCGACCTCGGCGATCGCATCCACATGGGCAAGGATATCCACGCCCTGATCCGCCCAGTAGGAATTGCCCAGCATGGCATGGCCCTGCCCGTTCTCGTTGATCACCAGCTTCACCGGCTGATCGGTGATCGCCCTGATCTCGTCATGCAGCGCCGCCGCCAGCCGCGCCGAGGCGCTGCCGTTGATCACCACCACGCCATCGCCCGTCACCACGAAGGACAGGTTGTTGTTGTGGCCCGCGTTGTCATAGGTGGGCGGGGCGGTCGCGCCGATCGCGGACCAGACATGCGGGATCACCTCGACCGGTTTGTTGTAAAGCTCGGATTGCGGGTATTTATCCGCGATATCCTCGCTTGCCATGGCCTGCGCGGCCAGCAACGCCATTGCGGCGGCCAAGGGGAAACTGCGTTTCATCGGATCCTCCACTCCTCGGGACATAGGCCCGTTCGCGCATCACATTCACAGAAGCGAATGTCATTGTAAAGTGACCTTGCGACCCGGAAGGGTGCGCGCCCTTGCCACCGGGCGTGAGGGCAGTAGTCTGACCCGCAAAAGGGAGGATACCATGATACACGCAGGCAAACACGCGCTGGTGACAGGCGGCGGCACCGGAATCGGGCTGGCCATCGCGCAGGCCCTTGCGGCCGAAGGCGCGCAGGTCACCATCACCGGCCGCCGCGCCGATGTGCTGGAGGCCGCAGCCCGCGCCACGCAGGGCCTGCACCCGCTGGTGATGGACGTGATGGACGAGGCGCAGATCGTGGACGGCATCACCGCCGCCGTCACCGCGCGCGGCCCGATCCAGATCCTGATCGCCAATGCCGGCATCGCCGAGGGCAAGAGCCTGCAGAAAACCGATCTCGATTTCTGGCACCGCATCATGCGCACCAATCTGGATGGCGCCTTCCTGACCATCCGCGAGGCGATGCGCGGCATGCTCGGCACCGACTGGGGCCGGGTGATCGTCGTGTCATCGCTGGCGGGTCTGCGCGGGCTCAAGGGGGCGGGCGCCTATTCCGCCTCCAAGCACGGGGTGATCGGGCTGGTCCGCTCCTATTCCGAGGAACACATGACAGGTCCCATCACCTTCAACGCCCTCTGCCCCGGTTACGTGGAAACCGACATCGTGGTGCTGCAATCGGAATCGATCGCCAAACGCACCGGCATGACCGCCGAACAGGCGCGTCAGGCCATGGCCGACAGCAACCGCCACAAGCGCCTGATCTCGGTCGAGGAAGTGGCAACGGCAGCCATGTGGCTGTGCCATCCGCTATCGGGGTCCATCAACGCGCAATGCATCGAAATGGCCGGCGGACAGGTGCGCTGACGCGCCATGCAACGGGTTTTCAGTGGACAAACCGGGGCGCAGGTTCTACTTCGACAGCAAATGCTTTAGGCTTAAAACATCCCTGGGGGCCCGATGACCGACTTTTCCGCGACCAAGGCGATGTTTCACATCCCCGAGGGGATGATCTATCTCGACGGCAACTCGCTGGGCCCGCTGCCGCGCGGCGCCGCCGACCGCATGGCCCGCGTGATCACCGACGAATGGGGCCAGATGCTGATCACCGGCTGGAACAAGGCTGGCTGGATGGAGCAGCCCACCCGCGTGGGCGACCGCATCGCGCGGCTGATCGGGGCGGAACCGGGCCATGTGGTGATGGGCGACACCCTGTCGATCAAGGTCTATCAGGCGCTGGCCGCGGCGCTCGAAATGCGCCCCGACCGCCGGGTGATCCTGTCGGACAGCGGCAACTTCCCCTCGGACCTCTACATGGCCGAGGGGCTGATCGCCTCGCTGGGACGCGGGCATGAACTCCGCGTGGTCGCCCCCGAGGATGTGGCCGCCAATATCTCCGAGGATGTCGCCGTCACCCTGATCACCGAAGTTGACTACCGCACCGGGCGCAAGCATGACATGGCCGATCTGACCGCGCGCGCCCATGCCGCAGGCGCACTGACGATCTGGGATCTGGCCCATAGCGCAGGCGCGCTGCCCGTCGATCTGGCGGGCGCGGGAGCCGATTTCGCGGTGGGCTGCACCTACAAATACCTCAATGGCGGCCCCGGCGCGCCCGCCTTCATCTATGTCGCCCCCCGCCATGCCGATGCGGCGCGGCCCGCCCTGTCGGGCTGGCTGGGGCATGAGGCGCCCTTTGCCTTCGATCAGAGCTATCGCCCCGGCGCAGGGATCGAACGGATGCGCGTGGGCACGCCCCCGGTGCTGGCGCTGGCCGCGCTCGAGGCTGCGATGGATATCTGGGACATGACCACGATGCAGGACATCCGCACAGCCTCCATCGCGCTCAGCGAACAGTTCGTGAAAGGGATCGAGGCCACCTGCCCCATGCTGACCCTCGCCAGCCCCCGCGACGCCACCCGGCGCGGCAGCCAGGTCTCGTTCCACTTCGACAATGGCTATGCCGCGATGCAGGCCCTGATCGCGCGCGGCGTGATCGGCGATTTCCGCGCCCCCGACATCATGCGCTTCGGCTTTACCCCGCTGTTCATCGACGCGGGCGATGTCGACGCCGCCATCGCCATCATCGCCGATGTGATGACGAACAGGCTCTGGGACCGCCCGGAATACAAGACCCGCGCCCGCGTGACCTGATGGTCATGCAGCCCGCCGCCACCGAATGCCTGCCCCTCTGCCGCCCCGCCGGCTGGGCGGCACGCTGGCGGCGGCTGGCCAATTGCGCGGCGCAGAACGCCTGAACCTCGACCTGCTGTTTCTTCTTGCTTCAAATATCCATTGCGACGCCTCTTCCCGGTGCCGCCCAGCAGAACGAGAGGCCACCATGACCAAGACACCCTTTGATCCCGCCGCGGACGGTGCGGAAATGTCCTTTGACGGGCGCATGTCCTATGGCGACTACCTGTCGCTGGACCTGATCCTTGGCGCGCAGAAACCGCGCACCGACACCCATGACGAGATGCTGTTCATCATCCAGCACCAGACATCCGAACTGTGGATGCGCCTCGCCATCCACGAGATCGCCGCCGCCCGCACCGCCTTGCGCCACGGACAGTCGCGCCCCGCCTTCAAGATGCTGGCCCGTGTGGCGCGCATCTTCGAGCAGCTCAACAACGCCTGGGACGTGCTGCGCACCATGACGCCCAGTGACTATACGGCGTTCCGCAATGCGCTCGGCCAATCCTCGGGGTTCCAGTCGCATCAGTACCGGCAGATCGAATTCATGCTGGGCAACCGCAACCGTGCCATGCTGCGCCCGCATGCCCATCGGCCCGAGATTACTGCGCTGCTGGAGGCCGAACTCGACCAGCCCTCGCTCTACGATGTGGCGCTCGGGCTGCTGCATGCCGCAATCCCCCTGCCTGACGCCGTGCTGACCCGCGACCTCGGTCAGGCCTATGCGCCCTCGGACGCGGTCAAGGCCGCCTGGACCCAGGTCTATCGCGCGCCCCAGACCCATTGGGAGCTTTACGAACTGGCCGAGAAGCTGATGGATTTCGAGGATTACTTCCGCCGCTGGCGCTTCAACCATGTGACCACCGTAGAGCGCGTGATCGGCTTCAAGCGCGGCACCGGCGGCACCGGCGGGATCAGCTATCTGAAACGGATGCTCGAGGTGGAACTTTTCCCCGAACTCTGGCACCTGCGCACCGATCTGTGAGGTAGGCCGTGGCAGCGCGCGCGGTCTTGAGTATTTACAGCAAGATGAAGCAGGCGGCCTAGCGCGACACCAGCGAGGCGGCCAGAACCCGCGCCAGCAGTCCGGCAGCGGCGCGATAGGCGGCAGGCGTCGGCATCGGTGACTTGAGCCCCTGCAACGCCGCCATCATCGTGGCAGCCAGTGCCTCGGCATCGCCCTGCGCCACATCAAGCGAAATCCGCCCTGCCGCCGATTGCGCGCGCAACCAGCCCGCATAGACCGCCACAAGCTGCGCCTCGCCCGCTTGTGCGATATCGGCGCCATGGGCGTATTTCGTGTCCAGCAGCTCATCGCCATGGGGCGAGGACAGCAGCGCCTCGAAGGTCTGGCCCGCCTGTGCCGCGAAGGCCTGTTCCAGCGCCGCGCCGACCGGCAGATCGCGCGCAAACACCGCCTGCACCTGTGCCACCGCATCGTCGTAATAGAACTGGGTCAGGGAGCGGAAGATATCTTCCTTGTTGCGGTAATGCAGGTAGAGCGCCGCCCTTGACATGCCCGCACCACGGGCGATGTCCTCCATCGAGGTGCGGCGAAAACCATAGCTGGAAAAGGCCTCGAACGCGGCCTTGAGGATCGTCTTCTGGCGCGGATCCTGCGCTGCGGTGCTGCCTGTCTGCTCTTGCATGCTGACCTTGTGACAGAATCCATCCATTTCGTCAATTTGCCAGATTGACAGAATGACATTTATCATTCATTTTGTCATCATCCTTTCCTGCAAGGCGGAGCGAGCCCATGGCGACCACCCTGACCATCAACGGAACCGACCACAGCGTCGACCTGCCGCCCGAGGTGCCCCTGCTCTGGGTGCTGCGCGATGCGGTCGGCCTGACCGGCACCAAGTTCGGCTGCGGCGTGGCCGCCTGTGGCGCCTGCACGGTGCATATCGAAGGCCAGGCGGTGCGATCCTGCCAGGTGGCGTTGGGCGATGTCTGGGGCGCCGTCACCACGATCGAGGGGCTGGGCACACCCGATGCGATGCATGCGCTGCAAGCGGCCTGGGTCACCCATCAGGTGGCGCAATGCGGCTATTGCCAGTCCGGCCAGATCATGCAGGCCGCCAGCCTGCTGGCCGAGACACCCGAGCCGACCGATGACGATATCGACGCCGCCATGCAGGGCAATCTTTGCCGCTGTGGCACCTATCCTCGCATCCGCGCCGCGATCCATGACGCGGCCCGCGCGCTGAAGGAGGTGTGATCATGGCCAGCATCGGCAAGATCGCCCGCCGCGGCTTTCTGATCGGGTCCGTCGCCATCGTGGGCGGCGTGGCCTTTGGCGTCTACAAGGCGCGCCAGACCCCGCCCAACCCGCTGACGCCCGATCAGGGCGCGGCGCTGAACCCTTTCGTGCTGATCAACGCAGATGGCGTGACGATCATCACCCCCCGCGCCGAGATGGGACAGGGCATTCATTCGACCCTCGCCGCCATGGTGGCCGAGGAACTGGATGTCGCATGGGAGGATATCACCACCCTGCACGGCCCGCCCGCGCAGGCCTATTACAACGGCGCGCTGATGGGCGCGGGCCTGCCCTTAAAGGACTATGCCCTGACCGATATGCAACACGGCCTGAAACAGGCCCTGTCGGTGCTGCCCAAGATGATGTCGCTGCAGGTCACCGGCGGCTCTACCTCGACGGTGGATGCCTTCGACCGGTTCCGCATGGCCGGGGCCAGCGCGCGCGAAACGCTGAAAGAGGCCGCCGCGCAACGTCTTGGCCTTTCGCGCGCCGCGCTGACGACCGAGGCGGGCCATGTCATCGCCCCCGATGGCGCGCGGCTGTCCTATGTCGATCTGGCGGCGGATGCGGCCCGGCTTGACCCGGTGCAAGTGACGGCCCTGCGCCCGGCTGCCGAGTGGAAATACCTGGGCAAGTCCATGCCGCGCCTCGATATTCCGGCCAAGGTGACAGGCACCGCCACCTTCGGCATCGACGTGCGCTTGGCGGGCATGAAATTCGCGGCCCTGCGCCGCAACCCCGCTCTGGGCGCGGGCATGCGCAGCTTCGATCCCGCCCCTGCCCTTGCAATGGCCGGGGTCGAGCGTGTCATCGATCTGGGCGACGGGATCGCCGTGCTGGCCAACAATACATGGATCGCCATGCAGGCCGCCGAGGCCGTGGTGATCGACTGGGCGCCCACCACCAACCCCGCCACGACCGAGGATGCCTTTGCGGTGATCGCCGCCGCCTTCGACGGCAAGGCCAATTCGACCATGCGTGACGACGGCAATGCCGACGACATCCCGCAGGGCGCGACCGAGGTTACCGCCGAATACCGCCTGCCCTATCTGGCCCACGCCACGATGGAGCCGGTGAACGCCACCGCCCATATGACGGCAGATGGCCTGACCATCTGGTGCGGCAATCAGGCCCCCGTGATCATTCAGGGCAAATGCGCCGCAGCGACGGGCCTGTCGCCCGAACAGGTGACGGTGCACACGACGCTCATGGGCGGCGGCTTCGGGCGGCGCGGCGAAAGCGATTACGCGGTCTATGCCGCGCGGCTGGCCGCCGCCCTGCCGGGCACGCCCGTGCAACTGACCTGGTCCCGCGAGGAAGACATGCGCCACGACTTCTATCGCCCCGGTGCCATCGCGCGTTTTCGCGGCGCGGTGCAGGACGGGCGCGCGGTGCTGCTGGACGGACAGATCGCGGCACAATCCACCACCCGGCAGGCGGGCAAGCGACTGGCGGGCATGGCCCCTCCGGGGCCGGACAAGGGCCATGTGGAGGGCGCTTTCGATCAGCCCTATGCCATCCCGAACTACCGCATCCGTGGCTATCTGGCCGAGATGGACATCCCCGTGGGTTTCTGGCGCGCGGTGGGCAATTCCTTCAACGGCTTTTTCCACGACACCTTCATCGACGAATTAGCCCATGCTGCGGGGACCGATCCGCTGGACTTCCGCCTGACGATGATGCGCGAGGCGCATGCGCCATCCGCCGGCACGCTGGAGGCTGTGCGCGAGATGTCGGGCTGGACCGGCCAGACCCCCGATGGCGTGGGGCGCGGCGTGGGCTTTACCTACAGCTTCGGCTGCCCGGTGGCCCAGGTGATCGAGGTGATCGACGAAGGCGGCACGATCCGCATCAACCGCGCCTGGATCGCGGCGGATGTGGGCCTGGCCTTGGACCCCGGAAATATCCGCGCCCAATTGGAAGGCGGCATGATCTTTGGCCTGTCGGCGGCTGTCTTCGGGCAGATCACCTTTGCCGATGGCGCCGTGGAACAGGGCAACTTTCCCGACTATGACGCGCTGAGGCTGCATAACACCCCGATGATCGAGACGCGCATCCTTGAAACAAACCGGCACATGTCGGGCGTGGGCGAACCCGGAACGCCCCCGGCGATGTCCGCGCTGGCCAATGCGCTGTTCGATCTGACAGGCACACGCGCCCGCAGCCTGCCATTGCTGGAGCAGTTCCCGCTTCTGACCTGAGAACCGGGCTTTTCACGTCCGGCTGATCCTGCCGAAACCCCGCATCACAGGCTGCGGGGTTTCGTTTTGCGGGACATGTGGCCTTGAAAATGCCTCAAATTACGCGAAAATTCGCCAAGACTCGACTGTATCCGTATCGGCAACAAAGTGTTGCATCCACCAAGGGCGTTTCCCGGACTGGCGGATGGTGGAGTTACGAGTATGCCCAACGGGTACAGGGTCACATTAGGCAACGGTGCCTTGGACAGTGCGGATGGGATCGGCGGCCCGCTGATCACCTTCACCACCGCCAGCACGCTGGGCACCGGCAGCTGGACGTGGTCGGGCACATGGAACGGGCAGACTTTCATCAATACGGTCGAGCCCGGCGTCTATGATCTGGGGACCGATGGCTTTGTCTATTTCGTCCCGGATTTCGGACCGGTCACGACGATCACCGCCGCCAATGTGACCACCAACCCCAGCTTCGTGGCACCTGACGGTATCGTCACGGGGACAGGCGGCAACGACCTTATAGGCAGCAGTTTCACCGATGCCGATGGCACCAGCCTCGGTGCGGGGGCGGATCAGATCCGCGCAGGTGCGGGCAATGACACCGTGCAGGCGGGGGCCGGCAACGACACGATCACGGGCGGTGGCGGCAATGACGTGATCGACGGCGGCGCCGGCGATGACGTGATCCATGGAGACATGACCGCAAGCCCGGTCAGCGCCACGACCGAACTGCTTGACTGGACCGCGCCGGGGCCGGACGGGGCCAGCCTTGCGGCGGGCTTCACCCAGGATACCGGGACGATGCGCGTCTCGGTCAGTTTCGCGAACACCGGCAACAACAATCCGACCTTTCAGGTGGAATCCACCGATGCCACCTATGTCGCGCCCGGAGAGCCCTTCGACCCCAATTCCAGCCTCTATCTGTTCGGCAATGGCGACGGCGCATCGTCGACCACCACCATCAATTTCGCAGCCGAGGCCGGCAGCGGGATGTCGGACGCCGTGCAGAATGTCAGCTTTCGCATCAACGACATCGATTGGGGCAGCGGCAATCACCGCGACCTCGTGACCGTCAACGCCTTTGACCTCAACGGCAATCCTGTGACCGTAAACATCACCCCCGGTGCGGGCGATACGGTGTCGGGCAACACGATCCGGGCCAACAACCTCAGCGACAGCCCCAACAGTGCCTCGGGTTCGGCGCTGATCCAGATCACGGGCCCGGTCAGCCGGATCTCGATTGCCTATTCCAACGGTCTGAACGGGACACAGGCGATCTGGGTCTCGGACGTGCATTTCACCACGATCCCACAGGTCGCGGGCGATGACACCCTGTCGGGTGGCGATGGCAACGACACGCTCTTCGGCGAGGACGGGAACGATCTGCTGTCCGGCGGCAATGGCAACGACCGGCTGTTTGGCGGGGCGGGCAATGACACGCTGAACGGCGATGCCGGAAACGATATCCTGACGGGCGGAACCGGAACCAACCAGCTTTTCGGTGGGGACGGTAATGACACCTTTGTCGGCGGTGCAGGCGCGGATGCCTTTACGGGCGGCGCGGGCATGGATTTCGTCGACTATTCCGCCTCGGGCGCGGGTGTCTCTGTCGATCTGTCCAGCGGCACGCTGGCAGGTGGGGATGCGGCGAATGACACGCTTTCGGGCGGTATCGACGGGATCATCGGATCGGCCTGGAACGACACGCTGACGGGCTATGATGGCCAGGGCGCGGGCTGGACCAACGCGTTCTATGGCGGCGCGGGCGACGATCTGATCGACGGGCGCGGCGGCGATGACCTTTTGTATGGCGGTGATGGCGATGACACGATCATCGGCGGCACCGGCGCCGATCTGATCGAGGGTGGTGCCGGCGATGACCTGATCCTTGTGGGATCGGGCGACACGGTATTCGGCGGTGCGGGGAATGACACTTTCGTGCTGGATGCAACCGCACTTAGCCGCGGCACGATCACCATCGACGGTGGCGAGACCGACGAGCCCGGCGGCGACACGCTGGATTTCGGCGGGCTGCTGGACTGGGAGGACGTGGTCTATACCAACACCGATCCGAACGCCCTGTCCGGCACGGCCACGCTGTCCGATGGTACGGTCGTCACCTTCTCGAACATGGAGAGCGTGATCATCTGCTTCACCGCAGGCACCCGCATCCTGACCCCGCATGGCCCCCGCCCTGTCGAGGATCTGCGCCCCGGCGATCTGGTGATCACCCGCGACAATGGCCCGCAACCCCTGCGCTGGACCGGGCGCCGCACGGTCGCCGGACAGGGCGAATTCGCACCGATCCGCTTCGACACAGGGGTTTTCGACAATACCCGGCCGCTGCTGGTCTCGCCGCAGCACAGGATGCTGCACCGCTCCAGCATGGCCGCGCTCTATTTCGACACGCCCGAGGTGCTGCTGTCGGCCAAGCATATGGTCGATGGCCGCACGATCACCCGGATGGAATGCGCCAGCGTGACCTATCTGCACCTGCTTTTTGACCGGCACGAGATCATCTTTGCCGAAGGCGCAGCCACCGAAAGCTTTCATCCGGGCCAAATCGGCCTGAAGGCCCTGTCCGACCAGAGCCGCGAAGATCTGTTCAGCTGTTTCCCGGCGCTGCGCAGCAATCCGGGCGGCTATGGCGACACGGCGCGCACCTGCCTGCGCAAGCACGAGAGCCGCATTCTGATGCCCGCCTGATCCGCGACGCGGGCTGCCCCAACAAGGGACATTCTGCAGCCTTCATGACCTCAGGATCTCAGGCACGCCACCGATCCAGAACCGTGCCAAGCGCGGCCCAGTCGGTATATTCCTTGTCCTTGCCGGGCTCGACCGTCTCGCCCTTGTTATGCGCGATCCAGCGCATCGCCAGCCCCTTGAAGAAGTCATATTGCGTGAAACGGAATGCACCCGCAACATTCAGCGTCCTGGATGGGGTCCAGCCGGAGGTTTTCACGAATTCATGGCCAATCCGCGCAAGATCCGCATGTTCCTCGGTATCATTCCCAGCCGCCGCCAGCGACACCATCACGAACAGGCCGGGGCGCGCATTCAGCGCGGCGGCATGGCGCGCGGCAAAGCGGATCAGTTGCGGCTGCAATTGCCCTGCGTGGATGGATCCCGCCAGAATCGCCGCGTCAAAGCGCGACATCTCAAGCGGTTCCTCATCCTCGAGATCGACAAGCGGCAGCAATTCGACACTTTCCCCGAGGGTAATCAGGCGATCGGCACAGAAACGGGCGATCTTGCGGGTCTGGCCCTCGGTCGTGGCATAGGCAATCAAGACTGTCATGGCAGCACCTTATGGGTGTGGATACTGCCCGATCATGCACGCAATGCGGTAGCGAGACCTTGCGCTGGCTCAATAAATCCGGAAATTCACGCGGATTTCAGAACTTTCGCACCGCGCGCCGCCCAAGCCCGCACCGCATCGCCAAAGGCGGTGAACAGCGGGCGCGACACCGGGTCATTCGCGGCGTCCCATTCGGGATGCCATTGAACCGAAAGGGTAAATCCGGGCGCATCCTTGACATAGATCGCCTCGGGTGTGCCGTCGGGGGCATGTCCTTCGATGACGATCCGCGCACCGGGGCGGCAGATGCCCTGCCCGTGCAGCGTATTGGTCATCACCTCCTGCGCGCCCATCAGCCGGTGGAACTGGCCACCTTCGGTGAACTTGACGGAATGGCGCAGGGCGAATTTTTCCTCCAGCGTGCCATCCGGGGGCATGCGGTGGTTCATGCGGCCCGGCAGGTCGCGAATCTCGGGGTAGAGACTGCCGCCCATGGCGACATTCACTTCCTGAAAGCCACGGCAGATGCCAAGAAAGGGCTGGCCGCGTTCGACGCAGGCCCGCACCAGCGGCAGGGTGATCGCATCGCGCGCCCGGTCGAAGGCGCCATGCGCCTCGGTCTCGGCCTCGCCATATTCGTTGGGGTGCACATTGGGCCGCCCGCCGGTCAGCAGGAAACCGTCGCACGTGTCCATCAGCTCGGCCACCGAGACAAAGCGCGGATCGGCCGGGACCAGCAGCGGCATGCAGCCTGATACCCCGGATATCGCTTCCGAGTTCATGGCCCCGCCCGCATGGGCAAGATACTGGTCGTTGAGCAGATGCTGGTTGCTGATAATGCCGACGACGGGTCGTGCCATGCCTGCTGTCCTGATGGTGTTACGCGCCTGTTACATCCCAAGATATAGCTTTCCGTGAGGCATTGAAACACGAAAGCGGGGCATTTCTGCCCCGCTTTGACATGAATGCCTGTATTTCCGGCGCTTTTGCGCCAAAAGAAACGCGATCCGGAATGGCGACCGGCCTACGCCTTGGCCGCGAAACCTGCGGCCTCGATCCCTGCCACGGCCGCGGCTGCGTCATTGTCCGAAGTATCGCCGGTCACGCCGACCGCGCCGACAACCGCATCGCCCTGCATCACCAGCACACCGCCGGGCACCGGCACGACCTTGCCGCCGAAGGCGCCGTTCACGGCTGCCATGAAGTAGGCCTGCCCCTCGGCACGCGCCATCTGGGCCGAACCGGGCATCCCCAGCATCACAGCGCCATAAGCCTTGCCGCGCGCGATCTCGAACCGGCCGGGGCTGGCGCCATCCTCGCGCTCGAAGGCCAGAAGATGGCCGCCCGCGTCCAGCACCACGACCGACAGCGGCTTGAGCCCCATCTCGCGGCCCGTCTTGCGCGCCACGTCAATCATGACCTTCGCCTGATCCAGTGTAATCATCGTCTTATCCCCTTGCCCGTTTCACTGTGCTGCCTTGAATTCCAGCCGGCGGCGATGCAGCACCGGCTCGGTATAGCCCGAGGGCTGCTCGCGGCCGAGGAAGACCAGATCGCAGGCCGCCTGGAAGGCGATCCCCTGAAAACCGGGGGCCATCGCACGGTAGAGCGGATCATGGGAGTTCTGACGGTCCACGACCGCCGCCATCTTGCGCATCGCGTCCATCACCTGATCGCGGGTGACGACGCCATGATGCAGCCAGTTGGCCACATGCTGCGCCGAGATGCGGCAGGTCGCGCGGTCTTCCATCAGGCCCACATCGTTGAGGTCAGGCACCTTGGAACAGCCGACACCCTGATCGATCCAGCGCACGACATAGCCAAGGATGCCTTGGGCGTTGTTCTCGACTTCCGCGATCTTCTGCGCTTCGGTCCATTTCTGGTAGCTGGCCAGCGGGATATCCAGCACGCCTTCCACATGCGCGCGCCGCCCGCCCTTGGCCAGCCGCGCCTGCACGGCGAAGACGTCGATCTTGTGGTAATGCAGGGCATGCAGCGTCGCTGCCGTGGGGCTGGGCACCCAGGCGCAATTGGCGCCCGCCTTGGGATGGGCGATCTTCTGCTCCAGCATCGCGGCCATCATGTCGGGCATGGCCCACATGCCCTTGCCGATCTGCGCCTTGCCGGACAGGCCGCATTCCAGACCGATATCGACGTTCAGATCCTCATAGGCGGTGATCCAGCCCTTGCGCTTGATGAAATCCTTGCGGCTGAAGGGGCCTGCCTCGATCGAGGTATGGATCTCGTCGCCGGTGCGATCCAGAAAGCCCGTATTGATGAAGGCGACACGAGTCTTGGCGGCGCGGATGCATGACTTGAGGTTGACGCTCGTGCGGCGCTCCTCGTCCATGACACCGATCTTGACGGTGCTGGGGGGCAGGCCCAGCACATCCTCGACACGGGCGAAGATCTCGTCGGCGAAGGCCACTTCCTCGGGGCCGTGCATCTTGGGCTTGACCACATAGACCGAGCCCAGCGCCGAGTTGCCGGGCCGCTTGCCCATATCGCGCCCAAGGTCATGCATCGCGATCAGCACGGTCAGCATGGCATCCATCAGACCCTCAAAAATCTCGTCGCCATTGGCGTCACGGATCGCAGGGTTGGTCATCAGATGGCCCACGTTGCGCACCCACAGAAGCGCGCGCCCCTTCAGGGTCAGCGTGCTGCCATCGGGCGCGGTAAAGATGCGGTCGGCCGCAAGGCGGCGCGTCATGGACTTGCCGCCCTTCTCGAAGGTCTCCTCAAGATTGCCCTGCATCAGGCCAAGCCAGTTGGAATAGGCCAGCACCTTGTCCTCGGCATCCACGCAGGCCACCGAATCCTCGCAATCCATGATGGCGGACACAGCCGATTCCAGCACCACATCGGCCAGACCCGCCTGGTCGCGGCTGCCGATCGGATGGGTGCGGTCAAAGACCAGTTCCACATGCAGGCCGTTGTTGACCAGCAGCACCGCATCCGGCGCCTTGGGATGGCCACGGTAGCCTGCGAATTTCTTTGGCTGCAGCAGCGGGTGATCGTCGATCATCAGCTGGCCGTCCTGCACATGATAGCGCCGCGCATCGGCATGGCTGGTGCCCTGCACCGGGAACGCCTCGTCCAGAAAGACGCGCGCCCGCGCCACGACACGCGCGCCATGACCACGGTCATAACCGCCCTTGGGGGGCGTGCCGCCCATCGCATCGGTGCCATAGAGGGAATCGTAAAGGCTGCCCCAACGGGCATTCGCCGCGTTCAGCGCGAAACGTGCATTGGTGATCGGCACCACCAGCTGCGGTCCGGGGATGCTGGCGATTTCGGGATCGACATTCGCGGTTTCGATCTGGAAATCCTCGCCCTCGGGCAGAAGATAGCCGATATCCTCAAGGAAGGCCTTGTAGGCGGCCGCGTCATGCGACTGGCCGCGCCGCGCCACATGCCAGGCATCGATCTGGCCCTGAAGATCGTCGCGTTTCGCCAGAAGCGCGCGGTTCTTCGGTGTCAGATCCCGCACCATCGCGGCAAAGCCCTGCCAGAACCTGTCCGAATCGACCCCCGTTCCCGGAAGGGCGCGCTGTTCGATGAAATCGGACAACAGGCGGTCCACCTGCAACCCGTTATGCGTCACGCGATCTGTCATGGCTGAGCTCCCTATTCCTTGCGGCATGCCATCGCATACCCCCGTGGCGCCCGCTTTTAGGACGAAAGTTTCCAATAGGCAACAAGGGCGGTCAGGATTACTTACCAATGCGACGGGTCAGGACGCCGGGGGTTTGGTGCCCTTGGGGGACTTGCCCCTTTCGCCCCTGCACCGGTCCGAGCAATAGCGCACCTCGTCCCAGACGCGCGCCCATTTCTTGCGCCATGTGAAAGGTCGCCCGCAGGTGGCGCAGGTCTTTTGCGGCAGGTCGGATTTGCGTCGCATCGCCATCAGAAATCAAAGCCCATCTGCCGATCGTCCTTTCGCAGCCGGACCGGATCGCGCCGGAACCGCCCCTTGGCATCCTTGCGGCTGGCATGCTTGCGCACCACCCGAGCCGCCTCGGCCCGGAAGCCATCGCCCTGACGCACCGCCCAGACCCTGTCGCGCGCCAACGCGGCGGCGGCTTTGACATCGACGACAGGCGCCGGATAACGCAAGCCCGACGCCCCGTCCCAGCGCCACGGCTCCTGCAGCAGCGCATCTGGCACGGCGGCCAGCTCCGGCACCCACATGCGGGTAAAGACACCGGTCGGGTCCTGATCCACCCCCTGCTTGACCGGGTTATAGATCCGCAGCGTGTTGATGCCTGTCGTGCCCGACTGCATCTGCACCTGTGACCAGTGGATGCCCGGCTCATAATCGGTGAACATCCGCGCCAGATGCTGCCCCGTGGCAAGCCAGTCCAGCCAGAGGTGATAGCTGGCCACCGCCATCACCATGCTGCGCATCCGAAAATTCAGCCAGCCCGTCGCGGCAAGCGAGCGCATGCAGGCATCGACGAACGGCAGGCCCGTCTCGCCCCTGCACCAGGCCTCAAGCCGGGCGGCATCCGGCACCGGCGGGCGCAACCCCTCGTAGGATGGATGCAGGCAGCGCCATTCCAGCGCGGGCTCATCCTCCAGCTTCTGCATGAAATGATCCCGCCAGGCCAGGCGCGACCGGAAGGATTGCACCGCACCCGACCAGCCATCTCCCGCCCCGCGCACCTGCACCGCACGCCGCGCCGCCGCCTGATCGGCCTCGCGCAGCGACAGCGTGCCAAAGGCCAGATGCGGCGACAGGCGCGAACAGGCATCCGCCCCATGCAGGGGCGAGGACATGGCCCGGCGATAATCCTGCCCCCGCGCGGTCAGGAAGCTCTCCAGCAGGGCCAGACCCTGCGCCCGCCCACCCGGCTGCCGCCCCGCCGCATCAGCGCCAAGGCCCAGCGCCGTCGCACCGGGCAAGGGCTGCGCGGCAACCCCGTCAAGCATCCGCGCAGATCCCGCCACCGCAAGGGGCTGCGCCATGAACCGATCCCGTGATTGTGCCCAGCCATCGCGCCCGCGCAGCCGCCGCACCACGCCTGACTGCGGCAGTTCCTCCCACGTGACGCCCTGCCCCCGCGCCCAATCCGCCACCGCGCGATCGCGCGCATAGCTCCAGCCATTGCCGGTTTCCTCATGGCTGATCAGCCGCGTGACGCCATGATCCCGGCGCAGCGCCTCCAGCACGGGGGCGGCCTCGCCCACCCGGATCACCAGGCGCAAGCCGATGCGCGCCAGTTGGTCGCGCAGATCCACAAGGCATTCGCGCAGAAACCCGTAGTGGCGCGCATCCGCATCAGGTTGGCGCCACAGGTCCGGCTCGACGATATACAAGGGCAGCACCGGCGCGCCCGCCTGCGCCGCCAGCGCCAGCGCCGGATGATCCGCCACCCGCAGATCCCGCTTGAACCAGAGTATCGTGCCCGTCATGACCTGCGATCTAGCGGCCCCTCGTCAAAAGCAACGCCGCCCCGCTTCATCTTGCCAAAAATACTCATATCCGACAGTGCCCCGCCCGCGCGCCCATTGCGAAGGCAGACCCCGCGCCCTACCCTCATGCGCAACAACACCCCGAGGAGAGCCATGAAAGACGCCGCCCCCCAGCCCGTATTCCTGTCCGACTATACCGCTTTCGGCTACCTGGTGGAGGATGTGCACCTGACCTTCCGGCTGGATCCACAGGCCACGCGCGTGCTCAGCCGGATCCGCTTCCGCCCCAACCCGGACAGCACGGACCGTCGCTTTTTCCTGCATGGCGAGCAGCTGCGCCTGATCGCCGCGCGCATCGACGGCGCGCCCGTCACACCCGAGATCACCGACCGCGGCCTGACCTGCGACGTGCCCGATGCCCCCTTCACGTTTGAAGCCGAGGTCGAGATCGCGCCGGCGGCGAACACCGCCCTCGAAGGGCTCTACCAGTCCAACGACATGTATTGCACCCAATGCGAGGCCGAAGGCTTTCGCAAGATCACCTATTACCCCGACCGCCCCGACGTGATGTCGGTCTTCACCGTCCGCATTGAGGGCGGCGAACCCGTCAAGCTGTCCAATGGCAATCCGGTGGCCGATGGCGACGGCTGGGCCGAATGGCACGACCCCTGGCCCAAACCGGCCTATCTTTTCGCGCTGGTGGCGGGCGATCTGCTCAACCATGCCGACCGTTTCACCACCGCCTCGGGTCGGGACGTGGTGCTCAACATCTGGGTCCGTCCGGGGGACGAGGACAAATGTGCCTTCGGGATGGAGGCGCTGAAACGCTCGATGACATGGGACGAAGAGGTTTACGGGCGCGAATACGATCTGGATATTTTCAACATCGTCGCCGTGGATGACTTCAACATGGGCGCGATGGAGAACAAGGGGCTGAATATATTCAACTCCTCCTGCGTTCTTGCCTCTCCCGACACCTCGACGGATGCGAATTACGAACGGATCGAGGCGATCATCGCGCATGAGTATTTCCACAACTGGACCGGCAACCGCATCACCTGCCGCGACTGGTTCCAGCTTTGCCTGAAAGAAGGGCTGACCGTCTTCCGCGACGCGCAGTTCACGTCCGACCTGCGCTCGGCCCCGGTCAAGCGGATCGCCGATGTCATCGCCCTGCGCGCGCGCCAGTTCCGCGAGGACAACGGCCCGCTGGCCCATCCCGTGCGCCCCTCCAGCTTTGTCGAGATCAACAATTTCTACACCGCCACCGTCTATGAGAAAGGCGCCGAACTGGTGGGCATGCTCAAGACGCTGGTGGGGGATGATGCCTATGCCACGGCGCTGAACACCTATTTCGACCGCCATGACGGGCAGGCGGTCACGATCGAGGATTGGCTCAAGGTGTTCGAGGATGTCACCGGCCGCGACCTCGCGCAGTTCAAGCACTGGTACACCGATG
>JBFHIW010000018.1:0-63831 GCA_041596235.1 Paracoccaceae bacterium
CACCAAGGCTTTCGGCCTGCACGCTCATCCACAGAGCGTTGATGTCCTCCGGCGTCAGCTCGCCCTCGGCGCGGGCGGCGTGCAACTTGCATTCAAAGTCATAGAAGGCGATCTGACGGACCACCGTGTTGATCATGTCCTCGACCTTGCCGGCCAGGAGGACACGGCGTTCCTCCTTGGTCTTGGCCTTCTCCAGCATCTTGCGGAAAGTCAGCATCTCGCCAAAGACCGATGCGGTTTCGGCCAGTGTCAGCGGGGTGGAGGACAGCATTTCGCCCTGACCCGCGGCCAGTACCTGGTGGACGCCGTGACCGAGTTCATGCGCCAGCGTCATCACATCGCGTGGCTTTCCAAGGTAGTTCAGCATCACATAGGGGTGCACATCGGTGACGGTGGGATGGGCAAAGGCGCCCGGCGCCTTGCCGGGTTTCACGCCCGCATCGATCCAGCCCTTGTCGAAGAAGGGGGCGGCAATGTCGGCCATGCGCGGATCGAACCCGGCATAGGCATCCATCACCATGCCGCGCGCCGATGACCAGTCGACCGTCTTGATCTCTTCGACCGGAAGGGGGGCGTTGCGGTCCCAGACCTGCATCCGGTCAAGGCCCAGCCATTTGCGCTTGAGCTCGTAATACCGATGGCTCAGGCGCGGATAGGCCGCAACCACGGCATTGCGCAGCGCCTCGACCACCTCGGGCTCCACGTCATTGGACAGGTGCCGCCCGGTCTGGGGCGTGGGCATGCCGCGCCAGCGATCGACGATTTCCTTTTCCTTGGCCTGGGTGTTGTGCACGCGGGCGAAGGTCTTGATGTTCATGCCGAACACGCGCGCCAGTTCCTGCGCTGCCGCCTCGCGCTTCGTGCGGTCGTGATCGGTCAGCAGGTTCAGCGTGCCCTCGATGTTCAAGGGCTCTCCGTCCACCTCGAAGCCGAGGCCCGCGATGGTTTCGTCGAACAACCGCTCCCATGCATCGCCCACAACGCCCAGATCGTGCAGGAATTTTTCCAGCTCGTCCGACAACTGATAGGGTTTCATCGCGCGGATGCGGTCGAACACGGGCTTGTAGCGCGCCAGTTCCGGGCTGGCTGCGAAAAGCGCCGCGACATGGTCATCCTCCAGCCGGTTCAGTTCCAGCGTGAAGAAGACCAGCGGCGTGGTGAAATTGGTGATCTTCTCCTGGCAATCCGACATGAACTTGGCGCGGGTCGCGTCGATCGTCATCTGGTAGTAGCGCAGGCCTGCAAAGGACATGATCCGCCCCGCGATGGCGCTGATGCGCTCGTTGCGCAGCACGCAATCCAGCATGCCCTTGGCATCCAGCGTGGCCAGCTTGCCCTCGTAATCGGCGGCGAAACTGGCGCAGGCTTGTTCCAGCCAGTCCAGATCGCGCTTCAACTCGGGCGCATCCTCGGCGGTGTAGAGATCGGACAGGTCCCATTCCGGCAGATCCCCCAGATCCTTGCTGCCACGGCTGGCATTGGCGTCACGGACGGGAAAGGGAAGCTGGAACATGGGATCACCTGTCTTGTTGCGTTGTCCCAGACATAGGGTCTTGGGGCGGGTCCCTCAAGCCGGATCAGCCATATTGCGCCAGCATCGCGCGCAGGTGCTCCAGCGTGTCGGCCTGATCCACCGTCTTGTCCTGTCGCCAGCGCAGCATCCGGGGAAACCGCAGGGCGATGCCGGATTTGTGGCGCGGGCTTTCCTGGATGCCCTCGAAGGCGATTTCGAAGACATGATGCGGCGTGACCTGCCGCACCGGGCCGAAGCGCTGCTGCGTGTTGCGCCGCACCCATTGGGTGATCTGGCCGAATTCCGCATCCGTCAGGCCGGAATAGGCCTTGGTGAAGGGTACCAGTTCGTTGCCCTGCCAGACGGCGAAGGTGAAATCCGTGAAGAGGTTCGCGCGCCGTCCGTGCCCGGCCTGAGCATAGATCATCACCGCATCCACGGTCAGGGGATCAAGCTTCCATTTCCACCAGTCCCCGCGCTTGCGGCCCACGTGATAGGGGCTGGACAGGCGCTTGATCATCAGACCTTCGGCTTTCATCTGCCGCGCGGTGCTGCGTTGCGCGCGCAGGCTGTCCCAGTCCGGCGCCGCGATCAGGGGCGAGGGGCGCAGCGGCGCATCCGCCGGCAGCCCGGCCAGCATCCGGTCCATGGTGGCGCGGCGCTGGCGCAGGGGCGTGTCGCGCAGGTCTGTGCCGCCCGCCTCCAGCAGGTCATAGGCCAGCAGGATCACCGGGGTTTCGGCCAGCAGCTTTTTCGGGACCGTCTTGCGCGTTATGCGTTTTTGCAAAGCAGCGAAGGGCAGAGGCGCGGCCCCGTCCCAGCCCACAAGCTCGCCGTCCAGTACCGTGCCATCCGGCAGATCAGCGGCCAGACGCGCCAATTCGGGGAAGCGGTCGGTCATCAATTCCTCGCCGCGCGACCAGACGTGCAGGGCGCCACCGCGCGCGATGACCTGCGCGCGGATGCCGTCCCATTTCCACTCTGCGCTCCAGTCGGTGACCGGGCCAAGGGCCTCCAGATCATCGATTCCGTGAGCCAGACAGAAGGGATAGGGGCGCGAGAGGTCGGCGGCGGGATCATCCGCCTCGATCAGGGTGGCAAAGCTGGTGCTGTCGGGCGACCAGTTGCCCATCAGGCGGTGGGCCAGCTCCGCCTCGGGCTGGCCTGTCGCCTGTGCCAGCGCGCGGGTCATCAGCTTCTGGCTGACGCCCATGCGAAAGCCGCCGGTCAGCAGCTTGTTGAAGACCATCCGTTCGGTGGTGTCGAGCCTGCCCCAAGCCGCAAGGACAGCTGCCTTGCGTGCTTCATCATCTGAGTCACCAAGGTCGCGCAAGTGATTGATCCAATGAGACAAGCTGTCATCCGCGCTGCCCGTCGCGGGGGGCAGCACCAAGGCGATGGTTTCCGCCAGATCGCCCACCACGGCGTAGGCATCCTCGAACAGCCAGAGCGGGATGCCTGCCGCCTCGGCTGCCCAGTCGCGCAGGCGCGTGGTGGTCACGGCGCGTTTCGGGCGGCGGCCCGAAAAGATCGCAATGGTCCAGAGCTTGTCGTCATCCGGGGCGGTGGCGAAATAATCGGCAAGGGCGGCCACCTTGGCGCTGGTGCGCGTGGTCTGGTCGATGGCGGTGAAAAGGGCGGCAAAGCGTTTCATGCAGCCTCTCCGGTGTCGGGGCTGTCATCGCCGTCCTCGCCGCCATATTCGGTCGCCAGCACATGCGCATCATGCCCGGACTCGCGCAGGTAGCGCGTGAAGATCTCCGTGTAACCATGAGTCAGGTAAAGCGTTTCCGCGCCTGTCGCCTTGATCGCCTCCAGCAGGCCGGTCCAGTCGGCATGGTCCGAGATCACGAAGCCACGGTCGGCGGCCCGCCTGCGCCGGACCCCGCGCATCTGCATCCAGCCGCTGGCGAAGCCTGTGGACAGCGGTCCGAACCGGCGCGCCCATGGGCTGCCCAGCACGGCGGGCGGCGCCACGATCAGCGCGCCGGGATGGCCCTTGCGGTCAAGCTCGGGCGTGATGCGGATGGTATCGGGCAGGGCAAGGCCCTGCGCGCGCAGCACGGCATTGGTGTTTTCCACCGCCGCATGGGTCAGGATCGGGCCAAGGCTTGGGTCCAGCAGATGCAGCAGGCGCTGCGCCTTGCCCAGACTATAGGCCGCCAGCAGGCTGACCCGGCCCTGCGCCGCGTTTTCGGCCCACCAGCTGTTGATCTGCGCGGCCACCTCGGCCTGCGGCTGCCAGCGGAAGACCGGCAGGCCGAAGGTGCATTCCGAGATGAAACTGTGGCAGCGCACAGGCTCGAACGCCTCGCACAGGCCGTCGGGTTCGGTCTTGTAGTCGCCCGAGACGACCCAGACCTCGCCGCCCACCTCGACCCGGATCTGCGCAGAGCCGGGCACATGGCCAGCCGGGTGAAAGCTGACCGATGCATCACCGATCCGGCGCACCTCGCCGTACCGCACCGTGTCGCCCGTGATGTCGCCAAGACGGTGCCGCATGACCGGCATACAGGCATCCGTGCAAAGGTAGCGCGCATGCCCCGGCCTTGCGTGATCCGCATGGGCATGGGTGATCAGCGCGCGATCGACCGGGCGCCAGGGGTCGATGAAGAAATCCCCCGCCGCGCAGTAAAGCCCGCGATCCGTCAATGTCAGCACCGGCTGCGCCATCTGCCTGTCCCTTCCACGCCTGAACCACAAGGGTAGGGCGCGGCACCGCCACAGACCAGCCCCGGCCGTCTTGCACATTGCGCCGGGGCGGCTAAGGTTCGCGCGCCATTCACGAGGAGGAACAGGGATGCGGTTTGTCAGATACGGAGAGATGGGGGCCGAAAAGCCCGGTGTGCTGGACAGCGCGGGGCGCATCCGTGATCTGTCGGGCGTGATTCCCGATCTGGCGGGCGCGGTTCTAGCCGATCTGCCCCATGTGGATCCCGAATCATTGCCGCTGGTGCCGGGCAACCCCCGCCTTGGCGCGCCCGTGGGCCATGTGGGCAAGTTCATCGGGATCGGACTGAACTATGCCGATCACGCCGCCGAAGCGGGGATGGAGCCCCCCGCCATGCCGATCGTCTTCATGAAGGCCACATCCTCGATCTGCGGGCCGAACGATCCGGTCTATCTGCCGCGCAACGCGCAGAAAGGCGACTGGGAGGTCGAACTGGGCGTGGTGATCGGCAAGACCGCCAAATATGTCACGGAAGCGCAGGCGCTGGATCACGTGGCCGGTTATTGCGTGGTCAATGACGTGTCCGAACGCGCCTTCCAGATGGAGCTTGTGGGTCAGTGGACCAAGGGCAAGAGCGCCGATACCTTCGGCCCCATCGGTCCCTGGCTGGTGACCCCGGACGAGGCGGGCGATCCGCAGAACATGGACCTGTCGCTCGATCTGAACGGGGCGCGGGCGCAGACCGGCAATACCGGCACGATGATCTTCACCGTGGCCCAGATCATCGCGCATCTGAGCGGGCTGATGAGCCTGCAGCCGGGGGACGTGATCGCAACGGGCACACCGCCGGGTGTGGGCATGGGCATGAAGCCGCAGCGTTTCCTGACCGAGGGCGATGTGATGGAACTGCGCATCGCGGGCCTGGGCGAACAGCGCCAGGAGGTGCGGCGCGACGCCTGACGGCACCGCGCCCTTGTGGGCTGTCAGGCTGCGGCAGAGGCGGGGTGGGCGGCGAAATGCGCCGTTACCCCGTCAAAGACCGTGGCGCGGGTCTGGGGCGTGTCCATCATCACCTCATGCTCGCCGCCCGGTATCATGTGCAGTCTGGCCCCGGGCCAGCTGCTGATGCGGGCCGTGATCCGGTCCGGGCAGACGATCCGCTCGCGCGTGCCAAGCCATGTCTGGCAGGGCGGTGGCGGGGCGGGCTGGCGCGCAAGATACGCCATCTCGATCAGGGCCTCGTTCAGCCAGCGCAGGCTGGGCCCGCCAAGGGCCATGTCCGGGTAGCCGGTCATCTGGCGCTGCATATAGGCATACATGTCATGATCGCGGGTCAGCGCGTTGTCATCGAAAGGCTCGGCCAGCACATAGGTTTCCGGCTTGGTGCCGGGCGCCAGCTGATGACCGAAACCCAGCCGCGCGCCGGCCCATGACATGACCCAGGCTGCAGGGCGCGTGGCCGTGGCCATCTGGATCCCCCACATCGGCCCGGTAAAGGCGCAGGCGGCGACGGGCAGCCCTTCCATCGCGGCGCGCAGGCCGATGCAGCCGCCCATGGAATGGGCCAGCAGATACCAGGGGCGCGGCAGGTCAAGCGCCTGCGCCGCCTTGACCATCGCCGCCACGTCCTTCTGATAGTCGGTGAAGCGCACCACATGCCCGGTGCGCCGGTCGGCCACCATCCGGTCCGCCAGACCCTGGCCGCGCCAGTCGATGGTCAGCGTGTCGAAGCCACGCCGCGCAAGATCCGCGGCGGCGCGGCCGTATTTCTCGACATATTCGGTGCGGCCGGGAAACAGAAAGACGGTGCCCCGCCCCCCTGTTTGCCTGTCGCCGGGCCAGTGCCCGACGCGGATGCGCAGGCCGTCGGCGGCGCGCAGCCACCAGGCGCGCCCGCCGTCCGGCCCTTCGGCCGCATCATGGTAAAGCGGGGCCTCGTCCAAGGATCAGCTCAGGACCGAGCCCAGCTGCATCGCCATGCCCATGTCGCCGTCCACGGCCAGCTTGCCGCTCATGAAGGCGGATGTGGGGTTCATGTCGCCGGTCATCATCGCCTCGAAGGTCTCGGCGCTGGCGGTCAGGGTCACGTCGGCCTCTTCATCTGCGGCGCGCGCGCCGGTGGCATCGACCATTACGGCGCCTTCGCCTTCGATCACGAATTTTGCCGATCCGGCAAAGCCGCCGCTGCTCATCTTTTCGTTCAATGCGGCCACGGCCGCTGCAATCACATCGCTCATTCGCGTGGTCCTTTTTTCATGCGCGGGGGCTAACAATTTCCGTGTCGCGCGTTACACTCATATCTTATGAGCGTGTTCCTCCATAATCTCAAACTTGTCGTTGCGGCATTCTGCGCGATCGTGATGATTTCCGTGCCAGTGCAGGGGCAGGGTGTGGCCGCGCCGGGGGCGGCGCTTGATGCGCTCTATGACCGGCTTGTTACCGCCACCGAGGCCGATGCCACGGGGATCGAGCGTGAAATCCGTCTGGAATGGCGCAAGACAGGATCTCCGGCGATGGATCTGCTGCTGAAACGCGGCCGTGACGCGCTGGAGCGGGGCGATTTCGCCGCCGCCGTCGCGCATCTGACCGCGTTGACGGATCACGCGCCGGACGTGGCCGAAGGCTATCACGCCCGTGCGCGCGCCTACTTCCGCATGGATCAGATCGGCCCCGCCGTGGCCGACCTCGAACAGGCCCTGACGCTTGATCCGCGCCATTACGAGGCCGCGCATGGTCTTGCCGTCGTGCTGGAGGAACTTGGCCGCCCGCAGCAGGCCTATGCCGCCTATCAGCTTGTGCTTTCCATCCATCCCCATTACGACCCCGCCGCCGAGGCGGTGACGCGGCTGAAGTCGCAAGTCGAGGGTCTCAAACTCTGATCGGGGAACAGGCCCATGGGGCAGCCTTCACGGATCACGGCGGTCCTCGGGCCGACGAATACCGGCAAGACGCATTACGCCATCGAGCGCATGCTGGGCCACCGGACAGGTATCATCGGCCTGCCGCTGCGCCTGCTGGCGCGCGAGGTCTATGACAAGATCGTTGCGGCGCGCGGACCCTCGGTGGTGGCGCTGGTCACCGGCGAGGAACGGATCGTGCCGCCGCGCACCCAGTATTGGGTCTGCACGGTCGAGGCGATGCCCGAGGGGATGGGCGTCGATTTTCTGGCGGTGGACGAGATCCAGCTTTGCGCCGATCCCGAACGGGGCCATGTCTTCACCGACCGTTTGCTGCGCGCGCGCGGCCTGCACGAGACGCTGTTCCTTGGCTCCGACACGATGCGCGGCACCATCGCGGCGCTGGTCCCGCAGGCGCAGTTCATGCGCCGCGAGCGGATGTCCAAACTGAGCTATGCAGGTTCGAAAAAGATAAGCCGTATGCCAGCGCGAAGCGCGATTGTCGGGTTTTCGGTTGATAATGTATATGCGATCGCCGAGCTGATCCGCCGCCAGAAGGGCGGGGCGGCAGTGGTGATGGGGGCGCTGTCCCCGCGCACACGCAACGCGCAGGTGGAGCTTTATCAGAACGGTGACGTGGACTATCTTGTGGCGACCGACGCCATCGGCATGGGCCTGAACCTCGATATCAACCACGTCGCCTTTTCCTCGCTGACCAAGTTCGACGGGCGGCGGATGCGGCATCTGGCCCCGAACGAGCTGGCCCAGATCGCAGGCCGCGCGGGGCGCGGCATGTCTGACGGCACCTTCGGCGTGACCGGCGAAGCCGAGCCGCTGGACGACGAGGTGGCCGAGGCGATCATGGAGCATCGCTTCACCCCGATCCGCAAGCTGCAATGGCGCAATCACGCGCTGCAATTCGGCAAGCTGGATGCGCTGATCGCCTCGCTCGAGGATGTGCCACAGGACGATCTGCTGGTCAGGGTGCGCGAGGCGGATGACCTGATGGCGCTGAAAACCCTGTCACAGGTCGCCGAGGTGCGCGCCCGCGCGTCTGATGCGGCCTCGGTCCGGCTGCTGTGGGATGTGTGCCGGATCCCGGATTTCCGTGGCATCAGCCACGCCGAACACGCGACCCTGCTGGAGGCGATCTTCAACTTCCTGCACCAGTCCGGGCGCGTGCCCGACGACTGGCTGGCGACGCAGATCAAACGCATCGACCGCACCGAGGGCGAGATTGACACATTGTCGAAACGTCTGGCCTTTATCCGCACATGGACCTATGTCGCGCAGCGCAGCGGCTGGGTGCGTGATGAAAGTCATTGGCGCGAGGCCACGCGCGCTGTAGAAGATAGGCTGTCCGACGCGCTGCATGCGCGGCTGACCCAGAGATTTGTGGACCGGCGCACATCCGTGTTGCTGCGGCGGCTCAAGCAGAAGGAGGCCCTTTTGGCCGAAGTGAACGACAAGGGTGAAGTGACCGTCGAAGGTGAATTCGTCGGCCGCCTCGAAGGGTTCCGGTTCCGTCAGGACCGCGACGCCACCGCGCAGGAGGCCAAGACGATCCGTCAGGCCAGCATTTCCGCGCTTGTGCCGCATTTCAATCTCAGGGCGGACCGTTTCTACAACGCGCCCGATACCGAGATCGATTTCACCGAGCAGGGTGGCCTCATGTGGGGCGATCAGGCGGTGGGCAAGCTGGTGGCGGGGGCAGATCCCCTCAAGCCGCAGGTTGCGGCCTTCGTCGATGACGAGGCAGGCCCCGATGTGGCGCAGAAGGTGCAGCGCCGCCTGCAGCATTTCATCGACCGCAAGATCGCAGCCCTGTTCGAGCCCTTGCTGGCCCTCAGCCGTGACGAGGCGCTGAACGGCCTTGCGCGCGGCTTTGCCTTCCGCATGGTCGAGAATCTGGGCATCCTGCCGCGCAGCAGCGTGGCCGATGAAGTCAAGGCTCTGGATCAGGACGCTCGCGGCGCGCTGCGCAAGCATGGCATCCGGTTTGGGCAGTTCACCGTTTTCATGCCGCTGCTGCTGAAGCCCGCCCCGACGCGCCTGCGTCTGGTGTTGTGGTCGCTGGCGCGCGGCCTCGATGAATTCCCCGAAGCCCCGCCGCCGGGGTTGGTCACCGTGCCCTCGATCACGGATGCGCATCCCGAGTTTCACATCATGTCGGGCTACCGCGCGGCAGGTGTGCGGGCGATTCGCATCGACATGCTGGAGCGACTGGCCGACATGCTGCGCGCCGAAGACAGCCGCACCGGGTTCGAGGCCAAGGCCGACATGCTGTCGATCACCGGCATGACGCTGGAACAGTTCGCCGACCTGATGCAGGGGCTGGGCTACAAGGCCGAGCGCGGCGAACGGGCCAAGGTCAAGGCGGTCGAGGCACCCAAGGCGGATTCGACGGCTGCGGCCGCGCCAGAGGATGCCGCTGCGGCCTCGCCAGAGGACAATGCCCCGGCGCCGACCGAGCCCGCAGTTGACGCAACGCCAGAAGTGGAGACCGAAGCGCAAGCCGAGGCTGCTGCGGAACCCGCTGAAATGGAAGTGTTCTACAGCTTCACATGGGGCCGCAAGCCCCCCTCGCAGCAAGGGCGCCCCGGGCGCGGTCGTCCGGCGCAGCAGGGTGCCGCCGCCGCGCAGCCGCAAGCCGAAGGCGAGGCACGCGCGGATCGTGGCGAGCGTGGCGAGCGCAGCGGCAAGCCGCGCGGCAAGGGCAAACCCCGTGGGGATCAGCCCGGTCGCGATGGCCCTGGTCAGGACCGTGGCAAGGGCCGGGGCCGCGACGGCGACAAGCCGCAGCAGGGCACCAAGACCTACGAGGCGCGCCCGCCGCGCGCCAAGGACCGGATCGACCCCGACAATCCCTTTGCGGCTGCCCTGATGGGGCTGCGCGACAAGACCTGACGCAGGCGCCCCTTGGACGCGCCTGCGGCACGGATGCGGATCGACAAGTGGCTGTGGCATGCGCGGTTCTTCAAGACCCGCACGCTTGCCGCATCCATCGTCAGCGCGGGCCATGTGCGCATCAACAGCGTCAAGGCCGCGAAACCGGCCCAGGGTATCGGGCCGGGCGACGTTCTGACCTTCATGCAGGGCGATCACGTGCGTGTGGTGCGTGTTCTGGCCCATGGTGTGCGGCGCGGTCCGGCGACCGAGGCGCAGACACTGTACGAAGATCTGACCCCCGCGCGGGAGGATGTTCCATCCGCGCCGCAACCGCAGGACGGTGGACGCCCGACAAAGCGTGAGCGCCGGATATTTGACCTTGATCGTCGTCGGATGCTTGAATGACGGCGACGCCTGTTCTAGCTAGGCCTGAAAGGGTCCGGCACGGGCCGCAGATTTGAGAGACTGCCATGACTTACGTCGTCATCGACAATTGCATCGCCTGCAAATACACCGACTGTGTCGAGGTCTGCCCCGTGGACTGCTTCTACGAGGGGGAGAACATGCTTGTGATCCACCCCGACGAATGCATCGATTGCGGCGTCTGCGAGCCGGAATGCCCGGCGGATGCGATCCGCCCCGACACCGAACCGGATATGGAGAAATGGGTCGAGTTCAACCGCAAATATTCGGAAAAGTGGCCGGTGATCATCTCGAAGAAGGATCCGTTGCCCGAGGCCGAAGATCGCGATGGCGAGACCGGCAAGCTTGAGAAGTATTTCTCGGAAACGCCCGGCGAGGGTGGCTGAACCCGGCGCGCGCGACCCGATTCGGCAAGGGTGACGCCATCACGGCACCTGCGCGGCCTGTCCGGCCCTGTGTCTGTGCGCGGAAGCCCCTGAAATTCAAGGGATTCGATAGGCTGGAGCGCGTGACACATCGCGTCCTGCTTCCGTATGTGTAATTTTTGTGCTATGGTTCTTTCACATGATGTAGATCCATGGCCCCCGTCCCGCCAAGCGCAACCTGAGGACGGATTTTCTGTGAGACATGACCCGGTAATCGAGATTAGCAATAATCTCGGCCGTGATTTTGTCGCGCAGGGCCTGGGATCGCTGCGAGGAAAGATTGCATGAGCAAAACGAAGAAGTCCGAGTTTCGTCCCAATGATTACGTGGTCTATCCGGCCCATGGCGTGGGTCAGATCATCTCGATCGAGGAGCAGGAAATCGCGGGTATCGCGCTGGAACTGTTCGTGATCTCGTTCGAGAAGGACAAGATGACCCTCCGGGTGCCCACGAACAAGGCCACCGAGATCGGAATGCGGTCGCTGTCCAGCCCGGATGTCGTGTCCAAGGCGATGTCGACGCTGAAAGGCAAGGCCAAGGTCAAGCGGGCGATGTGGTCGCGCCGTGCGCAGGAATACGAGCAGAAGATCAATTCGGGCGACCTGATTGCCATCGCCGAAGTGGTGCGCGACCTGCACCGCAACGACGACCAGCGCGAACAGAGTTATTCCGAGCGTCAGCTTTATGAGGCGGCGCTTGAGCGTCTGACCCGCGAAGTCGCCGCTGTCAGCGGTGGCGATGAGGTCATGGCCGCCAAGCAGGTTGACGAGGTGCTGGTGTCGCGCGCCGCGTGATCGCAGAGCTTCGACAGGAATGAAACCGCGTCCTTCGGGGCGCGGTTTTTCTTTTGTGTCAAAGGCTTGCAAGCACAAGCAGAAGTGAAACCTCGGCCATTTGCTGGGCCGCCCCCAGAATGTCGCCGGTCTGCCCGCCGATCTTGGCGCGTGCCAGTGCCCCGATGCCCCAAGCTGCGGCCGTGACCGCCAGCATCAGCGGCAGCGCCACAAGCCCCAGCGCCAGCAAGGCCAGAACCGTCGCGACGGCGGCCGCCAGAACCGCCGTGTCGAAGGGGACGCGCCCGACCGAACGTGACAGACCGCCGTCACGGGCCGGGGGCAGGGCATGCATCAGCGCGGGCATCGCCGCGCGTGACAGCGCGCCTGCCGCGATCAGGGCGGGCAGGGCCAGCCCGGCCGCGAACAGCGTGCTCAGCGCCAGCCAGCGCAGGCCCAGCGACAGGATCAGCGCGATCACGCCATAGCTGCCGATATGGCTGTCTTTCATGATCTCGAGCCGCCGCTCGCGGGTCCAGCCGCCCCAGAGCCCGTCAACCGTGTCGGCCAGTCCGTCTTCGTGCATCGCGCCGGTCATCATCGTCATGAGGCCAAGGCACAGCCCCGCCGCCAGCGGCGCTGGCAGACCCAAGGCCATGACCACCAGCGCGGCCAGACCTGCGATGCCGCCCAGCACCGCCCCCACCACAGGCCAGGCCCAGGCGGCTGCCGCGCCGCGCGCGAGGGCGGTCTCGGAGGTGCGCACCGGCAGGCGCGTCAGCAGAACAAAGCCCGCCACGATGTCGCCGGGCCGGGCGAGGGGGCTGTCGTTCTGCGGCATCAAGGCGTCTCTCGCTGTCTTGCTCTTGGGGGTGCTTCGGTTAAACACGGGATTTGACACCTGATCAATGAGTGAGCGTATGACCCAGAGCCTTCCGACCCTTGACAGTTTGCGCACTGCGCTGCGCGGTCTGCCCGCCCCTGATGCGGCTGCGGTTCAAGCCGCCATGGCGCGCAACGGGCAGTTGACCAAGCCGCCCGGCGCTTTGGGCCGGCTCGAGGATCTGGCGATCTGGATGGCAGGCTGGCAGGGTACCGACCGCCCCCAGGTGGATGCGCCGCAGGTCATTGTCTTTGCGGGCAATCACGGGGTGACGGCGCGGGGCGTCTCGGCGTTTCCGGCGGCTGTGACCGAACAGATGGTGCTGAATTTCCGCGCGGGCGGTGCCGCGATCAACCAGTTGGCGCGCTGCTTTGGCGCGCGCATGGATGTGCATGCGCTGTCGCTTGACCGGCCCACGGCGGATTTCACGGCCCAGCCCGCGATGACAGAGGCAGAGTTACTGGAGGCGATGCGCACCGGTTGGGATGCCGTCGATCCTGACGCGGATCTTTTAGTGACAGGCGAAATGGGGATCGGCAACACCACGTCTGCGGCGGCACTGGCCCATGCGATCTGTGGCGGCGCTGCAGCCGACTGGGTAGGCCGTGGCACCGGCGTGGATGACGCGGGGCTTGCCCTCAAGGCGCAGGTCGTGGCCGGAGGTGTCGCCCGGCACCCCGATGCGCGCACCGACGGCATCGAGGCGCTGCGCTGCCTTGGCGGGCGCGAATTGGCGGCGATGGCGGGGGCGATCCTGCGGGCGCGGCACCTGCGCATTCCCGTGCTGCTGGACGGGTTCATCTGCACCGCCGCCGCCGCCTGTCTGGACGCGGCGCAGCCCGGCGCGCTGGATCACTGCCTGGCGGCCCATGTCAGCGCCGAATCCGGCCATGCGCCCTTGCTGGCGCATCTGGGCAAGGCGCCGATCCTGTCGCTGGGCCTGCGGCTGGGCGAAGGGTCGGGGGCTGCACTGGCGATCGGCGTGCTCAAGGGCGCGGTCGCCTGCCATTCCGGCATGGCAACCTTTGCCGAGGCGGGCGTATCCGAGGGGTAATGCGCCAGATCAGCCCGCCTCGGCGGGCCGATCCTGTTCCATCCGGGCCAGCAACTGGACCTCAAGCTCCTTGTTCAGTTCGCGCGCGCGCTTGATATAGGCGGTGTTCTGTTCGGGTGGCAGAGTAGGATCCCAGAGTTCCGCCAATTGGCGCAGCGCATCGCGGTCGTGATGGTAGAACACGGTTTCGGCCTGCGCGGCCTCGTATTCGCTGAGGCCCATGTTCTCCAGCACGTAGCGCCCGGCGCGGAGCGAGCTGTCGAAAAGCTCGCGCACGATGTCATTGGCCCCGGCCTGATACAGCTGGAACACATGGGTGCGATCACGGGCGCGGGCGATGATGTGCAGATCGGGGCGCTGTTGCCGCGCATAGGTCACAAGACGCGTGGCGGCGGCGACATCGTCCAGCGCCACCACCAGCACGCGCGCCTTGTCGAGGCCTGCGGCATGCAGCAGCTCGGGCCGGGTCGGATCGCCGAAGAAGCCGCGAAACCCGAAGCGGCGCATCAGCTGGATCGTGGCGATGTCGTGATCCAGCACCACGGTCTTGAAACCGCTGGCCTGCACCAGACGGTTGACGATCTGCCCGAACCGCCCGATGCCCGCGATGATCACCGCGCCTTGTTCGGTGATCTCGTCCTCGGGGGTGGCCTCTGGCCCATCCGTCAGGCGACGCGACACCAGTTCGTAGAGGATGAACAGCAGCGGCGTGATCAGCATCGACAGGGCGACGACCAGCAGCAGCTGATCGGCCAGATGGGGCGGCAGCACGTTCTGCTGCACCGAAAAGGACAGCAGCACAAAGCCGAATTCCCCCGCCTGCGCCAGCGACAGGGTGAACAGCCACTGATCGCGGCCCTTCAGCTTGAAGGCGCGGCCCAGCCCGTAAAGGATCACACCCTTCAGCAGGATCAGGCCCAGTGTCATCCCGATCAGGATCAGCGGCTCGGCGAACAGCATCCCGAAATTGATGCCCGCGCCCACCGTGATGAAGAACAGGCCCAGCAGCAGGCCCTTGAAGGGTTCGATATCGCTTTCCAGCTCATGGCGGAATTCGCTGTTGGCCAGCACCACACCGGCAAGGAAGGTGCCAAGCGCGGGCGACAGGCCCACCAGCATCATCAGAAAGCCGATCCCCAGCACGATCAGCAGCGCCAGCGCCGTGTACATCTCGCGCAGGTGGGCGTGATGGATGAAGCGGAAGAGGGGCCGGATCAGGTAGATGCCCGCAAGGATCACCACGGCAACCGCGCCCAGCGTGACCAGCGTGACACCCCAGCCGGGCAGGCCTTCGACCAGCGACATGGAATGGCCGTGATCGGCCATGTCCGAGGGGCGCATCACCTCGCCATTGGGGCCGACACGTGCCACCAGCGGCATCGCCAGCAGCGGCATCAGCGCCAGCATCGGGATCACCGCGATATCCTGCGTCAGCAGCACCGAAAAGGCGGATCGCCCGCCGCCGGTCTGCATCAGCCCCTTTTCCGACAGGGTCTGCAGCACGATCGCGGTCGAGGACAGCGCCAGCACCAGACCCACGGCCAGCCCCGTGCTCCAGTCCAGTCCAAGGCCCATGGCGGCCGCCATCACGGCGACCGTGGTCAGCACGATCTGCGCGCCCCCCAACCCCAGCAGCTTGTGCCGCATGTCCCACAACGCGCGGGGCTCCAGCTCCAGCCCGATCAGGAACAGCATCATCACCACGCCGAATTCGGCGAAGTGCTGCAAATCCTGCGTTTCCGTGCCCACCAGCCCCAGAACGGGGCCGATCACGATCCCCGCCGCCAGGTATCCCAGCACCGATCCAAGCCCCAGACGCGCGGCAATGGGGACCGCAATCACGGCGGCAGCCAGATAGATCGAGGCCTGGTAGAGAAAGCTTTCCATCGCGGCTCCTTGGTGTTGGCGTCATGTGGGCAGGGGGGCGTCCTGCTTGAATTGGTCCATCACGATCTGGCTTTGCACGCGCGCCACGGCGGCATGAGGCAGAAGCACCTCGTGGATCAGCCGGTTCAGCGCGGGCAGGTCATCGCAATAGACACGCAACAGGTAATCCGCATCGCCCGTCAGGGTCCATGCCGAAATGATCGCAGGCTGGGTGGCGACCAGCCGGGCAAAGCTGCGCGACTGTTCGGGGCCATGGGTGGACAGTTGCACCTGCACGAAGGCCTGCACATGCAGGCCCAGCTTCAGCGGATCCAGCTTGGCGGCATAGGCGGTGATATAGCCCTCACCCTCAAGCCGTTGACGCCGACGCCCGGCCTGGCTGGGCGAGAGGTTCAGCACCTCGCCCAGTTCCTGCGCGGTCAGATGGGCGTTCTTCTGCAGCGCCGCCAGCAGGCGTTTGTCGGTCTCATCCAGCATATGCGCATTTCCCGCATGGTTTTTTGAATTTCCGTCATTCTAACGCGAAAACCAAAATTCATCAGCCTCTAAATGCGCAAAAATCCGGGTTGCATGCGCGTATGATAGGGGCAACGCAACAGGACAGCCAACAGCCAACAGGAGACATCGCCATGGGCCCTTTCCCGCATGACGCCCCGCAAGCCATCATCTCGGCGCAGAACCCGGCAGGGACAGACGGGTTCGAATTCGTCGAATTCGCCCATCCTGCGCCCGAAGAGCTGCGCGATCTGTTCGGCAAGATGGGCTATGCGCTGACGGGCCGGCACAAGACCAAGGATATCGAACTGTGGCAGCAGGGCGATATCACCTATATCCTGAACGCCGAGCCGGGGTCGATGGCGACGCGCTTTGTCGCGGAACACGGACCCTGCGCGCCGTCGATGGGGTGGCGCGTGGTGGATGCGCAAAAGGCGCTGGCGCATGCGGTGTCCAAGGGGGCGGTGGAATATAACGGCGATGACAAGACGCTGGACGTGCCCGCCATCGTGGGGATCGGCGGATCGCTGATCTATTTCATCGACCAGTATCACGATACCAGCCCCTATAACCGCGAATTCGACTGGCTGACGCAGTCCAAGCCGGAAGGCGTGGGGTTCTACTACCTCGATCACCTGACCCACAATGTCTACAAGGGCAATATGGACAAGTGGTTCGGCTTCTACAGCTCCATCTTCAATTTCCGCGAGATCCGGTTCTTCGATATCGAGGGCAAGTATACGGGCCTGTTCAGCCGCGCGCTGACCTCGCCCTGCGGGCGCATCCGCATTCCGATCAACGAGGATCGGGGCGAGACGGGGCAGATCGTGTCCTACCTCAAGAAATACAAGGGCGAGGGGATCCAGCATATCGCGGTGGGGACCGAGCGGCTCTATGACGCGACGGACGAGATCTTTGATCGCGGCATCCGCTTCATGCCGGCGCCGCCTGCGACCTATTACGACCTCAGCAAGACGCGGGTGCAGGGGCACGAAGAGCCGCTGGAGCGGATGGCCAAGCACGGCATCCTGATCGACGGGGAAGGCGTGGTGGACGGCGGCGAGACGAAGATCCTGCTGCAGATCTTTTCCAAGACGGTGATCGGGCCGATCTTCTTCGAGTTCATCCAGCGCAAGGGGGATGACGGGTTCGGCGAGGGGAACTTCAAGGCGCTGTTCGAGTCGATCGAACAGGAGCAGATCGACAGCGGAGAGATCGCGGCAGAGTAACCCGGCCCCCGGACCGACACCCACGCCCCCGCATCGCCGGGGGCGTTTTGCTGTCCAGGGGGGTGTCCCATGATGGGACATTTTCCGAGGCCAATGATATCAAGGGGTTGGGTGGGGGCGTTTGCGGTTTGTTAGGGGTGGGGGGTGTTTGTGGGGGGAAGAAAGGGCAGCAAGGTAACTTTTGAAGCATTGAGTTCGAGCGCGTGTACCGCTTACGCTGCAGTTGCCATGGCGAACTACGTGAGATAGTCAGTTTTCAGCTGAGAACCGCATTAACTCTCTACACAACCTGTCAAGGCTGGCCGGCGTCTTCCCCCTTTCATTTAGTTTCTCAAGGTGAGCACCGATATGAACAGGGTTTTTTGCGAAGCTGCCATCAGGGTTCCCCAGTCCTTTCGTCGCTTCTCCAAACGCCTCGTTCCAATCAACTTGCCCTACTTCCGTCCTAAGAGTGTCACCTAGATTGCTTGTCCATTGCACAAAACGTTTGTCCCAAACTGTCTTCAGGGGGAAAGCAACGTTGGGGTCTCCACCCAGAAAAGATAGCAAGGCTTTATTGTCCTTCTCGTGTTTGGGGCGTGTATTGGGATTAGTAATGTTGCCATCCGCGTCGAATACGACGAACGCTGGAATGCTCAACTTACTTGCAATGACAAGAGGCTCCACAAGGTAGCTCTTTCCATTCACGGGAACAATGTGTGACCCGTAACGGCGAAAATCGTCCCAAAAGCCAGACAAGATGAGCCATGAAGTGATGTACGCGACATCCTCCAAGCCTTCAACGAAAATGACCTTGGGTGCGAAGAACATTTCGTTCAGATGTGGCTGAAGCGCTTGCTGAAGGCGCGCTTTCTGAGCCGGAGCCTTCACCGGTTTCTCACCCGTGATGGCAGCAATACAGCTCGAAATCGCATCGAAAGAAACAGAGGAAATACCGGACTGCTTTGTTAATTGGTCCCGGCGAACCATCCGTAGACTTTCAAAATGTCGACCAGAAACAAAGAATGGGCTGTGAGTTGTTACAATTACTTGGGCATTTCCCGAGCTGAGCTGCAAAAGAACATTGGCAAGATGCCGTGCTTGTGGCGGATGCTGATAAAGCTCCGGTTCTTCACATCCTAGTATTAGAGTTGGAGCTTTGGCATCGTCGGCAGCTGCAAGTTCCTGTAGAAGTGCTAGCAAATAGGAGCGTTGCAGGCCGTGACCGAAGCGTGCCAATTCGCCTTCAAAGCTTCCTTCTCCAGCGAGTAAACGTGCCATTGGCTCATCGACCTGAACAGCTTTCTTAGGGTCCTCGGTCCAAGACAGTCGCGCCTTTGCTTCCGGGTGCGCCCACTGGCTTAATCGAGCACTCAAAGATGATGATATTTCATCGAGTGCCCCCTGCTGGGATGCCAATAGACGTCGATATTTCTCGAGTGTTTCCTCTTTCAGTTTTTTTATTTCATCGTCAAAGTTGACCTTTGCCCTAACCGTACGAGCTAATATTATTCCTAGCGCAGTATTCTTTGCCTCAATGTTTTCCTTTGTTGCGTCTTTTACTGCAGGAACATAAATCCACTGTGCATACTTCGCGAGACGGTTACTACCCTTGCTGAATCCATAAAACTGATCCTCGCTTGGGATCAAAACGCATTGATCTGGATTTGCTTCCTCAAATTCACGAAGGGCATCACGCATTGCGTCTTTGCTAAGTGCGCTTGGAAGTTCAGAATTTTCATCCTTGAGCTTAGCATATTCTGACTTTAACTCTCCGGCAGGCTTGCCATCCTTGTATAGCTCAAAGAATGTCCTGAACTTTTCAATTCCTTGCCGTTGACCGAATTGTCTAACATTGGCCATTCCAGATATATCGTCGAACACTGCTTTTGCCGTTATTGTCAGTTCGCCTTGACGAAAATAATCAGCAAAATCTTGTTGTGCTTCCTCGGAAAGCTCGGAGAATGTAACTGTAATCTCAATTGGCTGGCTGCTGTCACATGCGTGAAAGTCCTCGATATCCAAGTCACTTACGCTTGTGGTCGAGCCCTCTGTCTCACGAAAAAAAATGTTAAGTGCGCCGAGTACAGTAGACTTACCTGCGCCATTGGGCCCAACGAGAGAAGTATATCCATCTATCTCAACACTGCACTCCCTAAAGGAGCGATAGTTCCTGATCAATATTGACTTGATTCGCATCGTATCAACAAACCTCAATAGAGTTTACGTAATTGGCTGAGCTGCCTGCGGTAGCATCGCCCATTTGGTGCAAAATATCAAACAGTACATTCATAGGTTGTGTTGCTGATGTGCCGCGACAACACTGGTTCCAGTCCGCAAGCCTGTGAACGCGTTTTCTTTTGTTCTCAAGTGGACTGGCTTTTTGTCCTTTGTCCGTATGGCCCAAAAGCAGGCGGTTTAGCGAAGGTCCGCTTTGACCAGTTTGCCGCCTCACCCCCCCATTCACCCGTTCGGCATGGTCAGCACAATCGCGCGGTTGTTCTTGACGTAGCTCAGCTCGTTTTCGCCGATGGCGCGGACCTGGCCTCCGTCGAGGCGGTCTCCGACCTGGACTTTCTGGTAGCGGCCGTTGGACAGGCGCACCAATGCGCGGCGGTTCGAGGGCTGGCCGTAGACCCCGATCAGGTTGACCTGCCGCAGGTTGATCGCGCCCCGCACCGTTGCCTGTTGCGCGACCGAGGCGGATGACGGGATTTGCGGGGCCGCGTTGCGCTGCGGGGCCAGTGCGGCGGCGGCGGCGGGGCGGGGTGCTGCGGCGGCGCTGTCATTGCCCGTGGTCAGGTCGCGCGGACGCGCCAGCGGCTTGAGCGAGGAGGCGATGGCCTGATCCGTACCGGTGTCCTGTGCATCGGCCTCGTCCGCCTCGACCTCGGCCTCATCCGCCTCGCGCAGGGCAAGGGCCACCGCCGCCAGTGTTTCGGGGCGCACGCGCGGGCGCAGGCCGGCCAGCTCGTTGCGGCTGAGACCGCCGAGGGTGGCGCGTTCGTTGCTTTCGATCAGGGTGTCGGGGCGCAGCCTTGGGCGCACCCCGGCCAGATCGGTTTCGGGCAGGGCATCGGCCTGAGGCGTGCGCGCGAACCGCGTGGGAATGCCCGGCGGTATCAGCGGGGGGCGACCGGTAAAGACGATCACGCCCTCGGGCGTTTCGGCCCCTTCGGGTGTGGCGATCACCAGCCCGCGGTCGTCCAGGTCGAACTGTTTGCCCGGTGCTGCGGGGTTTGATTGCGCCTCTGGCCGCACATCGCTGAGGGCGCGGCTGATATCGGGCAGGGCGACCGCATCGAGGTTCTGCAGGCTGGGGTCGATCGAGGCAAGGTAGAGCGCGTCCAGCGATTGCGACTGGGGCGCTTCGGGCTGGTCCGGCGCGATCTGCCAGATCCCTGTCGCGGCATAGGATGATACCGCCGCCTGCCGTGCCTCCTGCGGGGAGAGCGGTGGCAGTTCGGCCAGTTCCGACGGCAACTCGCCCGTGGGCAGGGGAAGGGGCGTGTCGGTCGCGGTCGGGATGTCGGTGGCGATGGGGTCGCGCGGGGCGGGGGCGGTTTCGGTCTCGGGCACAGCCGCAGGCGGGGCCTGCGGGATGTCTTGCGTCATCGCCACGGGTTCGGCGGGCGTTTGCGTTGCCCTGTCCGGTGTGGCGACCGCATCCGCGATATCGGGCTGGGTCTGCCCGAAAAGGCCGCGCAGCCCGGTGTCGCTGAACATCGCCGACCATGCGCCGACCGCTGCGAGAAAGAGCACAAGAACCCCGGTCAGCACGACGCCCAGATAGCGGGGCTTGCCGCCGATGGCCGCAGCGTCGACCTCGGGGGCGCGGGCGCCGAAAATGGTCAGCCTTTGCCGTTCGCTATGGGTGGGTTTGACCTTGGCGCGGGCCGCTTTCCGGAGGCGGGTTGCCGTGGTGTCGGCTTCGGCTTCAGGATCAGGGGTTGCCTTGCGGGCCAGTCGCGCCAGAAGGGCGCCTGTCAGGCCTGCGCCTTCGTCGCCTTGCGGCGCAGTCTCTGGCGCGGGGGGCGAGATGAAGGGCGCAGGCGTCAGTGCGGGCGCGCCGTCGCCTGCGCTGGGGGCTGCGCGGTCCTTTCGGGCCACAAGGGGCGGGGTTGCGCGCGATGTCGCGGCGTCATCCTCGGTTTCGGTATCTGCCGCACCCCACAGATCGCCGGGCAGGCCCGTCCACCCTTCCGCGCCCATTTCGGGAAGCGGGGGCAGTTCTGCCACGATGGGCTTTTTGGCAGAGAGCGGCGGTTCGGGGCGGTCGCGCCGGGTGGAAAACCGGGGCAAAGGCGCGGCGTCGTCAGACGGCGCATCCTTCGTGGCGGTCGTGACCATGGGATCGACGTCCGCAGGCCGATCCGGCGTCACCGATGTATCGGGCGCTTCATCTTCCGGCACATCCGTGTCCGCCGTGAGGGCTTCTGCCACTTCGGGTAGGGGCGGCTCGACCAGAGAGAAGCGGCTTGCCTGCGCCTCGTCCGCCAGGGGGGCGGCGGGGGCTTCACTGGTGACGGGCGCGGCAGGCGGGACCACTGTTGCGGGTGCGGCCTCCACCACCGGTGCGGCGGGCGCCGGTTGGGTGGCTGCGGCGGGTGCGGGTGTTGCGGTCGTCTCGGCGGGTGCATCGGAGGGTGCATCAGCGGGTGCGGGCCGTTCTGCCGGCTGCAGGATCCGGATGGCATGGGTGTCGCGCAGCAGCCTGTCGCCGGGTCGCATCAGCGCAGCGGCCTCGGGTGTCAGGCCGAAAAAGGGCTCGCCCGGGAAGGCGTCGGCCGGGGGCATGGCGACATAGCTGACCGGGGCAAACCCATGTTCGGAGGCGAAGCTTGACGCCTCGTCCAGCGTTTCCACGGCCACGGCCGCCACATGCAGCTGATCGCCCACGCTGATCCAGTCGAACCGCAGGTCGGCCACGTCATAAGGCGTGGCCCCATCGAGGCTGGCGGCGACATGGGCCGCCATATCCGTGCCGCGCATCGGGGCGGGCAGCGTCAGATACCGGATCTGTTCGTTCGGAATGACCAGCTTGCTGCGCAGGCCTTCGCTGTCCAGCCCAGTCGCGGTGCGCCGCAGGACGGCCAGCGCCGGGGCCAGATCGGACGAGTCCAGCGCCACTTCGCCCACCATATGCCAGCCGCCCGGGGCGCGGTGAAGCAGCCCGATGCCGTCAAAGGACAGGACAAGTGCAAAATTCGGTTTCATTCAGGCCTGACTATCATTCGGTATCATTGACCGGGAGTCCTTGCCGGTCTCGAAAGACATTTACAGCAGCTTCTTGCCGAGGGGAAGAAAAACACCCCAGAGGAGAGCAGCGCCCTCTTGGTCGCATGTCACGGGTGGTGCAAGCTGGATCACAGGGCGCATGGCCCGGTTTCGTGACGTGAAAGGAGACCCGATGCGATTCATTGGCAAACCGATGATCCTGACTGGCGGCGCGCTGGCGGCGCTGTTGCTTGCACCGCTTCATGGCGGCCTGTCGGGCGAGAGCCGCCCGGTCTGGGCCGGTGCCGCCGTCGCGCAGGGTATGGCGCCTGCCGAGGCGGCCCGGACCCTCAGCATAGACGGGACAGGGCGCGTGGAGCTTGCGCCCGATATGGCGATGGTCCGGATCGGCGTCACGCATCAGGACCGGGTCGCCGCCACGGCCCTGCGCCAGACCTCTGATGCGGTAGCGGCCATGCTGGCGCGGCTTGAAGGTCTGGGTGTCGCGGCAAGAGACATGCAGACCGCGGGCCTGTCGCTGAACCCGGTGTGGCGCGACAGTTCCGGGCAGCAGGGCCAGCCCAGCCCCTGGGGATTCGAGGCCAGCAATATCGTCAGCCTGCGCCTGCGTGACCTTGATGCGCTGGGACCGGTGCTGGATGCGCTTGTCTCGGATGGGGCGAACCGGCTGGACGGTGTCAGCTTCGGTCTTCAGGATCCAGAAAGCGCCATGGACGAGGCCCGCCGCCTTGCCGTGGCCGATGCACGGCGCAAGGCCGCGCTTTTCGCCGAGGCTGCGGGCGTGGCGCTGGGGCAGGTGATCAGCCTGTCCGAAACGGGGGGAGGGATGCCGCGTCCGGTGATGATGGAAATGGCCGCGATGCGGTCCGATGCGGTGCCGATCGCGGCGGGCGAGGTTGGAATTTCCGCGTCGGTGCAGATGGTCTTTGCCCTGCAGTAGTCGGGGTAGCAGGGGGGCGCTGCCCCCCACGTTCAACTACGTTGAACGCCCCCCCGGGATATTTCCGGCAAGAAGAAAGGGGGGCGCGTTGCCCCCCTTTGTCGTTCGATGTGCCAGCGATCAGGCCGAGGCTTTTTTCAGCGCCTGGTCCAGATCGGCGATCAGGTCCTGTGCATCCTCGATCCCGATCGAGATGCGCACCACGTTCGGGCCGGCACCTGCCGCGACCTGCTGGGCCTCGGATAGCTGACGGTGGGTGGTCGAGGCCGAGTGGATCACCAGGCTGCGCGTGTCGCCGAGGTTGGCGACATGGCTGAACAGATCGAGGCTGTCGACGAACTTGACGCAGGCCCCGTATCCGCCCTTGAGCGCCACGGTGAAGAGGCCGCCCGCGCCCTTGGGGCAGATCCGCGCCACCCGGTCGTTATAAGGCGAGGAGGGCAGGCCCGCATAGGTGACGTAATCGACGGCCGGATGTGTCTCGAGCCAGCTGGCGACGGTCACGGCGTTTTCCACATGGCGCTGCATCCGCAGGCTGAGGGTTTCGATCCCCATCAGCGTGTAATGCGCGGCCTGCGGGTTCATCGTCATGCCAAGGTCGCGCAGGCCGATGGCAATGCCGTGGAAGGTGAAGGCGAGCGGGCCGAAGGTCTCGTGGAACTTGAGGCCGTGATAGGCGGGCTCGGGCGCCGCAAGCGATGGGAACTTGTCGGAAGCGGACCAGTCGAACTTGCCCGAGTCCACGACGGCGCCGCCCGTGACGGTGCCGTTGCCGGTGAGGTATTTCGTGGTCGAGTGCACGACCAGTGTCGCGCCATGCTCGATCGGGCGGCACAGATACGGGGTGGCCGAGGTATTGTCGACGATCAGCGGCACACCGGCCGCGTCCGAGATGGCGCTGATCGCGTCCAGATCGGTGATATAGCCGCCGGGGTTGGCGATCGCCTCGCAGAAGACGGCGCGGGTGTCATCGTCGATTGCGGCCTTGACCGCGTCCAGATCGTCGAAATCGACGAATTTCGCGGACCAGCCGAAGCGCTTGATGGTCTGGCTGAACTGGGTGACGGTGCCGCCGTAAAGCCGGGTCGAGGCCACGATGTTGCGCCCCGGCGCCATCAGCGGGAAGAGCGCCATGATCTGCGCCGCGTGCCCGGACGAGCAGCAGACTGCGCCTACGCCACCTTCGAGGGTCGCGATGCGTTCCTGCAGCACGGCCACGGTCGGGTTGGTCAGGCGCGAGTAGATATAGCCCACTTCCTGCAGGTTGAAGAGGGCCGCGGCATGGTCCGCATCGCGGAACACATAGGCCGTGGTCTGGTAGATCGGCGTCTGGCGCGCGCCGGTGGCGGGGTCGGGGCGGCTACCGGCGTGGATCTGCAGCGTGTCGAAACCGTAGCTGGGTGCATCTGTCATTGAACTCTCCTCCCTTTTGTTATGGATTGCGCAAATCAGTAGGACATCGCGCGCCACATCACAACGGGGCTGCGCGCGGCAACAGGCGGGCAATGACCCGGAAAGGAAAAAGCATGCGTTCGGTCTTCCATCTTGCAATACATGTTCACGATCTGGATGCGGCACGGGAATTCTATTCCGGCATCATGGGGGCGGAAGAGGGGCGCAGCACCGACACATGGGTGGATTTCGATTTCTTCGGCCATCAGCTGAGCCTGCATCTGGGCACGCCCTTTGCCACGGCGAATACCGGCAAGGTCGGCGAGCATATGGTGCCGATGCCGCATTTCGGGATCGTGCTGGGTCTGGCGGACTGGAAGGTCCTGGCCAAGCGGCTGGAAGACGGGGGCGTTGATTTCGTGATCCCGCCATCCGTACGTTTCGAAGGCCAGCCGGGCGAGCAGTGGACGATGTTCTTCCGTGACCTGTCGGGCAACCCGATCGAGGTGAAGGGCTTTGCCGATACCACCGGGATTTTTGCGTCCTGACAGCAGGTTGCAGGGTGACGTGAAGGCAAGTGACATTCATCGTGGCGCGCATCTGACCGGTGCGCGCCACGCGCCTTTCAGCGCATCCAGAAGCCTGCCTTCTTGATCTGGTTGCGGATCATCTGCTCGCGTCGCGGCAGGGCGTCGCGGTCGAACATCTCGCGGACTTTCTGGCCGCGCCCCTGATAGATCATCCGCTTGGCGGGCTCGTATTCCTTGAGGACGCGCTTGACGCGGTTGGGCGAGGTGACCGCCTCGAGCACCTCGACCGCCCTGTCGCCTTCACGAGCATAGAGCATCGGCAACAGCCGGTAGTGGCAGCTGACCGACCCATCCAGCAGGCCGGGCGGCAGCGTGTCGCGTCCGCCGCCGAAACCATGGATCACCAGCGGCAGCGCCACCTGATCCAGCCAGGGATCCAGCGACTGGCAGACCAGTTCGGGGGGCGGGGTGTCGCGGATTGCCAGCGCGATCTCGAGGAACCGCTTTCCGAAGACATGGGGGCAGCGGTAGAAGAAGAAGCCCGCGTTGAAATAGAGGTATTTCTGCCAGTATTCATCGGGTTGCGCGGGATCGAGCGAGCTGTCGAAATCCAGCCCGAAGCGATCATAGAGCGATTTCCAGATCGCGGTGTAGCCGGGACCATAGAGTTCGATCTGCGGCCATGTCCCCTCGCGCCGCAGGGAGGCGGTGGGGCGGTCGAAGTCGAAGGGCACGGCGCCCAGATCGCCGGTGATCAGCGTGTCCGTATCGAAGAAGACGAAAGGCTCGCCCTCGGGCAGGGCAAAAAGCGCCTCGATCTTGTTGCCGTAAGGATAGGCGGCGCCGAAATGGCGGCTGTCGAACGGGATCACCTTTGCGCCCAGCTCGTCCAGCAGGGCCAGAACATCGGCATCGATGACCGAGGGATCATTGGGCCACAGTGGGCCGGGTTGCGGGACCGCCACGAAAAGCCGCGCGGCATGATCGGGGCTTGCATGGCGCAGGCTGGCCGCGAAAAGCAGCGCCTCGTATTGCAGCCGCCCGCGCTGGGCCACGATGAGGATGTTGAAAGGTTGGGGCTTTTTTTCCCGCTTCGCCATACTCTCGCACCCGTCACTGCCTGTCTTCGGGTCTGACTATAGGCGGGTTCCGGCTGGTACAGAAGGGGGGATGATCGGGTGCGGAAAGGCCGGCATCGACCCGGCCCCTTGCAATGCAGGCGCAGGATGGACACCTTGTCCGGATGCAGGGCCCACCCGGGGCCGCGATGGCAGGCATGATGCCAAGTTACATATCGACCCCTCCGGCCCAAGCTGCTAGGGGAGGCGGCAAGACAGGACCGACAGGTATCGGCAAACGACCCATGACACAAAAGAAGCCCTGGAACGAACGCCTGCTTGAACGCATGCCTGCCGACCGGCTGCTGATGCGCTTGTTGCTGGAAAGTTTCGCCGAACATCGCTGGAAATATCTGGCGGCTGTGGTCGCCATGGTCATGGTCGCGGCCTCGACCGCGATGTCGGCCTGGATGATGGGCGAGATCATCGACACGCTCAACACACCCGAGGATCGCCGCCGCGTCGTGATGGTGGGGTTGGGTGTCGCACTCATCTTCGCCTTCAAGGGTGTCGCCTTCTATGCGCAGGCCGTGCTGATGGCGCGCGCGGGCAACCGTATCGTGGCGCAGAAACAGATGCAGCTTTATCAGCGGATGCTGAAACAGGGTGTGGCTTTCTTCAACATGAACGAGTCCTCGGACCTGTTGCTGAAGGTCACCCAAAGCGCACAAGCGGCGCGGCGTGCGATCGATACCATCGTGACCGGCTTCATCCGGGACTTGCTGACGCTGATCGGACTGGTCGCGGTGATGATCTATCAGCAGCCCTTCCTGTCGATGATCAGTCTCATCGTGGGGCCGGCTGCGTTGTTCGGCTTGCAGAAAATCCTGAAGAACGTGCGCGCGATCATGGCGCAGGAAATGGCCGGTCTGGGCGAGATCATCAAGGTCGTGCAGGAAACCTCGACCGGGGCGCGGGTGGTCAAGGCCTTCGGTCTGGAACCGCGGATGGCCGGACGCATGAACAAGGCCGTGCGCGAAGTCGAAAAGCGCGCCAACCGCATGGTGCAGCTTGAGGCGGCGACGATGCCGCTGCTGGACGTGATTACAGGACTTGCGATTGCGTCAATCGTGATCCTGAGTGCCGTGAACATCTTCGGGCAGGCCCCCGGCACGCCGGGCCAGCTGATGTCCTTCGTGACCGCCTTCCTGATGGCCTATGAGCCGGCCAAGCGGCTGTCGCGGATGCGGGTGATCATCGAAAGCAGCATGGTCGGGATCAAGATGATGTATGACCTGCTGGATGCACCCATGACCATGGTCGAGGATCCGGATGCCGTGGCCCTCGAGGATGGCCCCGGCGCCGTCCAGCTTGAGGATGTGCGCTTCGCCTATAATGAAAAGGCCGCCGTGGTGAATGGCGTGACGGCCGCCTTTGCTGCAGGCAAGACCACGGCGCTGGTCGGCCCCTCGGGTGGGGGCAAGTCGACGCTGCTGAACCTGATCCTGCGGCTCTATGACCCTGACACGGGGCGCGTTCTGATCGACGGGCAGGATATCCGCAACGCGACATTCACCTCGCTGCGCAGCAAGATCGCCTTTGTGGGGCAGGATACGTTCCTGTTCTCCGCGACCGTCATGGACAACCTGCGCCTCGCGCGGCCCGATGCAACCGAGGACGAGGTGATCGAGGCGGCGAAGATCGCCCATGCCCATGAGTTCATCGAGAAGCTGCCACATGGCTACCAGACCCAGATCGGCGAGAATGGGTCCTTCCTGTCGGGCGGGCAGCGCCAGCGCCTGTCGATCGCCCGCGCCGTGCTGCGCCGCGCGGCGATTCTGCTGTTGGACGAGGCGACAAGCGCGCTGGACAGCCATTCCGAGGTTCTGGTCCGCGATGCGCTGGCCCGGATCACCGAGGGGGTGACGACCATCGTGATCGCGCACCGCCTGTCCACCGTGATGAACGCCGATTGCATCTGCTATGTCGAGGCGGGGCAGATTATGGAACAGGGCACGGTGACCGAGTTGCTGGCCAAGGGTGGCAAGTTCAAGGCGCTGCATGACGTGCAGTTCGGCGGTGGGCAAGGGCGATTTGCGGGGTGAGACCCGGAATGCCGCGCTTTGCAGATCCGACCGCCGGGACTGCGACCGGGCTTCCGCCCCAGTGATCAGCCTGAGGCTGTGATGCCTGCATGATGCAGGCTCCCGCACTTTGGGGGCAGCGTCGTGAGCAATCCTGACGGGCTGAGTAAAGGGCGTTCGACGGACTGGCGACGGGCGGCAACCCGCTATGACAGAGGCCCGGAAGTCTTCCCGTCAGCCGTAGCCCTCTCTGCCACCGCCTTGTTCCGGCTTAGATGATCAATAAGTCTGGAATCTAAGTGGTGGGCGACCCTGGAATCGAACCAGGCGTGCGTCTCCGCGAGGGAGTTACAGTCCCCTGCCACACCTTGCGGCCTGTCGCCCACTGCGCCGGTTGCCCGTCGCGTGAGGGGCTGATTAATGCCCCGTTTGGGGGACGTCAACAGGAAAAACCTTGCAGAGGCCCGGCCTGCAGCGCATGAACGGGCGCAAGGTGACAGACGCGATGCAGACGGGGGCGAAACCGATGAAAAAACCCAAATGGGTCGTCGAGAAGGAACAGGCCCGCAAGGCCGATGCCAATGAAACGCTTTGGCTTTTCGGCCTGCATGCGGTGCGCGACGCGCTGATGAACCCGGACCGCGCCAAGTTGCGGCTGGTGGTCACGCTGAACGCGCGCGACAAGCTGGCGGATGCGATCGCCGCCAGCGGGATCGAGGCCGAAGTGGTCGATCCGCGCAAATTCTCGGTTCCCATCGATCCGCAATCGGTGCATCAGGGCGCGGCCCTCGAGGTGCGGCCGCTCGACTGGGGGCGGGTCGCCGATATCTGCGCGGGTGTGCCCGGACGGGTGCCGCGCGTGATCCTGCTGGACCGGGTGACCGATCCGCATAACGTGGGTGCGATTCTGCGCTCGGCCGAGGTGTTCGGCGCCTGTGCCGTGATCGGGCCGCGTCACCATTCGGCGCCCGAAACCGGCGCGCTGGCCAAGACCGCCAGCGGCGCGCTGGAGCGGCAGCCCTATCTGCGGGTCAAGAATCTGGCCGACACGATGGAGGAGCTGCGCGCCATGGGCTATATCCTGCTGGGCCTCGACGGTGAGGCCGAGCAGACCATCGAACAGGCGCTGGAGGGGCGGCGTGACCGGCCCGTGGCGCTGGTGCTGGGGGCCGAAGGGCCGGGATTGCGCGAAAGAACCCGCGAGACCTGCGATCATCTGGTCAAGATTGCGTTTGCCGGGGAATTTGGCTCGCTCAACGTCTCAAATGCGGCGGCTGTAGCCCTATATGCTTCCATGGAGCATTGAAGAACGGGTATCGAAGGACGGGCGCATGACCTATGGGACGAAAGTCGCCACCTGCTGTTATTGCGGCACGCGCGCGGCGCTGGTGCTGCGGGGCAAGGAGCGGCACGAGCTGTCCTGCGCCTCTTGCGGGGCGCCGCTGCACAACATGAAATCGCTGCGCGCAGAAGCGGTGCAGGATCATCCCGTGGTGACCCCGCAACCCGAACGGGGCGGTCCGCGCAACAGACCCGGTCCCACCAAGCATTACGGCACGCCGAAGAAGAAGCGGAAAAGTGCCGCGCGCTGGCTGGCGGGCGAGATATTCGACCTGATCGAGGATGTGTTCGATTGATCGGGGCCTGATCGCGGACGGATCACAGGTTTATTACCGCATCTTCATAATCTGTTCATGCTCCCTAAATCATAGTGGAAGGCGCGCTATCGGAACATACGCGCTTTCTTCACTGTCCCTCGTTCCGTGACTTGCGCCCAAGGCTATCCTTGGGCGCTTTTTTCTGCAAAGCGCCGCTGTGGGCCTTCTCGGACGCCGGGCGGGCGGATATGCTGACCCGCATGAGCGAGACATATTCCGACGCCTTTCTGAAGGATATCCTGAAGCGCACCCGCCGCGTGGCCGTGGTGGGCGTGTCGATGAACCCCGTGCGGCCCAGCTATTACGTGGCGCGCTATCTGTCGCTGAAGGGGTTCACCGTGATCCCGGTCAATCCCGGCCATGCCGGCGAGCGGCTGTTCGGGCAGACCGTGAAAGGGCATCTGTCCGAGATTGAGGGCGGGGTGGACATGGTGGACATCTTCCGCCGCTCCGAACATGTGACCCCCATCGTGGAGGAGGCGCTGCGGCTGTTTCCGAAGTTGCAGACCGTCTGGATGCAGATCGGGGTTGAAAACGAAGAGGCCGCCACGCTGGCGCGTGCGCGAGGTGTCGATGTGGTGATGAACCGCTGCCCCAAGATCGAATACCAGCGCCTGTTCGGCGAATTGCGCATGGGCGGTTTCGCGACCGGTGTCATATCCTCGAAGCTTTGAGCCTGCGGCGCCTGCAGTTATTGAGTATTTCAGGCAAGATGAAACAGGGGGCGCGTCAGGGTTTGCGCGCGGCCTTTTCGGCGATGCCCGAGGTGCCCTGGCGGCGCGCGAGTTCTGCCATGACGTCAGACAGCGCCACGCCGCGCGATTGCAGCATCACCAGCAGGTGAAAGAGGACATCGGCGGCTTCCGATGTCAGGGCCTCGCGGTCGCCCTTGACGGCTTCGATGATCGCCTCAACGGCTTCTTCGCCGAATTTCTCGGCGCATTTCTCGGGGCCTTTGGCCAGAAGTTTCGCGGTCCAGCTGGTGTCGGGATCGGCATCGGCGCGGGCGGCGATCAGGGCGGCAAGGTCATCAAGGGTCATGGGCTCTGCCTCAGCTATCACGTCGCATGGGGATGCCGGCTGCGGCCATGTGATCCTTGGCCTGCCGTATCGTGTAATCCCCGAAATGGAAGATCGAAGCGGCCAGCACCGCAGATGCGCCGCCCTGCGTCACGCCTTCGACCAGATGATCGAGGGTGCCGACCCCGCCCGAGGCGATCACGGGCACATCCACCGCATCCGAGATGGCGCGGGTCAGCGGCAGGTTGAAGCCCGCGCGCGTGCCGTCGCGATCCATCGAGGTCAGCAGGATCTCGCCCGCGCCCTTGGCGGCGACAAGGCGGGCGAAGTCCACGGCGTCGATGCCCGTGGGCTTGCGTCCGCCATGGGTGAAGATCTCCCATTTGCCCGGCGCGACGGTCTTGGCGTCGATGGCCACCACGATGCACTGGCTGCCGAACTGATCGGCGGCTTCGGCCACCACATCGGGGTTGGCGACGGCGGCGGAGTTGAAGCTGACCTTGTCGGCGCCTGCCAGCAGCAGGGCGCGCACATCTGCGGGGGTGCGCACGCCACCGCCCACGGTCAGCGGGATATAGCATTGCTCGGCGGTGCGGCGGACCACGTCGAACATGGTGCCGCGATTTTCATGGGTGGCGTGGATGTCGAGAAAGCACAGCTCGTCCGCGCCTGCCGCGTCATAGGCGCGGGCCGCATCCACCGGGTCGCCCGCATCGCGCAGGTCGACGAAATTGACGCCCTTGACCACGCGGCCATCGGCGACATCGAGGCAGGGGATGATACGGACCTTGAGCATGGCGTGCGGGCCTTTTTCCACGGGGATGCCCCTGCGTTTACTCCGGGTGGGCTGGCGATGCAACGGCGCGGCTACCGGCCCGCGCGGCGCAGGATCAGTTCCAGCCCGAGGCCGGTGACCAGTGGCAGCAGGAACAGGGCAAGGCTGGCAACCCCCTGCGAAAGCAGGATCACCACCAGCGCCGAGGCCAGTGGGCCGAAGACCGCATAGGCCAGCTCATGCGCGTTTGTGGGGCAATCGAGATATCCCGCAACAGAGGTGTAGGGCAGGTTGGCGCAAGCCGACATCGCAAGGTCGAAGCCCAGCAGGAACAGCGGAGGGACAAGCCAGAGGACAATCACCGCAATCGCCACGCGGCGGGCCCGAAAGTAGCGCCAGACAAGGACAGGGACCGTGACGAAGGCCATCACGAGGACAAGGGTCACGACCGGCCGGTCCGTCAGGCTTTCAGCGCGGCCAGCGCTTCGCGCAGGTCAAGCGCGCCATCGTAAAGCGCACGGCCCGAGATCGCGCCGTTCAGTTGCGCGCCGCAGTCGCGCAGGGCGATGAGGTCGTCCAGGGACGACACGCCGCCCGAGGCGATGACGGGGATGCTGACCGCGCGGGCCAGCGCCGCCGTGGCGTCGATATTGGGGCCCTGCATCGCGCCGTCGCGGTTGATGTCGGTATAGATGATGGCGGCCACGCCCGCGTCTTCAAAGCTGCGGGCCAGATCGGTGACCATCACGTCGGTCTCGGTCGCCCAGCCCTTGGTGGCCACGCGGCCATCGCGGGCGTCGATGCCCACGGCGACCTGACCGGGGAAGGCGCGGGCGGCCTCACGCACGAGGGCGGGGTTTTCCACCGCCACGGTGCCGAGGATGACGCGGGCCAGACCCTTGGACAGCCAGCGTTCGATCGTGGCCATGTCGCGGATGCCGCCGCCCAGTTGCGCGGGCACGCGCGTGCGCGCCAGAATCGCCTCGACCGGGGCGGCGTTCACCGGCTCGCCCGCGAAGGCGCCGTTCAGATCGACAAGGTGCAGCCATTCGCAGCCTGCCGCGACGAATTCCATCGCCTGTGCGGCGGGGTCGTCGTTGAAGACGGTGGCGCGGTCCATCTCGCCTTTGTAGAGGCGCACGGCCTTGCCGTCTTTCAGGTCGATGGCGGGGTAGAGGATCATGGGCGCACCTGTCTTGTCAGCCCGGTCTTGGGCGGGATTGGCGGTCTTTGACCACGGGCGGCGGGAAATTGCAACGCGGGCGCGGCTGCCGCCATGTCATGCTTGATCGGCACACGGGCGCAGGCCAAGATTTGCACAGGCATCAGGGAGGATGATGGCATGCGCAAGACGGCACTTATCGCGGCGACACTGATTCTGGGGGCAGGGGGCGCGCTGGCAGAGCCGCTTCTGGGCACCTGGCGCACGGCGCCGGATGACAATGGCAATACCGGCCTGATCGAGGTGGCCCCGTGCGGGGCGCAGATTTGCGGGACGCTGGTGAAATCCTTTGATGGATCGGGCAAGGAAATGGCCAGCCCCAATACCGGCAGGCAGATCATTTCCGAGACGGTCAGCGCGGGCGGCGGGTCCTACAAGGGCAAGGTCTGGTCGCCGGACCGCGACAAGACCTACAACTCGCGGCTGGAACTGTCGGGCGACACGCTGAAGGTCAGCGGCTGCGTTCTGGGCATTTGCCGCGACGGCGGCAGCTGGTCGCGGGTAAAGTAAGTCACCCTGATGGCGGCCCGGATCAGGGCCGCCATGCCAGGAAATTGCCGATCATCCGCAGCCCGACCTTCTGGCTTTTCTCGGGGTGGAACTGCATGCCGAGGATATTGTCGCGGCCCATGATGGCGGTGATGGGCCCTGCATAATCCACATGCGCCAGCAGATGCGCCGGATCAGCCACATGCATGTGATAGCTGTGCACGAAATAGGCGTGATCGCCCGTGGCGATCCCGCCGAAGACCGGGTGCGGCACGTCGATCACCAGATCGTTCCAGCCCATATGCGGCACTTTCAGCGCGGGATCGGCTGGCGTGATGCGCTCGACCTGACCGGGGATCCAGTCAAAGCCGGGCGTGGGCGTATATTCCAGCCCGCGCGTCGCCAGCATCTGCATCCCGATGCAGATCCCCAGAAAGGGGCGGCCTTGGGTGATCACGGCCTCTTCCATCGCCTCGAACAGGCCGCGATGATCGAACAGGGCCTGACGGCAGGCGGGATAGGCCCCGTCGCCGGGCAGCACGATCCGGTCGGCGCGGCGCACCGTGTCGGGGTCCGAGGTCACGATGACCTGACCCGCACCCCCTTCGTCAGCCATGCGCTGAAAGGCCTTTTCAGCGGAATGCAGGTTTCCGCTTTCGTAATCGATGATGACAGTGTTCATGCCGGCCTACAGCGTGCCCTTGGTGGAGGGGATGGCGTCCGCGCGGCGCGGATCGGGTTCCACCGCTTCGCGGAGGGCGCGGGCGACGGCCTTGAACGCGGCCTCGGCGATGTGGTGGCTGTTGAAGCCATGCAGCTTGTCCACATGCAGGGTGATGCCGCCATGGGTCGCGAAGGCCTGGAAGAACTCGCGCACCAGTTCGGTTTCGAAGGTGCCGATCTTGGCGGTGGGCATGTCCAGGTTCCACATCAGGAAAGGCCGCCCCGACAGATCGAGCGCCGCACGCACCTGCGCGTCATCCATCGGCAGCAGGCAACTGCCGTAGCGGCGGATGCCGCGCTTATCGGCCAGCGCCTGCGTCAGGGCCTGGCCCAGGGCGATGCCCACATCCTCGACCGTGTGGTGATCGTCGATATGCAGATCGCCGGTGGCGCGGATCGTCATGTCGATCAGCGCGTGACGCGACAGCTGGTCCAGCATGTGGTCGAAGAACCCCACGCCGGTCTGGTTGTCATAGCGGCCGGTCCCGTCCAGATCGATCTGGACGGTGATATCGGTCTCGGCCGTTTTGCGCGTGATGGTGGCGGTCCGCATGGGTCTGGCTCCTGCTGTCGTCGGGCCGCTTATAGGCGCATGGGGCGCGCGGGGGAAGAGGCGAGGGTACGATGCCCATTGCCCCTGTTGCGCGCCTGTGCCAGCTTCGAGCGACACGATCAGAGCGAGGCATCCCATGAGCACCTGCGTCTTCATCCAGCTGCGCTGCAAACCCGGCAAGACCTATCAGGTCGCCGAGGACATCGCCCTGCGCGAAATTCATTCCGAGCTGCATTCGACCAGTGGCGAGTATGACCTTCTGATGAAGCTCTACATCCCCGAGGGGCAGGATGTGGGCAAATACATCAACGATCACCTGCTGGATATTCCGGGGATCGAGCGGTCGCTGACCACGCTGACCTTCAAGGCGTTCTGAGGGGATTGGTGCACGCCGCGCCTTGATTCCGCGCGGGAGTACGGAATGGATGACCTAGTCGTTCAGACCCCGTCGGCGCAAAGCAAAAAAGCCGGCCACGAGGACCGGCTTTTTTGATATTTGGAGCGGGCGAGGCGATTCGAACGCCCGACCCTAACCTTGGCAAGGTTATGCTCTACCCCTGAGCTACGCCCGCTTCCTTGGGTGAGGCGTGAGATATTAATTCTGCGCGGGACCCGCAAGAGGAAAATTGCGGCTTTTCGCAAAAACTTTTCACCGCGACCCGAAACACCAATAAAACAAGGCTGATCAGAGCAGCGCATGGGCGATGTTGGCCGCCCCGCCGATCAGCAGCACCGCAAAGGTCAGCGCCGCGCCGCCACCGCGCAGGGGCGGCTTGTGCGGCAGTGTGGCCATTCCCAGCGCGTGCATGATCCGCGCCAGCAGCAGGACAGCCCCCAGCGCATGCAGGGCCAGCGCCGGGGCGCCCTGCATCTCGGCCAGCAGCAGCAGAATCAGCGCCAGCGGTACGTATTCCGCGAAATTGGCATGCACCCGCATGGCATTGGCCATGACCGGATCGCCCTTGTCGCCGGCAAGCACCTTCTGGGTGACGCGCACGCGGATCACCCAGCCGCTGTGGATCACGTAGACCAGCGCCAGAAGGCCTGCATAAAGCGCCGTGACCTGCGGGATCACGCTTCGAACTCGATCAGCAGGTCCTTGGCGTCGATCGAGGCGCCGGGCGTCACATGCACGGCCTTGACCGTAGCGTCATGGTCGGCATGGATGCCGGTCTCCATCTTCATCGCCTCGATGGTCAGCAGCAGATCGCCCGCCTTGACCTTTGCGCCCGGCGTGGCCGCGACGCTGGCCACGACACCGGGCATCGGCGCGCCGATATGGGCGGTGTTGCCGGATTCGGCCTTGGGCCGCGCGGCGGTCTGCGACTTGACCAGACGGTTGGGCACACGGATCACGCGGGGCTGGCCGTTCAGTTCGAAGAAGACCTTGACCTCGCCGTCATCCGTGGTCTCGCCCACGGCCTGCAGGCGGATTTCCAGCGTCTTGCCGGGATCGATCTCGGCGGTGATTTCTTCTCCCGACTCCATCCCATAGAGATAGGTGCGCGTGGGCAGGGTGCGGACGGGGCCGTAAATCCGGTGACGTCCCATGTAATCAAGGAAGACCTTGGGATACATGAGGTAGCCGTTCAGATCCTCGTCATCGACCTTCTTGCCCTCAAGCTGCTTTTCCAGATCGGCGCGGGCCGCTTCCAGATTGACGGGCGGCAGGTGCTTGCCGGGGCGTTCGGTATTGGGGGTCTCGCCTTTCAGCACCTTGGCCACGATCGAGGCGGGAAAGCCGCCCGGCGGCTGGCCCAGATTGCCGCGCATCATGTCGATGACCGAATCCGGAAAGGCCACATCGGTGGCCGGGTCTTCGACCTGCGCGCGGCTCAGGCCCTGGCTGACCATCATCAGCGCCATGTCGCCCACCACCTTGGACGAGGGGGTGACCTTCACGATATCGCCGAACATCTGGTTCACATCCGCATAGGTGCGGGCGACCTCGGGCCATTTTTCCTCTAGACCCAGAGAACGGGCCTGCGCCTTGAGGTTGGTGAACTGCCCGCCCGGCATCTCGTGCAGATAGACCTCGGAGGCGGGGGCCTGAAGCCCGGCCTCGAAGGCCACATATTGCCCGCGCACCTGTTCCCAGTAATCCGAGATTTCGCGCACGCGGTCGATGTCGATCCCGGTGTCGCGCGGCGTATGGCGCAGCGCCTCGACGACCGAGCCAAGGCAGGCCTGCGAGGTGCCGCCCGAAAACGCATCCATCGCGGCATCCACCGCATCGACGCCCGCATCTGCAGCCGCAAGGATCGAGGCCCCGGCAATGCCGCTGGTGTCATGGGTGTGGAAATGCACCGGGATCGTCAGCTCGTCCTTGAGCGCCTTGACCAGAATGCGCGCGGCCGCAGGTTTCAACAGACCCGCCATATCCTTGAGGCCCAGCACATGCGCGCCTGCGGCCTCAAGCTCTTTCGCCATGGCGACATAGTATTTCAGGTCATATTTGGCGCGGTCCGGGTCAAGGATGTCGCCGGTATAGCAGATCGCGGCCTCGCAGATGCGCTCGTTCTCCAGCACCGCATCCATGGCGACGCGCATGTTTTCGGTCCAGTTGAGGCTGTCGAAGACGCGGAACACATCGACGCCGGTTTCCGCCGCCTGTCGGACGAATTCGCGCACGACATTGTCGGGGTAGTTGGTATAGCCCACTCCGTTCGAGGCGCGCAGCAGCATCTGGGTCAAGAGGTTCGGCATGGCGCGGCGCAGATCGCGCAGGCGCTGCCACGGGCATTCCTGCAGAAAGCGGTAGGCCACGTCGAAGGTGGCACCCCCCCAGCATTCGACGCTGAAAAGCTCGGGAAGGTTCGCGGCATAGGTGGGCGCCACGCGGATCATGTCGATGGACCGCATGCGGGTCGCGAGTAGGGACTGGTGCCCGTCGCGCATGGTGGTGTCGGTCAGCAGCAGGCGCTGCTGCGCCAGCATCCAGTCGGCCACGGCTTTTGGCCCCTCGCGTTCCAGCAGGGTTTTCGTGCCCTCGCGCAGCGCGCCGGGGGTGGATTTCGGCGGGCGGGGCTGGCGCGCCTCGGCGGGCGGCTTGGGGCGGCCTGCGGTTTCGGGATGACCGTTCACGGTGATATCCGCGATATAGGTCAGGATCTTGGTGGCCCGGTCGCGGCGCTTGTGGAACTGGAACAGTTCTGGCGTCTCGTCGATGAACTTGGTGTGGTATTCGTTGTTCAGGAAGGTCGGGTGCTTCAGCAGGTTCTCGACGAAGGCGATGTTTGTGCTGACGCCGCGGATACGGAATTCGCGCAGGGCGCGGTCCATCCGTGCGATCGCCGCCTCGGGCGTCTGCGCCCATGCGGTGACCTTTTCCAGCAGGCTGTCATAAAACCGCGTGATGACCGCGCCGGAATAGGCGGTGCCGCCATCCAGACGGATGCCCATGCCCGTGGCCCCACGATAGGCGGTGATGCGGCCGTAATCGGGGATGAAGTTGTTCTGCGGGTCTTCGGTGGTGATCCGGGTCTGCAGCGCGTGGCCGTTCAGGTGGATATCGCCCTGCGAGGCCTTGCCCGTGGCCTCGGCCAGGGTCTTGCCTTCGGCGATCCTGATCTGGGCCTGCACGATGTCGATGCCCGTCACCGCCTCGGTCACGGTATGTTCGACCTGCACGCGGGGGTTCACTTCGATGAAGTAGAACTTGTCATCGGCCATATCCATCAGGAATTCGACGGTGCCCGCGCATTCGTAATTCACATGCGCACAGATGCGGCGGCCAAGTTCGCACAGCTCTTCGCGCTGGGCCTGCGTCAGATAGGGGGCAGGGGCGCGTTCGACGACCTTCTGGTTGCGGCGTTGCACCGAACAGTCGCGTTCCCAAAGGTGGTAGATCTCGCCGTGGCTGTCGCCGAGGATCTGCACCTCGACATGGCGCGCCTTGAGGATCATCTTTTCCAGATAGCCTTCGCCATTGCCAAAGGCGGCCTCGGCCTCGCGGCGGCCTTCCATGACCTTTTCGGCCAGTTCCTTTTCACCCTGGATCGGGCGCATGCCGCGCCCGCCGCCGCCCCAGCTGGCCTTGAGCATCAGCGGATAGCCGATCTCGGCAGCCTCGGTGCGGATCTTGTCCATGTCGTTGCCCAGCACCTCGGTCGCGGGGATCACGGGCACGCCTGCGGCCATGGCCACCTTGCGGGCGCTGGCCTTGTCACCCAAAGCGCGCATGGTTTCGGCCTTGGGACCGATAAAGGTGATCCCGTTGGCGGTGCAGGCATCGACGAAATCGGGGTTTTCGGACAGAAGGCCGTAACCGGGGTGGATCGCATCCGCACCCGATTGCTTGGCGACGCGGATGATCTCGTCAATGCTCAGGTAGGCCGCGACCGGGCCCAGCCCCTCGCCGATGCGGTAAGCCTCATCGGCCTTGAAGCGGTGCAGGCTCAGCTTGTCTTCTTCCGCGAAGACGGCGACCGTACGCTTGCCAAGCTCGTTGGCGGCGCGCATCACGCGGATGGCGATCTCGCCCCGGTTGGCAATGAGGATTTTCTTGAACTCGGCCATGGCCTGCTCCTTGCTGACATGACGATCCGGTGGCCCGGTCACCTTGAATACGCCTATGCGTAGCCTCATGCTGCGTTGCAGCGCAAGTGCGGGCATGGCGCGACTGTAACAATCTGCAAAATTCCCGCCTTGCCCGAAAGCGACAAGGTGACCTATCGGAAACTAGGCGGGCATCAGGCGTCCCGGCAGGTCGCGCAGCGCATGGGTGCCAAGCTGGCCCATGTTGGACGCGATGTCCTTCTTCAGCATCTCGATCAGATGGGCGGGGCCTGCCTCGCCGAGGGCCCCCAGCGCGTAATGCCAGGGGCGGCCCATCATCACGAAATCGGCGCCCAGTGCGATGGCCCGCAGGATGTCCAGACCGCCCTCGATCCCGCTGTCGAAGATCAGCGGCAGTTTCGTCGCGGCCCGGATCCCCGGCAGCATCGAAATGGTCGAGGGCGCGCCATCGAATTGCCGCCCGGCGTGGTTGCTGACCCAGATCGCATCGGCGCCCGCCTGTTCCAGCATCGGCACATCGCGCGCATCCAGCACGCCCTTGACGATCAAGGGGCCGTCCCAGGCATCGCGCAGCGCCTTGAGATAGTCCATGTCCGGCGAGGTGCGCAGCATGTAGCCCGCGTGTTCGGTGGAACTGAGGCCGGTCAGTTGCCCGGCATAGCCGTCGATCAGCCGCATCCGGGGCATCCCAAGCCGCGCCGTGCCAAGCGCCCATGCCGGGCAGCGCGCGACCTGCGCCAGAAGGCGCGGGGTCAGGCGCGGCGGCGAGGTCAGGCCAGAACGCGTCTGGCGTTCGCGCCTGCTGGCCACCGGCACGTCCACGGTCAGGACCAGCGCGGAAAAGCCCGCATCGCGGGCGCGTTTCAGCATGTCGGCGCGAATGCCCGGATCACGGGGGGGATAGATCTGGAACCAGCCGTTGCCGTCCAGATGGGGGCCAACCTCTTCGGGGGTGCGGCTGGCCACGGTGGACAGGCCATAGGGCAGGCCTGCAGCGGTGGCATTGCGCGCAAGGATCCGTTCCGCATCCGGCCAGAACAGGCCCGACATGCCCACGGGGCTGACGCCGAAGGGCAGGGCATGTGTCTTGCCGAACAGGGTGACCGACATGTCGGGCTGAAACTCGCCATGCAGGATCGAGGGCATCAGCAGCACGCTGTCCAGATCCGCGCGGTTGCGGCGCAGCACGGATTCGCTGCCCGTGGCGCTGTCGAGATATTCGAAAACGAACCAGGGCATGCGGCGGCGGGCCTGTGCCTTGAGGTCGGAAAGGGCGGGGTAGCGTTGAAACAGATCCATGGCGCGCATTTGTCTTGGCGTCTTCCGATTTGTCCATATCCGAGTTTGCGCAAACCCGTCTGCCGGCAAAATATCCGCAGAACAGAACAAGAACTTCACTTCCCCTTGGCGCTGTGGCGCGCTAGGATCGCGCGCATGAGCGATTTTGACGACATGCCCGCCACACCCGCTGTCCCGCTTTCGGCCCGCGCCATGGCGGCCCGGCCCGCAGCCGCCTACCTTGAGGGGCTGAACCCCGCGCAGCGCGCGGCGGTCGAGGCGTTGGATGGTCCCGTACTGATGCTGGCGGGGGCCGGTACCGGCAAGACCAAGGCGCTGACGGCGCGGATCGTGCATCTGATGGCGATGGGCCGCGCGCGGCCCGATCAGATTCTGGCCGTGACCTTCACCAACAAGGCCGCGCGCGAGATGAAGAACCGTGTCGGCACCATGCTGGGCCAGCAGGTCGAGGGGATGCCATGGCTGGGCACTTTCCATTCGGTCTGCGTCAAGCTGCTGCGCCGCCATGCCGAACTGGTGGGGCTCAAGTCGAATTTCACGATTCTGGACACCGATGACCAGATCCGGTTGCTGAAGCAGTTGATCGGGGCCAGTTCCATCGACGACAAGCGCTGGCCCGCGCGGATGCTGGCGGGGATCATCGACGGCTGGAAGAACCGTGCATGGACACCGGAAAAGGTGCCCGCCGCCGAGGCAGGGGCCTATAACAACCGCGGGATGGAGCTGTATGCCGCCTACCAGACCCGGCTGCGCGAGCTGAACGCGGTCGATTTCGGCGATCTGCTGCTGCATATGGTGCATATCTTCCAGACCCATGACGATGTGCTGGAGCAGTATCGGACGCGATTCCGCTATATCCTTGTGGACGAGTATCAGGATACCAACGTCGCCCAATACCTCTGGCTGCGGCTTCTGGCGGGCGGGCATCGCAACATTTGTTGCGTCGGTGACGATGATCAGTCCATTTACGGCTGGCGCGGTGCCGAAGTGGGCAACATCCTGCGGTTCGAGACGGATTTTCCCGGCGCCACCGTGGTGCGGCTGGAACAGAACTATCGCTCGACCCCGCATATCCTTGCGGCTGCCTCGGGTGTGATCGCGGGCAATCGCGGACGGCTGGGCAAGACCCTGTGGACGCAGGCGGAACACGGCGAGAAGGTGCGCCTGATCGGCCATTGGGACGGCGAGGAAGAGGCCCGCTGGATCGGCGAGGAGATCGAGGCGCTGCAACGGGGCACCCGCGGGATGCGCCAGTTCTCCCTCGATGAGATGGCCATTCTGGTGCGCGCCAGCCACCAGATGCGCGCCTTCGAGGATCGTTTCCTGACCATCGGCCTGCCATATCGCGTGATCGGCGGGCCGCGTTTCTACGAGCGGTTGGAAATTCGCGATGCCATGGCCTATTTCCGGGTGGTCACCAGCCCCGCCGACGATCTGGCCTTCGAGCGGATCGTGAACACGCCCAAGCGCGGTCTGGGCGACAAGGCGCAGCAGACGATCCAGCGTATCGCCCGCGACAATGGCGTGCCCCTCGTGCAGGGGGCGCAGATCGCCGTGGGCGACAAGGTCATCACCGGCAAGGGCGCCGTGGCGCTGGGCCAGCTTGTCAGCGATATCGCCCGCTGGGGCCGGATGGCGGGCGATCCCGACATCAGCCATGTCGAACTGGCCGAGATGATCCTTGACGAGTCCGGCTATACCGCGATGTGGCAGGCCGACAAGACGCCCGAGGGGCCGGGGCGGCTGGAGAACCTCAAGGAACTGGTCAAGGCGCTGGAGCAGTTCGAGAATCTGCAAGGGTTCCTCGAACATGTCAGCCTGATCATGGACAACGAATCCTCGGAAGAGGGGGCCAAGGTCAGCATCATGACCCTGCATGCCGCCAAGGGGCTGGAGTTTCCGGCCGTCTTTCTGCCGGGGTGGGAGGATGGGCTGTTTCCGTCCCAGCGGTCGATGGATGAAAGCGGCACCAAGGGGCTGGAGGAAGAGCGCAGGCTGGCCTATGTGGGCATCACGCGGGCCGAAGAGGTCTGCACGATTTCCTTTGCAGGCAACCGGCGCGTCTTTGGACAGTGGCAATCGGCGCTGCCTTCGCGTTTCATCGACGAATTGCCCGAGGATCATGTCGAGGTGCTGACCCCGCCCGGCCTTTATGGCGGTGGTTTCGGTGCGGCAGGCATGGGCGGCGATTTCGGCGGGGGCGTGCGCTCGGGGATCGAGGATCGCGTGGCCGAGGCCAATGTCTACAACTCGCCCGGCTGGAAGCGTCTGCAGAGCCGCAGCGCACAGCGTCCGATCAGCCAGCCACGCGAGACGCGCGATACCGTGATCGACATGCAGGCGGTCAGCGCGCATACGATGGGCGAACGGGTGTTCCACCAGAAATTCGGCTACGGCATCATCGTCGGGATCGAAGGCGACAAGCTGGAGATCGAGTTTGAAAAAGCAGGCGCGAAAAAGGTAGTCGCGCGCTTTATCACCGGGGCGGATGACATCCCTTTCTGACGGGCCTTTCTGACGGGCCCTTCTGACGGGCTGTTCTGACAGCTTTCCATTGATCAGCGACTTCGAGCCCCGCGCGACACGCGCCGGGGTTGCGGCGCTTTGCGCCCGTCCTGTGCTGATCTGAATCCCCATCCCGAAAAAGAAAACGGCGGCACCCAGGGAGGAGGAGGGGTGCCGCCGCTCTTGCAACGTGGCCCTCAGGGAGGAGGAGGAGAGCCAGCGTATCTGGCAAGGTACGGCGGTATCCAGGGAGGAGGAGAGGATACCGCCGCTCTTGCATACGAAGGACCTCAGGGAGGAGGAGAGAGGCCTTCGCAATCTTGTCAAGGCGCGGCGACACCCAGGGAGGAGGAGAGGGTGTCGCCGCTCTTGGTAACGAAAGACCTCAGGGAGGAGGAGGAAGTCTTTCGTATTCTTTTAAGGCGCGGCGGCATCCAGGGAGGAGGAGAGGATGCCGCCGCCAGTTCACAGATGACCCAGGGAGGAGGAGAGGGTCATCTGATCCCAGTGTTACTTTTTCGCCCCGTAGGCGTATTCATAGGCGACCGAGCGGATCTGCGAACGGTTCAGGCCCATATCGGCCAGCACGCTGTTCGGCAGGATCGCAAGATCGTTGACAGTGTCGCGGAACACCCGGTAACGGGCGTAGCGCTGGGACAGGTCGGCCTTGATCGCCAGCAGTTTGCCAACCAGCCCGGTTTCAGCGGCGCGGGGCTGTGCAAGGCGAAGATCCGATGTATAAGCCATGTTCGGTCACTTTCGTTTATGCTCGTTAGCGATATAAGTCTCGCTCTGTTGGGTTCAAGATACGTCGATGCTGCGTCTGCACAATAGTTTTTGATGCAATGCTGCCATGCAGCAAATGCATATGAAGGACTGACCTATTATTTGGGCAAGACGCTTGCGACATGCGCGAATTTCAAGCGGGTCTTGTCTCGGCCGAGAAAGCTGCCACCTATGGCGGAGCAATAAAAAGGAGAATCTGGCATGGCAGTCACCCGAGAGACGATCGAACAGGCCCTGCGCCAATTGGCCCTGCCGGATGGTGGCGACCTGATCAGCCGCGATATGGTGCGGGCCCTGACCCTTTCCGAGGGCGCTGTCCGATTCGTGATCGAAGCGCCCAGCCCCGAGATCGCGCGCCAGATGGAGCCGCTGCGCGCCGCCGCCGAACAGATCATTGCGCGCATTCCGGGCGTTGACAGCGTCAGTGTTGCACTGACCGCCCATGGCCCGGCGGAAAAGCCGCCCGCGCCCAGCCTCAAGATCGGCGGGCATCCGACGCCGCAGGCGGGGCCCACGAAACCCTCTGGCGTGGACAGGATCCTTGCGATCGGGTCAGGCAAGGGCGGGGTGGGCAAATCCACCGTGTCATCGAACCTGGCGGTGGCGCTGGCCCGGCAGGGGCGGCGCGTGGGGCTGCTGGATGCCGATATCTATGGTCCCAGCCAGCCGCGCATGATGGGCGTGAACAAGCGCCCTGCCAGCCCGGATGGCAAGACGATCACGCCGCTGCAGGCGCATGGGGTCACGATGATGTCGATCGGGCTGATGCTCGAGGCCGACAAGGCGGTGGTCTGGCGCGGTCCGATGCTGATGGGGGCGCTGCAGCAGATGCTGGGGCAGGTCGCCTGGGGTGAGCTTGATGTGCTGCTGGTCGATCTGCCGCCGGGCACGGGCGATGTGCAGCTGACGCTGTGCCAGCGCACGCAGCTGACCGGCGCCATCGTCGTGTCCACGCCGCAGGACGTGGCGCTGCTGGATGCGCGCAAGGCCATCGACATGTTCAACACGCTCAAGACGCCGGTTCTGGGCCTGATCGAGAACATGTCGGTTTTCTGCTGCCCCAAATGCGGGCATGAGACGGCGATCTTCGGTCATGGTGGCGTCAAGGCCGAGGCCGACAAGATGGGCGTGCCGCTGCTGGCGGAGCTGCCGATCGACCTTGAGACCCGGCTTGCAGGGGATGGCGGCACACCGATCGCGGCCGGCGAGACGGCTGCGGCGCAGACCTACGCCGCGCTGGCGCGTCGCCTGATCGAGGGCGGCATGGCCTGAGCCGCAGGATCATGCGGTTTTGAAGAACGATGAAAGGCGCGCGGCATATGTCGCGCGCCTTTTGATCTGTCAGGGCTTGCGGCGCGGCACGGCATTAGGGCCGCGCGCGGCCCCGGCGCGCGGTTTGCCGCCCTTGCCTGCGGGCAGCGGCTTGCCGCCCGGTCCCAGACGGGCCGAGGTATTGGCCGCAGCATTGCGCGCAGGCTTGGCCGGACCATCGCCAGCAGGCTTGTCGCCCGATTTTTCCCAAGGTTTGCCGCCCGGCTTGCCGAAGGGCTTGGCGCCCGGCTTGCCATAGGGCTTGTCACCGGGTTTGCCGGCAGGCTTCCCGCCGGGTTTGCCATAAGGCTTGTCGCCTGCCTTGCCATAAGGCTTGTCGCCTGCCTTGCCGGCGGGTTTTCCGTAGGGTTTGTCACCCGGTTTGCCATAGGGCTTCGCGCCGGGCTTGCCTGCGGGCTTGTCACTGCGCGGCTTGTCACTGCGCGGCTTGGGGCTGTCGAAGCCGCGATGCACCTCGGGGTCCATCTCGCGCGGCTTGTCGCTGCGCGGTTTCGCGCTGTGGGATTTCATGCCATCCGAGCGGGCGGGTTTCGCGCCGTCGCGGGGCGCGCCGCCATGGGATTTGAAACCGGACGATTTGAAGCCTTCCGGCTTGGAGCCGGACTTGAAACCGGCGGGTTTCGCGGGGCGGGGGCGATCCTCGTCCGCGCGGGCGGGTTTCGGCTGGTGCGATTTCATGGCGGCGGATTTCGGCGCGGCCTCGGCGGGGGGCAGACGGTCCGGCACATCGGCCCATGCTGCGGCTTCGGCCGGGGGCGGTGCGCGGCGTGCGGGCGCGGGACGTTCCGTGCGTTCGGGGCGGTCTGCGCCGCGATGGGGTTTGCGCTCGCCACGGTCTTCACGCGGGGGCGGTGCAACGCGGGGCATCGACGCAAGGTCGGGCGCGGTGTCCATCACCACGACCTTGGCGCCGCCATCAAGGGCGGCATCGGGGCCAAGCGCCTTGAGGAAACCGGGCAGGGCTTCGGCCAGAAGTTCGACATAGGTTTCATCCGCCTGCACCCGGATCGCGCCGATATCGTCGCGGGTGATGTCGCCCGCCTTGCACAGCGTCGGCAGCAGCCAGCGAGCCTCGGCCCGTTCATTGGCACCGACAGACAGGCGCAGCCATTTCGACGGCCCGAAGGCCTTGCGCGGCGCGGTATCGCGCTTGCGCTCGGGGCGCTGTTCGGGATCGGGCAGTTCCTCGGGCGCGGAATGCTTGCTGTAATAGAGGCGCAGGTATGCGCCCGCGATCTGTTCCGCCGTATAGGTGGCGGTCATGCGGGCGACGAAATCCTCTTCGCCTTCGTTCAGCGGCTCCAGCCAGACCGGATCGTTGATCAGACGTTCCTCATCCTTGGCGCGCACCTCGTCCGCCGATGGCGGCAGCGCCCATTCGGCGGTGATCTTGGCAAATTTCAGCAGCCGGTCCGCCTTGGCGCGGGTCTTCGGCGTGACCACAAGCGCCGAGACGCCCTTGCGTCCGGCGCGACCCGTGCGGCCCGAACGGTGCATCAGCGTTTCCGAATTGCTGGGCAGTTCGGCATGGATCACCAGTTCGAGGTTCGGCAGGTCGATGCCGCGTGCGGCGACATCCGTGGCCACACAGACCCGCGCGCGCCCGTCGCGCATCGCCTGCAGTGCATGGGTACGTTCCGCCTGGCTCAGCTCGCCCGACAAGGCCACGACCGAAAAGCCGCGATTGGCAAAGCGCGCGACAAGACGCGACACAGTGGCCCGCGTGTTGCAGAAGACGATGGCGTTCTGCGCCTCATAGTAGCGCAGCAGGTTGATGATCGCGCCTTCGGTGCCGTCATAGGCGGCGGTCAGCGCGCGGTATTCGATGTCGGCGTGCTGCGTGGCCCCGGTGGTGGTGGCGACGCGCACCGCATTGTCCTTGAGGTATGTCTTGGACAGTTCCGCGATCCCGCGCGGCACGGTGGCCGAAAACATCAGGGTGCGGCGCGTCTCGGGCGCTTCGGAGAGGATGAATTCAAGATCCTCCTTAAAGCCGAGGTCCAGCATCTCGTCCGCTTCGTCCAGCACCACGGCGCGGATCTGGCCCAGATTGATGGAGCCGCGCATGATATGGTCGCGCAGACGGCCCGGCGTGGCCACGACGATATGCGCCCCGCGGTCCAGTGCGCGGCGTTCGTCGCGCATGTCCATGCCGCCCACGCAGGAGGCCATGACGACGCCCGCATCCTGATAGAGCCACTGAAACTCGCGTTTCACCTGCAGCGCCAGTTCGCGCGTCGGCGCGATGATCAGCGCCAGGGGCGCCGCTGCGGGTGGCAGGACATGGCTTTCGCCCAGAAGGGTGGGCGCGATGGCAAGGCCAAAGCCCACGGTCTTGCCCGATCCGGTCTGTGCTGACACCAGCAGATCGGCCTCGATCAGGTCGGGGCGCATCATTTCGATCTGGACGGGGGTCAGTTCCGCATAGCCGCGCCGCTCCAGCGCGTCGGCCAGAGGTTTCGTGGTCGGGTAGGGCAGGGTCATGCAATCACTCGGGTCATTGGGCGCGGGCAGCGGGACGGAAGGTTCCGCGACCGGGGGCGCCCGTGTCATTTGTTTGGGAAGGGTTGGTCAAGCGCTGGGCCTTACTGCCTTCGATGCCGAATGTATAGCTTATTCGTCGCCCGGGCGACAGGGCAAAGGGCGCAGTGCCCCTGCCGCCCGGCGCCGCAGCGCCGAAGTGCCCGTTCGGGGCCGCGCGCGGTGCCGCATGGGAATTGATGGGACGGTTGGCTGTTCCGGCGACGGATGGGGCAGGCGCTATGGCTCGCAAAACGAATCACTTTCCCGAAAAATCGCTTATTTTCTGTTGAATCGCTGGTATTCTTTGTGGTTCTTCCCCCACAGAGACCCTCTGCGACAGGCAGTTTCTGGCCTTGAAGTGTACTGGATGGAAAAACTTTGGGAATTCATGGGCTGGTGTCGGGAATTGCTGAAACATCTAGATATTGTGTTGAGGTATCGAAAGATCGCAATGTGATGTGGTCTGATCTGGCAAAACTGGTCTAGATGTTGTTTTCTAAGGGCCTTCCGGACAAGATCATGTGGGTTTCGGCACAAGATTTTTGTTGCGTACCATGATTTCCCATACTATCCATGGAAACACGATGAGGACGGGATAAAACAAGGGGCACCCAAGACCCCGAACCAAATCCCAAGTCAGGTTTCATACAGGCCCCGCTTTCATCGAACCAAGAGATCCGGCGCGCGAGCGAGCAGACATCCCCCCAGGTGGCGCGCGCAGTCGGACACCCCGCTAGGCGGGACGAGGGCGGCGGATTGGGCAGTGGCAGCAGCTCAATCCGCCGTTTTCCGTTCAAAGGGCAGATTTTTCCGGGGGGACAGGTCAGAGGGATCACGGGACAGTGGTTCGCAGGTTCAGAGGCGAGAGCCAGCACAAGGTTGATGGAAAGGGGCGGGTGTCTATCCCGGCCCTGTTTCGTCGTGTGCTGGAGGCTGGCGATCCGAACTGGACCGATGGGCTGAACCCCGAGCTGGTCATCGTCTATGGCGATCACCGCCGCAAGTTTCTGGAATGCTACACGATGGAGGCGATTGCCGAGGTCGACGCCAAGATCGCGGCGCTGCCGCGTGGCGGCATGGAACGCAAGATGCTGGAGCGGATGTTCCACGGCCAATCCTATCCCACCTCGGTCGACGAGACGGGCCGGATCGTGCTGCCCGCCAAGCTGCGCGCCAAGATCGGGATCGAGGACGAGGCGTTTTTCATCGCTGCGGGCGACACGTTCCAGATCTGGCGGCCCGAGACCTACGAGACCGAAGAACTGGCCCGCGCCGAGGCCTGGCTTGACGAGTTGCCCGAGGATTTCGATCCGCTCATCTATCTGGATAATGCGAAAGGGGATTGAGCCATGGCCGCTGCCGCGCCAACCCCGTCCGATGCCCCCCATATCCCGGTTCTGCTGCGTCCGCTGCTGAAGGCGGTGGCGCCTGTCACCGGGGTCTGGCTGGATGGCACCTTTGGGGCGGGCGGCTATACGCGCGGCCTGCTCGAGGCCGGGGCCGACAAGGTCTTCGCCGTGGACCGCGATCCGCTGGCCTTCCGGATGGCCGCCAGCTGGGCCGGGGCCTATGGCGACCGGATCGAGATGGTCGAGGGCGTGTTTTCCCGCATGGACGACTATGCGCAGGACCTTGATGGCGTGGTGCTGGATCTTGGCGTGTCCTCGATGCAGCTGGATATGGCCGAGCGCGGCTTTTCCTTCATGAAGGATGGCCCGCTGGACATGCGCATGAGCCAGTCCGGCCCGTCAGCCGCCGATATCGTGAACACCGCCGACGAGGGCGTGATCGCGGATATCCTGTTTCATTATGGCGAGGAGCGCGCCAGCCGCCGGATCGCGCGCGCCATCCTCAAGGCCCGGACCGAGGCGCTGATCACCACCACGCTGCAACTGGCGGGCCTGATCGAGAAATGCCTGCCGCGCGCCAAGCCGGGGCAATCGCATCCCGCAACCCGCAGTTTCCAGGCGTTGCGCATCGCCGTGAACGATGAATACCGCGAATTGGCGCATGGTCTGGCTGCCGCCGAACGCGCGCTCAAGCCCGGCGGCAAGCTGGCGGTCGTGACCTTTCATTCGATCGAGGACCGGATGGTCAAGCGCTTCTTGCAGGCGCGCAGCGGCACTGCTGGCCGGGCCAATCGCTATGCCCCGCAAGAGGCCGAAACCGACGCGCAATTCACCCAGACAACGCGCAAGGCCATCGGCCCGGATGATCAGGAACTGGCCGAAAACCCGCGGTCACGCAGCGCCAAGCTGCGCGTCGCGATCCGCACCGATGCCCCCGCCGGGGCCACCGATCCCGCCGCGCTGGGGATGCCGATGATCAAGGGAGAGTTCTGAGATGCGTTCCGTTCTGTTCGTGCTGACCGCCTGTGCCGTGATCGGGCTGGCCTTCTGGGCCTACCGCGAGAATTACCGCACCCAGCAGGCGCTGGACGTGACCGAGCAGTTGCAGCGCGAAATCCGCGACTCGCGGGCGCGCCTGTCGGTGTTGCGCGCCGAATGGGCCTATCTGAACCGGCCCGAACGGCTGCGCGATCTGGCGGATCTGAACTTTGACAGCCTCGGCCTGATGCCGATGGCGCCCGAACAGTTCGGGCGGATCGATCAGGTGGCCTTTCCGATCGCCGAGGAAGGTTTCCTGCCGATCACCGATCCGATCGAAGTGTCCAACATGGAGTCCCGGCCATGATCCGCACCCCGCTGCGCCCGCTGGCCCGCGTCCTTGAAGCCCGCGCCAAGGGGGAAAACCCCGATGCGATCGAGCGCGAGAACCTGCGCCTGCGCCACGAGGAAATGCGCGACCGCGCCCGCAGCCGCGCCGAGGGGCGGTTGCTGGTGCTGGGTGTGCTGTTCGTCTGTGCCTTCACGATGGTGGGCGCGCGCATGGGGCTTCTGGCCGCGTCCGAGCCGTCCGAGCCGCGCGCCAGCGCGGCGGGCGCCGAGATCGAGGCGCTGCGCGCCGATATCGTCGACCGGCAGGGCCGGGTGCTGGCCACCAACCTTGAAACCTATTCGCTTTATGCCCAGCCGCCGCAGATGATCGACCGGGAACATGCCGCAACGGAACTGGCGCGCATCTTCCCCGATCTGGACCGCGACAAGCTGGTCGAGGATTTCAGCGGTTCGCGCAAGTTCCTGTGGATCAAGCGCCGCCTCAGCCCCGAACAGCGGCAGGCCGTGCATGATATTGGCGATCCGGGTCTGCTGTTCGGGCCGCGCGACATGCGGCTCTATCCCAATGGCACTCTGGCCGCGCATGTGCTGGGCGGGGCCGGGTTCGGCCGCGAGGGCGTCCATGCCGCCGAAGTGATCGGCGTCGCCGGGGTCGAACGGCAGTTCGACGAGCAGCTGCGCGATCCCGCGCGGGCGGGCAAGCCGCTGGAACTGTCGCTGGACCTGACGATTCAGGCCGCCACCGAAGAGGTTCTGTCGGGCGGCATGCGCCTGCTGAATGCCAAGGGTGCCGCCGCCGTGCTGATGGATGTGCACACGGGCGAGGTGATCTCGATCGCGTCGCTGCCCGATTTCGACCCCAATGACCGCCCCGCGCCGCCCACGCAGGGCCGCCCCGATGACAGCCCGCTGTTCAACCGGGTGGTGCAGGGGGTCTATGAACTGGGATCGACCTTCAAGATCTTCACCGTGGCTCAGGCGCTGGAGCTGGGCATGGTCACCCCCGACACGATCATCAACACCAAGTCCCCGATGACATGGGGCCGCCACCGGATCAGCGATTTCCGCAACTACGGTGCGGAACTGACCGTGTCCAAGGTGATCGAGAAGTCATCGAACGTGGGCACCGCGCGGATCGCGATCGAGATCGGCGGCGAGCGTCAGCGCGATTTCCTTGGCCAGCTTGGCCTTCTGGAGACCACGAAATTCGAGATGGTCGAGGCGCGTGGTGGTCGCCCGCTGCTGCCGCCGCGCTGGTCGGAACTGTCGACGATGACCATTTCCTACGGTCACGGCATCTCGGCCACGCCGCTGCACCTTGCCGCCGCCTATGCCACGATGGTCAATGGCGGCACGCGGGTGGAACCGACGCTGCTGAAGCAGGACGGTCCGCAATTCGGGGCGCGCGTCATCTCGGAAAAGACATCCGAACAGCTGCGCCGCATGCTGCGCCTGACGGTCAGCCAGGGCACCGCCAGCTTTGGCGAGGTGCCGGGCTATGCCGTGGGTGGCAAGACGGGCAGCGCCGACAAGCCGCGCATCGACGGGCGCGGTTATGAGACGGACAAGGTTCTGGCGACCTTTGCCGCGACCTTTCCCGCGCATGATCCCAAGTATGTGCTGATCGTGACCCTGGACGAGGCGGTCGAGACATCGGGCTCGGAGCCGCGCCGCACTGCGGGCTGGACCGCCGTGCCCGTGGCCGCCGAGGTGATCCGCCGCGTCGCCCCCCTGCTGGGCCTGCGCCCCGAGATTGAACCGGCCGAATTGACTGGTATAACGCTGACATCAAACTGAGACGCGAGGCGCAGGGGTATCGGGTGGGGCAGGCAAAATCATTGGCGCAGCTTGGCCTGACCGCCAAATCCGGGCGCGACGCGCAGATCACGGGATTGGCCGTGGACAGCCGCGAAGTGCGCGCGGGATACCTTTTCGCGGCCCTTCCGGGCACACATGTGCATGGCGCCTCCTTCATCCCGACGGCGCTGGCGCAGGGAGCGTCCGCGATCCTGACCGATGCGGCGGGCGCAGGTCTTGCCGCAGATGCGCTTGCGGCGGGGGATTCTGCCATTGTGGTGGTCGAGGACCCGCGCCAGGCGCTGGCTTGTGCCGCCGCCCTGTGGTTCGGGGCGCAGCCTGCCACGATGGTGGCCGTGACCGGCACCAACGGCAAGACATCCGTGGCGACCTTCACCCGCCAGATCTGGGAGGAGCTGGACCTTGCCGCCGTCAACCTCGGCACCACCGGGGTCGAGGGCGCGTATGAGGCCCCGCTGCGCCACACCACGCCCGAACCGATCACCCTGCACCGTGTGCTGGCGCAGGCCGCCGCTGCGGGCGTGACCCATGCGGCGATGGAGGCCTCAAGCCACGGTCTGGCCCAGCGGCGTCTGGACGGGGTGCAGCTGCGGGCTGCGGGCTTTACCAACCTGACCCAGGATCATCTGGATTATCACACTGATTTTGCTGATTATTTCAACGCCAAAGCCGGTCTTTTCGCCCGTGTCCTCGGGGTTGACGGCACGGCTGTGATCAATGTCGATGACAGTCGCGGCATGGATATGGCCAATGTCGCGCGGACCCGCGGGCAGGAGGTCATCACCGTGGGCCGTCGCGAGGGGGCCGATCTGCAACTGGTCTCGCAACGCTTCGATGCGACGGGGCAGACCATCCTCTGCCGGTTCCGCGGCAAGAGCTACAGCGCCGATCTGGCGCTGCTGGGCGGGTTTCAGGCGGAAAATGTCCTGATCGCGGTGGGGCTGGTCATCGCCTGCGGGGCCGATCCCGACCGGGTGTTCGAGACCCTGCCGCACATGGGCACGGTGCGCGGGCGGATGCAGCTTGCGGCCACGCGCGCCAATGGGGCGGCGGTCTTTGTCGATTACGCCCATACGCCCGACGCGGTGGCCACGGCCCTCAGGGCGATGCGCCCGCATGTGATGGGCCGCCTGATCGCCATCGTCGGCGCGGGCGGGGACCGCGACACCACCAAGCGGCCCCTGATGGGCGCGGCGGCGGCCGCGCATGCCGATGCGGTGATCGTGACCGATGACAACCCGCGCTCCGAGGATCCGGCGGCCATTCGCGCGGCGGTCCTGTCGGGCATCCCCGAGGATGCGCGCGCCCATGTGCAGGAGGTCGGCGACCGCGCCGAGGCGATCCTGCGCGGGGTCGCGGCCCTTGGTCCGGGCGACGCGCTGCTGATCGCGGGCAAGGGGCATGAGACCGGGCAGACCGTGGGCGACATGGTGCTGCCCTTCGACGATGTGGAACAGGCCAGCATGGCGGTGGCCGCGCTGGACGGGAGACTGGCATGACCCTCTGGACCGCAGCCGAGGCGGTGGTCGCCACGCAGGGCAAGACCACGTGCGACTGGCAGGCGGGTGGCGTGTCCATCGACACGCGCACGATCCGGCCCGGTGATCTGTTCGTGGCGCTCAAGGCGGCGCGGGACGGGCATGAGTTCGTGGCGCAGGCGCTGTCCAAGGGGGCGGCGGCGGCGCTGGTCACGCACCGGCCCGACGATGTGGCCGCGGATGCGCCGCTGCTGATCGTGCCGGATGTGCTGCGCGCGCTGGAGGATCTGGGCCGCGCGGCGCGGGCGCGCACCAAGGCGCGGGTGATCGCCGTGACCGGGTCGGTCGGCAAGACATCTACCAAGGAGATGCTGCGCTGCGTGCTGTCGGGGCAGGGGCGCACCCATGCCGCCGAGGCCAGCTACAACAATCACTGGGGCGTGCCGCTGACGCTGGCGCGGATGCCCGCCGATACCGAATTCGCGGTGATCGAGATCGGGATGAACCATCCCGGCGAGATCGCACCGCTGGCGCAGATGGCCCGGCCCCATGTGGCGATGGTGACCATCGTCGCCGCCGCCCATCTTGAGGCCTTCGAGAACCTGGCCGGGATCGCGCATGAAAAGGCGTCGATCCTGACCGGGCTGGAACCGGGGGGCGTGGCGGTGCTGAATGGGGATCTGGAGACCTCGGGCATCCTGCTGGACTGGGCCAAACGCCACGCCGCGCGCACGATCACCTTTGGCGAGACACCGCGCGTGCATCACCGGGTGACCGATATCACGCGATGCGATCAGACCAGCGTCGTGCATGGCCGCGCATGGCGTCGCCCGGTCCTGTTCAAGGTGCAAGCGCCGGGGCGGCATTTCGCGGTCAATGGCATGGGCGTGCTGGCGGTGGCAGATGCGCTGGATCTTGACCCGGTGATGGCGGCCAATGACCTCGGCCAATGGGAGCCGCCCGCCGGTCGCGGCACGCGCGAACGCTACATGCTCGATCCGCTCAGTGATGATCTTTACTTCGACCTGATCGACGATGCCTTCAACGCCAATCCCACCTCGATGGCGGCCTCGCTCGAGGTGCTGGCCGCGGCAATGCCCCGCGATGGTCTGGGCCGGGTGCGGCAGGGGCGGCGCATCGCCGTGCTGGGCGACATGCTGGAGCTGGGCCCCGACGAGGCGGCGATGCACCGGGCACTGGCGGATCTTCCCCAGATGGCCAAGCTGTCGCTGATCCATTGCGTCGGCCCGCGCATGCATCACCTGTGGGAGGCGCTGCCGCAGGCCAGACGTGGCGACTGGGCCGAAAGCGCGGACAAGCTTGCCGCGCGCGCGCATCGTCTGGTCGATGCGGGGGATATCCTGCTGGTAAAAGGGTCCAAGGGCAGCAAGGTCAGCCTTGTGGTTGACGCGCTGCGCAAACTGGGCCATCCCGCGCCGCAATCAGACAAGGGGACAGAGTAATGTTGTATTGGTTGACCGCGCTCTCGGACGGGGGGGATTTCTTCAACCTCTTTCGCTATATCACCTTCCGGGCCGGCGGGGCCTTCATGACCGCGCTGATCTTCGGCTTTCTGTTCGGCCGACCGCTGATCAACGTGCTCAGACGGCGGCAGGGCAAGGGACAGCCGATCCGCGAGGACGGCCCGCAGGGCCATTTCGTCAAGGCGGGCACACCCACCATGGGTGGTCTGCTGATCGTGGGCGCGCTGCTGACCTCGACCCTGTTGTGGGCGCGGCTGGACAACCCGTTTGTCTGGATCGTGCTGTTCGTCACCATGTCCTTTGCCGCCATCGGCTTTGCCGATGACTACGCCAAGGTGTCCAAGCAGAATACGCGCGGCGTGCCGGGCAAGGTGCGCATGGCGCTGGGCCTGCTGGTCGCGGCCATCGCAGGCTATTGGGCGGCGCAGTATCACCCCGAGGCGCTGACCAACAAGCTGGCCTTTCCGGTCTTCAAGGAAACGCTGCTGAACCTCGGGTTCCTGTTCGTGCCCTTCGCGATGATCGTGATCGTGGGCGCGGCCAATGCGGTCAACCTGACCGATGGTCTGGACGGGCTTGCCATCATGCCGGTGATGATCGCATCCGGCACGCTGGGCGTGATCGCCTATGCGGTGGGACGTGTCGATTTCACCGAATATCTGGATGTGCATTACGTGCCCGGCACGGGCGAGATCCTGATCTTTGTGGCCGGTCTGATCGGCGGGGGGCTGGGGTTCCTGTGGTATAACGCGCCGCCCGCGGCCGTGTTCATGGGCGATACAGGCTCGCTGGCGCTGGGCGGCGCGCTGGGCGCGATTGCGGTGTCCACCAAGCACGAGATCGTTCTGGCCATCGTCGGCGGTCTTTTCGTGGTCGAGGCCTTGAGCGTGATCATTCAGGTGCTCTACTTCAAGCGCACCGGCAAGCGCGTGTTCCTGATGGCCCCGATCCATCATCATTACGAGAAAAAGGGCTGGGCGGAATCGACCATCGTGATCCGCTTCTGGATCATCTCGCTGATCCTTGCGATGATCGGCCTTGCCACGCTGAAAGTGCGCTGACCGCGCCCGGCGTGGCAATCTGCTGCCCGCCCTTGCGGTCATCCGGCCTGCGTCGCATTGTCGGGCGCAATCAATCGGCAGGGGTGACAGATGATTCCGGTGCGCGGACATGAAGGGCAGAAACTGGCCGTGCTGGGCCTGGGCCGGTCCGGTCTGGCGACGGCGCGCAGCCTTGTGGCAGGCGGGGCGGAACCTATCTGCTGGGATGACAATGCAAGCGCCCGCGACAAGGCCGAGGCCGAGGGTTTCGCGATCCGCGACCTGACACGCGCGGGGGCCTTTGACGATATCGCCAGCCTCATCGTCAGCCCCGGCATTCCGCATCTTTATCCCGAACCCAACCGCGTGATCCGCGCCGCCTATGAGGCAGGCGTGCCGGTGGACAACGATATCGGCCTGTTCTTCCGCTCGCTGGCCATTTCGGAATGGGATGAGTTCGACAGCGCGCCGCGTGTCGTGGCGATCACCGGATCGAACGGGAAATCGACCACCTCGGCGCTGATCCATCATATTCTGGAACAGGCGGGCCGCGAGGCGCAGCTTGCGGGCAATATCGGGCGCGGCGTGCTGGATATCGACCCGCCGGGCGATGGGGGCGTGGTGGTGCTGGAACTGTCCAGCTACCAGACCGATCTGGCCCGCGCGCTGACGCCGGATGTGGCGGTCTTCACCAACCTCAGCCCTGATCATCTGGACCGGCATGCCGGGATGGGTGGCTATTTCGCGGCCAAGCGCCGGCTTTTCGCCGAAGGCGGGCCGGATCGTGCCGTAATCGGCGTTGATGAGGTTGAAGGGCTCTATCTGGCCAACCAGCTGTCCGAGGGACCCGCCGATGACCGCGTGATCCGCGTCTCTGCCGCGCGCAAGCTGTCCGGGCCGGGTTGGGACGTCTTCGCCCGCAAGGGGTTTCTGGCCGAATGGCGCAAGGGCAAGCAAGTGGCGGCCATCGACCTGCGCCCCATGCAGGGCCTGCCCGGCGCGCATAACCACCAGAACGCCTGCGCCGCCTATGCCGCCTGCCGCACCTTGGGGTTGGCGCCGCGCGTGATCGAAGCGGGACTGGCCAGCTATCCGGGTCTGCCGCATCGCAGCCAGACCATCGCCGAGGCGCATGGCGTGCGGTATGTCAACGACTCCAAGGCCACCAATGTGGACAGCGCCGCCAAGGCGCTGGCGGCGTTCGACAGGATCCGCTGGATCTGTGGCGGGCTTGAGAAAGAGGGTGGGCTGGACGGCTTGCGCGCCTCTCTCGGGGCGGTGGTCAAGGCCTATGTGATCGGGCGCGAGGCGGCGGGTTTCGCCCTGCAACTGCCCGAAATCGAGACCGAAGTCTGCACCACGATGGAGGTGGCCGTCGCCCGCGCCATGGCTGATGCCGCGCCGGGTGAAGTGGTCCTGCTGGCCCCCGCCGCCGCCAGTTTCGATCAGTACGACAATTTCGAGAAGCGCGGCGAGGATTTCGCGGCACGGGTCAAGGCGGGTTTGCAGGGGTAGGGAGTTGCCGAGGTGCTGCCGCCGCGCGATCGCCGACAGGCCCCGTCACCCCCGCGACGCGATATCCCGGCCTGCGGCCACGCCGCTGGACCAGGCCCATTGGAAATTGTAGCCGCCCAGCCAGCCGGTCACGTCCACGGCCTCGCCGATGAAATAAAGGCCCGGCACGGTCTTGGACATCATGGATTGCGAGGACAGACCGTCGGTATCGACCCCGCCCAGCGTCACCTCGGCGGTGCGGTAGCCTTCGGACCCGGTGGGCGTCAGCGCCCATCCGGTCAGACGGTCGGCCAGCGCGCGCAGCTTGGCGTCGTTCTGATCCGCAAGATTGCCCGTCAGCGCCCATTCGCTGGCCAGATGATCGGCCAGACGCCCCGGCAGCATCTGCCCCAGCACCGTCTGCATCTGCCGCTTGCCTGATGCCTGCCGTTGGGTGCGCAGCGCCTCATAGGGATCGGATCCGGGCATCAGGTTGACGGTGATGTTGTCGCCCTCGACCCAGTAGCTTGAGACCTGCAGGATCGCGGGGCCGGACAGGCCGCGATGGGTGAAGAGCATCGCCTCGTCAAATCGGGTCGCATGGCACGCCGCAGTCACCGGCAAAGCGACCCCCGCCAAGGGCGCGAAACGCTCGGGCTGGAAGGTCAGCGGCACAAGGGCGGGGCGGATATCGGTCAGCGCATGGCCGAACTGGCGCGCGATGTCATAGGCAAGGCCTGTCGCCCCCATCTTGGGAATCGACTTGCCGCCCGTCGCCACGATCAGATGGGCGGCCTGCACCACGACCTGTCGCCCGTCACGCTCCAGCGTCACCGCGAAACCCTGACCGCTCTGCGCGACCGCCAGAACGGAGGTCGAGAGCCACAGATCCGCCCCCACCGCCGTCATTTCGGCCAGCAGCATCGCCACGATGTCCTTGGCCGAGCGGTCGCAGAACAGCTGTCCCAGTGTCTTTTCATGCCAGGCGATGCCGTGGCGCGCGACAAGGTCCAGAAAATCCCACTGGGTATAGCGTTTCAGTGCGGATTTGCAGAAATGCGGGTTGCGGCTGATGAAATTGGCGGGGCTTGCGTGCATGTTGGTGAAGTTGCACCGCCCGCCGCCCGAAATGCGGATCTTCTCGCCCGGTGCCTTGGCGTGATCCACGACAAGAACCCGGCCCCCCGCATGGGCGGCCGCCATCAGCCCCGCGGCCCCGGCACCAAGGATCAGCGTGTCAACTTGCATGGACGGGCAGGTGGCGCGATTTGCCCTGCAAGGCAAGGGGATAAGGCTTTCAATGCGGATATTTTCGCGCTACACTGGCCCTCAGACCCCGAAAAGGGGCGATATCCGAGGCAGTGTACGGCGGTAATCCATGACAGAGATGGTCTATGGCTCGGTTCCGGTCAGGAACGCGGAGCCTGTTCTTCCCAAATGGTGGCGCACCATCGATCGCTGGTCGATGTCCTGCATCCTGATCCTGTTCGGGATCGGGTTGCTGCTGGGCTTTGCCGCCTCGCCGCCGCTGGCCTCGAAGAACGGGCTGGCGCCGTTTCACTATGTCGAACGTCAGGCGATGTTCGGCGGTCTGGCCCTTGTTGCGATGTTCCTGACCTCGATGATGACGCCGCTGCTGGTGCGCCGGCTTGCGGTCATCGGCTTTCTGGTCGCCTTCATCTCGCTGATCGGTCTGCCCTTCTTCGGGACAGACTTCGGCAAGGGCGCGATGCGGTGGTATTCGCTGGGCTTTGCCAGCGTGCAGCCCTCCGAATTCCTGAAACCCGGTTTCATCGTCGTCGCCGCATGGATGCTGGCCGCGGGACAAGAGATCAACGGCCCTCCGGGGCGGCTGTGGTCGCTGATGCTGGCCGCGGCCATCGTGCTGCTTCTGGCGTTCCAGCCCGATTTCGGACAGGCCGCGCTGATCCTGTTCGGCTGGGGCGTGATGTATTTCGTGGCGGGCGCGCCGATGGTCCTGCTGGTGGCCATTGCCGGGCTTGTCGTGCTGGGCGGCACCTTCGCCTATGAGAATTCCGAGCATTTCGCGCGCCGCATCGACGGGTTCCTGACCCCCGAGGTCGATCCGCGCACTCAGCTGGGCTATGCCACGAACGCGATCCAGGAAGGCGGGTTCTTCGGGGTGGGCGTCGGTGGTGGCGAAGTGAAATGGTCGCTGCCCGATGCGCATACCGATTTCATCATCGCAGTCGCCGCCGAGGAATACGGCCTGATCCTGGTGCTCTGCATCATCGTGCTTTACGCAAGCGTGGTCGTCCGCTCGCTTCTGCGGCTGATGCGCGAACGTGATCCCTTCATCCGTCTGGCCGGCACCGGTCTTGCCTGCATGTTCGGCGTTCAGGCGCTGATCAACATGGGCGTGGCGGTGCGGCTGCTGCCTGCCAAGGGCATGACGCTGCCCTTCGTCAGCTATGGCGGCTCCTCGCTGATCGCGGGGGGTATCGCCGTGGGCATGCTGCTGGCCTTCACCCGCACCCGTCCGCAGGGCGAGATCGGAGACATCCTGAGGGGGCGGATCAGATGAACCGCGACGCGCCCCTTCTTGTCATCGCGGCGGGCGGCACGGGCGGGCACATGTTTCCGGCCCAGTCGCTGGCCGAGGTGATGCTGCGGCGCGGATGGCGTGTGAAGCTGAGCACCGATGCGCGCGGCGCGCGCTACACGGGCGGCTTTCCCCATTCGGTCGAGGTCGAACAGATCGCCAGCGCCACTTTCGCGCGCGGCGGCATTCTGGCCAAGACCATGGTGCCCTTCCGCGTGCTGGGCGGCATTCTTGGCGCGGTCTGGCGGATGCGGGGTGACCGGCCCGCGGCGGTGGTGGGCTTTGGCGGTTATCCCGCGATCCCGGCCGTGGCGGCCGCGACGCTTCTGCGGCTGCCGCGCATGATCCATGAACAGAACGGCGTGCTGGGCCGGGTGAACCGGCTGTTCGCACCGCGCGTGCAGAAGGTGGCCTGCGGGACATGGCCCACCGACCTGCCCGCCGGGGTGGACGGCGTGGATGTCGGTAACCCCGTGCGCGCGGCGGTGCTGGAACGGGCGGGGGCCGGTTATATCGCGCCGGGTGACTATCCCATGTCGCTGCTGGTGATCGGCGGCAGTCAGGGCGCGCGCATCCTGTCGGATGTCGTGCCCGCCGCTGTGGCGGCCCTGCCCGATGCGGTGCGCCGCAACCTGCGCGTCAGCCATCAGGCCCGCGCCGAGGATGTCGAGCGGGTCGAACAGGCCTATGCCGACGTGGGCATCAGTGCCGAGGTCAAACCCTTCTTTCAGGACGTGCCGCGCCGGATCAGCGAGGCGCAGCTGGTGATCAGCCGCGCCGGTGCGTCCAGCGTGGCTGACCTCAGCGTGATCGGGCGCCCCGCCATCCTGATCCCCTTTGCCGCAGCGACGGCCGATCACCAGACCGCCAATGCGCGCGGGCTGGTCGCGGCTGGCGCCGCGATCCTGATCCCGGAAAGCCGGCTGGACCGCCATGTTCTGGCCGAACAGATGATGTTGGTACTGGACAATCCGCAAGGCGCCGAGGATATGGCCCGCGCGGCGCTGTCCTGTGGGCGGCCCGACGCGGCGCAGACCCTGGCCGACATGGTCGAGGCGCTGGCCCAGGCACACAAGACCCCGAAAGGCGCAAGATGAACGCGGCAACCAAACTTCCCGGCGACGTAGGTCCCATCCATTTCGTGGGCATCGGCGGCATCGGCATGTCCGGCATTGCCGAGGTGCTGCTGAACCATGGCTATACCGTGCAGGGCTCGGACCAGAAGACCACCAAGATCACCGATCGGCTGGCGGGGCTGGGCGCCACCATCTTCGAAGGACAGGCGGCCGAAAATCTGGCGGGTGCGCAGGTTGTCGTGATCTCCAGCGCGATCAAGCCGGGCAACCCCGAACTTGATGAGGCGCGCCGCATGGGCCTGCCCGTCGTGCGCCGGGCCGAGATGCTGGCCGAACTGATGCGGCTGAAATCCAACATCGCCATCGCGGGCACCCATGGCAAGACCACGACCACCACCATGGTGGCCGAGGTGCTGGTGGCCGGTGGCATCGACCCCACGGTCGTCAATGGCGGGATCATCCACGCTTACGGCTCGAACGCGCGGATGGGGCAGGGCGAATGGATGGTGGTCGAGGCCGACGAAAGCGACGGCACCTTCAACCGGCTGCCCGCGACCATCGCCATCGTCACCAATATCGACCCCGAGCATATGGAGCACTGGGGCGATTTCGAGCGGCTGAAGCAGGGGTTCCTTGATTTCGTCTCGAACATTCCCTTCTACGGGGTGGCGGTCTGCTGCACCGATCATCCCGAGGTGCGCAGCCTTGTGGGCCGCATCACCGACCGGCGCGTGATCACCTATGGCTTCAACGCCCAGGCCGATGTGCGCGCGCTGAACCTGCGTTACGAGGCGGGGGTCGCGCATTTCGATATCGCCCTGCAGGCCGAGGACATCCTGATCGAGGGCTGCAGCCTGCCGATGCCCGGCGATCACAACGTGTCGAACGCGCTGTCCGCCGTGGCTGTGGCGCGGCATCTGGGCATGAAGGGCGACGAGATCCGCGGCGCGCTGGCGGCCTTCGGCGGCGTCAACCGGCGCTTCACGAAAGTGGGCGAGGTGAATGGCGTGACCATCATCGACGATTACGGCCATCATCCCGTCGAGATCGCGGCGGTGCTGAAAGCCGCGCGACAAGCCACGCAGGGCCGCGTGATCGCGGTGCACCAGCCGCATCGCTACACCCGCCTCTCCGCGCTGTTCGAGGATTTCTGCGGCTGTTTCAACGAGGCCGATGTCGTGGCCATCGCCGAGGTCTATGCTGCCGGCGAGGCCCCCATCGCGGGTGCCAGCCGCGATGATCTGGTGGCCGGGCTGATCCGGCACGGGCATCGCCATGCGCGCGCCGTGACCGACGAGGACGATCTGCTGCGGCTGGTGCGCGAACAGGCGCGGCCTGGCGACATGGTGGTTTGCCTCGGTGCGGGCACGATCAGCGCCTGGGCAAACAACCTGCCCGCGCGGCTGCAGGGCTGAGCGGGTGCGCCCGGTCCGCGCCCCTTGCGTTGCGCGGAACGGACGCGTGTTGAGTATTTATGGCAAGATGAAACAGGGCACGCGCCGATCGGAGGCTTGCCATGGCTGATACTCTCAAGCGACGGATCGGACCGGGCCTTCTGACCGCCTATGGCGTGGGCATCATGGTGGGCGCGGGCATCTATGTGCTGACCGGGGCCGCCGCCGGGGCTGCGGGCGTCTGGGCGCCGCTGTCCTTTGCGCTGGCTGCCATCGTGGCGGTGCCCACGGCGCTGAGCTTTGCCGAACTGGCCGCGCGCATTCCCGAGGCGGCGGGCGATTCATCCTATGTCGAGGTGGGGCTGCGCCGGCACTGGCTGGCCATGGCGGTGGGGGCGGTCAATGTGATCGCGGGTGTCGTGGCGGCGGCGGCGGTGCTGCGCGGCGGCGTGGGCTATCTGACCTCGGTCGTCGATGTTCCTTTCGTCTGGGGCGTTGTCGGCCTTGGGGCGGCGATGACCCTGATCGCGCTGGTGGGGGTGCTGGAAAGCCTGACCTTTGCCGCCGTGATGACCGTGATCGAGGTGATCGGCCTCACGCTGGTGATCGGCGCGGGCTTTGCCGCGGCCCCGGTGGCGGACTGGAGGGCGCCGCCCGCGCCGGAATGGTCGGGCGTTGCTGCGGCGACGATATTCGCCTTTTTCGCCTTCATCGGCTTTGACGACATGGTCAATATGGCCGAGGAGACCCATGCGCCCGGTCGCACCATGCCGCTGGCAATCCTGGGGGCGCTGGCGATCACGGGGCTTTTGTACATGCTGGTGTCGCTGGCCGCTGTCCGGGCTGTCCCGCGCGAGGTGCTGGGCGTATCGGAACGCCCGCTGGCGCTGGTCTGGGAAGCGGGGATGGGCACCTCTGCGGCCTTTCTTGCGGCCATCGCGGTGGCCGCCGCGCTGAACGGGGTGCTGGCGCAGATCGTCATGGCGGCGCGGGTGCTGTTCGGACTGGGCAAGCGATCGCCCGGTTTCGCGGTCTTTCGCAAG
>JBFHIW010000019.1:0-61770 GCA_041596235.1 Paracoccaceae bacterium
CAGAGCCCAAGATGATGGCCCGCAAGCAGACCGGCTTTGTCGCCGTGCTGTTCCTGTCGGTTCTCACGGTGCTGCTGTACCTGACCAACAAGCGGATCTGGATGCCAGTGAAGCGCAAGGAAAAGAACGCCTGATCCTCAGCGGACAGGTCGAACTGGAAAACCCCGCCTTGAGCGGGGTTTTTCTTTGCCTCGTCCTCAGTCGCCCAGATAGGCCGCCAGGGATGGGGGCGGATTATCCAGCAATGCCTGCGTGGGCTGCGGCGGCAGCGCCGCGCCCTCGGCGACAAGGATCGTCAGAGGTGCGATCCGCCTTGCGTCGGACGGATCATGGCTGACCATCAGCAGGGTCGCGCCCGTTTCACGCGCTAGATCCGCCACGAGGTCAAGCATCTCGGATTTGAGGGCAGGTCCAAGGGCCGCGAATGGCTCGTCCAGAAGGATCAGGGGGCGGCGCTGCACCAGGACGCGCGCCAGGGCCACGCGACCCTGCTGCCCCCCGGACAGGGCAGCGGGCTTGCGCGCCCCGTAGCCGTCAAGACCCACACGCCGCAGGGCATCCGACACCGTCAGCTGATCCTCTTTGGACAGGCGCAGGTCAGGCCGGATCCCCAACCCGACATTCTGCGCCACAGTCAGGTGCGGAAACAGGTTGTTGTCCTGAAAGAGCATGGATACCGGGCGTTGCGCGGGTGGCAGGGTGGTAATGTCCTGCCCCTGCCACAAGACACGCCCCCGGACCGGTGCGAAGAACCCCGCGATGACATTCAGAAGGGTGGACTTGCCCGCACCGGAAGGGCCGATGACAGCCGCCACCGCCCCAGCATGAAGCGACAGATCGGCACGCAGGACAAAAGCGTCCTGACGGATCTCAAGGCTCTCAAGCGTCAGCATCGCGGCGTCCTCCCCGATCGAACAGCCAGAACAGCAGCAGGCTGAACGCAAGCAGGATCACCCCTGCCCCCGCTGCGGCATCCATCCGGTAAGCCCCCATGAGCCGGAGGATCTGCAACGGCAGCGTCGCGCGGTCCGGATCGGCAAAAAGGGCGATCACACCAAGGTCACCCATCGACAAAGCCGCCGCAAGCCCGGCTGAAAACCCAAGCGGGCGGCGCAGACGGGGCAGGGTCAGCCCCCGCAACCGCGCAAGACCGGTCATGCCAAGACTGTCGGCCAATGGCCCGAAATCACGCTCGATATCCCGCAAGGCGGGGGCAATGACCCGCAGGGCAAAGGGCAGTGCCGCCATCGCATTGACCAGCACCGTCACCGCAAAGGCCCAGCGTGCCGGATCGCTGACCGGATTGATCAGAAGAAACAGCCCCGTGCCGATCACCAGCGGGGAGGCTGCAATCCCCAGCAACCCCAGCGCTTCGAGCCCGCGTCGCCGTAGTGCCAGATGAGACAGCGCAAGGGCCATTGCCACCGTCAGAACGGTAGATGACAGCGCCATGACCAGCGATACCCACGCGGCTCGCCAAACCTGAACCGGCAGGGCGTCCAGACCGGACAGACCGCGCCAGACAACAGCCCCCAGCGGCAGCAGAAGAAACAGCGCCGCCAGCGCCAGAACAAGGCTGTCCAGCGTGCGCAGCGGCCATTGCTCTGCCTCCCAGCGGCGCGGAACCCTGTCCATGCCGCGCCCGAACCCGTCCAGAAGGCTCAGGCGCAAGGCCAGACCTGCGGCCAGCATGACGACCGCCATCTGCAGAACGGACAGCACCGCCGCGCGGCCAAGGTCGAAATCAAGCCGGAACGCCTGATAGATCGCCAGTTCGATCGTTGTCGCACGCGGCCCGCCGCCAAGGGTCAGAGCCACGGCAAAGCTGCTCAGGCAGATGGCAAAGATCAACAGCATCGCACCCGGCAGCGTCGCGCGCAGCATCGGCCATTCCAGCAGACGGAACACATCGCGTGGCTGACACCCAAGGCTTGCCGCAAGACGGAATCTTTCAGCCGGGATGCCCTGCCACCCCTGAAGAAGGATCCGGGTGGCCAGCGGCAGGTTGAAGAAGACATGTGCCAGAACGACACCGTGCAGCCCATAGATCTGTACCGGCGGCAGGCCGATCCATGCCAGTGCCTGGTTGACGATCCCGGACCGTCCGAACACCGCCAAAAGCCCCAGCACCGCGACAATGACAGGCAGGATGAAAGGCGCACCCATGAGCGTGATCAGGACGGATCGGCCCGGAAATTGACGACGCGCCAAGGCCCGGGCCACGGGAATGGCCAGGATCACGCTGAAGAGGGCGGACAGAAGCGCCTGAAAAATCGTGAAGCGGACGGCGGACCAATCGGCAGGGCCAGGCAGGCTTGCCCCGCTTGCGCGCCAGAATACCGCCAGCAAAGGCAGCAGGACAAAGGCCACCAGCACGGTTGCCACACCCCAACCGGCCCAGAGGCCTGCGGGGTGCCGACCTAGCGCGACAGGACGCGCAGCCATTCGTCCAGCGCCAGATCGCGCAGCGCATCGGCTTGGTCGATCGGTGCCAAAATCGCCTTTTCAGGCTGGATCAGGGTCGAAAATCCATCAGGCAACCCGCTTTCCGGCATGATAACAGGATACATCCAGTTGGTCGTGGGAATGATCGACTGGAACGCATCACCCAACATGAAGCGCAGGAACTGGTCGGCCAGTTCGGGTTGATCGGTCGCCGCCAGTTTGCCCGCAACCTCGATCTGCATGTAGTGACCTTCGGCGAAAGGAAGGGCCACCTTGCTGTCGTCTTCCTCGGCAATCAGGTGATAGGCGGGCGATGTCGTGTATGACAGGACCAGATCAGCCTCACCTTCCAGGAACAGGCCGTAAGCCTCGGACCAGCCGGGGGTGACGGTCACGATATTGTCGGCCAGCCCCTCCCAGATGTCGGCGGCTTCGTCACCATAGGCGGATTTGACCCACATCAGCAGGCCAAGCCCGGGGGTGGATGACCGGGGATCCTGAATCACGATCTTCAGGTCGCTGGCCGCCAGTTCGCGGAAATCAGCAGGCTGTGCTGCATCACGATTGCCGACGAAGGCGAAGTAGCCCCAGTCATAAGGCAGGAACAGCGGATCGGTCCATTCCACCGGCAGGTCCAGATCGGTTTCGATCGTGTGGGCCATGAAGAGGCCGGTTTCCAGCGCTGCCGCAATCAGGCCGGTATCAAGGCCCAACACGATATCGGCATCGCTGCGCGCCCCTTCCAGACGAAGACGACCCAGAAGGGCCGCGCCATCGCCCGCGCCGACAAGGTTCAGGGTGCAGCCGCATTCCGCCTCGAAGGCTTCCTTCACAGCGGGCCCCGGCCCCCAGTCAGAGACGAAACTGTCATAGGTATAGACGGTCAGTTCCGGGGTCTGGGCCAATGCGGGACTGGCGGCCAGAAGGGTGGCAATTACGAGATGGGGCTTCATTCTATCCTCCAACAATCCGGGTTTCGGGGCAGTGTGGAGGGCGTCCATACCTTCCCTCCGCCGGGTCTAACCGGTTCAGGTTCAACGGGTTCGCCTTGCGGCATCTCAGCGTGGCGGCAGGCCATGCACCCCGAGGTCAGCGCGACCCTAGTGCCGCAGGACAGCCCCATCAAGGCAAAACCGCTTGAGACAGGGCAAGCGCCCCGCTAGACCAGCCGCAAAGGAGTGCTGCACATGAGCATGAACAGCTTTGGCCATCTGTTCCGCGTGACCACCTGGGGCGAAAGCCACGGGCCTGCGCTGGGGGCGACCGTGGACGGTTGCCCGCCGGGTATCGCGATCAACGAAGCCATGATCCAGCAATGGCTGGACAGGCGCAAACCGGGACAGAACAAGTATACGACCCAGCGGCGCGAGGCCGACGAGGTACGCATCCTGTCGGGCGTGTTCGACGGGCAGACAACCGGCACGCCCGTGCAACTGATGATCGAGAACACCGACCAGCGGTCCAAGGACTATGGCGACATCGCCGAGAAATTCCGCCCCGGACATGCCGACATCACCTATTGGCAGAAATACGGTGTGCGGGACTATCGCGGCGGCGGGCGATCCTCGGCGCGTGAAACTGCGGCAAGGGTAGCAGCGGGCGGCCTTGCCCGGGCGGCGCTGGCGACCCTTGCGCCCGATGTGCGCATCACCGGCTACATGACACAGATCGGCCCGCATGGGATCGACCGAGACCGTTTCGACTGGGACCAGATCGACCAGAACCCGTTCTGGACACCGGATGCCGTGGCCGCTGCGGACTGGGCCGATTACCTTGACGGTCTGCGCAAGTCAGGCAACTCGGTCGGCGCGATCATCGAGGTGGTTGCCCGGGGCGTGCCTGCCGGACTTGGCGCACCGATTTACGGCAAGTTAGACACTGATCTGGCCGCGGCGATGATGTCGATCAACGCGGTCAAAGGCGTGGAGATCGGGGAAGGGATGGCCGCGGCCATGCTGACCGGCGAGGAGAACGCCGATGAGATATTCCTCGGGAATGACGGTAAGCCGGTCTATTCGTCCAACCATGCAGGCGGCATCCTTGGCGGCATTTCGACCGGGCAGGACGTCGTTGTCCGGTTCGCAGTCAAGCCGACATCGTCGATCCTGAAGCCGCGACAGACGATCACCAAGGGTGGTCAGGCTGCCGAGATCATCACCAAGGGTCGGCACGATCCCTGCGTCGGCATCCGCGCCGTACCGGTGGGCGAGGCGATGATGGCCTGCGTCATCCTGGATCACATCCTGTTGCACCGGGGTCAGATCGGCGGCGCTGTCGGCGAGACGCGCGGCCGCATCGGGTAGAGCTTGGGCGCGATCCTGACCATCACCTTCCCGATCTTCGCACTGATCGCGATCGGTTATGGGGCAGTGCGCGCAGGCCTGTTCACGCAGTCCGACATGAAGACGCTGGGCAAGTATGTTCTGAACATCGCCTTGCCAGCGCTGCTGTTCAACGCCATCGCCACCCGCGATCTGGGCGAGGTGCTGAACCTTGGGTATCTGGCCGTCTTTGCCTTGGGTGGGTTGCTGACAATCGGCGTTACTTTCCTGTGGTTCACCCTGCAAGGCACCGGCCCCGCCCGTCGCGCGATTGCCGTCATGGGATCGACCTGCCCGAATTCGGGATTCGTGGGATATCCGGTGATGCTGCTGGTCTTTCCCGATCTGGCAGGCGTCGTGCTGGCGCTGAACATGGTGGTTGAAAACTTCCTGCTGATCCCGCTTTGCCTGATCCTGCTGGAATCGTCACGCGACCGACAGGGAAAATCGCTGCTGCGGATCGCGGGGGGTATCATCCTTGGCGTCTTGCGCCGCCCGATGGTGATCGGCCTGATACTGGGCCTTTTGGTGATGCTGGCGGGGCTGCCCGTGCCGCAGATGGTCATACGCCTGATGGAGGTGCTGGCGGCCTCGTCCAGCGCGATCGCCTTGTTCGTGATCGGCGGGTCGCTTGTGGGTTTGCCCATCGTCGGGCAACGGTCGCTGGCGGCACAGATCGTGGCAGGCAAGCTGCTGGTCAGCCCGGCCATGACGGCACTGGTTCTTATGACCCTGCCGCTGATCGGCCTGCCCCTGCTGTCCGGTGACATGGCGGTGGCCGTGATCCTGTCGACGGCCATGCCCATGTTCGGGATCTATACGCTTCTGGCTCAGGACTACGGGCACGAGGGTATCGCATCGATCGCGCTGCTGGGTGCAACGGGTGGGGCGTTCTTCACCCTCAGCGGGCTGCTGGCGCTTCTGACCTGATCAGGCAAGCGCCGCCTGCAAGGCCGTATCCATCAAGGCCTTGATCTCGGCGCGGCCCGTCTGTGCCACGATCCGTCCCAGTTCCTGATCGCCACGCAACACGACAAGCGTCGAGCGGCGCGGGATCTTCAACTCCTGCACGATGTCCGAGCGACCATATTGATCCCAGTCGACATCGATGAAGGTGATCTTCTTCTCATACTCCGGCGTTTCGGCCTTGAGGGCTGCCAGAACGCGCTCCTGCGCCTTGCAGGTGCTGCACCAGCTGGCCTTGAAATCCAGAAACACCGTTTCGCCTGCTGCCAGCCGTTCGGCCAGCAAGGCGGGCGTATAAGGCAGACCACCGGCGCGCACGGCAAGCGGGAAGGCCAGTGTCACTGCGGTCAGAGATGTAAGAGCGATCAAATCACGGCGGTTCATGGCAACTCCTTCGGATGAACGGGGCAAGGTCAACTGCACAGGGCAGGATCGGCACATCTGGCCATGATCTAGACCTGTCCTGCCGCGCCTGTCATCACACGTTGCCTTCAACCACCTTCACGAGACCGTGGGGCCCAGTTTCAAACCACCGGTTTCTGGCGTGACAGCTGCACGGCAAGGATGCCGGCGGCGATGATCACCACACCGAGGATGTCGAGCAGTCCCAGCGCCTCACCCAGAAGGACGGCGGCGATGGCCACACCGAAAAACGGGTTGAGGAAGTGAAAGGTGGCCGCCTTGACTGCGCCGATCTGGTTGACCAGCGTGAACCAGACCCAGGTGGCCGCAAGACCGGGGATCAGCGTGGTGTACAGGAAGGCCACCACCAGTTTCCAGTTCATGGTCACTTCGAGCCCGTCTCTTTCCAGCAGGGCCGAACCCACGGCAAGAATGGCAGCCCCCACGAACATCTGCAGCCCCACGATCATCATCACGTTCCCACCCGAGGATGCCCCCCTTACGGACAGAGTCGCCACGGTCAGCGCCGCAGCGCCAAGGATGCAAAGTGTCAGACCATAGAGGTCGACCCCGGCATCCAGCCGCGCCCCCATGATCAGGCCCACGCCCAGAAATCCCAGAACAAGGCCGATCAGACCCAGACGCGGCAGCTTTTCACGAAAGATCGCCCACCCCGCAAAGGCCACCATCAGCGGCATGGAGGACGCGATGATCGACGCGACAGAGGCCTCAACCGTCTGCATCGCGACAAAGTTCAGGCCAAGGTAAAGCGCATTCTGGCACAGGCCGAAGATGATCGTCGCGCGCCATTGCGCGCGCGTCAGGCGGAAGGTCTGGCCCAGCGCAAGGGCAATGCAGACACCGATAAGGCCCGACAGAAAGAACCGGAGCGACAAGGAGGCCAGAGGCGGGGCATAGGCCACGATGATCCGTGCCGAGGTGAAGGCCGACGACCACATCAGCGCAAACATCAAACCCATGGCAATCGCGCGAATATTCAAGTCTGTCTCTGCCTGTCTGCCGGGTTGCCATGACACCCAAAGCAAAAGGGCCGCCACATGGGCGACCCTTTCGGAATTTCATCTGGGATGCAAGATCAGCCGTTCACGCTGTCCTTGAGCGCCTTGGCGATGGTCATCTTGACGACCTTGTCGGCGTCCTTCTGCATCTGCTCGCCGGTGGCGGGGTTGCGCACCATGCGCGAGGGACGCTCGCGGCAGTAGATCTTGCCGATACCGGGCAGGGTCACTGCACCGCCGGCACCCACTTCACGGGTGATGATCGCCACGACAGCATCCAGCGCGCTGCCTGCGGTTTTCTTGTCTGCGCCCATTTCATCGGCCAGAGCGGCAACAAGCTGGGTCTTGGTCATCGGTTTTGCCATTTCTTGGTCTCCTTCAACTGCCCGATCTGTTGGGGCTCATTTGTTAGATTTAACTGTATCTCGTGTCTAAACACAACGAATAGTGGGGCAACACAAGATCAAAACGTGCGAATTTCCGCTTTTTTCCCCGTGATAGCGCGAATTCTCCCGGTTCACAGGAAGGCCGTTTCGTCAAAACTTCGCAATTTGCGGCTGTGGATACGCGCAAGTGGCATGTCCCGCAAGCGTTCCATGGCGCGAATGCCGATCATAAGGTGCCGTGACACCTGTGTCCGATAGAAATCCGAAGCCATGCCGGGCAACTTCAGCTCTCCGTGAAGCGGCTTGTCCGAGACACAGAGAAGCGTCCCATAAGGCACACGGAAGCGAAAGCCGTTGGCGGCGATCGTCGCACTTTCCATATCGAGCGCGATAGCCCGGCTTTGGCTGAGGCGTTGCACCGGGCCGGTCTGGTCGCGCAATTCCCAATTCCGGTTGTCAACCGATGCCACCGTGCCTGTCCGCATGACCCGCTTGAGATCGTAATCCTGAAGCTGCGTTTCCTCGGCCACAGCCTGCTGCAGCGCGATCTGTATCTCGGCCAGCGCCGGAATGGGCACCCAGACCGGCAGGTCATCGTCCAGCACCTTGTCCTCGCGAAGATAGGCATGGGCCAGAACGAAATCCCCCAGCGATTGCGAATTCCTGAGACCCGCACAATGGCCGACCATGATCCAGGCATGCGGTCGCAGCACCGCGATATGATCCGTGGCCGTCTTGGCGTTCGAGGGTCCGACCCCGATGTTGACAAGCGTCACGCCCGAGCCGTCTTGCCGCTTCAGATGGTAGGCCGGCATTTGCGGCACCTTGTCGACGATGGGCAGCGGCGTCCGGGGGTCTGTGATCTCGACATTGCCGGTACTGACGAAACTCACATAGCCGCTTTCGGGATCGGCCAGCACCTTGCGGGCATAGGCCTCGAATTCCGACACGTAGAACTGGTAATTGGTGAACAGGACATGGTTCTGGAAATGCACCGGATCCGTTGCCGTGTAATGCGCCAGCCGCGCCAGAGAGTAATCAACCCGCTGCGCCGTGAAAGCGGCCAGCGGCTCGGTTCCGTCCGGCGGCAATTTGTAGGTTCCGTTGACGATATCATCGTTCATCGTATTCAGGTCGGGCACATCGAAGACATCGCGCAGGATGAAATCGGCCGCCCCTTCCTGTGGCACGGTCATGCCGGGATCATTTGCCACGGCAAAATGCACCGGGATCGGCGTATCGGACAGGCCGATCTGCACGGGCACGTCATGGTTCATCAGCAGCAGGCCGATCTGCTGTTCAAGGTAGTTGCGGAAAAGGTCAGGCCGCGTGATGGTCGTCGCATGCGCGCCGGGACCCGCGACATGCCCAAAGCTCAGGCGGCTGTCGACCTTGGCATGGCTGGTCGTTGTGATCCGGATTTCCGGATAGTAGGCCCGGTAGCGGCAACCGGGATGGCCAGACTGCATCGTCCGGGCGAAACGGTCACACAGAAACCCCGTGGCGCCATCATAAAGTGCGATCAGATGCGCAACGGCCAACTTCGGATCGGTAAATGTCTGTGGTTCCTGCTGATCCGGTGTGTTCAGCGGCAAATCATCCTGTCTACGCATCACGGCTCGCTTTGTTATGACGGACCGCTGTGCCGCGATCCCTGCACCACGTTGACACCCCGAAGGACAAGGATCAAGCTGCGACGGGACGTCAGGCGAAGCGGCATGAAATGCAGGGGGATGGCCATGGATTTCGACAGCGTGACCGCACCGGATTTCGGTCGCAGCCTGTCAGGTCTGGGGCTGAACCTGCTGGTCCGCGACGTTCCGCGAGAGACCCGTTTTCTTGCCGATGTATTCGGCATGCAGGCACATCGCGTCAGCAATGATTTCGCGATCATCGATTACCATGGACAGCTTCTGCAACTGCATGCCGACAGGACTTATCATGCCAATCCGTTGCTGTCGCTGCTGCCTGAATCCGGTCCGCGCGGAAGCGGCGCAGAGCTGCGCCTGTTTCAGACGGATCCCGACACGGCAGCCGCACAGGCCGAGGCGGCAGGCGGCATGATCCTGCAACCGCCGACCGACAAGCCCCATGGTCTGCGCGAGACCTATATCATGGATCCAGACGGCTATGTCTGGGTCGCCTCACGCCCGCTTTCGGCGTGATCAGGCAGCGTCGAAATCCAGAACCAGCCTGTCGCTGGTCGGCCGCGCCTGACAGGCCAGGGTAAAGCCGGCCTCCAGTTCCCAGGGTTCCAGCGAATAGTTCACGGCCATCTCGGCGCTTCCCTCGGCCACCTTGCAGCGGCAGGTGCAGCACATCCCGCCCTTGCAGGAATAGGGCAGCTCCAGGCCCTGACGCTCTGCCGCATCAACGACATTGTCATCGCCCGCTTCGACGGTGAACTGACGACGGGTGCCATCAAGCACGACCTCGACCGTCACACCATGCGCGGCAGCGGCCGCAGCGGCGGCTGAACGGGGCGCGCGCGGGACATCGCCTGCCTGAAAGAACCGCTCGAAATGGATGCGCTCCTGCGGGATGCCCTGCTCCTTCAGCATGGCCGCCACATCGTCGATCATGTCGCCGGGACCGCAAAGAAACACACCTTCCGCACCCTCCAGATCGACCGCGCCGGCGCGCGCCAGGGCCGCGACCTTCTCGCCGGTAATGCGCCCGTTCAGAAGGGCCACGTCCTGTGGCTCACGGCTGAGGATATGGATCAAGGTGAAACGGTCGACATAGCGATCCTTGAGACCGTCCAGAGCCTCGCGGAACATGATGGAACCGGTATTCCGGTTGCCATAGATCAGCGTCACCTCGGCCCCACGCGCCAGCGCATCCGCGGCCATGGCCACCATCGGCGTCACGCCCGATCCGGCGGCGACAAGCACCATGCGCCCTTCGCCCTTGCCGACAAAGCGCCCCTCGGGCGGCATGACCTGCATGTGATCGCCGGCCTTCAATCCCTGCGCAAAGCTCGAGAATGCGCCACCCTCGACATGCTTGATGCCAACGGTCAGCGGCTTGCCCGGCAAGCTGGCGATGGAATAGGACCGGCGGATATCCTGACCATCCACATTGGCCCGCAGGGTCAGGTATTGCCCCGGCACCCACTGGAACGCCTCGGTCGCCGCCTGCGGCACATCAAAGGAAATCGCCACGGCGTCCGGTGTCTCGCGGTGTACCTCGCGAATGGTCAGTTCGTGGAACATGGGCGTTGTCCTTCCGTGGTCAGATGCATTTGAAATAGTCGAAGGGTTCGACACAGGACCGGCATCGATAATGCGCCTTGCAGGCTGTGGAACCAAATTCGCTCAGCTTCTCGGTATCGGTGCTCCCGCATTTGGGGCAGGCGACCGTAACCTCGCCGAACAGGGAACGGATCGAGCCTGAGGATTTGACCGGCGGCGCGATGCCGTAGTCGCGCAGCTTCTCGCGCCCCTCCTCGGTGATCCAGTCGGTGGTCCAGGGCGGGCTGAGCACACGCTCGATCCGCGCCTCGAAACCGGCGTCGCGCAAGGCAGCTTCAACCGCCAGTTCGATCGCCAGCACGGCCGGGCAGCCCGAATAGGTCGGCGTGACACCGGCCACGGCAATGCCATCTTCGACCCTGACCCAGCGCAAGATGCCCAGATCCGCCACCGTCACGCAGGGCACCTCGGGGTCGGGAACGGCGGCTGCCGCCTCCCAGGCCGCCTCGGCGCTACCCTGCCAGCAGACAGTCACCAGCGGGCCCCCGGATGGGCGCGGTGCACGACCTGCATCTCGGCCAGCAGATGGCCCAGCGTCTCGTTATGGATGCCCTGACGCCCGCCACGCTGCGCATAGGCCGCCTTGGGTTGTTCCAGCAGCGCCTCGGCAAAGACCTCGGACACGGTGCGCTCCCATGTGTCGCGCAGATCGGCGCGGACTGGCAGCACGCCGTCGGCTTCGGCCACGCGGGCGGCGTCGGAACTGTCGAACAGCTCATCCACATAGATGTGCAGCGCCTCGACGGCATCGCGCATCCGCGTGGCGCTTTCCCCGGTCCCGTCACCCAGACGGATGACCCATTCACCCGCGTGGCGAATGTGATAGGCCATTTCCTTTTCCGCCTTGCCCGCGACGCCGCGCACGGTCTCATCCGCGCTGTGCAGCGCCGCCAGCCAATAGGGGCGCATAAGGGCCGCGAAATAGAACTGCCGCAGCATGGTATGGGCGAAATCCTCGTTAGGACGCTCCACCAGCAGGCAGTTGCGATACTCCCGTTCGTCACGCAGATAGGCCAGATCGTCCTCAGACCGACCCTTGCCTTCCAGCTTGCCCGCGTGATCGTAAAGCGTGCGTGCCGTACCAATCAGGTCCAGCCCCATGTTCGGCATGGCCAGGTCTTCTTCCAGCATCGGCGCATGACCGCACCACTCGCTGATCCGGTGACCCAGCACCAGGTGATCATCCGCCAGTTCCAGCAGCGCTTCCCAGACCGCCATCACATATGCCCCACATCTTCCGGGATTTCGTAAAAGGTCGGGTGGCGATAGATCTTGTCGGCTGTCGGCTCGAAATTCTCGGCCGTCTGGTCGGGATCGGATGCCGTGATCGCGGCTGAAGGCACGACCCAGATCGAATTGCCTTCGCCACGACGCGTATAGACATCGCGCGCCGATTGCAGGGCCATCACCTCATCGGCAGCATGCAGGCTGCCGACATGCTTGTGCGCCAGACCATTGCGCGGACGGATGAAGACTTCCCAAAGCGGTGTTGTCGCAGTCATCGCCTGCTCCTTCTTCTTGCGTGAAATATCCCGGGGGAGTCCCGCAGGGACGGGGGCAGCGCCCCCCTTTTGCTTACTCGGCCGCGATCTTGCGGGCGCGGCGTTTCTCGGCATGGGCCAGTGCGGCTTCACGCACCCAGGCACCATCATCCCAAGCCTTCTTGCGCGCCTTGACGCGGTCCTTGGCCATCGGGCCATGGCCCTTGACCACGCGCCAGAATTCGTCCCAGTCGATCGGGCCGTGATCGTAGCCGCCCTTTTCCTCGTTCCATTTCAGGTCGGGATCAGGGATCGTCAGGCCAAGATATTCGGCCTGCGGCACCGTGGCATCGATGAATTTCTGCCGCAGCTCGTCATTCGTGAAGCGCTTGATCTTCCAGGCCATTGACTGGTCCGAATGCTGGCTGTCCGCATCATGCGGGCCGAACATCATCAGCGAGGGCCACCACCAGCGGTTCAGGCTGTCCTGGGCCATGGCCTTCTGTTCCGGCGTGCCCTGGGCCAGGGTCATCACGATCTCGTAGCCTTGGCGCTGGTGAAAGCTTTCTTCCTTGCAGACGCGGATCATCGCGCGGGCATAGGGACCGAAAGAACAGCGGCACAGCGGGATCTGGTTCATGATCGCCGCGCCATCCACCAGCCAACCGATGGTACCCATATCCGCCCAGCTGAGCGTGGGATAGTTGAAGATCGAGGAATACTTGGCCTTGCCGGACAAAAGCTCCTCTGTCATCTCCTCACGGCTGACGCCCAGCGTCTCGGCGGCGGAATAGAGGTAAAGGCCGTGGCCACCTTCGTCCTGCACCTTGGCCAGAAGGGCCGCCTTGCGGCGCAGGCTGGGCGCGCGGGTGATCCAGTTGCCTTCCGGCAGCATGCCGACGATCTCGGAATGCGCGTGCTGACCGATCTGACGGATCAGCGTCCGGCGATAGCCTTCGGGCATCTCGTCCTTGGGTTCGATCTTTTCTTCGGCGTCGATCCGCTTCTGAAAGCGGGCCAGAAATTCGGGTGTTTCCTCGGTCCGGCCGTCAGCCCCGATCAGTCCTTGAGAATACATGGAAGACTCCTCCGTTCGCTTCACATGTTATAAGTTACAAAAACCAAATCTCAAAGCGTTTTTTGTAACACATCTTTCCTATTGCTTTCCGCCAAGGCCAGACACATCTAACGCGCATGGGAAAAACACTTTTGTCCTTTGGTCACGGCTATTCGGCCCGCGCGCTGGCGCGGAGGCTGCTGCCGCAGGGCTGGACCGTGCTGGGCACCACCCGGAACCCGGACAAGGCCCGGGCACTGAAAGCCGAGGGCATCACCCCGATTCTCTGGCCGGATGGCGATCTGCGCGGTGCCCTGTCCAAAGCCAGCCATGTCATTTGCTCGGCCGGGCCAGAGGCTGACGGCGACCCGGTTCTTGCCCTTCTGCGCGATCAGATCGCGCGGGCGGCTCCGCGGCTGGAATGGGTCGGCTATCTGTCCACCACGGGCGTCTACGGCGATCATGAGGGGGAATGGGTCGATGAGGATACGCCCCTGACCCCTTCGACCCGCCGTGGCAAGATGCGTGTCGAGGCTGAACAGGCGTGGCAATCGCTGCCCGGATTGCCCCTGCACATCTTTCGTCTGGCCGGAATCTACGGACCGGGCCGCGGACCTTTCGAGAAGGTCCGCAATGGCACTGCGCGGCGGATCATCAAGCCCGGCCAGGTCTTCAGCCGCATCCATGTCGACGATATTGCGCAGGTGCTCGAGGCCTCGATCCACCAGCCGCGTCCCGGTGCGATCTACAACCTTTGCGACGATGATCCCGCGCCTCCGCAGGATGTGATCGGCCATGCGGCCGAACTTCTGGGGCTGCCCTTGCCGCCGGAAGTGCCTTTCGAGCAGGCTGATCTGACACCGATGGCGCGCAGCTTCTACGCGGAAAGCAAGCGGGTCAGGAATGACCTGATCAAGACAGAACTGGGCATGAAATTGCTATACCCCGATTACCGACATGGGCTGAGGGCCCTGCTGGCAGGAGAAACGGCGTGACACTCGATGCGCGCTTCCAGGGCCTCATCAAGTCGCCCGAGCCGGAAGTTCCCCCGACCCTGACCACTCTGCTTGCAGCCATCAGACCGTCAGAGGGCGAAGATACCGTCAGCCTGCGGGATATCCTGTCACGCATCGGGACACGGTCCTTCGCGGCGACACTGCTGGTACTGGGGCTGCTGATGGTCTCGCCGCTTTCGGCCATCCCCTTTCTGCCCTCGCTGGTGGCGGTCGTGATCCTGCTGATCGCAGGTCAGGCCGTGATGGGGCGGCATCACCTCTGGCTGCCCGATGCGATCATGCGCCGCCGGATTTCCGCGTACAGGCTGGTGCGGGCACTCGACAGCCTTGAAAGACCCGCCGCCTGGATCGATGCGCATCGCAGCGGACGCTGGATGGCACTGACCAGGCAGCCGATCTCTCTGCTCGCCTATCTTGTCATCATTGCCGTGGCCCTGACCTGGCCGCCGCTGTCGCTGGTACCATTCTCGACAACGCTCAGCGCCGTGGGACTGTCGCTACTGGCGGCGGGACAGACACTGCGGGACGGTATCTTCGTGATGCTGGGTTACACCTATCTGGGACTGCTGGTGACGGGTGTCAGCGTTGCCTTGGCGCGGGTGTTCTAAGGCGCGGATCTATCCGCGCCGCGCCAGAACCTCGACCCCGAGGACCTCAAGCACCTTGGCTTCGATATCGGCGGCATTCAGACCGGCTGTTGCATACATGTCCGCGGGACTGGACTGATCGATAAAGGTATCGGGCAGGACCATGGACCGGAATCGCAACCCGCGATCAAAGACGCCCTCATCAGACAGAAGCTGCGCGACATGGCTGCCGAATCCGCCCACGACACCTTCCTCGATGGTGATCAGCGCCTCGTGGTCGGCGGCCAGCGTCAAGATCATGTCGCGGTCCAGCGGCTTTGCAAAGCGGGCATCGGCCACGGTGGGCGTGATGCCGCGCACCGAAAGCGCCTCGCATGCGGTCATGACCTCGGACAGGCGGGTGCCGAACGACAGGATGGCAACCCGCGCGCCCTGCTGGATCATCCGGCCCTTGCCGATGTCCAGCGGCTCACCGCGTTCGGGCATCTCGACGCCCGTCCCCTCGCCACGCGGAAACCGGAAGGCGATGGGCCCGTCATCATAGGCAGCCGCGGTCGCAACCATATGCACCAGCTCGGCCTCATCCGCCGCAGCCATCACGACGAAACCGGGCAGGTTTGCCAGGAACGCAACGTCGAAAGCACCGGCATGGGTTGCCCCATCGGCACCCACCAGACCCGCGCGGTCGATAGCGAACCGGACCGGCAGGCGCTGGATCGCCACGTCATGCACGACCTGGTCATACCCGCGTTGCAGGAAGGTGGAATACATCGCACAGAATGGCCGCATCCCGCCTGCCGCCAGCGCGCCCGAGAAGGTGACCCCATGCTGCTCGGCAATCCCGACGTCAAAGCAGCGCGACGGATAACGCTCGGCAAACAGGTTCAACCCGGTGCCATCGGGCATGGCCGCCGTCACTGCGCAGATCCGGCTGTCGCGCGCGGCCTGATCCAGCAGCGCGCGCGCGAACACCGATGTATAGCTGGGCGCATTCGAGGGCGCCTTTTCTGCACGCCGGTCAACACGTCGAACTCCGCGGTGGCGTGCCCCTTGTCGCGCGCGGTTTCAGCCGGGGCATAGCCCTTGCCCTTCTTGGTGATCACATGGATCAGCATCGGCCCGGTGGCGCGCGCCTTGACGGTGCGCAGAACCGGCAAAAGCTGATCAAGGTCATGCCCGTCGATCGGCCCCAGATAGGAAAAGCCCAGCGCCTCGAACAGGGTGCCGCCCACGGTGAAACCCTTGAGCAGATCCTTGGCGCGTTTTGCGCCCTCGCGGAACGGCGGCGGCAGCAGGCTGACGGCACCCTTCGCGGCGGCCTTGAATTCCTGAAACGGCTCGCCGGCGTAAAGGCGGCTGAGGTAGGATGACAGCGCGCCGACGGGTGGGGCGATCGACATCTCGTTGTCATTGAGGATCACGAACAACCGCTTCTTCAAGTGACCTGCGTTGTTCATCGCCTCAAAGGCCATACCCGCCGACATCGACCCGTCGCCGATCACCGCGATCGCGTCGCCCAGCCCGGAGTCAATGCTGCCCCCCAGATCGCGCGCCACGGCGAAACCCAATGCAGCACTGATCGAGGTCGAGCTATGCGCCGCCCCAAACGGATCATAGGGCGACTCGGATCTCTTGGTGAAACCGCTCAAACCGTCCTTCTGGCGCAGGGTGCGGATACGTTCGCGTCGCCCGGTCAGGATCTTGTGCGGGTAGCATTGATGCCCGACATCCCAGATCAGCTTGTCGCGCGGGGTGTCGAAGACCGCATGCAGCGCCACGGTCAATTCCACGACGCCCAGCCCTGCCCCCAGATGGCCACCCGTCACGGACACGGCCGAGATCGTCTCGGCCCGCAGTTCCTGCGCCAACTGGTGCAAGTCCTCGTCCGAAAACCGTTTCAGGTCGGATGGCAGGTGAACCTGATCCAGCAAGGGGGTCTGGGGTCTGTCGGTCATCGGTGACCCCTCCGGGGGTTTTTGTCGTCTCAATTATCGCGCGAGATAACGAACCGCGCCGCATCCCGCAAGTTTTCCGCATCCCCACCGTAGACAGATAGCGCATCGCAGGCATCCTGCACCAAGGCCTCGGCGCGGCGTTTCGCCCCGTCCAGACCAAGATGGCTGACGAATGTCGCCTTGCCGGCCTCTGCATCCTTCTGAAGGCGCTTTCCAGCGGCAGCCTCGTCCCCGGTCACATCAAGGATGTCGTCCGCAATCTGAAAGGCAAGCCCAAGCGCCTGCGCGTAGGTACGCAGCGGGCCCACATCGGCGCGCGCCATGACGGGGCCGGCCATGGCTGACCACCGGATCAAGGCGCCGGTCTTGCCGTTCTGAAGCGCGATGATCTGATCCAGGCTCAGGGGCTGGTCGGCGGTTTCCGCGGCAATGTCCAGCGCCTGCCCCAGGACCATGCCCTGGGCTCCAGCCGCCTGCGCCATGCTCAGCACCAGATCGGCGCGCACCGCAGGATCGGTGTGACAATGCGGCTGCGCAAGGCATTCGAAGGCGAGGGTCTGCAGGGCATCACCGGTCAGCACGGCGGTTCCCTCGTCCCATCTGACATGCACGGTTGGCCGTCCACGACGCAGGTCATCGTCATCCATGCAAGGCAGGTCATCATGGACCAGGCTGTAGGCATGGATCATCTCGATCGCGGCGGCGGGCCAGATGGCATGGGCGGGATCCACCCTGTGCAGCCGCGCGCCTTCCATCACCAGAAAGGCCCGCAGACGCTTGCCACCCTGACAGGTATAGCGCATCGCATCCGCGATCTGCCCTTCAAGCGGGGTCATCACGGCATCCAGATGCGCCTGCACCTGTGCCGCCACCTCTTGCAGTCGGACTTGAAACACTTACAGGCCTTCGACCGTTTTCAGGCCTGCGGGCTGGCCCTCACCATCCAGGGTGATGGCGGCCACCTTCTCCTCGGCTTCTTTCAGCTTGGCCTCGCAGCGCTTCTTCAGCTCGGCACCGCGTTCGTAAAGACGGATCGACTCGTCCAGCGCCACATCGCCACGTTCCAGCTGGCCGACGACGCCTTCCAGCTCCTTCATCGCCTCTTCAAAGCTCAATTCGGCTACGGGCCTGTCGGTCATGCGCTTCTCTCCATCAACACATCCACATGCGCGGCAACCGAAGCCGCGAGCGCGTCCAGATCATAGCCACCCTCCAGCACCGATACAACGCGGCCCTGACACATCTCTTCGGCCAGATCGCACAGACGTCCGGTGATCCAAGCAAAATCCTCGGTCTGCCACCGCAGCTGCGCCAGTGGATCCGCCATATGGGCATCAAATCCGGCCGAGATCAGGATCAATTCGGGCTTGAGCGCAGACAGGATCGGAAAGACGCGCCCCTCATAGGCGGCGCGCATGGTGGCACCGCCGCTGTCCGGCTCCAGCGGGATGTTGAAAATCGTGTCATGGGCACCGCGCTCGGACTCGGCGCCGGTGCCGGGCCAGAGCGGCGACTGGTGTGACGAAAAGAAGACCGCGCGCGGCTCCTCCCACAACAGATCCTGCGTCCCATTGCCATGGTGAACATCGAAATCGACCACTGCAACCCGCGACAGGCCATGATGGTCCAGTGCATGTTTCGCGGCGATCGCCACCGTGCCGAAGAGGCAGAACCCCATCGGCGTCTCACGCTCCGCATGATGACCGGGCGGGCGCGCCGCCACGAAGGCATTGCCCACATCCCCTGCCATAACGGCATCGACAGCCGCAATCGCCCCGCCGACCGCCCGGCGCGCGGCCTCGACCGATCCGGGTGACATATGTGTATCCTCATCCAGCTGCCGCCAGCCAGTTGCCGGCTCGGCCGCAACGATGCGATCGATATAGGACTGTGGATGGCACCGCAGCAGGGCAGCATCATCGGCCAGCGGCGCCTGAAACCTGGCAAGACCGGCATAGCGGTCAGCTGACAGGGCGCGCTCCGCATAGGTCAGCCGCGCGACCTGTTCGGGATGTCCCGCCGGGGTCACGTGCCCCGAAAAAGCGTCATGCGTCCAAAGCCCTGTGGTCATGCGCCACCTCTTCCCTTCATCTTGCCAGAAATACTCAAGATCCCGGCCCGGCCATCTCAGTCCGGCGCCAGCATGTAGCCCGCCCCGCGCACCGTCTGCAGGTAGCGTGGCTGCTTCGGATCCGCCTCGATCTTGCGGCGCAGGCGCGTGATCTGCACATCGACGGCACGTTCCTGCGCCTGATCGCGATCGCGTCCCAGATCCTCGACCAGTTGCATCCGGCTCAGCGGCTCGCCGGGGCGGGCCGAGAAGATGCGCATCAACTGTGCCTCGGTCGCCGTCAGGCGGATCAGGCTGTCACCCTGCCACATCTCGCCGCGCTCGATATCATAACGCACCGCGCCCATCTGCAGCACCTTGGGTGCGGTGTTCACCGGCGCGGCCTCGGGCATGCGGCGCAGGATCGCGTTGATCCTGAGCAAGAGTTCCTTGGGCTCAAAAGGCTTTGCAAGATAGTCGTCGGCACCGGCCTCGAGCCCGGCGATCCGGTCCGATGTCTCGCCCTTGGCGGTCAGCAGCAGGATCGGTGTCTGACGTGTCTCGCGCAGGGCACGGGTCAGGCTGACCCCGTCCTCACCCGGCATCATGACGTCCAGCACGATCAGGTCGAAGTCCAGCCCCGAAAGAATGCGCCGGGCATGCCCCGCGTCACGCGCCGCCGAGACCATGAACCCGTGCCGCATCAGGAATTTCTGAAGCAGCCCGCGGATACGCTCATCGTCATCGACGATCAGCAGATGTGCATCCTGTCGGTTCATGTCCCGCTATCCCGCAGCGCCTGATACTTGCGACGCAGATCGCCATCCATCATCGCCTCAAGCACCTGCCGGAAACCCGCCACGGCTTGCGGCCCCGCGGCCCGGTAGGCAGAGCGCATGCGCGCCCTCTGCGCATCGGACAGCTTACGCTCCAGCGCCTCTCCGGCCTCGGTCAGGTAGAGGTGACGCTCGCGCTTGTCGGACTTTCCGACCTTGCTTTCGACCAGCCCGTCTTCGACCAGCGTGCGCAGGACCCGGTTCAGCGATTGCTTGGTCACGCCAAGAAGAACCAGCAGATTGTTCACCGTGGTGCCGGGTGCGCGATTGATGAAATGGATCGCCCGGTGATGGGCACGGCCATAAGCCAAGCCCGCGAGGATCCGATCGGGATCAGCGGTAAAACCACGGTAGGCAAAGAACATCGCCTCGATTCCCTGACGCAGCTGTTCATCCGTAAGGAACAGCAGAGATTCACCGCCCGGCGCGTCCGACATCATGCCTTCCCCCTTCGGTTCAGTATGGTAATGTTCCGTTATGCGCGACAGCCCGTATGGACAGACTGCCTCAGATCAAGGCAGTTTAAGTCAGTCTTGTTGACATTCCAAGATGTAACTGGTAGCGAATCTCAGTTTCCACGCAACTTTATGTCCGAACCGGACATTTTGAACGCAATATTCGCAAAGCACGCGAGGCAGGGGAGTGACCGATGGCTGCATATGATGACCGCGATGGCAAGATCTGGATGGATGGCAAACTGGTAGACTGGCGGTCCGCCAATGTGCATATCCTGACCCATGCGATGCATTACGCGAGCTCGGTCTTCGAGGGCGAGCGCTGCTACAACGGCAAGATCTTCAAGAGCCGCGAGCATTCCGAGCGTCTGCACTTCTCGGCCAGTTGCCTCGACTTCGAAATCCCGTTCTCCGTGGATGAGATCGAAGCCGCCAAGAAAGCCACGCTTGAGGCGAATGGCCTGACCGACGCCTATGTGCGCCCTGTGGCATGGCGCGGTGCAGGCGAAGACATGGGCGTGTCCTCGGCGCGCAACCCTGTCCATCTGGCCATCGCGGTCTGGGGCTGGGGCAACTACTATGGCGACGCCAAGATGAAGGGCGCCAAGCTCGACATCTCGAAGTGGAAGCGCCCCTCGCCGGAAACGATCCCGGTACATGCCAAGGCCGCCGGTCTTTACATGATCTGCACCACGTCCAAGCATACTGCCGAGGCCAAGGGCTGCTCGGACGCGCTGTTCATGGATTATCGCGGCTATGTGGCCGAGGCGACCGGCGCCAACATCTTCTTCGTCAAGGATGGCGAGGTTCATACCCCGCTGGCCGATTGCTTCCTGAACGGGCTGACGCGCCAGACCGTGATCGGCATGCTCAAGGAAAAGGGCATCACCGTGCACGAGCGGCACATCATGCCCGAAGAGATGGAAGGCTTCCAGCAATGCTGGCTGACCGGCACCGCCGCCGAGGTGACACCCGTGGGCCAGATCGGCAGTTATAATTTCGAAGTGGGCGCGCTGACTCGCGACATCGCGGAAAGCTACGAAAAGCTAGTTCGCGCCTGACACCCGGATCTGATCCCATGCAAGGGGCCGCCGATGCGCGGCCCCTTTCGCGTTTCAGAAATCGACGCCACGCTGCGCCTTGATCCCGGCCTGATAGGGATGCTTGACCTCGCGCATCTCGCTGACCAGATCGGCGTAATCGCAAAGGGCCTGCGGCGCGTCGCGCCCGGTCAGGATCACAGCGCAACGCGGATGCCGGGCCTCAAGCCCCGCAATCACTGCCTCTGCCGTCAAGTAGTCATAGCGCAGCGCGATGTTGATCTCGTCCAGAACGATCAGATCAAAATCACCGCTTTCCATCATGCTTCGCGCCTTGGCAAAGGCGGCCTCAGCTGCCGCGATGTCACGGTCGCGATCCTGCGTGTCCCAGGTGAACCCCTCGCCCATCGTGGCCCAGGTCACACCGCCCAGCTTGTCGAAGAACTGCTTTTCGCCGGTGATCCAAGTGCCCTTGATGAACTGCACCACACCCACGGACTGCCCCCAGCCCAAGGCGCGGATCACCACACCGAAGGCCGAAGATGATTTGCCCTTGCCGTCCCCTGTATGCACCAGAACAAGCCCGCGTTCGGGGTCACCTGCTTCGGCGATCTTTGCGCGCTGCGTCTTTTGCAGCGCCTTCATTTCGGCATTGTGCTTTTCCGCGTCCGACATGCGCGCCCCTTCCCTGCTTCTTCTTGCAATAAATATCCAAGTGCACCGGTTCGGCCTGTACCGGCCTCAGCCGGGTTTCATCGCCCGCTGCAACTTGGCCATGCCACCGATCCAGCGGTCGTAATTCTCGACCTTGGCGCGCATATAGTCTGCGACAGCGGGGTGGGGAAGGATCACGAAGCGTTCGGCCCGGATTCCTTCGATCGCCGCCTCTGCCACGGTTTCGGCGCTGAGGACGCCATCCCCCAGTTGCGGGCCTTCGGGGATGCCTTCCAGCATCGGGGTCGCCACGCCCTGCGGACACAGCATCGAGACGCGGATACCATCGTCGCGATGCCCTATCGCAAGGCTTTCGGCGAAGCCTACAGCGGCGTGTTTTGTTGTCGAATACACCGCCGAGCCGACCTGCGACAGCAGACCGGCCGCCGAGATCGTGTGCAGGAAATACCCGCCGCCCCGCGCCTTCATGCGCGGGATCAGAACGCGCGCGGCGTGGACATGGGCCATCACGTTGACGGCCCAGGCACGGTCCCAGACCGTCGGATCGGCAAAGGCGATATTGTCGAATGTAGTATCCATGCCGGTGGCGATCCCGGCGTTCGAGCACATGATGTCGATATGACCATGCGCTGCCTCGACATGGTCGATCATCGCCGTGATCTGGGCCGGATCCGCCACATCGCAAATCAGCGCCTCATCCACACCCTCCGGCATCTCTTCGGGCAGACGCAGGTCCGCGATGACGACGCGACCGGCACCCGCCTGCTTGAAGGCCTGCGCCAAGGCAAGGCCGATCCCCTGTGCACCGCCCGTGACAAGGACAGTCTTGCCAGCGATGTCCATCGGGTCAGCCCGGGCTCATCCCGCGCAGCCGTTCGGACCGGCGGCGCAGCAATTCGACGGTGGTGAGAAGCGCGATCGAGATCACCACAAGGATCGTGGCCACGGCCAGGATCGTCGGGCTGATCTGTTCACGCAGACCGATGAACATCTGCCACGGCAGGGTCTTCTGACCTGCAGAACCGACCAGAAGCACAACCACAACCTCGTCGAACGAGGTGATGAAGGCGAACAGGCCACCCGAAATCACGCCCGGCAGAATCAGGGGCATCTGCACACGGAAGAATGTCGTGACCGGATCGGCGCCCATATTGGCTGCGGCCCGTGTCAGCGAGGTGTCGAAACTGGACAGGGTCGCGGTCACGGTGATGATCACGAAAGGAATGCCAAGGGCCGCGTGGGCCAGGACGACACCGGCATAGGTGCCCTGCAAGCCAAGCTCCGTCACACCGAAGGGACGCGAGTAGAAAAAGAACATCCCGGCCGAGGTGATGATCAGCGGCACGATCATCGGCGAGATCAGCAACGCCGTGATCTGCTTGCGATAGGGCACATGCGGCTGTGTCAGACCGATGGCGGCAAGAGTTCCCAGCGAGACGGCCAGCAGCGTGGCCAGCGGCGCGATGATCAACGAGTTGGTGAAGGCCTGCAGCCACGAGTAGTCACCATTCGCACCAAGGAAATCCTGGTAGTGCTTGAGCGAATAACCATCGGGATCGAGACGCAGCATCGCCGGCGTGAAGGTAAAGAAATTCTCGGCGTTGAAAGACAGCGGGATGATGATCAGGATCGGGAAGATCAGGTAGAAAAAGATCAGACCACAGAGCACGCGGAACGTGTAGAACCAGATCCGCTGTCCGGTCGTGGCATAGGGCGGAAGTTTGGATGCCATGTCTCTTATCCCAGCTTCACGTTATCGACGCCGACAAGCTTGTCGTAGACGTAGTAGAGGATCAGGACCACGATCAGCATGAGCGTGCCAAGCGCGGCGGCCAGCCCCCAGTTGCCGGATACGGCGAACTGGAAATAGATCCGGTTTGAGATGAAGGTGCCATCGGCACCGCCCACCAGTTCAGGGGTGATGAAGTAACCCACGGCCAGAATGAAGACGAGCAGCGCGCCTGCACCGATCCCGGCGGTCGTCTGCGGAAAATAGACCCGCCAGAATGCCGTCCAGTTCGATGCGCCCAGCGATTTTGCCGCACGCAGATAGGAGGGCTGTATCGTCTTCATCACGGAATAGAGGGGCAGGATCATGAACGGCAACAGGATATGCGTCATCGCAATGATCACGCCCAACTGGTTGTTGATCAGCGACAGCCGTTCGGTAAAGCCAAGCGCGATCCAGAAATTGTTGATGACCCCTTGTTCCTGCAGCAGAATCTTCCATGCCGATGTCCGCACAAGAAGCGATGTCCAGAACGGCAGAAGCACAAGGATCAGCAGCAGGTTCGATGTGCGCAACGGCAGGTCCGCCAGCAACCATGCGACCGGATAGCCCAGCGCAAGCGTGCAGAAGGTGATCAGAAGGCTCAGACCAAGCGTCCGCAACATCAGCTTCTGATAGATGCGTTGATCGGGATCCTTCATGCTGATCCCGTCGATGCTGCGCTGCGCGTCGAAGGCGGCAAGGAAATAGCTGCTGGTGTAATAGCCCGAGTTGGCCTTGATCGCGGCCCAGTATTCGATGTTGCCCCAGTCCTTGTCGATATCAAGGAACTTCTCCTTGAAGGGGCCATCGGTTTCGATGTCCCAGTTCGACGCGGGGCGGCCCGATTTACGGAACAAGGATGAAAACCCCGGTGCCTCATAGTTGAAGCGCCGGCCCAGCTGCGTGTGGGACTTGTTCTCGAAAGCGGTGGCCATGTCGATCGCCATGGCCCGATAGACGGCTTCGGGCGGTGCCTCGCCGCTTTTTGGGTCCCAGTCCTCTATCGCGGCCACCACATTCGGTATCAGGTCAGGAATATAGTCCGTGCCCGCGGTGTTCTGGACCGACCGCATCAGCATCGATCCGATCGGTGCCACAAAGGTCACAAGCACGAAGACAAGCAAGGGCGCGATCAACACGAGGGCGCGGATCTTCTGCTTGCGCAGCGCCTTGTTCAGGCTCTGTTTCAGCGGCGTCCCGTCGGCTGAAAGAACCGGACCGTCAAGCGTGGTATCGGACATGTGTTTCCCCGTCGCTACGTCTTGCACCCGTGTTCCGGTGCTTTTTTATTGGCTTTGGCGGAACCGGCATGCACCGGTTCGGCAAAAGCCCCGCGCGGTGGCAACGCGCAGGAAGGTGGAAGGGGCGGATCCGCCCCTTCCATGATGTCTAGGCGTTACTGCAGCAGCCATGCCTGGAACTGTGCGTCCAGATCATCGCGGTAGCTTGCCCACCATTCAAAGTTGAACAGGAAGGTGTTGACCGCGTTGGCCGGATCGGTCGGCATGTGAGGCGCCATGTCAACGCCCAGTTCGGCATGCTTGCCAACCAGCGGAGCGGAGGACGCACGCGCCGGACCGTAGGAGATATAGGCAGCCTGATCAGCCAGACGCTGCGTGTCGGTCGCGAACTTCACGAAATCCATCGCACGAGCGAGACGGTCTTCGGGCAGGCCGGCGGGAATGATCCAGCCGTCCAGATCGAACATCTGCCAATCCCAGAGCATGCCGATGGGCTGGTTCTGCTCGACGATCGCCGAGAACAGGCGACCGTTGTAGGTCGAGCCGAGCACGACTTCGCCATCAGCCAGAAGCTGCGGGGTTTCGGCACCAGCCGACCACCAGATGGTGTCGTTCTTGATCGTGCCAAGCTTTGCCAGGGCGCGATCCACACCTTCCTGGGTTTCCAGGGTGTCGTAGACGTCATCGATCGCGACGCCGTCGCAGATCAGTGCCCATTCCATGTTCCCGATCGGACGCTTCTCCAGCGAACGCTTGCCGGGGAATTTCGCGGTATCGAAGATGTCGCAGATGCTGGTCGGTGCTTCGGCCAGAAGATCGGTACGATAGCCGAAGGTGGTCGAGAAAACGATCTGCGGAATGAAGCAGTCGCCCACCAGCGTATTGCCGAAGTCTTCGGAGGCGGGGGTTCCGTCGGGTGCGGCTGCCAGCATCGTGTCGGGATCGATTTCCAACGCAAGGCCTTCGTCGCAAAGGCGCAGGCCGTCAGCAGCGGTCACATCCACAAGGTCCCAGGTGATGTTGCCAGCCTCGGACATTGCGCGCAGCTTGGTCACGGCTTCGGCAGAGCTTTCGTCGGTGATGACGTTCAGCCCCGGGTTATTGGCCACATAGGGTTCGATATAGGCTTTGACCTGGCTGTTCTGGTAGGCACCGCCCCAGGACACGACCGTCATGCTATCTGCCATGTTCCCCTGTGCCAGCGCAGCGGCGGCGACCAGTGTGGCCCCGGTGGCCAGAAGAGTTGTCTTAAGTTTCATTCTACACTCCTTGTTTGAGCCCGTTTTCTGTTCGCCAATGTCCACGGGCTGGGCAGAGGCGTCTTTCCAGCGCTCAGGCGTCGAGCGCACGGCAATCTTCGGGCAACCAGCCGATTTCAATCTGCTGACCCGGCTTCAAGCGCACCTGGTCCGGTGCGTTTCTCGTCTTGACGACGAATTCGTTATTCCCGGCGACGCGCAACCGCGTCCGGAAAATGTCACCCATATAGATGAATTCCATCACCTCGGCCTTCAGCGTGTGCGCCCCAGGCTGAAGGCGGTCCTTGTTGAACTCCACCCGCTCGGGGCGAATGGACACGCGTGTCCGCTCGCCCGGCTTCGAGACGTTGACCGGCTTTGCATCGATCACCTCGCCCCCGTCCAGCTTGACGATGCAGGTATCGCCCTTGATCTCCTGAACGACGCCTTCCATCGTGTTGTTCTCACCGATGAACTGCGCGACAAAACTGTTCTGCGGCTGCTCGTACAAGACATCAGGCGGGGCAAGCTGCTGGATCCGGCCATCGTCAAACACGGCCACCCGGTCCGACATGGTCAGCGCCTCGGTCTGGTCATGGGTCACGTAAACAGTGGTGATCCCAAGATCATGAGCCAGTCGCGTGATCTCGAATTGCAGGGTTTCGCGCAGCTGTTTGTCCAGCGCGCCAAGCGGCTCGTCCATCAGAACCAGTTCGGGTTCGAAGACAAGGGCGCGCGCCAGCGCGATCCGCTGCTGCTGCCCCCCTGACAATTGCGCCGGGCGGCGGCCACCGAATTTGCCCATCTGGACCATATCCAGCGCGCGCCGCACCTTTTCCTCGCGTTCGGATTTGCCGATCTTGCGCACTTCCAAAGGGAAGGACAGGTTTTCGGCAACCGTCATATGGGGGAACAGGGCGTAGTTCTGAAACACCATGCCGATGCCGCGCTTGTGCGGCGGGATGTTGTTGATCGGCTTGCCGTCCAGCAGGATCTCGCCATGGGTGGCGGTCTCGAACCCGGCCAGCATCATCAGGCATGTCGTCTTGCCCGACCCGGATGGCCCCAGCATGGTCAGGAACTCACCCTTGGGCATGGTCAGGTTCAGGTCTTTGACGACCAGTGTTTCACCATCATAGCTTTTTTGAACGCGCTCAAAAGCTACGAACGCGTCGTTCGCACTTGATCCAGCCAATGTCGGCTCCCCGTTTGTTGTTATTGCGCAGTCTTCGCCACGCATTTACCCATGACTAAAACGCGCAGTCCTGCAGGTTGCAACCCTTTTGCTGTGTCAAATCGCCAAATCTGAAATCGACGGGCGAAATGACTTCTCATTCTTTAAAACGCAGGAAATGTTCCCGACATCACTGTCATGAAAATACCTGTGAAAGGGATTTCGCCGTCTTTTCGACCACTTCGTCCGCTTCATCACGGGACAGACAGAAAGGTGGCGCGAATCCCAGAATATCGCCTTGAGGCATGGCGCGCGCGATTACGCCATGGCCCAAAAGCGCCGATGCGACACGCGGCCCCACCTTTTCGGACGCATCGAAGAACTCGCGCGTGTCGCGATCTTTGACCAACTCGACAGCACAGAGCATCCCCTCACCCCGGACCTCGCCGACATGCGGGTGATCCGCCAGTGCCGCGCGCATCTGGGTGTTAAGGTAGTTGCCGACATCACCGGCGTTCTGCACAAGCTTGAGATCATCCAGCAGTTTCAGGTTGGCGACACCTGCGGCAGCACCGACCGGATGGGCGGAATAGGTCCAGCCATGGCCGATCGGGCCATTATCATCCGTGCCCTGCTCCAGCACCTTCCACATCCGATCCCCGACGATGGATCCGGACAACGGCGCATAGGCCGATGTAAGGCCCTTGGCGATGGTGATCAGATCAGGTTCGATCCCATAATGATCCGACCCGAACATGCTGCCCAGACGGCCAAATCCGGTGACGACCTCATCAGCGACCAGCAGGATGTCATGCTTGCGTAGAACCTTCTGGATCGCGGGCCAGTACCCCTCGGGCGGCGGAACGATGCCACCGGTGCCCAGAACAGGCTCGCCAATGAAGGCCGCAATCGTATCGGCGCCTTCCCGTTCGATCAGCGCCTCAAGCTCGGCCACAAGATGAGCGGTGAACTGCGCCTCGGTCATGTCGGCCCTGGGCCTGCGGAAGTAGTAGGGCGCCTCGGTATGGATGACCTGCGCCAATGGCAGGTCGAATTTCTTGTGAAACAGCTCCAAACCGGTCAGCGATCCTGTCACCAGACCTGAACCGTGATAGCCGCGCCAGCGGCTGATGATCTTCTTCTTGGCGGGCCGTCCCAGGATATTGTTGTAATACCAGATCAGCTTGACGTTGGTTTCATTGGCATCGGACCCGGACAGCCCGAAATAGACCTTGGACATCCCCTTTGGGGCGCGATCAAGAATCATCTTGGACAAGGTGATGCTGGCTTCGGTCCCGTGGCCCACATAGGCATGGTAATAGGCCAGTTCGCGGGCCTGATCGGCGATGGCCTCGGCGATCTCCTGCCGGCCATAGCCGACGTTCACACAATAAAGACCCGCGAAAGCATCCAGCAGACGAATGCCGTCGCGATCCGTGATGTGGCATCCCTCTGCCGTCTTGATGATCCGCTGGGCGACATTCCCGCGTGCGAATTCGGCCAGATGGGTCGAAGGATGAAAGAAATTCTCGCGGTCCCACTGGGCCAGTTGATCATTGGTCAGCATCGGCAGCCTCCCTCGGCGATGATGTGAAAACTTTAGTTGTGCACAACCTTTATGCGGCAGCGTCCGAGGTCAACCATACAGGCCATAAAAATTGGGGATTTCCTAAATGCGACACCTGAATTCGCTTTTAGAACGGAAAAGATGTGCACAAATTTGGTGAACTCGCCCAAATGCCAGCAAGGAAAGCGCCCATGTCCGTACCTCCGATTCCCTTTGCCGACCTGCCGTTCAGCAAGGCAGAATATGACCGTCGACTGGGTCTGACCCGCGCTGCGATGGCGGAACGCGGCATAGACGTGCTGTTTGTCGAGGACCCTTCGAACATGGCGTGGCTCACCGGTTATGACGGTTGGTCCTTCTACGTGCATCAGGGTGTGATCGTGACTCATGACCGCGACCCGGTCTGGTGGGGGCGCAATATGGATGCAAATGGTGCCAAGCGGACCGCCTGGCTGCCGCATGACCACCTGCAACCCTATGACGACACCTATGTGCAGTCCAACGAACGCCACCCGATGCAGCATCTGTCGGCACTGCTGTGCGACATGGGGTTCGAGGCGTCCTGTATCGGTGTCGAGATGGAGAACTATTATTTCTCGGCCAAGGCCTATGTCACCATGATGACCGAACTGCCCCGCGCCACGCTGGTGGATGCGACCGCTCTGGTGAACTGGCAGCGCGCCGTCAAATCGCATGAGGAAATCGCCTTCATGCGCCGCGCCGCGCGAATTGCCGAAAAGATGGTGGATACCGCCATCGAGCGCGCGCGCCCGGGTGTGCGCAAGAACGATCTGGTGGCCGAAGTGATGCGCGAGGCGATCATAGGTGTCGGCGAGGATTGGGGTGATTACCCCGCCATCGTGCCCATGTGCCCATCAGGCGCCGATGCCTCGGCCCCGCATATCACCTGGAACGGCGGCGAGTTCGAGAATGATCAATGCACCTTCTTCGAACTGGCCGGGGTCTATCGGCGCTACCACACGCCCTTCTGCCGCACGGTCTACCTTGGCACCCCCCCGGACGAGGTGAAACGTGCCGAAGCCGCGCTGATCGAAGGGCTTGAGGCAGGGCTGCAAGCCGCCCGTTCGGGAAATCGCGCCTGTGACATCGCCGATGCGCTGGCCCGGCCTCTTGAGGCGGCTGGCATCCAGCGCGGTGCGCGCTGCGGCTACCCCATCGGGATCAGCTATCCGCCAGACTGGGGCGAGCGCACGATCAGCCTGCGGTCGGAGGATCAGACAGTCCTGCAACCCGGCATGACCTTCCATTTCATGCCCGGTTTGTGGATGGACACATGGGGCATCGAGATCACGGAATCGATCCTGATCACGGCCGACGGTCCTGCGGAAACCTTCTGCAACCGCCCGCGCCGGATCTTCGTGAAGTCATGACCGATGTGACCCGAACACAGGCCATTCTTGGCGATCTGATCGGCTTTCCCACGATCTCGTCCGACAGCAATCTGGCCATGATCGACCACATGGCCAACCTGCTGTCCGACACGGGCGCGCGGGTCGACCTGTTTCATGATGAGACAGGCACCAAGGCCAATCTCTTCGCCACGATCGGTCCTGAACGCGAGGGTGGGATCGTCCTGTCCGGCCATTCCGATGTGGTGCCTGTGGCCGATCAGGATTGGAGCAGCGACCCGTTTCACATGGTCGAGCGGGATGGGCTGCTTTTCGGCCGGGGCGCCTGCGACATGAAAGGGTTCATTGCTGCGGCGCTTGCCATGGCGCCTGACTATGCCCGGCGCAATCTCAAGCGACCGATCCATTTTGCCTTCACCTATGACGAAGAAGTCGGCTGTCTTGGGGCGCGTTCGCTTGTGCCAGCCCTGCAAACCCGCGGCATCCGTCCCGCCATGGCGATTGTAGGTGAACCGACAGAGATGCGGATCATCGAAGGCCACAAGGGTTGCTGCGAATACACTGTCGAATTCCGGGGTCTGGAAGGGCATGGCTCCAACCCCGATCGCGGCGTCAATGCGGTGGAATATGCCGTAAGCTATGTCGCGCGGCTGATGGAGTTGCGCCACCAGCTGCGCCACCGCGCGCCCGTGGGCAGCAGGTTCGAGCCGCCATGGACCACGATCAACGTGGGCCGCCTCTCGGGCGGGGTGGCGCATAATGTCATCGCAGGCAGGGCCGAGCTGGAGTGGGAAATGCGTCCCGTGCAGGACGCGGATGCCGATTTCGTCAAGGCCGATCTGACTGCCTATTGCAATGACGTGCTGCTGCCACAGATGCAGGCAATCAGCCCGGATGCAGGGATCACCACCTATGTCATCGGCGAGGTTTGCGGTCTGGAGCCGATGGAAGAGAACGCCGCACGCCGCCTAGTGGCCGAACTGACCGGCGCGAACGGTGCGGATGTCGTGGCCTTCGGGACAGAGGCCGGGTTGTTCCAGCAAGTGGGAATGTCTGCGGTCCTGTGCGGCCCGGGCAGCATCGAACAGGCGCATAAGGCTGATGAATATGTGGCTCTGTCACAGCTGGATCAGTGCCTTGGCATGCTGCATGGCCTCGGTGAAAGGCTGACCCGGCATGTCTGACCAACCCGATGCGCGCCTCCGTTTCCTGCGCCTGCACGACGCGTTGCGCACGCGGATCTGCCTGCTTGACTACCCCCCGGGTACGCGCCTTTCGGAAGAGACCCTGGCCGCAGAATTCGGCACCTCGCGCACGCCGTTGCGCCGGGTTCTGGCCCGTCTCGAAGATGAAGGGCTCGTGATTTCGCAGCATGGCGTGGGCACAATCGTCACCGATGTCGATCCCGGTGAAATGGCACGGACCTATGATCTGCGCCGTGAACTGGCGGGGCTTGTGGGGCGGCTGTCACCGGTTGCGGTCACGGATGAAATCGTGGCGATGGGTCAAGACTTTCTGACACGCGGCGAGGCGCTGCTGGCAAACCCCGAGGTTCGGGCGCTGGCGCGGCTCAACATGGAGTATTTCCACTTCGGCACATCCCTGACCATGAACGAGGCGCTGCGCGATACTTCGGAAAGGCTCTATTACCGCACAGCCCGGATCTGGCTGAAGGCCACATCGCATCTTGATCTGGCCGAGGAGACCGCGATCTTTCTGGCCGAACTGCGGGACAGCCTGCAAGCACTGCAAGCCCGCGATCCGCAGGCCGCAGCGGATGTGCGCCGCGCACATATCTCGCTCTGCATCGCGCGGGTCAACGCGGCGCGCACCTGAGATCGCTCTGCTTCTTCTTGCTTCAAATATCCAGATCCGGCCTGCGCAAGACGCGATAAGGCCGGATCAGTGTCGATATCGGTTCAGCTTGCGGCGACCAGAAGGCCGTCGGCCTTGATCTGGTGATACGCCTCGTCCAGCGACTTGCGGGCACGCTCGATCAGGATATCTGCCTCATCCCGCGTCATCACAAGGGGCGGGCTGATGATCATCCGGTCGCCCACATGGCGCATGACCAGGTTGTTGGCGAAACACCGCTCGCGGGTGATGTAGCCCACGGTCCCGGCTTCGGACGCGAACTTGGCGCGGCTTTCCTTGTGCGGCGTCAGGGCGATGGACCCCATCATGCCGACGATCTTGGCTTCGCCCACCAACGGGTGATCCATCAAGCCGGTCCACAGCTCTTTCATGTAGGGCCCGATATCGGTCCGCACGTGATCGATGATGCCTTCTTCCTCGATGATGTTGAGGTTCTCAAGCGCCACGGCCGCTGCCACGGGATGGGCCGCATAGGTGTAGCCATGGTTGAACTCGCAGGCGCCAATCACCGCGGCAACTTCGTCGCAGACGATAGAGCCACCAATCGGCTGGTAGCCAGACGACAACCCCTTTGCGATCGTCATGATATGGGGCCGGATATTCAGGGTCTGACTACCAAACCAGTTACCGGTTCGCCCGAATCCGCAGATCACCTCATCCGCGATCAGCAGGATCTCGTACTTGTCGCAGATCCGCTGGATTTCCGGCCAATAGGTGTCGGGGGCGACGATGACGCCACCTGCACCCTGCACGGGTTCGGCAATGAAAGCCGCAACGCGATCTTCGCCAAGGTCATGGATGGCCTGCTCAAGCTGGCGCGCACGCTCCAGACCGAATTCTTCGGGCGACATGTCGCCGCCTTCGGCCCACCAGTTGGGTTGATCGATGTGATGGATATCCGGAATCGGCAGGCCGCCCTGCGCATGCATGCCCGACATGCCGCCCAGGGATGCACCGGCCATGGTCGATCCATGATAGGCATTCTTGCGGCTGATGATCACCTTCTTGTCGGGCTTGCCCTTCTGCGCCCAATAGGTGCGCACCATGCGGATGTTGGTGTCATTCGCTTCAGACCCTGATCCGGCGTAAAACACGTGATTGAGGTCGCCCGGCGCCACCTCGGCCAGTTTCTGGCTAAGCGCAATAGCGGGCACATGGGTCGTCATGAAGAAGGTATTGTAATAGGGCAATTCCTTCATCTGGCGCGACGCAACTTCAGCCAGTCGGTTATTCCCGTAGCCGACGTTCACACACCACAGGCCGGCCATGCCGTCGATGATGCGGTTGCCGTCACTATCGGTGATCCAGACGCCATCGGCGCGCGTGATGACACGGGCGCCGCGCTTGGCCAGCGCCTCCTGCGTCGAGAAAGGGTGCATGTGATGCGCCGCATCCAGGGCCTGCAATTCCTGCGTTGGCATGTGATTTGTAATCAGGGTCATGACGGGCCTCGTGCTGGTCGTGGAATGAGAGGGGAAATACCACTGAAGGGCGATTTCCTCAACGAGCCTAGAATATGATCAAATTTCAAAGTGTCAATCGAATCAGTTTTCAGGATGGTCCAGATCCAGCATTTCGCGGATCTGCTCCATTCCCTGAAGCATATCTTCCCGCATCGCCCTGGCGGCCCCCTCGGAATCGCCTGTTCGGATGCAATGCAGCATGTCCTTGTGCTTGTCCGGCAGATTCTGCGTGCCGATCCGGCCAATCACCACCCGCAGCGAAGGGCCAAAACGCAGCCATAGTCTTTCTGCCATTTCCGCAAGGATCGGCGCGTCGGCCAAGCGATAGAGCATGGCATGAAAACGGTAGTTGTTTTCGAGATAGGCGCGCAGGTCGCCCGCCGAAATGGCCCGATCAATCGCGCTGTCGATCTCGGTCAGTTGCACCAGATCCACGGGGCCGGCACGCTCTGTGGCGCGCAAGCCAAGATGTGACTCAAGCCATTGTCTTGCATATATAATCTCGGATATATTTTCAGCGGTCAGTTGCGGCACACAGACCCTGCGATTGCCTTGGAATACAAGTGCGCCTTCGGCCGTCAGACGCCTGATCGCCTCGCGTACCGGGGTTATGCCGGCGTTCAGCCGATCAGCCAGACCCTGGATCGTCAGCGCCTGCCCCGGCGCGATCTCTCCGAAGAGGATCTGCTCTCGCAATTTGCGATAGATCACCTCATGGGCGGGAGGGTTCACGGACGTGTCCGCAAGGGTGTTCATTTTTCGGGCACCGTCTTCCATTTTGCCGCTTTTCCCCGCGTTCCTCCAAGACACCTCCTTGCGAGTTTAACGAGGTCGTGGAAATATTACCATATTGCCATACGGCAGAAACTTTGATCAAATTCCGGAAAAGGGACAGAAGATCCTCGTATCCACCATAGGGAGTTACCTGATGAGACATCAACTGCTGACCATGACCGCAACAATCGCGCTCATGGCCGGAGCTGCAGCGGCGCAAGAAGTCCGCGTGTACAACTGGTCCGACTATATCGACGAAGAGCTTCTGGCGAAGTTCCAGACCGAAACCGGGCTGAAACTGATCTATGACGTTTTCGACAGCAACGAGGTTCTGGAAACCAAATTGCTGGCCGGCGGCTCTGGTTATGATGTCGTGGTACCTTCGGGAACCTTCCTGCAGCGGCAGATCCAGGCGGGCGCGTTCCAGAAGCTGGACATGTCGAAGCTGCCCAACATTTCGAACATGTGGGATGTCGTGTCCTCCCGGACCGAGCAGTACGACCCCGAAAACGCCTATTCGATCAACTACATGTGGGGCACGACCGGCATCGGCGTGAACGTCGGCAAGGTCACCGAAATCCTTGGCCCAGACGCACCCATCGACAGCCTTTCGCTGATTTTCGACCCTGCGAATGCCGAAAAGCTGGCCGCTTGTGGCATCATGATGCTGGATGCACCGGCCGAGATGATCCCGGCTGCGCTGAAGTATATCGGCGAAGATCCCAACAGCCATGATCCCGACGTGATCGCCAAGACCGAACCGGTCTTCATGGCAATCCGCCCCTATATCCAGAAATTCCACAGCAGCGAATATATCAACGCGCTTGCGAATGGTGACATCTGCGTGGCTCTGGGCTGGTCGGGTGACGTCCTTCAGGCACGTGATCGTGCCGCCGAGGCCGAGAACGGCGTGGAAATCGCCTATAATGCCGCCAAGGAAGGCGCGCAGATGTGGTTCGACCAGATGGCCATCCCCGTGGATGCGCCGAACGTCGAAGGTGCGCATATTTTCCTGAACTTCATCATGGACGCGCAGAACATGGCAGCGGCGTCGAACTACGTCTACTATGCCAATGGCAACGCGGCGTCCAAAGAGTTCCTGGTTGAAGATGTGATCGGCGATCCGGCGATCTATCCGTCTGAGGAAGCGCTGAACAACCTGTTCACCACAACACCATGGGATGCTGGCGTTCAGCGGACAGTGACCCGTCTTTGGACCAAGATCAAATCGGGCACCTGAGACCCGAGGCTATGGGCCCGCGCAGAACCTGCGCGGGTCCTTTCATAACAAAGGACAGGGATCGGCATGGCACAGACCGTCTTCGCCCCATGGGATGATCCGCAGGCAAAGCCTCTCATCCAGTTCCGGAACGTGACCAAGCGGTTCGGCGATTTCACAGCCATCGAGAACCTGACCCAGGACATTTACGAACGAGAGTTCTTCTCGCTGCTGGGGCCGTCCGGCTGTGGCAAGACAACCCTCATGCGGATGCTGGCAGGGTTCGAGAACGTGACCGAGGGCCAGATCCTGATCGCCGGACAGGACATGGCGAATGTTCCGCCCAACAAGCGGGCCGTGAACATGATGTTCCAGTCCTACGCCCTGTTTCCGCATCTGAGCGTCTGGGAAAACATCGCGTTCGGTCTCAAGCGCGAAGGCAAACCCAAGGCCGAGATCGACGCCCGCGTGGACGAAATGCTGCGCCTGACCCGGTTGGTGAAATTTGCCAAGCGCAAGCCGCACCAGATCTCTGGCGGTCAGCGGCAGCGTGTGGCGCTGGCGCGCAGCCTTGCCAAGGCACCGAAACTGCTTCTGCTGGATGAACCGCTGGGCGCGCTGGACAAGAAGCTGCGTCAGGACACCCAGTTCGAATTGATGGATATTCAGGAAAAGACCGGCACGACCTTCGTGATCGTGACCCATGACCAGGAAGAAGCGATGACCGTGTCCAGCCGCGTTGCGGTGATGGACGAGGGGCGTATCATCCAGGTGGCGACCCCGGCACAGATCTACGAGGCGCCCAATTCCGTCTATGTCGCGGATTTCATCGGTGAGGTGAACATCATCGATGGCGTGGCAACAGCCGATGGCGATGGCTATCGGATCGCTTGGGCCGAGGGGCAAGAGCCGTTCTTTGCCAAGACACCCAACAGCTTTTCCGACGGGAAGCGTTGCCACATTGCGATCCGCCCCGAGAAGGTGGCCATTTCGGCCGAGCGCCCCGATGATATGGCGAATGCCGTCGAAGGGCAGATCATCGACATCGCGTATCTGGGCAACATCTCGACCTATCATGTCAAGCTGACCAATGGGCAGATGATCAAGGCGCAGGCTGCAAACACGCGCCGCCTGTCGCGGCGCACATTCACCTGGGAAGATCGCGTCTGGCTGTCCTGGACGGACACCGCCGCCGTCATTCTGGAGAGCTGAGGCGATGCGGCGCTTCATCCTCATCGCGGTTCCGTACCTCTGGCTTCTGGCGCTGTTCCTTGTGCCGTTCCTGATCGTGCTGAAGATATCGCTGTCGGATATCGCCTTGTCGATTCCGCCCTACACGCCGCAACTTGACCTGTCCGCAGGGTGGGATGGGATCAAAAGCTTCCTGTCAGACCTCGATTTCGAGAATTTCACCTTCCTGACGCAAGACCCGCTTTACTGGAAGGCCTATGTGTCGTCGCTGCAGATCGCTGCGATTTCGACCGTGCTGACGCTTTTGGTGGGCTATCCGATTGCCTATGGCATGGCGCAAGCCCCTGATGAATGGCGTGCCACGCTTCTGCTGCTGGTGATCCTGCCGTTCTGGACCAGCTTTCTGATCCGCGTCTATTCCTGGATCGGTATCCTGTCGAACGAAGGTTTCCTGAACCAGTTCCTGCTGTGGACCGGGATCATCTCGACCCCGCTGACCATCCTGAACACCAACACCGCCGTCTATATCGGCATCGTCTATACTTACCTGCCCTTCATGATCCTGCCGATCTATTCGGCCCTCGAAAAGATGGACGGCTCGCTTCTTGAGGCGGCCGAGGATCTGGGTTGCTCGCGGTTGTCGGCCTTCTGGCTGATCACGGTGCCTTTGTCCAAGGCAGGCATCATTGCAGGCTGTTTTCTGGTCTTCATCCCCGCGTTGGGTGAATTCGTCATTCCCTCGCTTCTGGGCGGGTCCGATACGCTGATGATCGGCAAGGTCCTGTGGGAGGAATTCTTCTCGAACCGCGACTGGCCCGTGGCCTCGGCGGTGGCTGTGATCCTGCTGCTGATCCTGGTCATTCCCATCGTCCTGTTCCAGCGCAACGAGCAGAAACAGCGGGAGATGGATCAATGAGGCGCTTCTCCTGGTTCAACGCCACATCCCTGACCCTCGGGTTTGCTTTCCTTTACCTGCCGATGATCATCCTGATCATCTACAGCTTCAACTCGTCGCGGCTGGTGACTGTCTGGGCCGGATTCTCGACCCAGTGGTACGGAACCCTGTTGCAGAACGAGTCCTTTCTGGATGCCGCATGGGTCACCGTGCAGGTTGCTGTTGCGTCATCGACGATCGCGACAGTGCTGGGCACAATGGCTGCCTATGTTCTGGTGCGCGGGGGCCGCTTCATGGGGCGTACCGTGTTTTCCGGCATGATCTATGCACCCCTTGTGATGCCCGAGGTGATTACCGGCCTTTCGCTTCTTCTGTTGTTCATCGGGATCGGCCTTGACCGGGGGATCTTTACCATCGTTCTGGCGCATACCACCTTTTCGATGTGCTTCGTTTCGGTGGTTGTGTCGTCGCGTCTGGTCAGTTTCGACAAGTCGCTGGAAGAGGCGGCGCTTGACCTTGGCTGCACAGCTTTCGATGCCTTCCGCCTTGTGACACTGCCGATCATCGCGCCCGCGGTGATTTCGGGTTGGTTGCTCGCCTTCACGCTGTCGCTGGACGATCTGGTGATCGCGTCCTTCACCGCGGGGCCATCGGCCACGACCTTGCCGATCAGGATCTTTTCCGCCGTGCGTCTGGGCGTTTCGCCCGAGATCAACGCGCTGTCGACGATCATGATCGCGATCGTCACCATCGGGGTCATCACCGCGTCAATCATCACCAAGCGCAACAGCCTGGCCCAGCAGCGCGACGAACAGGCCGCAGCGCGAACAGCATGACCCGCATCTTTCCGGCCTATGCCTATGGCGACGGTCCCGTCGCAGGCTGCTATTGGGCTGGAACAGTGCCTGATGACAGGGCGGCCACGCCCACCGCAAGCGGCAAGGTCACTGCGGATGTCGCAATCATCGGGGCAGGCTTCACCGGCCTGTCCGCCGCCCTTCATCTGGCGCAGGACGCTGTCGATGTCGTCGTTCTGGACAGCATGTATCCGGGATGGGGCGCGTCCGGGCGCAATGGCGGCTTTTGTTGCCTTGGGGGCGCCAAGGCCAGCAGCGCAGAGCTTGCGCATCGGTTCGGACAGGATGCCCTGACAGGGTGGCGCAGGGCGGAACAGGATGCTGTTGCCCTTGTCGCCCGGCTGTTGCAGGACCACGGGATCGCTGCCGACACGCATTCGCAGGGCGAGACGATACTGGCCCATAACGACCGATCCGCGCGCGAATTGGCACAGGATGTCGCCCGCGTGAAGGCCGAGTATGGTGTCGATGCCGCATGGCACAGCCCGGATGAGTTGAAAGACATCGGCATGGCCGGGCCCTTCAAGGCCGGGCTGACGATACCCGTGGGGTTTGCGCTGAACCCGCGCAAATACATCGCAGGGCTGTTGCGATCGGCTTTGGCTGCAGGGGCAAAGGTGCATGGGCATAGCCCGGTCTTGCGGATCACACAGGACGGCCGGGGTTTCACACTGACGACCGATCAGGCCAGTGTGCACGCAAGGCGGTTGATCGTGGCGACCAATGGCTATTCGTCCGAGGACCTGCCGCCCTGGATGGCGGGCCGCTACCTTCCGGCACAATCAAACGTGCTGGTCACCCGTCCGCTGACGCAGGCCGAGCTGGACGCGGCGGGCTGGACCAGTCAGCAGATGGCGTATGACACGCGCAACCTGCTTCACTACTTCCGCCTGATGCCTGATAAACGCTTTCTTTTCGGGATGCGCGGCGGGCTTCTGGCCTCGGAACAGGCCGAGGCCGCCATCACTGCCCGCGCGCGGCGCCACTTCGAGGCGATGTTCCCGGCCTGGCGCGACGTCGAAACGCCCCATGGGTGGAGCGGGATGGTCTGCTTTTCGTCGAACCGCACGCCTTATTGCGGGCCGATCCCTGATCTTCCCGGGGCATATGCCGGCTTCGCCTTTCATGGAAACGGCGTGGCCATGGGAAGCTACACTGGCGCGCTGCTGGCGGATCTTGTGCAGGACAAGCCGACCCGCTTGCCCTATCCGGAAGTCATGCGCGCGAATGCACCGCGCTTTCCGCTTGGGCGGTTTCGCCGGGCTTTGCTGCCAGCGGGTTATGCACTGGCCGGATTGGCTGACCTCTGAAGATCAATCCCGGAACATCGACGCCAGCCTGGCGGTGTCGATAGCCATGACGGTCTTGCCGGCGGGCTTGACTGTCGGTGCGTCCTCGCCAGCGACAAGGGCATTCACAACCGCCTCTTCGACAGCCTGGACAGACGCCAGGTAGAGCGGATCAAGATAGTCCTGATTGATCTCGCTCCGCACCACGACAGGCCCCTGTTGGGGCGGCATAGAGCCTGCATTGGCTGTAGAGAACGCCAGGAAGATGTCACCGGAATTGTTGCCGCCGGGCGTGCCGTGGCGTCCGATACCGATAGCCGCGCGCTTGGCGACGGCGCGCAGGGACAGTGCCGAAAGCGGCGCATCCGTGCCAAGGATCACGATGATGGATCCCTGCTCGGACTCCATCAGTGTGCCTTCCGGCATGGCTTCGCCAACCGGCCGACCCAGGATCGACAGCCACGGGCGTAAGCCGTGGTTGGCCTGCACAAGCGCTCCGATCGTGTATTCGGCCCCGCCTATCCGGATCTTGCGTGATGCGGTGCCGGTTCCACCCTTGAACTCGTAGCAGATCATGCCGTTGCCGCCCCCGACAGACCCTTCAGGCACCGGCCCGCCCTTTGCTGCATTCAGCGCCTCGATCGCATGATCCGGGGTCACGAACATGGCGTTTATGTCGTTCAGGACTCCGTCATAGGTTTCCGCCACAACGGGCATGGCCCAGGCATGCTGATCCCTGAAATAGTCGGCATAGGTGTCGATCATCCAGCGGGTCGCACCATGGTGGGTCGCACCCACAGCATGGGTGTTGGTGATCATGATCGGCCCGATGAAATAACCCGCATCGTCGATCCAGTGGGTTCCCGTCATCTCACCGTTGCCATTCAGCGCGTAGTGACCAGCCCAGACAGGCTGTGGGGTGACGCCCTCACGCGGGATGATTGCGGTCACGCCTGTCCGCATGCCGCGCTGCGGATCGGTCAGGGTGACGAACCCGACCCGCACGCCCGGAACATCGGTCATGGCATTGAACGGACCCGGTGTGCCGGGAAAAGGCAACCCAAGGTCTCGTGCGCGCGGCTTGCTCATCTCGGTGCCCTGCTTTTTCAGATCCGGGTCACAGTATTCATTGCGGCTTGGCGGTCAATGCGCGGCTCAGCCCTGGGGCGTCATGCCTGACCGCGCCTTTTCACGTTTCAGACCCAGCGCATGTTCGCGCCAGATGATCATGACCCCGGCCAGCATCACCAGACCCGCGCCGATCAGCATCTGGTAGGTCGGAACCTCGTTGAAGATGAAATAGCCGATCAGGATCGCGAACAGCATCGAGGCATAGTCGAACGGGGCCACGACACTGGCATCGGCAAAGCGATAGGCAGAGGTCAGGAATATCTGTCCCAGCCCCCCCAGAAGACCCGCCGCAACCAGAAGACCCGCCTCGAAAGGGTGGGGCACGACCCAGCCGAAAGGCAGGGTCAGCAGCGAAAGGCCTGTCGCTGTCAGCGAGAAAAAGAACACGATGGCCGAGGTCTGCTCGGTCTGGACAAGTTTGCGGACATAGATCTGCGCCAGTGCCGCGCAGACCGCACCCATCAGCACCAGCATCGCACCGAAGGCGGCTGAGGTATCGACCGTGGGCCCCGACAATAACGTCAGCCGCGGGGCCAGAACCACCAATACGCCAACCATGCCCAATGCGACGGCAAACAGGCGGAACGCGCGGACCTCCTCGTTCAGGAACATGGCCGCGAAAACCACCACAAGAAGTGGGGCGGCATAGCCGATGGCGGTCACCTCGGGCAGCGGCAAGAGACCCAGACCCGCGAATCCAAGCCCCATGGCGGCGGTTCCCACGAAGCCGCGCCAGAAATGCCCCAGCGGAGACTTGACCCGCAGACCGGTGCGCAAGTCATTCCGCAGCCAAAGCCAGACAAGAATCACCGGCATCGCAAAAAAGGACCGGAAGAAAACCGCCTGTCCCGGTGGGACATTATCGGCTGTGACCTTGATCAGGGACGCCATGGTGATGAACAGGACCACCGAACAAAGTTTGAGGATAATACCCCGTAATGGCTGCATGAATCCCGATCCTTGCCGATGTCGCCAGATGCTTGCGCGCCGAAGGAGAAAGGTCAATGGCCGTACAAGCAGGCCGCCATCCCGACCTCAAGAATGCTCTATTTCCAAGTGCTTCGCCGATAGGCGGAAAATGCCCGTTAAATCGGCCATTTTTTGCTTATTTCGCTCACTTTTTATTGTTCGAAAGTTCATTGCACTACTCTTGCGATAGAATGAATTCGCGCGCATTTGTGCCGGGATCGCTGACGGAATGCCGTGCCATGATCTGTCACGGCCAAAACGGTAGCGACCCCGTAACGAAAGGATGGGACTATGAAAACGACACGTATTCTGATTGCCGCGCTCAGCGCCTCCGCGTTGGCAGCACCCGCATTCGCCGGCTCGGCCGCGCCCGCAGCCATGGAGCCGATGATTGAAGCTCCCGCACCCGTCGCGATCGCAGCTGGCCGCGACTGGACCGGTGGTTATGCCGGTCTGCAGCTGGGCTATGCCGATGTCAGCACCAACCTCGCCGGCGTTGGCGGTGATGATGTCATCGGTGGTTTCACTGCCGGTTATGACTTTGATCTGGGCAACTACGTGCTTGGTGTCGGTCTGGATGCGGACATCGCTGATCTGGCGGTTTCGCCCGGTCTGACGCTGGAGCGCGTGTACCGCCTGAAGGTGCGCGGTGGTTACGATCTGGGCAATGGCCTGATCTACGCAACCGCTGGCGGCGTCGGCGCGGACGTTGACGGTCTGGGCTACGACACCGGCTATTTCGTCGGTGCCGGCTACGAGCACATGCTGACCGACAACATCTCGCTGGGTGGTGAAGTGCTGTATCACGAGTTCGACAACTTCCAGAGCACCGCAGACATCGAAGCAACCACCTTCCAGGTGCGTGCAAACTATCGCTTCTGATTCAGCAAGCTATCAAGACCAACGAAAAGGGCGCCCCTCGGGCGCCCTTCTTCTTTGCACAAAGCCGTGTCTCACGCCGCCGAGAGCGCGAGATCCAGCAATATCACCGACAAACATATCCCGTTCGCAAGGATCATCAGGAACACCGCTGCGGATGCGATATCCTTGGCCTGTTTCGCGAACACCGACCAATCCGGCGACAGGTGATCCACGATCGCTTCAATCGCGGTGTTCAGCGCCTCGACGGCAAGAAGGGCAAGCAGAAGAACCGCCATCAAGCCAAGCTGCCCCGCCGATCCGCCCAGCGCCAGAAGCAGCAACAAGACCAGCACACCGCCAATGGTTTCCTGCCGGAACGCAGATTCCTGCCACAACCGGCGCAATCCAGCCATGGAATAGCCGGTGGCGGCGATCAGATGGGCAAACCCGGTCTTTCGCTGGGGTTTTTGCTGGCTCAACTTGCGCCGCCCTTGTCTGCATCAGCAACGGTCATCTGCGTGGCAAGACCCAGTTGGGCCGCGGGAAATGACAGGTATACCCATTTGGAATACGCTCAAGGTAATCCTGATGCTCAAGTTCCGCGGTCCAGAAATCACCGACCGGTTCAACCTCGGTCACGACCTTTCCCGGCCAGATCCCTGACGCCTCGACATCCGCGATGGTTTCAAGGGCCTCTTCCTTCTGGGCGTCATCCACAAAGTAGATGGCCGAACGGTAGGACAGGCCGATGTCATTGCCCTGACGGTTCAGCGTGGTCGGGTCGTGGATCTGGAAAAAGAACTCCAGCAGGCGCCGATAGGTAATGCGCGCGGGATCAAAAATGATCTCGATCCCTTCGGCATGGGTGCCGTGGTTGCGATAGGTGGCGTTGGGAACATTTCCGCCGGTATAGCCCACCCGTGTGCGCAATACGCCGGGAAGCTTGCGGATCAGATCCTGCATGCCCCAAAAACAGCCGCCCGCCAGTACCGCTCGTTCTTCGCTCATCGCACATCCTCCACCTGATTCAGGTAATCGCCATAGCCTTCGGCGTCCATGTCATCGCGGTGCACAAAGCGCAGCGAGGCCGAGTTGATACAATACCGCAAGCCGCCCCGATCGCGAGGGCCGTCAGGAAAGACATGGCCTAGATGGCTGTCCCCATACGTGCTGCGCACCTCGACACGCACCATGCCATGGGTGCTGTCGGTCAGCTCCTGGATATGCGCAGGTGCGATGGGTTTGGTGAAGCTGGGCCAGCCACATCCGCTTTCGTACTTGTCGGACGAGGCGAACAATGGCTCGCCAGAGACGATATCGACGTAAATCCCCGGCTCTTTGTTCCGCAACAACTTGCCCGATCCCGGCCGTTCCGTGCCGCTTTCCTGCGTGACCCAGAACTGTTCCGGCGTCAGGCTTGCAACCACATCGGGGTTTCTTTCATATTTCGGCATAACAGTCTCCGTACTGGCCTGATGAGACATGAAAGCTGCGCCTCGCACCCTTACTTTTCAAGGCATCTGCGGCTTTTCATCCCGTTTCTTGCATTCAAAATACCGAGATCGCCTCAGCCGGTCGATCCCCAGTCCATCACGACCTTGCCAGCGTCGCCGGAAATCATCGCCGCAAAGCCTGTTTCGTAGTCGTCGATACCGATGCGATGGGTGATCAACCCTGACAGATCCAATCCGCTACGAACCAATGCGATCATCTTGTACCATGTCTCGAACATCTCGCGACCGTAGATGCCCTTGATGTGGAGCATCTTGAAGATCACCTCGTTCCAATCGACGGCAAACCCCTGCGGCGCGATACCCAGAAGGGCGACCTTGCCGCCATTGTTCATGTAATGGATCATGTCACGCATGGCTGGCGGGGCGCCTGACATCTCAAGCCCCACGTCGAAACCTTCGGTCATCCCGATCCGGGCCATCACGGAATCAAGACCCTCTTCATCCGCCTTGACGACGTGCTGCACACCCAGGCGCCGGGCCAGATCCAACCGATAGGGATTGATATCCGTGATGACCACCCGCTGCGCCCCCGCGCGTTGGGCGACCAGCGCACCCATGATGCCGATGGGGCCTGCGCCCGTCACCAGAACATCCTCGCCGACCAGATCAAAGCTGAGCGCCGTATGCACCGCATTGCCGAAGGGATCAAAGATCGCGGCCACCTCATCGGGGATTTCAGGCGGAATAGGGACGACATTGGCCTCAGGGATGCAAAGATACTCCGCGAAACTGCCGGGTCGGTTCACACCCACGCCCTTGGTGTTCCGGCACAGATGCCCGCGCCCTGCACGACAGTTGCGACAGATGCCGCAGACAATATGCCCCTCGCCGGATACCCGTGTTCCGACCGTATATTTGGTTGCCGCCGCGCCGGTTTCCACGATCTCGCCCACGAATTCGTGGCCCACGACCATGGGAACCGGGATCGTCGCCTTGGCCCAGTCATCCCATTTCCAGATATGCACATCCGTGCCGCAGATCGCCGATTTATTCACCTTGATCAGCACGTCGCTGGGCCCCGGTTCGGGCAGGGGGACCCGCTCCATCCAGAGACCCGGTTCGGCCCTTGCCTTGACCAATGCTTTCATCTGGTTACTCATCTGATCACCCCTAAATCACGCCCCACTACGGCAAAAGCATCAACCGCTCGGTCCAGCATGTCGCGACTCAGCGCCGCCGACATCTGCGTGCGGATGCGGTCCTGCCCGCGCGGGACCACAGGAAACGAAAAAGCAGTCACAAACACGCCCTTTTCATGCAGACGTGCGGCCATATCGCGGGCCAGTTTGGGGTCACGCAGCATGACAGGGATGATGGCGTGCTCACCCGGCAGCAGCTCGAAACCCAGCGCACCCATACGGGCGCGGAAATAGGCGGCGTTCTCCCACAAGGCAGCCCGCAAGGCCGTACCATTTTCCAGCATGTCAAACACCTTGAGGCTGGTGGCCGCGATCACCGGCGCCAGCGTGTTGGAAAAGAGATAGGGGCGTGACCGTTGCCGCAGCCAGTCGATGACAGGCGCACTGGCGGCCGTGTACCCGCCCGAGGCCCCGCCCAGCGCCTTGCCCAGGGTGCCCGTGATGATATCGACCCTGTCCATCACGCCGCAGGCCTCGGCGGTCCCGCGCCCTGTCGGGCCGACAAAACCGACGGCATGGCTGTCGTCGACCATCACCATGGCGTCATGCCGCTCGGCCAGATCGCAGATCTGCTCTAGCTTGGCCATGTAGCCATCCATCGAAAATATCCCGTCCGTCGCAATCAGCCGGTGTCGCGCACCCGAGGCGGCCTGCAACTGCGCCTCAAGATCGGCCATGTCCGAATTGGCGTAACGCAGGCGCTGCGCCTTGCACAGGCGCACGCCATCAATGATGCTGGCATGGTTCAGCGCATCCGAAATGATCGCATCATCGGGTCCCAGAAGCGTCTCGAACAGGCCGGTATTTGCATCAAAGCAGCTTGAATAGAGTATGGAATCCTCCATCCCCAGAAAGCCCGCGATCCGCGCTTCCAGCGCCTTGTGTTCTTCCTGCGTGCCACAGATGAAGCGGACCGAGGCCATACCGTATCCATACCGCTCCAGCGCCGCACGACCTGCTTCGACAAGGTCGGGATGATCCGCCAGACCAAGGTAGTTGTTGGCGCACAGGTTGATGGCCAACCCGTCACCCTCCACCACCACTTCACCCGATTGCGGCGAGGCGATCACGCGTTCGACCTTGTAAAGCCCCTCGTCCCGTAGACCGTCAAGCCGCTCGGCAATGTCTTCATCGAACCTGTCTGCTGCGCGCATCCTGTTTACCCTTCTGCTACTATCGTTCGACAATAGCATGCCGTTGCGCCATGCTCATCCCGCATTCTGTGCCCGGTCAGCCGACAAGCGCATCCGTGGCAACGCGCGGTCGGCCGTTCGCCTCTACGGTCAGGACCGCTTCAATGAAGACCTGTCGCCCTTCGATCTCGGCGCAGCGGACATCGCGGGCGGTTTTCAACAGGATGTCTGCCGCACCGGCCGCGCGAGCGTCGGACGCTGCCTCCAGACTCAAGGCAGCCTCAAGCCGGTCCATGGCACGTTCGGGATCGCCGAAATCCTCGGGGCCACTTTCCAGATGAACACGGTATTTTCCCTCGGAAGGCGCTGTAACAGTGCCTGTTTTGCGGAAACTGACCTGTCCGACCACCGCGCCGATTGCATTCGCGACACCGGCATGTTCCGGCAGGATCATCCGGGTATTCAGGCGCTGCCCAACAGCTGGGTAATAGCTGGATGCGGACGCACCAAGTCCGATGACGTCCACCGCAAGACCGGCCTGCAAGGAAACCAGCCCACGATGCCCGGCAAGACCGCGATGCATCAGGGGATGCCGCGCCAGTTCTGCGGGTGGCAGACCAAAGCCGTGGTCCTCTTCGGCGAAAGCGGTCTCGAGCAACGCCAGAACGGTTTGTTCGGTCAGGCGGTCTACGATCATCCGGGCCATCGTACCTGGGTCACGCGCAAGCACTTCGCCCGAACCGGTACGCCTGCGCCCCATCAGGATCAGCGCCTTTTCTGCCGCCTCGCGATCCCAAGCCTGCAGCACACCCAGCGCATGACTTGCGTCCGACGGGGTCAGCCCCGCCACCTGCACAAGACCCCGCGCGACAAGCCGTTGCAGCGCCTGCCCATCCAGTCTGGTGCGCAGCACAGCGGCCAGGGGATGCGTCACGTCGCCAATGCGCTGCAACAGAGCCTGCTCGCGTTCCGCCAGCCCGCCGGCTTCGATCCCCGGGACCGCACGGACAAAGCGGCCATCATGTTCGCCGGGTACCGCGCTGCGCAGCTGCGTATCAAGCGCTGCATGCACCACATCCGGCGCGTCATGGCCAATAAGGCTGATCGGCAGCAGGCGCCTTGGCCCCAGGGTAACCCCGCCATCAAGACCGTCAGAGACGACATGAACCTCGCTGTCGCCACCCAGACCGTGCGTGCGCATCGCGACAGCCTCGACCATGGTTCTGTATGGGCCGACCTGCGCGCCATTCGGGTCTATTGCAGGCTTTCCATTACGCAGGACAGCGATATCCGTTGTCGTCCCACCGATATCCGAGACGATCGCCATATCCGAACCGGTCAGCCAGCGCGCGCCAACAATACTGGCGGCCGGGCCGCTCAGGATGGTTTCTATCGGCCGCGCCTTGGCTTGCGCCGCAGACATCAGCGCCCCATCCCCACGCACCACCATAAGCGGGGCGTGAATGCCGATGTCGGTCAGCACATCTTCGGCCCTGCCGATCAGACGATGGGTCATGCCGATCAATCGCGCATTCAGAACAGCGGTCAGAGCGCGCTTTGGTCCGTTCAAGCGTGCCGACAGATGATGCGAACAACTGACGGGTCGGCCCGTTCGGGACATGATGATCTCGGCGGCGCGGTTTTCATGCGCGGGGTTACGGGTTGCGAATTGCGACGCGACTGCGAAGCCTGAAACCCCTGAAACAGTGTCTAACCATGCCTCAAGCTGTTCGATATCGAGTGGCGCCACTTCTGTTCCGGCGTGGCTGTGCCCCCCCTTGAGGACAAGAAAGGGATCGCCGCGCAAAGCTTCGGCAAGGCCGTGGGTCTCGAGGTCGCGGGCCTCGAACCCGATATAGACGAGTGCGACGCGGCCGCCCTGCCCTTCGACCAGCGCATTGGTGGCCAGCGTCGTGGACAGGGACGCCATGGCTATGGCCTCAGGCGCGACCCTGGCCTGATCAAGGACCGCGCGCACGGCGGTTCCAATTCCAAGCGCCAGATCTTGACGCGTGGTCAGTGACTTGGCGCTGGCGACGACCTCGTGCTCATCGCGCACCAAAACTGCATCGGTATAGGTGCCGCCAGTATCCACACCCAGCAACAACGCCATGGGCCTCTCCTTCACAACAGTCTGTCAGGGTGTAGCCCAGTCTGGCGACTAAACCATTCCATTTGCGTCATCTTGCAGTCGCTTCACAGCCCAGCGCGCAGCGTCTGCCACCTCTGCCGCGGGATCGTTCACCAGTGACCGCGCAGTTTCAAGCAGCGCAAGATCGCCAGAATTGCCGATTGCATACAGGACATTCCGCACGAACCGGTCCCGCCCAATCCGTTTGATCGGCGAGCCTGAGAAAAACGCCCGAAAGCTGCCGTCATCCAATGCCGCAAGTTCCGCTAGGGGTGGCGATTGCAGATCAGGGCGCGCCTTGTATCCCATTTCGCGTGCTGCAACGGCAAATTTGTTCCAGGGACAAACAGCAAGGCAGTCATCGCATCCATAGATCCGGTTGCCCATCAGAGGCCGCAGTTCGGGGTCGACCGGTCCCTTATGCTCGATCGTCAAGTAGGAGATGCACCGTCGCGCATCCAGCTTGTACGGGGCCGGAAACGCGCCTGTTGGGCATATATCGAGACAACTTCTGCATGATCCACAGTGATCGATCTCTGCGGGATCGGCTGGCAATTCAAGCGTCGTGAATACCGATCCGATGAAGAACCAGCTGCCCAGTTGCCGGCTGACCAGATTCGTGTGCTTGCCCTGCCAACCCAACCCGGCAGCCTGCCCCAAGGGCTTTTCCGGGACTGGCGCCGTATCGACGAAGACCTTCACCTCTCCGCCGCCCTGCGCGATCAGCCAGCGGGCAAGACGTTTGAGCCGCTTCTTGACCAGATCATGGTAGTCACGGTTTTGCGCGTAAACAGACACTGTTCCAGCGCTTTTCTGGTCCAGCGCTGCCAATGGATCGCTTTGCGGCGTATAGCTTTCGCCCAGCATGATCACAGACCGTGCGGCAGGCCAAAGAGCGGCAGGATCGCCACGCCAATGGCTTCGCTCGGCAAGCCAGGTCATCTGGCCATGGTAGCCTGCTTGCAGAAACGCCGCCAAACGGTCTGGCACTTGCGGCACATCCCAAGGGCGACAGATGCGGCAGGCATCAAAGCCCTCGGCCAGGGCTTGTTCGACAAGGTGTTGCTTCAGCCTGTCCACGGCATGCCTGCGATTGCCTCTGTCCCAAGGTGTCTGGCGGCCACAAGGCCATGCAGCGGGCCCTGACCGTTCCCGGACCTGTCAGAAATCGAGGTCGGCATAATGCGCGGGCGGCGGGAAACCGGGAACCTGATCCGCAAGGATCGATCGGAAAGCCGGCCTCGACTTGATGGTAGCATACCAGTCCTTGACGGATTGTGACCGGTTCCAATCCACATCGCTGATATAATCAAGAGACGACAGATGCGCCGCCGCGGCAAAATCAGCCAGGGTGATCGTGTCACCAGCCAGCCAGCGACGATGATCCAGCAACCATGACATGTAATCGAGGTGAAACTTGATCGCCTTGGCGCCATCCTTGACGTTACGGCTGTCGGGAAAACCGCGCGCCATGATCTTCTTGTTCACCCGCTCGTAAAGCAGTTTGGAGGTGACCTCCTGGTGGAACTTGTCATCGAACCATGACACAAGGCGGCGCACCTCGTAGCGCTCGTCCCGGCCGCGCGGCATCAAGGACGGGTCTGGATAAGCCTCTTCAAGATATTCGCAGATCGCCGCACTTTCCGACATCGTCTTGCCATCGATCTTGAGAACCGGAACCTTGGCCGCAGGATTGCGCCGCAGGAAATCAGGCGAGGGTTCCCAATACCGTTCTTCGACCAAATCACACTCTATCCGCTTCTCGGCCAGGCTCAGGCGAACTTTTCGGCAGAATGGGGACAAAGGAACGTGGAATAGCCGCGCCATAGGACGATCTTGCCTTCAATTAAAGATTGATCTCCTGCATGCCCTGCCCGGCGCGGTTTTTCAATCCTCGAAACAGGCGGCCCTGCCATCCTTGGCGATCAATTGCGCGCCATCCTGAATCAGGGCGATGCGGCGCTGCTGCGACGATGTCGGATTCGCGGCGGATCGCGCCTTTGGTGCAGGCAGCACCATGGCCAGTCTCGCCGCCTGCTGTGCCGAAAGGCTTTCCGGACCAATCCCGAAATAGTGCCAAGCCGCCGCATGAACGCCAAAAACGCCTTCGTCGAATTCCGCGATGTTCAGATAGACTTCCAGAATGCGGCGTTTGGACCAGGTCAGTTCGACCAACGGAGTCAGCAGGGCCTCAAGCGCCTTGCGGCCCCAGTTTCGCCCGTGCCAGAGAAAGGCGTTCTTCACGACCTGCTGCGTGATCGTCGAAGCGCCCCTGTTCGCACCGGAATCGATGGCTGTCTTGATCGCATCGAGGTCAAATCCGGTATGAAGACAGAAGTTGGCATCCTCTGCCGCCACGACAGATCGCAACATCACCGGTGCGACCAGATCGGCATCCACCCATTGGCGGTCAATCTCGCCAAGATAGCTTCTCTCGGACAAGATATAGGCCGTCGTCGGGGGATTGATCACCTTGTAAGCGACCACCCAGACAACAAGCAGGGTTGCCGCACCAAGAATGGCACGGATCAGCCAACGCCTGAGAAACCGCAGCGGCGACAGTCGCCGCGCTGCGGGGGCAGGTTTGGACCTTGATGTTTTTGTCTTGCGTGCCACAGGGACAGCTATAGGCAAGCCGCGCGCATTCGGAAAGACCGCTCATGCAGCCAGAAGCTTGGCCTCGCGGGTTCTTGCTATACTGCGCGCCGATTTCCATTTGCGGCGGCCCGGTTCCGTGTCCAGTTCCGGGAAAAGTGCCAGGATCTCGGCGGCTGTTTCATCGGCACCTGCCAGAAGATAGTCACCGGGATGCAGGCTTTCCGTAGCGGCCCCTTCGGCAAAGATCACCTCGTGCCGATCCAGCAGCAAGTGCACATAGGTCACCGTCTGACAGGGGGCCGACATGATCGTATCACCGTTGACCAGCGTCTTGGCGGGAACAAGGATTTCCTGCTCGCCAAAGTACATCTCGGCCTTCCAGCCGGTCACCAGCATCCTGTGGTTGGGCGAGACCATCAACTGGGTGGTGTTTCCGACCGTGCCAGCCATGAACCGGATTGGCGCAAACCGGCCCAGTCCGCTGACGGTTGTCTGACTGATCCAGCGCAGGGGGCGCATGCCGCTATCGCGTGTCAGGATCAGGTCACCCGGTTGCAGGGTCTCGACAGGTCGCGCGCCCTGAGCGGTGAAGATCATCGTTCCGGCGGTGAAACATGGCATCGGTGGCAGGGCATACTCTGTCGAGGTGGTCACGAACGTCGAAGACCGGAAACTCGACGTGGTCAGAACCGTGCCGTCTGTCGGCATGAAGACGGCAGGCGCACCACTGCGGTAGAAGGTGACACCGGTCATCCGGACATCCTGCCCTTTCACCCTGACCGTGATCGTATCGCCCACCCAAACGCGCGTTACGGTGAAACCGCCGACGGTGTCACCCTGCGAGGTGCCGATGGACCCGTTGTCGTTCTGATCCGTGACGGTCAGCGTTGTTGGGTTCAACACGGTGTTGCGCGCCGGAGGATTTCCCGGGTCCATCGTGAAGAAACTGAAGCTGTATGTACCGGGCATCCTGCCTACCGCAAAACAAGTTTAATCAACTTAAGCGGTTTTTCTTGTCTTAAATAAATCTGACAGATGGCAAGATTAAGAAAACCCGGCTCGCCAGAACCGGGTTTTCAAAACATTCAGATTCAACGCCTTTGGGTTGAATTATTCAGCAGGCACTGCACGCTCTTCGAGGGTCAGGGGATGCGGAATATGGATCAGCATCTCTTTCGGGCAAACCTGCACGAAATGCCCGGCTTCCTGTTCCCAGTGCTGAAGGATGTCTGCTGCACGGCGGCTTCCGGTTTCTGCCAGATGACGCTCGATCAGACCTTTCAGCTGGTCTTCCCAATAAGCGACAGTCACCGGGCAGGTCACCAGGGTTTCCATGTTCATCATCTTCGCGGCGATGCCGTTCGGATCATAAAGATAGGCCATACCCCCGGTCATCCCCGCGCCGAAGTTGGCACCGATTTCACCCAGGATCACGGCAACGCCGCCGGTCATGTATTCGCAACCATTGCTGCCGCAGCCTTCGATGACGACCTTGGCGCCCGAGTTACGCACCGCGAAACGCTCGCCGGCGCGACCTGCCGCAAAGAGATAGCCATCCGTTGCCCCATAGAGCACCGTGTTGCCGATGATCGTGTTCTCTGACGCGGTCAGCGGACTGGCCATGGGCGGACGAACCACGATCGTGCCGCCGGACAGACCCTTGCCGACATAGTCATTGGCATCACCCGACACTTCCAGCTTCAGACCGGGCGCCGCAAAAGCACCAAGGCTCTGGCCAGCCGAACCGGTCAGTTTCACCGTCAGGTGGTTCGGTTGCAGCGCGTTGCGCATCCCGAACCGTTTGACGATGTGACTGGACACGCGCGTGCCGACAGTACGATGCGTGTTCTGCACCGCATAGGACAACTGCATCTTTTCGCCATCCTCAAGGAACCGCGCCGCGTCGCGCACGATTTCCGCATCCAGCGTATCCGGCACGACATTGCGCGGCTTGGCGCGGTCGTAGACGATATCACCAGCGCCATCGACGGTGATCAGAAGCGGGTTCAAATCCAGATCGTCCAGATGCGCCGAGCCACGGCTGACCTGACTCAGCAGGTCCGCGCGACCGATCACGTCATCCAGGCTGCGGGCCCCGATGCTGGCAAGAATCTCACGCACTTCCTGCGCGTAGAAGGTGATCAGGTTCACAACCTTGTCTGCTGTCCCGGTGAACTTGGCGCGCAGCGCCTCGTCCTGGGTGCAGACGCCCACAGGGCAGGTGTTGGACTGGCACTGACGCACCATGATACAGCCCATCGCGATCAGGGCAGCAGTGCCGATACCGTATTCCTCGGCCCCCATCATGGCAGCCATCACGATATCGCGCCCCGTCCGCAGACCACCATCGGTACGCAGCGTGATCCGGTCGCGCAGGTTGTTCATCGACAGAACCTGATGCGCTTCGGTCAGGCCCATTTCCCATGGCAGACCTGCATATTTGATCGAGGTTGCGGGGCTTGCACCCGTGCCACCATTGTGACCGGAAATCAGGATGATATCCGCCTTCGCCTTGGCGACACCTGCCGCAATCGTGCCGACGCCCGACTGCGCCACCAATTTGACGGTGACCTTGGCGCGCGGGTTGATCTGCTTGAGGTCGTAGATCAGCTGCGCAAGATCTTCGATCGAATAGATATCGTGGTGCGGCGGGGGCGAAATCAGGGTCACACCCTTGGTCGAATGGCGCAGTCGCGCGATCAGGTCGGTGACCTTCATGCCGGGCAGCTGCCCGCCCTCGCCGGGCTTTGCGCCCTGTGCCACCTTGATTTCCAGCTCTTCACACTGGTTCAGGTATTCGGCCGTGACACCAAAGCGGCCTGACGCCACCTGCTTGATCTTGGCGCTGGGGTTGTCGCCATTGGGTTCCGGCACGAAATGTGCCGGATCTTCGCCGCCTTCGCCACTGTCGGACTTGGCGCCGATGCGGTTCATGGCCACGTTCAGTGTCTTGTGCGCCTCAGGCGACAGGGCACCCAGGGACATGCCCGGGGTCACGAACCGCTTGCGGATCGAGGTGATGCTTTCCACCTCTTCGATCGGAACCGGCGCGCCCATCGGTTTGATCGCCAGCAGATCGCGCAGATGGATCGGCGGCATGGCCTGCATCTTTGCCGAATACTGCTTCCAGATTTCGAAGCTGGCCTTGTTGCAGGCCGTTTGCAGCAGGTGCATGGACGTGGCTTCCCAGGCGTGTGTCTCGCCAGAGCGACGCGCCTTGTAGAAACCGCCGATGGGAAGGACATCGAGGCCACTGAGCCAGCCTTTGGTATGCACTTCTTCGGCCTTGCGCTGGATCCCTGTCACACCGATGCCGCTGATGCGGCTGGTCATGCCGGGGAAATATTCGGCACACATCGCGCGCGACAGGCCGACGGCTTCGAAGTTCAGACCGCCGCGATAGGACGACAGGACCGAAATCCCCATCTTCGCCATGATCTTCAGAAGACCCTGGTCGATCGCTTCGCGGTAGCGGCGCATCGCCTGCGTCAGCGTGCCTTCGACCAGACCGCGCGAGATGCGGTCCGCGATGCTGTCCTCGGCGAGGTAGGGGTTTACAACCGTCGCGCCGCAGCCGATCAGCACCGCGAAATAATGCGGATCAATACATTCAGCCGAACGCACATTGAGCGAGCAGAAGGTCCGCAGCCCCTTGCGTGTCAGATGCGAATGCACGGCACTGGTTGCCAGAATCATCGGCATCGGCACTTTGTCCGCACCCTGCTTGTGGTCGGTCAGAACAAGATGTCCTGCACCGGACCGCACGGCGTCTTCGGCTTCGGCGCGGATACGCTCCAGCCCCTTGCGCAGGACGTCGTGATCCTCGCCAACGGGGAAGGTGCAATCGATCTCGACCAAGGGCGCGTTGAAGTTGCGCGTCACCTCATCCCACTGGGCATTGCCGACAAAGGGGCTGTCCAGCACAAGGATCTCGGTCTGCGCGCTGCTTTCATCCAGCACGTTCTTGAGGTTGCCGAAACGTGTCTTGAGGCTCATCACACGGAATTCGCGCAAGGAGTCGATCGGCGGGTTGGTCACCTGGCTGAAGTTCTGGCGGAAGAAATGCGACAGCGGGCGGTACTTGGTAGACAGCACTGCGGCGGGCGTGTCGTCGCCCATCGAGGCCAGCGTTTCCTTGCCATCTTCGGCCATCGGAGCAAGAATCTGCTCCAGCTCCTCGATGGTGTATCCGGCTGCGATCTGACGCTTGCGCAGCTCTGCGCCGGTGAACATCGGCTCTTCGCTGACACCTGCCAGCGCTTCGTCCAGTTCGTTGATCTTGCCGACCCATTCACCGAAGGGCTGGGCCGCTGCCAGACGATCCTTGATCTCGGAATCGTGGAACAGCTTGCCCTCTTTCATGTCGACGGCAATCAGCTGACCCGGCCCCAGGGCGCCCTTTTCGCGCACCGTGGCTTCCTTGATCGGGACCATACCGGCCTCGGATCCCGCGATCAGAAGCCCATCACCTGTCACGACATAACGCATCGGACGCAGGCCGTTGCGGTCAAGACCCGCGCAGACCCAGCGACCGTCAGTCATGGCCAGAGCGGCAGGGCCGTCCCAGGGTTCCATCACCGAGTTGCAGTAGGAATACATGTCACGCCAGCTTTGCGGCAGTTCGACCGCTTGCTTGGACCAGGATTCCGGCACCAGCATGGTTTTCGCCATGGGCGCGGAACGGCCCGCGCGGACAAGCACCTCGAACACGGAGTCAAGTGCCGCGCTGTCGGATGATCCGGCCTGCACGATCGGCTTGATATCCTCGGCCAGATCGCCAAACGCGCTGGAGGCCATGCGGATTTCATGGCTTTTCATCCAGTTGACGTTGCCGCGCAATGTGTTGATCTCGCCGTTATGGGCCAGCATGCGGAAAGGCTGCGCCAGCCACCACTGCGGAAAAGTGTTGGTGGACTAGCGCTGGTGATAGATGGCGAAGGCGGATTCGAAGCGCGGATCCTGAAGGTCGGGATAGAATTCCGCGACCTGCTCGGCCAGCATCATGCCCTTGTAGATGATCGACCGGCAGGACAGCGAACAGATGTACATGCCCTGAATGCCGGCCGCGATGGCGGCCTTTTCGATCCGGCGGCGGATGACGTAGAGTTCGCGCTCGAATGTCTCCTCGTCGACACCCTTGATGTTGGAAATCAGGATCTGTTCGATTTCGGGGCGGGTGGCGTTGGCTTTTTCACCAAGGCAGGAAATATCCACCGGCACATGGCGCCAGCCGTAGATGTAGTAGCCCATTCGCAGGACTTCGGTTTCCACGATGGTCCGGCAGGTTTCCTGTGCGCCGAAATTGGTGCGCGGCAGGAACACCTGGCCCACGGCCATCAGGTGATCTGTCTTCGGCTCGTGCCCGGTGCGGCGAATCTGGTCATAGAAGAAAGGGACGGGGATCTGCACGTGAATGCCTGCGCCATCGCCGGTCTTGCCGTCGGCATCGACGGCGCCCCGGTGCCAGATCGCTTTCAGCGCATTGATGCCGTTCTCGACGACCTTGCGCGAGGGCTTGCCGTCAATGGACACAACGAGACCCACCCCGCAGGAGGAATGCTCTTCCTCCTCGGCATAGAGACCGTTTTCAGCCATCCACTTGCGCTTGGCTTCTTCGGCGGCGGCCCAGCTTTCATCATATTTGGTCATGGCGTCTGCCTTTCGTTCTTCTGCCGGGTCGGGCGTCCTGCCCTGTCGGAGATCATCTGATATGCGGCGCGGTGCCTAACGGCCCGCACCGTCCTGTCACTCTGCCGCGACGGCGCGTGCGCCGTTCAGGTACTCAAGAACCGCCTGCGCCGAGTCGCGCCCGTCACGGATCGCCCAGACCACAAGGCTGGCACCGCGCACGATGTCACCAACGGCATATACGCCATCAAGGCTGGTCTTGCCGGTGGTATATTCCGCACGGATCGTGCCCCAACGGGTCACGTCCAGACCATCGACACCCCAAAGCTTGGGCAGGTCCTCGGGCTCGAAGCCCAGCGCCTTGATCACCAGATCCGCATCCTCGACATAGTCCGCACCCTCGATCACCTCGGGCGACTGGCGACCGGAGGCATCAGGCGCGCCAAGGCGCATCTTCTGCACCATCACGCCAGTGACGGGATCACCGACAAAGCCTTTGGGCGCGCTCAGCCATTCGAAGATCACGCCTTCTTCTTCGGCGTTCTGCACTTCGCGCTGGCTGCCCGGCATGTTCGCGCGATCACGACGATAGAGGCATTTCACCGAGGTCGCCCCCTGACGGATGGCGGTGCGCACACAGTCCATCGCGGTATCACCACCACCGATGACCACAACGCGCTTGCCGGCGGCGTTCAGCTCGCCACTGTCGTATTCGGGCACGTCGTCGCCAAAACTTTTCCGGTTGGACGCCGTCAGGTAGTCGATCGCGCGCACGATACCATCGGCATCCGCGCCGGGGCCTTGCAGATCGCGGGTCTTGTAGACGCCAGTGGCAATGATCACCGCATCATGCTTGCCGCGAATGGCATCAAAGCTGATGTCGTCGCCGACATTGCAGTTCAGCACGAATTCCACGCCGCCCTGTTCCAGCTGGTCATTGCGGCGCACCACGACATCTTTTTCCAGCTTGAAACCGGGGATACCATAGGTCAGCAGGCCGCCCGCGCGGTCATAACGGTCATAAACAGTCACTTGGAGACCAGAACGACGCAGCACGTCGGCTGCGGCAAGGCCACCAGGGCCCGCACCGATGATCCCGACGGATTGGTCACGCTCCATCGCGGGCACGATCGGTTTGACCCAACCATTTTCCCAGGCGGTATCGGTGATGTATTTCTCGACCGCGCCGATCGTCACGGTGCCGTGGCCGGACTGTTCGATCACGCAGTTGCCTTCGCAAAGACGGTCCTGCGGGCAGATGCGGCCGCAGATCTCGGGGAAGGTGTTGGTGGCCTGGCTGATCTCATAGGCTTCCTGCAGGCGCCCTTCGGCCGTCAGGCGCAGCCAGTCGGGGATATTGTTGTGCAGCGGGCAATGCGTCTGGCAATAGGGCACGCCGCACTGGCTGCACCGGCTGGCCTGTTCCTTTGCCTTTGCATCGGCAAATTCAGCATAGATTTCGTTGAAATCCTGCCTGCGCATTTCGGCGCCACGCTTCTCGGGCATGTCGCGTTCCACAGAGACGAATTTCAACATAGGTTGCTTGGCCACGACAAAGCTCCGTTCAGGACTGGTTCGCGACGTTCTAAACCAAGCGCTTTCGTATTAAAAGTCAGTCTTGCTGACCTTTAATACGATTTTTCGTTCTGCTTTGCAGCATTCTGCCCCGAAACACTTCAATTTTATGTCCGATTCGGACATAAAACGACTCTTTCATCGACAGGACAATACCTTATAGGGTGCGCATCATAGCCCCGAGGACGATACCGATGCCTCTCTTCCAACTTTTTCTGGTTGCCGTGATTCAAGGCCTGACCGAGTTCTTGCCGGTTTCCTCGTCAGGCCACCTGATTCTCTTGCCCACCCTGACAGGCATGCAGGATCAGGGGCAGGTGATCGACGTGGCCGTGCATGTCGGCACGCTGCTGGCCGTGATTCTCTATTTCTGGCCGGATGTGCGGATGGGACTGGCCGGTGTGCCACGCCTGATGCGCGGTCGAATCGACACCCAGGGCGCGTGGCTGGCCCTGTGCCTTGTCATCGCGACCATACCGGTCGTGATCGTGGGGCTGATCCTGAATGTCACGGGCATCGACGACATGATGCGCGGACCGGTCGTGATCGGTTGGACCATGCTGATCTTCGGGATCGTCCTCTATTGGGCGGACCAGCGCGGCGCCAGCGACAAGATCGCGGAAAAATGGTCGCTGCGCGATGCGCTGATCATGGGCCTGTGGCAGGTGATCGCCCTCATTCCCGGAACGTCGCGGTCCGGCATCACGATCACCGGCGGGCGGCTGCTGGGCTATACGCGCCACGATGCCGCCAAGCTGTCGATGCTGATGTCGATACCGACAATCGCGGCATCCGGTCTTCTGCTGGGCGCGGAGGTCGCGATGAGCGCGGATGGCGCCGCAGCGCGCGACGGTGCGATCGCCGCGGTTTTCGCCTTCTTTGCGGCCTTGCTTGCGCTCAGCCTGATGATGCGCCTGCTGCGCAGCGTCAGCTTCACGCCCTATGTGATTTACCGCGTGATTCTGGGCATCGCCCTGCTGGTCTATGCCTATGCCTGAACTTGATCAGCCCTGGCGCAAGTTGCGCGCCGAGGCCTTGATCGCGGCATACTGGCCCGAGGGACGATAGGGCCACAGGTAATCGGGAAGCACCGCTTCAAGCGAGACAGGCTCGATCTCCAGATCGGCAAAACCTTTCGCACCCTCTGCAACCACGTTGTCACGTGCGAGGTTGCGCACCTGATCACGGGTGATCTGCGCAGGCACGAGGCCCAGCGTCACCTTGTTCAGCATGTCAAAGCCAAAGCCCATCATGCGTGCGACAGGAAACGGGATATTCACGATCATGCGGCGGCGCTGGATCACGTCCAGCATCTGGCCCATCAGCGCCCGGAAGGTCGACACATCCGGCCCGCCCAGTTCATAGATGCCAGGGGCGGCCTTGCCGACGACGCCCAGAACGGCGGCGCGGGCCACGTCATCGACATAGACGGGCTGAAACCGTGTATCGGCACCGACCACAGGCAGGATCGGGCCCAGTTGCGCCATGCGGGCAAAGCGGTTGAAGAACTGGTCTTCCGCACCGAAAACGATCGAGGGCCGCAGGATCACCGCGTCGGGCATGTATTGAAGAACCGCCTGCTCACCCAAAGCCTTGGTGCGCGCGTAATCGCTTTTCGACGCAGCATCGGCGCCGATCGCCGAAATATGCACCATGCGGGAAATTCCCATCTCGGATGCTATGCGCGCCACGCGGCCCGGGCCTTCCGCCTGCACGGCGTCAAAGCGGTTCTTGCCGTTCTCGGCCAGGATACCCACGCAATTGACGACGGCATCGGACCCCTGCATCACGGCGCGCACGCTGGCGTCATCGCGAATGTTGCACAGCACCGGCTCGACCTGACCGGGGGTGCCGTAAGGCTTTACGTGCATCGCCTCGTTGGGACGGCGCACGGCCACGCGAACGCGCCAGCCTTCCTTGGCAAGACGACGCGCGATGTAGCGGCCCACAAAACCAGATCCGCCGTAAATGGTGACGAGTTTCGACATGTTGCAGCCTCCGGCCCAAGAAATCCTGCCTGTTCCTAAACCCAGTGCGCCGCTGGGACAAGGCGTTACAGGGTCGCGCCACACAGTCGCGCCCCTTCCGACATGTGCTGCATGAAAAAAATCCTGCGAATCCACGTTGACACCGATTTGCGGCACAGATAAACGCCGTCTCCACGACACCTGTGCCCAGGTGGCGGAATGGTAGACGCGCTAGCTTCAGGTGCTAGTGTTCGCAAGGACGTGGAGGTTCGAGTCCTCTCCTGGGCACCACTTAGCCGGCAAAATCCGTTGAAAATCAGATATTTTTCGGGGATTTCGCTTTTGCTCCACGGATTTGCTCCACAAACTGCTCCACATCGAGACTTTCTACTGCTTGATGCCCATCAGCCGTTTGGCTGATGAACGGTGACATTGGCCCGACTCGCTGGGGCCAGTTGCGGCACCTGAAAACCGCAAGATAGAGGCTATTCGGGGACAAGATGAGGTCAAGGCAGTTGGTCTCGACCACTCCCAAATCACGGTTGCTCACGTTCAATCGAGTCAAGGTTTGAAGCGGCTCTTCACTCCACCAATGAATTGGAAGAAAGGTTGAAAGCATCCGTCCCACACCCCGCCTTCCCTTCAAGACAAAATAATACAATTCGGCGTCATTCCGGCCTCGTCAGGCGCCGAAGGTCCTCCGGGCCGACGGCGAGATTGAAGGATTCAGGTCGTGATCAGGTCGTGATTCTTGCTTGTATGTTGAGAAAGAGACGCCTTTAACACTGTGCGCAGGCCGTCAGTCAGAAGACATATCTCAGTCACAATCGGATCGGATGGATCGAGCGCTGCAAAGAAGCCGCACTCATCGCTCATCTCGTCGTGAACATTCTCCAGAGACAGAATGGACAGAAGCTCGTTTAGAGCGCGCATCGTTCGTGCAGAAGGCTGCGAACAGTTCTGCAGTCCCTCCACGACAAGGTCAACGATGCGGCGACCCTTCCTGCCAGCAAGAAGGCCGGCGGCGCTTGCCAGGGCATCGACGTTTTCTTCAACAAAGCGGCGCAGCCCGATATGGCTGTCACTGAGTGGCACCGGAATGCCGTTCTTGAATTCATCACGGACAAACATGAGAGTCTCCTTGTTGCGAGGGGCCCACCGTTCCTGGCGAGGTCAAGCTGCTCTTTTTTGTCTGTCTGTCTTTTTTTCTTTTCCACCGTTTGCGCCGCCCGGGTCTCGCTCCGAGGACCCGGGC
>JBFHIW010000020.1:0-61430 GCA_041596235.1 Paracoccaceae bacterium
CGATGATCTGCCCCGCGTTCCGCGACCTGTGGGCGGGGGTGGAGATGGCGGATTCGGTCGTCTTCAACCCGCATAAATGGCTGGGCACGCAGTTCGACCTCTCGGCGCATTTCATCCGTTCGCCTGCTGATCTGACGCGCACGCTGGCGATCCAGCCCGAATACCTCAAGACGCAGGGCGCGGACGGGATCATCAACTATTCGGAATGGTCGATCCCGCTGGGCCGGCGCTTTCGCGCGCTGAAACTGTGGTTCCTGATCCGCGCCTACGGGCTGGAGGGGCTGCGCACCATGATCCGCAACCATGTCGCCTGGAGCCAGGATCTGGCAGAGCGTTTGCGCGCGACACCGGGGTTCGACATCGTGACCGAACCTGTGCTGTCGCTGTTCACCTTTCGCTATGCGCCGGGTTGCGGCGATGCCGAGGCGCTGACGCAGGCGCTGCTGGGGGCTGTGAACGATGACGGGCGCATCTACCTGACACAGACGCGCGTGAATGGCGATTACGTGATCCGCTTTCAGGCCGGGCAATTCGATGCCACAAAGGCGGATATCGACATGGCTTATGACGTGATCACCGAACTGGCCGCCAATCTGACGAAAGGATAACCGATGCCCGCCCCCGTCAACCGTTTCAAACAGGCGCTGCGCGCAGGCCAGATGCAATATGGCTGCTGGGCCGGTTTCGGCGATCCTTATGCGACCGAGGTCATGTCCACCGCCGGGTTCGACTGGCTTGTGATCGACGGCGAACATGCGCCCAATGACATCCGGTCGATCATGGCGCAGCTGCAGGTGCTGGAGGGCAAGCCCGACAGTCATCCGGTCGTACGCCTGCCGATGGGCGAGGCCTGGCTGATCAAGCAGGCGCTGGACATCGGCGCACAGACGCTGCTGATCCCGATGGTGGAAAGCGCCGATCAGGCCCGCGACCTTGTGCGGGCGATGCGCTATCCACCCGAAGGCATCCGGGGTTCGGGCGCGGCGCTGGCGCGGGCCTCGCACTTTGCGGCGATCCCGGATTACATCCGCACGGCCAACGACCAGATGTGCCTGCTGGTGCAGGTCGAAACCGTCAAGGGGATGCAGGCGCTGGACGACATCCTTGCGGTCGAGGGGGTGGACGGGGTGTTCATCGGTCCATCCGACCTTGCCGCCGACATGGGTCACCGGGGCGACAGCGCGCAGCCGGACGTGCGCGCCGCGATCAAGGACGCGCTGGGACGGATTGCGGCATCAAGCAAGGCGGCGGGTATCCTGGCGCTGGATCATGACACGGCCGCCGCCTATCGCGACTGGGGCGCGCAGTTTCTGGCGGTGGGGATCGACGTGGTGCTGCTGGCCCGTGCCGCCCGCGATCTGGCCGCGCGCTGGACCAAGGGCTGAGGCCGCGCCGTGGCGGGGCAGACCGAAACCATCGTCGTCGCGATCCTTGACGCGATCGAGACCGGCAGCCTGCGGCCCGGCGGGTTGATCGACGAGCAGGAGCTGATCGAGGCGCATGACGTGTCGCGCACGCCGGTGCGCGAGGCGCTGATCCAGCTGGAAACCGCCGGGCTGATCCGCCGCCTGCCGCGCAAGGGCGCGGTGGTGTTCAAACCAACGCTGGAGGAATTCCTCGCGATCCTTGAGGTGCATGCCAAGCTGGAAGGGCAAGCCGCAGGGCTGGCTGCGCGGCGGCTGTCCGCCGCCCATGCAAGCGCGCTGGAGGCCGCCGTGGCCGCTTGCGAGGATCACGCGGCGCGGCTGGGGGATGCGGAGCCAGACCGCTATTACCAGTTGAACATGGATTTTCACCGCGTGGTGGCCGAGGCAGCGGGCAATCCCTTCCTGCTGGAGATGATCAAGACCAATGCCCGCAAGTTGATGGCCTATTACCGGGCGCGCTATCACTATGCCGGGGCGATCGGAGCATCTGCCGGCGATCACCGGGCGATTTCCGTACTGATCGTGGCGCGTCGGTCGGACGAGGCGGAGGCCGCCATGGCGCGGCATGTGCAGTTCGATCAGGTGACGGCGATGGACCTGCTGGCGGTGCTGGGCTGAATTTTGCGCCCGGCCCGGCTGGGGCTGGCGTCGGGATTTGAGTATTTATGGCAAGATGAAAGCGGGGTCAGGATTCCGCTTTGGCCTGCTCGAAGAAACGGGCGATGCTTTCGGCGAAGGGCTGGGTGTCGGCGGGTTTTGTCAGCGAGGCGCGGGCGCGGGTGATGACCTCGGCGGGTTTGTCATCGGCGAGGTGATCGATCAGCGCGGCGATGAAGGCGGGCGTCATCTCGGGGTGGTATTGGGTGGTGTAGACATGGGCGCCCATGGCGAAGCCGCCGACCGGACATTCGGGCGAGGAGGTCAGGATCCGCGCACCTGCGGGCAGGGCCGTGACCTGTTCGACATGGGCGGCATATAGCCCGGTCTGCGGCGGCAAGGGCACCATCCAGGGCGCGGGGGTAGTCACTTGCGTTTGCGTACGCCCGAAGACCCAGCCGCCGGGGTTGGGGCCGACCTGCCCGCCCAACGCAAGGGCAATCGCCTGATGCCCGAAGCAGGCCCCGAACAGGGGTTGCCGCGCGGCGACGACATGCCGGATGAGCGCCAGAAGATCCTCCACCCAGGGATCGGGATCATGCACCGAGGCCGGGCTGCCGGTGATCATGACCCCGTCAAAGGCGGCGAGGTCAGTGGGAAAGTCACCGTCTTTCACGGCGAACACCTGTGTCGTCCACTCGGGGCGGACCGACTGGATCAGCGCCGTGAATTTCGCGCCATCCTTGGGATGGGCCTGCGCAAAAGCGCTTTCGTCTGTATTGGCCATGAGGATCGCCAGATGCATCGCGCGCTTTCCGAATTTTCTTTATTTTGCTTTACATATTTATATCCGCTTTTAATATACATAACAGGTTAACGACAAGTCCCAATCGGGACAGCTGACGGAAAGGTGACGCGATGACGGTCTGGTCCCCCAATGACGATGGTTTCGCCGATCTGACCAGCCATGACACTTTCGTGCGGGGGGCGCCGCACAACACCTTTGCCCGCCTGCGCCGCGAGGACCCGGTGCATTGGACCGACTGGGATCAGGGACAGGGCTTCTGGTCGATCACGCGCCATGCCGACATCACCGAGATGAACCGGCAGCCGGATGTCTTTTCCTCGGCGCGGGGGATCCGGATGGAGGATCAGACCTATGAGGAATATCTGGCCCGCCGCACCTTTCAGGAGACCGATCCGCCCGAACACATGCAGACGCGGGTCAAGGTGGCGCGCGCCTTTTCCAAGCCGGTGATCGCGGCGTACGAGCAGGATATCCGCGACCTCTGCGACGAGATCCTGGACCAGGCGCTGGAGGCGCGGGAGTTCGACGCGACCAAGGCCATCGCGCGGCAATTGCCGATGCGGATGCTGGGCCGCATCCTGGGCACGCCCGAGGCGGACCTGCCATGGCTGGTGGAAAAGGGCGATGCGCTGATCGCCAATACGGACCCGGATTTCACCGACCATGTGCTGGACAAGATGGACACCGATGCGTTCCGCATGATGCCCTTCAACTCGCCCGCCGGGGCGGAACTTTATCAGTATGCCAAGGAATTGATGGAGCACAAGGCGCGCACCGGCGACACCAACGGCATCCTGAACCTGATCCTGAACCCCGGCCGTGACGGCGGCGTGATCAGCGAGACGGAGTTTCGCAATTTCTTCTGCCTGCTGGTGGCGGCGGGCAATGACACGACGCGCTATTCCATCGCCGCCGGCATCCAGGCGATGTGCCATCAGCCGGAACTGCTGGGCCAGATGCGGGCGGGTGGTGCTGTCTGGGACACGGCGGCGGATGAGATCATCCGCTGGGCCACGCCTGCGATCTATTTCCGGCGCACCGCCACGCGCGATGTCGAGATGCATGGCAAGACGATCCGCGCAGGGGACAAGGTGCTTTACTGGTTCGCCTCGGCCAACCGGGACGAGACGGTCTTCGACGATCCGTTCCGGGTGGATCTGGCGCGCAGCCCCAACAAGCATCTGAGTTTCGGACAGGGCGGGCCGCATATCTGCCTTGGCATGTGGCTGGCGCGGCTGGAGGTGCGGGTGCTGTTCGAGGAATTGTCCAAGCGCCTTGCCGCGATCGAACCGGCGGGGCCGCATGAATTTCTGCGCTCGAATTTCGTGGGTGGCATCAAGACGCTGCCGGTGCGGGTCGTGCCTGCATGAACACCACGCGCGGGACAAACCCGCGCATCAGAGAGAGACTTGAGATGAACACCCGCCTGCGTGCGCTATTCTGCGACCATCTGTCGATCATGCGGGGCAAGTACCTGCCCGGCTCGAAGATCGGGGACGGGCATACCCGTTTCTGCCGCTCGAATTTCGGCGTGCATTACGACAAGGACCTGCTGAATTCACCGGGGTCCATGATGATGGAGGGGCTGCCCGACATGGAGTTGCACTGGCGCGGGGACGAGATCCGCGACAGTTGGGACCGGGCGACCAAGATCGTGGTCGGCGATCTTTACGACACCGATGGCGCGCCGCTGCCGATGTGCGGGCGCGGCGCGCTGAAACGGGCGGTGGCGGCGTGGGGCAAGCTGGGGCTGACGCCCAAGGTGGGTATCGAGCTTGAAGCCTTTGCCATGGTGGCCGACGATCAGGGCCGCTTGCGCCCCTATGACACGCCGGGGGCGCATGTCTATGGCACCGGGCCCTTCACCGATCCGTTGCGGTTCAACGATGCGATCTGGGAAAAGGCGGATGAGCTGGGCTTCAGCTTGGATCTGATCACATCGGAATACGACAGCCCGCAGTTCGAATATACGCTGACCTTCGACGATGCGGTCAAGGCGGTGGACGACATCGTCCTGTTCCGCCTGATGGCGCGCGAGATCGCGCTGGAACATGGCGTGGTGCTGACCTTCATGCCGAAACCCATCGCGGAAGCCGGGGGATCGGGGATGCATGTCAACTTTTCCTTTCTGGATCAGGCGGGGGGCAATGCGCTGTCCGATGGCCCCAAGGGCGGCCCCGATCACATGAACGCGCTGGCGCGCGGCTGTGTGGCGGGGTTGATGCGGCATCACAAGGGGCTGGCCGGGCTGATCGCGCCCACGGCCAATTCCTATCAGAGGCTGCAGCCCGGCAGCCTGTCGGGGCATCTGTGCAACTGGGGCGGGGATCATCGCAACGTGACCACGCGCATTTCCAGCGAGGGCGGCGCGAAGGCGCGGCTTGAACATCGGATGGCCGATGCCTCATCCAACCCATATGTGGCTGTGGCCGCCGTGTTGCAGGCAGCAAGGCTGGGATTCGAGGGGGGCTATGACCTGCCCGCGATGGAAACCGGCGACGGGTTCGAAAAATGGGACGCGAAAGAGGCGACGGCGCTGAACCTGAAAGGGGCGGTGGCGGATCTGAAGGCCGATACCGCGCTATCGCAGGCCGTGGGGTCGCTGCTGGTCGAGAACCATGTCTTCATGAAGGAACACGAGGTCAAGAAGACCCGCGATCTGGAAGGCGATGCGCTGCGCGATTTCTACATCTGGTTCGTGTGAGGAGGCCAAAGGCATGAAGGTGACGTGGAAACTGTCTGACGGGTCCGAGATCACGGCGGAGGTGGCCGAAGGGCTGTCGATGATGGAAGCGGCGGTGGCGCATAACGTGCCGGGTGTTGTCGGTGAATGCGGCGGCAACCTGAGTTGTGCGACCTGCCATGTGCATGTGGCCGCGCCTTGGATCGCGCGCGTGGGCGGGCCGGATGATTTCGAGGATGCGATGCTGGACACGGTCGAGGCGGCGCGCGTGCCCGCCTCGCGCCTGTCCTGCCAGATCAGCGCAAGTGCCGATCTGGAGGGGTTGGTGTTGATCGTGCCCGGAGTTTGATACGCCGTTCTGGCGGCACGGTCGCGCCATGGATATTTGAAGCAAGAAGAAGCAGGGGGCCGACAGCCCCCTTTTTCATTGTCCGTTCAGAGGGCCGCGAAACCCTGATCCAGCGCGGAGAGGATGATCTGCACCTCATCCGCCGTCAGGATCAGCGGCGGGGACATGATGACATTGGCGCCCGAGACGCGGACCATGGCCCCGGCGCGATAGGTGACCTCTTGCAGCTTGCCGATGGTCTTCTTGTCGATGGGGGTTTTCGCGTCCCGGTCGCTGACCAGTTCCAGCGCGCACATGAGGCCATGGCCACCGCGCACATCGCCGATCAGGTCGTATTTCGCCTGCAGCGCCTGCAGGCCTTGGTGAAGTTGCGTGCCGCGCGCGGCGGCATTTTCGGGCACGTTCAGCCGTTCGGTTTCGGCCAGGCAGGCAAGGGCGGCGGCGGCGCCGACCGGGTGGCCGGAATAGGTGTAGCCATGGCCGATGGCGGCGGCGCCTGTGGTGTCGGCCTCGAAGACCTGAACGACGTCTTCTGCGATCATCACGGCCCCAAAGGGGAAATAGCCGTTGGTGATCGCCTTGGCGGTGCACATGAAATCGGGCTGCACGCCCCAGTGGCGGCTGCCGGACCAGCTTCCGGTGCGGCCGAAGGCGGTGATCACCTCATCCGCGATCAGAAGGATGCCGTGGCGGCTGCAGATCTCGCGTATGCCGGGCATGAAGGTTTCGTGCGGCGGGATCACGCCGCCTGCGCCAAGGACCGGCTCCATGATAAAGGCGGCGATGGTGTTCGCGCCCTGAAAGGCGATTTCATCCTCGAGTGCCGCCAGACACAGTTGCGCCAGCCTCGCGGGATCGCTTTCGTTGAAGGGATTGCGATAGGTATAGGGCGCGGGGATGTGGTGGCAGCCGGCAAGCAGCGGTTCATAGGCCGTGCGGAAATTGGCGTTGCCATTCACGGAAGCCCCGCCGAAATGGGTGCCGTGGTAGCCTTTCTTGAGGCTGAGGAACTTGGTGCGCTGCCCCTGCCCCTTGATCTTGTGATATTGGCGGGCCAGCCTGAGCGCGGTTTCGACAGAGTCCGATCCGCCGGAGGTATAGAAGGCGCGGGTCAGCCCGTCGGGGGCGAAGAAGCGGCGCAATTCCTCTGACAGTTCGATCACCGCATCGTTCGATGTGCCCCGGAAGGTCGAGTAATAGGGAAGCCGGTCCAGCTGTGCGGCAATCGCCGCCTTGATCGGGGCGCAGGAAAACCCGAGGTTCACGTTCCATAGCCCCCCCACGGCATCGACCACCTCATGGCCGTCGATGTCGGTGATCCGCACGCCCTGCGCACCGGTGACGATGGTGGGCGGGTTGGCCAGGCTGTCGGCCGGATGGGCCATCGGGTGCCACATCGAGCGCGCGTTATGCTCTTTCAGGAAATTGCTGTCTTTCATCGGATCATCCTTTCGATGGGCCCAGAAGGCGCAGGGCCTTGTCATAGCTGCGGGCGGGTTGCGCCACGTCGAAATGCACGCATGGCAGGCCCACGGCCCGCGCGCCGGCGATGTTGCGTGCCTGATCGTCCACAAAGACGCATGACGCGGCTGGCAGGCCCAGCTGATCCAGACACAGACGGTAGGCGGCGGGATCGGGTTTCAGAACGCTGGTATGGGTCGCGTCCACGATCACGTCGAAATCCGTCAGGAATGGCAGCCGCGCGCGGAAATCGGCGCCGTAGAAGAGGTCCAGCTCATTCGACAGGATCGCGAGGCGGATGCCGGCGGCACGGGCCTTTGCGATGGCGCTGCGGAATTCGGGGCGGATCACGGCGTCAGGATCGGCCCCGCGCGCGGCGCGGACGAAATCGGCCATCTCGGTCCAGCGCTGGGCCGTGAGCAGGGCCACCTCGGCGGTGCGCAGGCGCCAGTAGTCGCGTTCGCTGATGCGGTCGGCCTGCATGTCCTGCCAGAGCGGATCGGTGGCGGGATCGAAGGGGCCGCGCCATGTGAGGGTGCCGGGCGCAAGGCCAAGGGCCGCCTCGGTCAGGTCATGGGTTTCGAACAGGGTGCGCGAGATGACACCGCCGAAGTCAAGGATCAGGGCGCGGTCTGACAGGGTCATGCGGCGCCCCCCCTTGCGGCGAAGCCATCGGGGGGGAAGCCGCCCAGCGCGCGGGTCAGGCCAGTGGCATGCTGCCAGAGTTCGCGCCGGATCAGGGCCTTGAGGTCGGCCGTCATGCGCGCCACGGGGGCGGCCACCGCCATCGCGCCGATCACGCGGGTCTGCGCATCAAAGAGCGGCACGGCGTGGGAATGGACATCCTTTTCGAACCCGCCCACGGACTCGGCCAGCCCCGTACGGCGCACACCATCCAGCACGGCGCGAATGACGGCGGGATCGGTCAGCGTATCCTCGGTGCGCTTGTCCAGCGGGCCGGACAGGATGCGGTCGATCATCTCGGGCGGGCTGAAGGCCAGAACGGCAAGGCCGGAACTGGTGGCATGAAAGGCGAGGATCTGCGCATCCTCCATCGTGACGCGGGTGCCGTGGCGGGGGCTGTAGGCATAGCTGAGCATGCTGAGCCGATCGCCTTGCAACAGCGACAGATGCGCGGTTTCATGCGTGACGTCCGAGAGCGATTGCAGCGTCTTGGCGGCCATGTCGCGCAGCGGCACGGCGGCTTCGCGCAGCGCGGCAAGGCGCAGCACGGCGGGGCCGAGGCGGTATTCCCGGCCCGATCCAGTCTGTTCGACGAATCCCCCCTCCTGCAATTCGCTGAGCAAACGGTAGGTGGTGGCCTTGTTGAGACCGGCAAGGCGCGCCATGTCGCTCAGCCCGATCTCGGGTTGGGCGCGGCTAAAATGATCCAGCAATGACAATGCCTTGGAGACTGTGCCCATGGGCGGGAAAACTCCGTTCCGTGTCTGAATTCCGGGCAACCCGCAGTTCTTGGTCCGAGGCTGCTTTAAAAGCGTTGACAGAAACGCAGGCGCTCTGTCAATCTATTTTAGAACCAATGGTTCAAATAATGAACCGACCAAAAAACAGGGAGACAGACATGAAGACGAACTCGATCCTGGGCGGGGCGCTGACCCTGTGCATGGCCGCTCTCGGCAGCGCCGCGCTGGCCGATTATCCCGAAAAGCCCGTGACATTCATCGTGCCCTTCCCGCCGGGCGATCTGGAGGATGTGCTGACGCGGATGATCGCGGATGACTTTCAGGCCGAATATGGCGTGGCGGCGGCTGTTGTGAACAAACCCGGCGGCGGCGGCGGCCCCTTCCCCGGTGCGATCGACGTGGCGACAGCACCTGCGGACGGCTATACAATCGGGTCCTTCGTGATCGGCGTGCCAGTGGTGGGGCACCAGATCGGCATTCCCGAACTGACGCCCGAGAAATTCGACCCGCTGGGCATTTTCCTGACCTATCCCTTCGTGATCGCCGTGGCGGGCGACGCGCCCTATGACGACATGGCGGGGCTGGCGGAATACGCCCAGACCAACGAACTGGCGCTGGGGCATTTCGGCAATGTGCTGACGCCCACGCAGGTGACCATGGCGCTGGCCAAGACGATGGGGTTCGAGTGGGGTTCGGATGCGGCCTTTGACGCGCTGGACTGCAACACGCTGGCCAGTGGCGATGCGGATGTGATCAACACCACGCTGCAACTGATCCTGCCTTGCCTGGACAGCGTCAAGGTTCTGGCCTCCATCACCGACGAGCGGATCCCGCTGGTGCCTGACGCGCCCACGGTGGGCGAAATCGAGCCGAGCCTTGATATCGCGCTGTGGAACGGCCTGTTCGTGACCAAGGACACGCCGCAGGACGTGCGCGACAAGATCATCGCCGTGGCCCAGAAGACCGTGATGAGCGAGCGCGCCCAGCAGGTCGCCAAGGATACCGGCGGTCTGGTCTATTGGCAGAATGCCGAAGACAGCGCCGCGCGGATCGAGGCCGATATCGCCAAGGTCGCCGCAATCGAGGCGATGCTGCAGTGATCGCTCGCGGGGCGGTGCGGGATGACGCCCGCCTGCCCCATCCCCGCGCAACCCACGACCGACATGGGTGAATGATGTCTGACGATCCATTCCCGGCCAGCAAGGGACCGCAGCGCGGGCAGATCCTGTTCGCGCTGGCCTTTGCGGGGTTCGCGATCTTCATCCTGTCCAACCTCGGCAATCAGACCACATGGGCGGCGCGGACCAAGCTTTTCGCCCAGCCCGGTTTCTGGCCCGGCGTCGCGGGGGCCGGGATGGTCCTGTTCGGGTTGCTGCACCTGCGCGGTCTGCGGCGCGGCAAGGGTCTGCGCCGCCCGTGGATCCGCCGCGAGGATCGCGCGGAGGCGCGGGTCTGGCTGCAACCGCTGGAATACACGGCCTGGTTCATGATCTATGTGCTGGCCGTGCCGCGCGTCGGCTATCTGCCCGCAACGATGGTCTTTGCCCCGGCCCTGACATGGCGGCTGGGGTATCGCAGCCCCGGCCTGCTGTGGGCCTCGGTGGCCTTCGCCGTGGCCGTGGTGCTGATCTTCAAGGGCTTTCTGGGCGTCAAGATCCCCGGCGCCATGATCTATGAATATCTGCCCGACGGCCTGCGCGCCTTCGCGCTGCGCTACCTGTGAGGACGGCATGGATCTGATTTTCGCAGGGCTTGAGGTTCTTTACCGCTGGGACGTCGCGCTGGCCTTGCTGGTGGGCTCCATCGGCGGGGTGATGATCGGGGCGGTGCCCGGTGTGGGCCCGGCGGTTGCCATCGCCATCCTGTTGCCCGCCACATTCTCGATGGACCCGATCGTGGGGCTGACGCTTCTGCTGGGGATCTACGGCAGTTCGATGTACGGGGGCGCGATCCCGGCGATCCTGATCAATACGCCCGGCACGGCGGTAAACGCGCTGACCACCTATGACGGCTATCCGATGACCCTGCGCGGCGAGGGGCGCAAGGCGATATCCATCGCCTATACGGCCAGTTTCATCGGGGCCATCATCTCGATCATCTGCCTGATCAGTCTGGCGCCGGTGCTGGCGAAGGTGGCGCCAATGTTCGGCGCGCGCGAGATCTTTCTGGCGGCCTTGCTGGGTCTGATTCTGGTGGTGGTGTCGCATCGCGGGCAAGCGGCGATTGCTGCGGCGCTGGCCTGCCTTGGCATTTTCATCGGCACCATCGGGCTTGAGCCGGTCAAATATACCAAACGCTACACCTTCGATCAAAGCTGGCTGGCCTCGGGCGTCGATCTGATCGTGGTGGTGCTGGGGCTTTATGCGATTTCGCAGGCTTTCATGCTGATGCAGGGCGATGACGTCAAGACAAAGCGCGTGCCCTTGGGCGGCGGCATGTTTCAGGGCCTGCGCGAAGTGGCGCGGCATCCGCGCGTGACCGGCGTGTCATCGGGCTTTGGCGTGATGATGGGGATCATTCCGGGGGTGGGGGAATTCACCTCGCAATTTCTGGCCTATACCTATGCGCAGAAGACATCGAAACGGCCCGAGGATTTCGGCCATGGTTCGGTCGAGGGGCTGATCGCGTCGGAAAGCGCCAACAACTCGGTCCCTGCCGCCGCGATGGTGCCATTGCTGGCACTGGGTATCCCCGGCGAAGAGCTGACCGCGATGATGCTGGCGGTGTTTTACGTGCATAACGTGGTGCCCGGTCCGGGGCTGTTCCAGAACCAGATGGATTTCGTCATGGCGATCTATCTGGCGCTGCTGTTCCTGAATATCCTTGTGATGGTGTTCCTGCTGTTTTCCACCAATGCGCTGATGACGGTGGCGCGGCTGCCGAACCGGTTTCTGGGTGTCGGCATCCTGACCCTGTCCTTCGTGGGCATCTATTCGCTGCGCAATTCCGCGACCGACTGCCTGATGGCGGCGGGTTTCGGCCTGTTCGGCTTCATCCTGAAACGCCTGAGCCTGCCGATCGTGCCGATCATCATGGGCATCGTGCTGGGTGGCATCATGGAGGCCAAGCTGCGCATTGCCATGGCGCGGGTGAAAACCCCCTTCGACTTTATCGACCGGCCCATCGCGATGGCGCTGTTCATCTTCATCATCCTGATCATCGCCTTCCAGATCCGGGGCGCGGTGGTCCAAGCCAGACGAGCCAAGGAGGCCCAATGGTCGACCAGACCCGCATCGAGGCGCTTCGGAATGTTGCTATCCCGCCGCAAGGACTTCTTGTTGACGGAGCGTGGCAAGAGGCTGAGGGCGGCACGCTCGATGTTCTCTCGCCCATCGACGGACAAGGACTGACCACGATCGGGGCGGCCAATGCCGCCGATGTGGACCGGGCCGTGGCCGCCGCGCGCCGCGCCTTCGAGGACGGGCGCTGGTCGCGATTGGCGCCTGCCGCGCGCAAGGTCGTGCTGCACCGGATTGCCGACCGGATCGAGGCCGAGGCGCTTGAGCTGACCGTGCTGGGCGTGCGCGACAACGGGACCGAGATCGGCATGGCCCTGAAGGCCGAGGCGGGATCGGCGGCTGGCACCTTCCGCTATTATGCGGAGGCCATCGACAAGGTCTACGGCCAGATCGCACCAACCGGGCCGGATGTGCTGGGGCTGGTGCATCACGTGCCCGTGGGCGTGGTGGGGGCCATCGTGCCGTGGAATTTCCCGATGATGATCGGCGCATGGAAACTGGCACCCGCGCTGGCGGCGGGCAATTCCGTGGTGCTGAAACCGGCCGAGACCGCATCCTTGTCATTGCTCAGGCTGGCGCAGATCTGTCTGGAGTGCGGGTTGCCGGACGGGGTGCTGAACGTGGTGACCGGGCATGGCCATGTGACCGGCGAGGCGCTGGCCCTGTCGATGGATGTGGATGTGATGGTCTTTACCGGATCGGGGGCCACCGGGCGGCGGCTGCTGGAATATTCGGCGCGGTCGAACCTGAAACGGACCTATCTGGAACTGGGGGGCAAATCGCCCAACATCGTCTTTGCCGATGCGCCGGATCTGGAACAGGCGGCGAAGGTTTCGGCCATGGGGATCTTCCGCAATGCCGGACAGGTCTGCGTGGCAGGCTCCCGGCTGCTGGTGGAGCGGTCGGTGCATGATGAATTCGTCAGCATGCTGTCGCGCCATGCCGCCGCGCTGAAGGTGGGCGATCCGCTGGACCTGTCCAGCCAGATCGGTGCGGTAAACTCTGAGAGGCAACTGTCAGGCAACCTTGGCTTTGTCGCGGATGCCGTGGCCGATGGGGGCGAGGTGGTGCTGGGCGGCAAGCGTATCCTGCAGGCCACGGGCGGCACCTATATGGAGCCGACCATCGTCACGGGTGTCGCGCCGCATCACCGTCTGGCCCGGCAAGAGGTGTTCGGCCCGGTTCTGGCCGTCATCCCCTTCGACACAGAGGCCGAGGCGCTGCGGATCGCCAATGACAGCGATTATGGCCTGGCCTCGGCGGTCTGGACATCGCAGCTGTCGCGCGCGCACCGGATGGTGGCCGGGCTACGCGCCGGGGTCGTACATGTGAACACCTATGGCGGGGCGGACAACACGGTGCCGCTGGGTGGTGTGAAACAATCAGGCAATGGGCATGACAAATCCCTTCACGCGCTGGATAAGTATCAGGACCTCAAGACAGCATGGATCCAGCTATGACCGAAAGCCTATCCGACCGTCGTGCCCGCCTGTTGGGGCCGAACATGTCGACCTTCTACGAAGAGCCCGTGCATCTGGTGCGCGGTCTTGGCACCAGGCTGTGGGATGCCGAGGGGCGCGAATACCTCGATTGCTACAACAACGTGCCCCATGTCGGCCATTGCCATCCCAAGGTGGTCGAGGCGATCTGCGCGCAGGCGGGGATGCTGAACACGCATACGCGCTATCTGCACGAGGGGATTCTGGATTATGTCGAGGCGCTGACCGCCACGGTCGGCGCGCCCTTCGACACGGCGCTGATGACCTGCACCGGGTCCGAGGCGAATGATGTCGCGCTGCGCATGGCGCAAGCGCTGACCGGCAAGACCGGCGTGATTGCCACCGATCACACCTATCACGGCAATACCACGGCTGTGCATCAGCTCAGCCGGACGAACCCGCCGCCGGGGGGCTATGCCACCAATGTGGCCTTCGTGCCCGCGCCCGACAGCTATCGCCCGCAGGGCGGGGTTGCGGGCCTGCCCCATGCCCATGCCTTTGCCGCATCGGTGCAACAACAGATCGACGCGCTGGAGGCCACAGAACACGGCTTTTCCACCCTGATGCTGTGCCCCTTCTTTGCCAATGAGGGCTTCCCGGATCTGCCGAAAGGCTGGCTTGATCCGACGGTCGAGGTTGTGAAACGGGCCGGCGGCGTGATCATCGCGGATGAGGTGCAGCCCGGGTTCGGGCGTCTTGGCACGGATTTCTGGGGTTTCCGCAAGATCGGCTTCACGCCCGACATCATCACCATCGGCAAGCCCATGGCCAACGGTCATCCGGTTGCCGCCGTGATTGCGCCACGCGATACGATGTATGCGTTTCGCAGCGCATTTCGCTATTTCAACACATTCGCGGGCAACCCGGTGTCCTGCGCTGCGGCGATGGCCACATTGAAGGTCGTGCAGGAAGAAGGCTTGATGGAGAACGCCCGCGTCGTGGGCGATTACGCCCGCGCGGGGCTGCGCGATCTGGCCGGGCGGCATGATTGCATCGGGGATGTGCGCGGATCGGGGCTGTTTTTCGGGGCGGAAATGGTGCTGGACCGCGCCACCAAGACGCCTGCCACGGCTTTCACCAAACGTGTCGCGAACGGAATGCGTCAGCGCGGGGTGCTGCTGAATTTCCTGGGTATCCATTACAACGTGCTGAAGATGCGCCCCCCGATGGTGTTCTCGATTGCCGATGCCGACAGGATGCTGACCACGCTTGACGCGGTGCTGCGCGACACCCCGCTGGAGGGCTGATGGAAGAGACCGCGCACCGGGCCGCCCGCCTCTGGGGGTTTGCGCCGGATCAGATCGCCTTGGCCGCGCGCCGCGAGAATATCGTCTGGCGCGCTGCGGATGCACGCGGCACCTTTGCGCTGCGGCTGCACCGCCCGGGTTACCGGGATGCCGCACAGTTGCAATCGGAACTGCAATGGATGGATGCGCTGGCGCAGGGCGGCTTGCAGGTGCCGCGCCCGGTCCCTGCGCAGTCCGGTGCGCTGGTTGAAAAGGTGGGCGACACGCTGGTCGACCTGCTGACGTGGCTGCCGGGCCGCCCCATCGGGTCACAAGGCCAGCTTGAGGTGACGAACCGCCAAGACCTCTGCCGCGCCCTCGGGGCCTTGCTGGCGCGGCTGCATGACATCAGCGATGCATGGACCCCACCGCCCGGCTTTACCCGGCCCGCCTGGGACCGTGCGGGCCTTCTGGGGGATCGCCCGCTCTGGGGGCCTTTCTGGGACAATCCCGATCTGACCGCCGCGCAGCGCGCCCTGCTGCTGGCCGCGCGCGCCAAGGCCGATGCGCATCTGGGGCGGATTGCGCCGGGGCTTGATTATGGTCTGATCCATGCCGATGCCCTGTCCGAGAACATCCTGATCCATGATGGCGCGCTGTCGCTGATCGACTTTGACGATGGCGGCTGGGGGTTTCGCGATTTCGAACTGGCCACCTTCCTGATGCGGTTCCTGCCCGCCACCGATTACCCCGCCCTGCGCGCGGCGCTGCTTGAGGGCTATGCCACACGCCGCGCGGTCGATCCCGCGACACTTGATCTGTTCATTCTGCTGCGTGCGCTGACCTATCCCGGCTGGATCATTCCGCGTCTGCACGAACCCGGCGGCACGGAACGATCCATGCGCGCCATCACCACCGCGCTGCCTCTGGCAGACGCCTATCTGGACACGCCCTGAGACACAGGAGGACCGCATGACCACCGCTCCAGACAAGACCATCCTCGTCGTCGGCACCTATGACACCAAGGATGACGAGCTGTCCTATCTGTCGGGCCGCATCCGCGCGCAGGGGGGCGGGGTGCTGTCGATGGATGTCTCGGTTCTGGGCGATCCGAAAACGCCCACCGACATCTCCAAACATCAGGTGGCTGTGGCAGGCGGCCGCTCGATCCAGACCGCGATCGACAGCGGCGACGAGAATATCGCCATGCAGATCATGGCGCAGGGTGCGGCGACGCTGGCCCGACAGCTTCATGCTGAGGGGCGCATCGACGGTGTGATCGTGCTGGGCGGCACGATGGGTACCGATCTGGCGCTTGATCTTTGCGCCGCACTGCCGCTGGGCGTGCCGAAATACGTGGTCTCGACCGTCAGCTTCTCGGCCATGCTGCCGCCCGAACGGATCGCGGCGGATATCCAGATGATCCTCTGGGCGGGGGGGCTTTATGGTCTGAATTCGGTGTGCAGATCCTCGCTCAGTCAGGCGGCGGGCGCGGTGCTGGGGGCCGCCCGCGCGGTCGAGCCGCCCAAGCGGGACCGACCGTTGATCGGCATGACCAGCTTCGGCAAGACGATCCTGCACTACATGGTGCATCTGAAACCCGCGCTTGAGGCGCGCGGCTATGAGGTGGCGGTGTTCCATGCCACAGGCATGGGCGGGCGCGCCTTCGAATCGCTGGCAGCCGAGGGCGCCTTTGCCTGCGTCATGGATTTCGCCACGCAGGAAATCGTCAATCACCACATGGGATCGGGCATTTCTGCGGGTGCCGACCGGATGACCAATGCAGGCCTGCATGGCATCCCGCAGATCGTGGCGCCAGCCTGCTATGACCTTGTCGATCTGATCGGCTGGCAACCCATTCCGCCGCGTCTGGCGGGCCGGCCCACCCATGACCATAACCGGCTGCTGACCTCGACCATCCTGACAGCGGACGAACGGCGCGAGATCGCGGGCGTCTATGCCGAAAAGCTTGCCATGGCCACGGGGCCATCGGCCTTCATCCTGCCGCGTGGCGGCTGCAACGAATGGGACCGCCCCGAGGGCCCGCTGCATGACGCCGCGGGGCTGGCGGCGTTCTGCGAAGCGATGGAGCAGGTGATCCCGTTCAATACCACGCTGCACAGGCTTGACTGCCACATCAATGATCCGGGCTTTGCCGACAAGGTGCTGGAGGTCTTCGATGACTGGGTCGCGCGTGGGATCGTCAGGGGATGATTGCGCACGCCGCACTGCACCACCCCCGCTTCTTCTTGCCACAAATATCCCGGGGGTGGCGTCGAACGCAGTTCGACGCAGGGGGCAGCGCCCCCTGCACGTCCCGCCTCAGCCGCGCGGGTCGCGGTCCAGCGCGTCCAGCTCGTTCAGCAGATCGAGCAAGGCATCCAGCTTGTCCGCGCCAAAGCTTTCGCGCAGCCAGGCATTCAGCCGCTGACTTTCCTTGAGGTTGTCCGCGATCAGCTGCCGCCCGGCGGCACTGATCGACACCAGTTGCCGGCGCCGGTCGGTCGGGTGCGCCTCGCGCGTGATGAGGCCCTTGGCGGTCAGGGTCTGCAGGATGCGCGTCAGGCTGGGCATCAGAAGGCAGGACCGATCCGCAATCTCGGTCGGGTCCAGTGTGCCGCGTTCGGCGAGGACCCGCAGCACGCGCCATTGCTGTTCTGTCACGCCCACATCGGCCAGCATCGCGCGGATCGGGCCCATGACCTTTTCCCGCGCCCGCAGCAGCGCGATGGGAAGGGAACGGTTGGTTTCGGGTGCGGTGTCGTGCGTCATGTCCATGGCTCTATCTGCCCTGAAATCGTCTTGCAGGCAATATGAGGACTTGACGCAACCCTGTCTTTATTTAACATGTTAATTGCAAGTTCCGGGGAGGGTGCCATGCCACATATCACGATAGATTACTCGGCCAACCTCGAGCCCGAAGTCGATATTGCAGCGCTCTGCGACGTCCTGCGCCGTGCCGCGATCGAGACGGGCGAGTTTCCGGTGGCGGGCGTGCGGGTGCGCGCCTTTGCCGCCAGCCATGTCAGCATCGCCGATGGCAATCCCGAACATGGATATATCGATATTTCCCTGCGCCTGCGCGGTGGCCGCGACCTGCCCACGCGGGAGCGGGCCACGGCGCATGTCTTTGCCGCCGCCGAGGGGTTTCTGGCCCATGTGATGGCGCAGCGATCGCTCGCGCTGTCCTTCGAGATGCGGGATATGGACCCGGCCCTGTCGCCCAAGACCGGATCGACCCGCGACCATCTGAAAGGCTGATCCGATGAAAGACACCTCTGCGCTGGATGCGAATATCGCAAGGCTGCGCCCCATCCTTGCGCGTATTGCAGAGACAGGCGTGATGAACCGGATCGGCGGGCAAGATTGCCCGGCCTCTGACGGTCGCACCTTCGCCAATCATTCGCCCGTGGATGAAAGCCTGATCTGTCAGGTGGCGCGCGGGACTGCTGCCGACATCGACGCGGCCGCGGGGGCGGCCAAGGCGGCCTTCCCGGCCTGGCGCGACATGGAGGCGGTGGCCCGCAAGAAGATCCTGCACAGGATCGCCGACGGGATCGTGGCCCGCGCCGAAGAGATCGCGCTGGCCGAATGCTGGGACACCGGCCAGGCGCTGCGCTTCATGTCCAAGGCGGCGTTGCGTGGGGCCGAGAATTTCCGCTTTTTCGCCGACAAGGCCACATCTGCGCGGGACGGGCAGCATCTGCCCTCGCCCACCTTGATGAACGTCACCACCCGCGTGCCGATCGGCCCCGTGGGGGTGATCACGCCCTGGAACACGCCTTTCATGTTGTCCACGTGGAAGATCGCGCCGGCGCTGGCCGCGGGCTGCACTGTGGTGCACAAACCGGCCGAGTTCAGCCCGGTCACCGCGCGTATCCTGCTGGAGATCGCCGAGGAGGCGGGTCTGCCGCCCGGTGTGTGGAACCTTGTGAACGGTCTGGGCGAAGAGGCGGGGCGCGCGCTGACCGAACATCCCGACATCAAGGCCATCGCATTCGTGGGCGAGTCGAAAACCGGCTCGATGATCATGAAACAGGGGGCGGATACCCTGAAGCGGGTGCATTTCGAGTTGGGCGGCAAGAACCCGGTGATCGTGTTCGACGATGCCGATCTTGATCGCGCGCTGGATGCGGCGATCTTCATGATCTACTCGCTGAACGGGGAACGCTGCACCTCGTCGTCGCGGCTGCTGGTGCACTCCTCGATCGCGGGTGATTTCACCGGCAAACTGATCGAACGGGTCGACCGGATCAAGGTCGGCCATCCGCTGGACCCTGCCACGGAAGTGGGGCCGCTGATTCACAAGGTGCATTTCGACAAGGTCTGCCGCTATTTCGATGTGGCCCGCGCCGAGGGGGCGACAATCGCCGCAGGGGGCGTACCGCTGGACCAGCCCGGCCAATACGTGCGCCCGACCCTTTTCACCGGCGCGCGGCCTGACATGCGCATCGCACAGGAGGAAATCTTTGGCCCCGTCCTGACGGCCATTCCCTTCGACACGGAAGCGGAAGCGCTGGAGATCGCCAATGGCGTGGCTTACGGGCTGACCGCCTACGTCTGGACCAATGACCTGACCCGCGCGCTGCGGGTGACCCATGCGCTGGAAGCCGGTATGATCTGGGTGAATTCGGAGAACGTGCGCCACCTGCCCACGCCCTTTGGTGGGGTGAAGGCCAGCGGCATCGGCCGCGATGGCGGCGACTGGTCCTTCGATTTCTACATGGAGCAGAAACATATCGGTCTGGCCATCGGCGAGCATCCCATCCCCCGGCTTGGTGCCTGAAAAGGAGGTATCGACATGCCCGTTCCCGCCCCGGTTCTGTATCCGCCCTTCAACATCGTCCGCCTGTCGCATGTGGAATATGGCGTGACCGACCTTGCCGCCTCGCGCGCGTTCTATGTGGATACGCTGGGCCTGCAAGTCACGCATGAGGACAGTGACGGCATCTATCTGCGCGCGATGGAAGAGCGGGGGCATCACTGCATCGCCCTGCGCAAGTCGGATGCGGCCTGCGCCCGCGTGCTGGGCTTCAAGCTTTACGACGAACCCGATCTGGAGAGGGCCGAGGCGTTCTTTCGGGCCAAGGGTCTGCCGGTGGCATGGGTCGAGCGGCCCTTCATGGGCCGCACGCTGCGCACCTGCGATCCTTTCGGCGTACCGCTGGAGTTCTATGTCAGGATGGACCGGCTGCCACCGATCCACCAGAAATATGCGCTCTACAAAGGGGTCAAGCCGCTCAGGATCGACCATTTCAACATGTTCGCCAGCGATGTGGATGCAAGCGTCGCCTTCTATACCGAGCTTGGGTTCCGGACGACCGAATATACCGAGGATGACGAGAGCGGGAAACTCTGGGCGGCATGGATGCATCGCAAGGGCGGGGTTCATGATGTGGCCTTTACCAACGGAACCGGCCCGCGCCTGCATCACACGGCCTTCTGGGTGCCGAACCCGCTGGCGATCATCGACCTTCTGGATCTGATGGCCACCACCGGCTACGTCGCCAATATCGAGCGCGGGCCGGGGCGGCACGGCATCTCGAACGCGTTCTTCCTCTATATCCGCGACCCGGACGGCCACAGGATCGAGATCTACAGTTCGGACTACCAGACGGTCGATCCCGATCTGGAACCGATCCGCTGGAGCCTGACAGACCCGCAGCGCCAGACCCTGTGGGGGGCGCCTGCCCCGCGCAGCTGGTTCGAGGAGGGCAGCCTGTTCGAGGGGGCGGAGTTGGTGGATGCCGGGTTGAAGGCCCAGCCGATCATCGCGCCGTAGACGCGTGCAGACAGATTCGCCCTGTGCCTGTGGCGAGGTCGGATTTGAGTATTTGTGGCAAGATGAAGCAGGGGGCAGCACGATGCGATTTGCGACGGTGAGGGCCGAGGGGCGGCAGCTTTACGGGGCTGTCATCGAGGGTGGTTTCGTGGCGCTGTCGGATGAGTTTCCCGGATGGCCGACCCTGCGCGAGGTGATCGCGGCAGATGGGTTGGGCGCGCTGGACGCGGCGACGGAGGGGCGCGCGGCGACGCATCCTGACGGCAGCTTTGCGTGGGAAATCCCGATCCCCGCGCCCGAAAAGATCATCTGCGTGGGCGTGAACTTTCCGGACCGGAACGCCGAATACAAGGACGGGCAGGAAGCGCCGCCCAACATGTCGCTGTTCATCCGCTTTCCCCGGTCCTTCACCGGGCAGGACCAAGCGCTGATCCGGCCGCCCGAGACCCCGCAGCTGGATTACGAGGGCGAGATCGCCGTGGTGATCGGCAAGCGCGGGCGGCGGATCGCGGAAAGCGAGGCGCTGGACCATATCGCGGCGCTGACCCTGTGCAACGAAGGCACACTGCGCGACTGGGTGCGGCATGCGAAATTCAACGTGACCCAAGGCAAGAACTGGGACCGTTCGGGTGCGATGGGGCCGTGGATCGTGCCGTTCCGGGACGCTGCGCAGATTACGGATGTGCATTTGCAGACCCGCGTGAATGGCGAGGTCCGTCAGGATGACCGCACGGGGCGGATGCTGTTTCCGGTCGCGCGGCAGATCGCCTATATCTCGACCTTCACCACATTGGTCCCCGGTGACATCATCGTGACCGGCACGCCCACCGGCGCGGGGGCGCGGTTCGATCCGCCGCGTTATCTGGTGCCGGGCGACGTGATCGAGGTCGAGGCTGAGGGGATCGGGGTCTTGCGCAATAGCGTGGAGGATGAGGCATGACGGAGGCAGAGATCGCGGCCGCGGGTGCGGCGCTGTTTCAGGCCGAAGAGACAGGCAGGCAGATCGGCCTTCTGTCTCTGGCCCATCCCGGCATGACGATGGACGACGCCTATGCGGTGCAGAAGGCGCTGGTTGCGCGGCGCATGTCCGCCGGTCGGCAGGTGATCGGCTGGAAGATCGGCCTGACCTCGAAGGCGATGCAGGCGGCCTTGAACATCGACATTCCCGACAGTGGCGTGCTGACGGACGACATGATGTTCGACAGCGGCGCGCAGGTGCCGCGCGGGCGGTTCATCCAGCCCAGGGTCGAGGCCGAGATCGCCTTTGCCATGAAGGCGCCGCTGGCGGGTGAGACCGTGACACGCGCCGATGTGATTGCGGCGACCGACTGGGTCGCGCCCTCGCTGGAAATTCTGGACACGCGCATCCTGCGCGTCGATCCCGCGACCGGGCGCACGCGCGGGATCGTCGACACGATCGCCGACAATGCCGCCAATGCGGGGATCGTGCTGGGCCCGCAGCGCCATGCGATCGACGCATTCGACCTGCGCCGGGTGGGCGCGATCCTGACCTGCAATGGCGAGGTCGAGGAGACGGGTCTGGGCGCGGGCGTCCTGAACGACCCCGCAATGGCTGTCGTCTGCCTGGCGCGGCGCATGGCGCTTTACGGACAGCGAATCGAGGCGGGGCAGGTGATCCTTTCGGGCAGTTTCATCCGGCCCGTGGAATGTCCGTCCGGAAGCCGGATCGCTGCGGATTTCGGTGATTTCGGCCAGGTTTCCGTGGATTTCGCCTGACAGGACAGGCGATTTCACCTTTCCTTGGTGCGGGTGCTGCGGGCGAGACACCGTCCGCGGCGCATATCACCTATGTCCGCATCGCGGAACTTTATCCCGAAATACCGTGTTCCGCTGCGTCAGTCAGGGGCAAATCTGTTGACGGATTTGGGTAAACATGGAGAGGTAGGGCCATTCCGAGGCAGCCGCCCCCTTCAACTTTGGATAGGGGTCACGGCGCTTCGGACCCCGCGCCTGACCTTTTGGAGGAGGGACGGCAGCAGGGACAAGAACAACGGCGCAAAGCCGGGGCATCCTGCATCACAAGCAAGGGCCGCAAAACAGGGAGGATCGCGTGGAGGTTTTGCAACTTCTGATCAGCGGGCTTGCGAATGGCTGTGTCTATGGCCTGATCGCGCTGGGCTTCGTGCTGATCTACAAGGCGACGGAGGCCGTGAATTTCGCCCAAGGCGATTTCATGATGCTTGGCGCCTTCGTCACCCTCGGGCTGGTCAATCCGGAATATGCGGGTATCCCCTTCTGGCTGGCGCTGCCGCTGGTCTTTGTGATCATGGGCGTGCTGGGCTATCTGCTGGATATCGTGGTGCTGCGGGCCGTCTTCGGGCAAAGTCAGGTGGCGGTGATCATCGTGACCATCGCGCTGGGCTTCGTGATCCGCTTTGCCGTCGGCGAGATCTGGGGGCATGAGCCGCAATCGCTGCGCTCGCCGCTGGCGCTGGGCGATGTGCGAATCGGCGAGCTGGTTCTTGGACTGGCCGATATCGCCGTGATCATCGTGACGCTGATCATGACATTCCTGCTGTGGCAGTTCTTCCAGCGCACCAAGATGGGCCTGGCCATGCAGGCGGCCAGCCAGAACCAGATGGCGGCCTATTACATGGGCATTCCGGTCAAGCGCATTCAGGGCATGGTCTGGGCGCTGGCGGGGATCGTGGCCGCCGTGGCGGGCATTCTTTACGCCTCGAAGGGCGCGCTGGATCCGACAGCCGGTTTCATCGGGATCAAGGCCTTTGCCGCCGCCGTGATCGGCGGTTTCGGCAGCCTGCCCGGCGCGCTTCTGGGCGGGTTGATCGTGGGCGTGATCGAACCTTTCGCCTCGCGCTACCTGCCGCCGGGCTGGAGCCAGATCGCCCCCTATGCGCTGCTGATCGCGGTCCTGCTGTTCCGCCCCCATGGCCTGTTTGCGCAGGTCCGAGCGAAGAAGGTCTGAGCCGATGAGATTCCATTTCAAGACAGATTACGACCAGGACATCCGCCTGTTCGAGGATGGATGGACCTTCTGCCTCTACGCCGCCTTGCTGGTCTTGGCGCTGGCGCTGCCGCTGATGATCGATCCGTTCTTTCTGGGCGAGGCCACGAACGTGCTGATCTGGGCGATTGCCGGGCTGGGCCTGATGCTGCTGACCGGGCAGACCGGGCAGGTCAGTCTGGGGCATTCGGCCTTCATGGCGCTGGGATGCTATTCCTGCGTGCTGATGATGGAGGCCAATGTGCCTTTCGTGCTGGCCTTCCTGATGGCCGGGGTCATCACCGGGGTGGTCGGCGCGCTGATCGCTATTCCGGCGCTGAAGCTGCACGGCGTCTACCTTGCGATCGCGACGCTGGCGCTGGCGATCCTGGCCGATGACATCATCGTGCTGCTCAAGGAATGGACGGACGGGGTGAATGGCAAGATGTCACCGCCCATCGACCTGTTCGGCTATGAGATCAGCCGCTGGAACAACCCGATCGAGTGGTATTACCTGACGCTGGCCGTGGTGCTGATGGTCACGCTGTTCTATCGCAACCTGCTGCGCGCGCCGCTGGGCCGGGCCTTTGCCGCCGTACGCGACAGCGAGATTTCGGCGCAGGCGATGGGTGTCAACGTGGCGCAGACCAAGACGATCGCCTTCGGCATCTCCTGTGCGATCACGGGGCTGGGTGGGGCGCTGATGGGTCTGTTCGCAGGGGCCTTCAACAACGAGACGTTCAATTTCCTGCTGTCGATCCAGTTGCTGATGATGATCGTCGTCGGTGGCCTTGGCTTTATCCACGGGGCGTTCCTGGGGGCAGTGGTCATCGCCTTTCTGCCGCAGGTCCTGTCGATGACGACGGATCTGTTCGGGCGCGGCGTCGCGATCCCCGGTCTGGAATCGGGCGTCTTCGGGGTGATCCTGATCCTGTTCATCCTGTTCGAACCCATGGGGCTGTATGGGCGCTGGTTGAAGATCCGTGTGTTCCTTGAACTGTTCCCCTTCGCCCGCAAGGACATGTTCAAGCGGCAGAAAAGCTATCTGAAGACGGAGCGGCTGAGATGAGTTTGCTGGAACTGGACAGCGTCACGCTGAAATTCGGCGGACTGACGGCGGTGAACAACCTGTCGATGTCGGTCGAGGAAGGTCAGGTCTTTGCGCTGGTCGGGCCGAACGGCGCGGGCAAGTCGACCGTGTTCAACCTGATCTCGCGCTTCTACACGCCGGTCACGGGGTCGATCACCTTCGACGGCAAGGATGTGCTGACGATGGCGCCACATGAGGTGCCGAACCTTGGCATTGCCCGGACTTTTCAGAACATCGAACTGTTCCATCAGGCGACCGTGTTGCAGAACCTGCTGGTCGGACGGCATCGTCACCGGCAGACCAACATGATCGCGCAGATGCTGCATCTGCCATCCGTGCGCGCCGAGGAACGCGCGCATCGCCACGCGGTGGAAGAGGTGATCGACTTTCTGGACCTGCAGCCCTACCGGAACAGCCGCATCGCGGGCCTGCCCTACGGTGTGCGCAAGGTGGTGGAACTGGGGCGCGCGCTGGCGTCGAAACCGCGGCTTTTGCTGCTGGATGAACCCGCCTCGGGCCTGTCGGTCGAGGAAACGCAGAACATGCGCTGGTGGATCGACGATATCCGCCGCCAGATGGGGATCACGGTGCTGATGGTGGAGCATGACATGGGGCTTGTCGGCAAGGTCTGCGACCGCGTGCTGGCCCTTGCCGATGGTGCGAAGCTGGCCGAGGGCACACCCGCCGAGGTGCAGTCGCACCCGAAGGTGATCGAAGCCTATCTGGGCACCAACGCCGTCAGCAAGGGGGGTAAGGTGGCATGAGCGACCTGTTGCTGGAAGTGCGCAACCTGGAAACCTTCTATGGCCCGATCATGGCGATCCGGGGCGTCAGCCTCGTGGTGCGCAAGGGCCGCGTGGTCACAGTTCTGGGTGCCAATGGCGCGGGCAAGACGACCTTGCTGAAAACCATTTCCGGGATCATGGACCCCGAAAAGGGCAAGATCATCTTCGAAGGTCAGGAGATTCAGGGCCGGGAGCCGCACCGCGTCGTGAAGGCCGGGATCGTGCATGTCCCCGAGGGCCGCGAGGTGTTCCCCCTGCTGACGGTCGAGGAAAACCTTGCGCTGGGGGCCTATACCCGCAGCGACAAGGCCGAGATCGCACGCGACCGCGATCTGGTCTTCAACTATTTCCCGATCCTGGCCGAACGGCGCAAGCAGGAGGCGGGCACGCTTTCGGGGGGGCAGCAGCAGATGCTGGCCATCGGGCGCGGGCTGATGCTGCGGCCCAAGATCATGCTGCTGGACGAACCAAGCCTTGGCCTGTCGCCGCTGCTGACGCAGGAAATCTTTGCGATCCTCAAGCGGCTGAACAAGGATGAGGGCGTGACGATGATGCTGGTCGAACAGAACGCCGCCGTGGCGCTGGATCTGGCCGACGATGGTTACGTGATGGAACTGGGCCGGATCGTGATGTCGGGCACCGCTGACCGTCTGGCCGCATCCGAGGATATCCAGAGCTTCTATCTGGGCCATGATACCGAGGGCGCGCGCGGCGAACGCCGCTGGAAACGCAAGAAGACATGGAGGTAAGGGCATGACAAAGCATGATCCCATCCAGCCACAGGTCGTTGTCAACGGTGTGTCGCTGAACGCGACACCGGGCCAGCGCCCGCTGGTGATCGACGGTTGCACCACCCTGCCCGGCCTGTTCCAGTTGCGTTGCAGCACCTTGGGCAGCCGCACCGCGCACCGGGAAAAGGATCTTGGCATCTGGAAGGCCTATAGCTGGGCTGACTACTGGAACCATGCACGGCTGATCGGCCTTGGCCTCAGGCGTCTGGGGCTAGAACGGGGCCGCGTCGTGTCGATCCTGTCCGAGGATCGCAAGGAATGGCTTTATGCCGACATGGGCATTCAATGCGTGGGTGGCATTTCATCGGGCGTCTACACGACCGACAGTTCCAGCCAGCTGGCCTATATCCTGAAGGACAGCGACACCCAGTTCCTGATCGTCGAGAACGAGGAACAGCTGGACAAGTTCCTTGAAATTCCCGATGGCGCGCCGACCGTCGAGAAGGTGATCATCCTTGAGGATGAGGGCCTGCACGATCTGAAGGGCGAGCGGTTCCTGTTCCTTGAGGATCTTTACGAGTTGGGCCGGCTGCATCTGGCCGAACATCCCAAGATGTTCGAGGCCGAGATCGAAAAGGCGCAGGCCGGTGATATCGCCCTGCTGATCTACACATCCGGCACCACCGGCGCCCCCAAGGGCGCGATGCTGAGCCATGAGAACATCATGGCCGCGATCGAGGGCGGCATCCGCGCCCTGCCCACCGATTCCAGCGCCGAACAGCTGTGCTTCCTGCCGCTGTGCCATATCCTTGAGCGTGACAGCTCGATCTATTTCCCGCTGGCGGTGCGATCCACGGTGAACTTCGCCGAAAGCCCCGAAACCGTGTTCGACAACCTGCGCGAGGTCAGCCCGCATGTCTTCACGGCCGTGCCGCGCGTCTGGGAAAAGGTCTATTCGCGGGTGACTGTGCTGTCGATGGAAGCCACGACACTGGGCAAGCTGGCCTTCAAGGCAGCGCTTGGCGTGGGTATGAAACGCGCCACGCTGATGCAGGCGGGCAAGCCCGTGCCGGCGGCGACCGCGCTGGGATACAGGCTGGCGGATGTCTTCGTGTTCCGGAACCTGCGCCAGATGCTGGGGCTGGACCGTCTGCGGCAGGGGACCTCGGGCGCGGCCCCGATCAGCCCGGCGCTGCTGATGTGGTATCGCGCCATCGGCGTGCCGCTGCTGGAAGGCTACGGCATGACGGAGAACGCAGGCCTTGCCACGGTGAACACCGAGGATGACAACCGCCCCGGCACCGTGGGGCGCGCCGTACCCGGCGTGAAACTGCGCATCGCGGATGATGGAGAGATCCAGACATTCGGGCTGAACAATTTCATGGGCTACTGGCGAAACAACGAAAAGACCGCCGAGACCTATACCGATGACGGCTGGTTGCGCACCGGCGATATCGGGCGGCTGGACGATGACGGCTTTCTGACGATCACGGGCCGCCTGAAGGACATCATCATCACGGCGGGCGGCAAGAACATCACCCCGGCCGAGATCGAAAGCCGGTTGAAGTTCAGCCACTATGTCTCGGATGCGGTGGTGATCGGCGACAAGCGCAAGTTCCTGACCTGCCTGATCATGATCGACCAGGAAAACGTCGAGAAATACGCACAGGACAACAAGGTTCCATTTTCGGATTTCGCATCGCTGTGCCGAGCGGAACCTGTTCTGGATCTGATCCGCGGCGAGGTGGACCAGGTCAACAAGGAATTCGCCCGCGTGGAACAGATCAAGGATTTCCGCCTGATCGACGTTCTGCTGACGGCGGAGGACGAAGAGCTGACGGCAACGATGAAACTGCGCCGCAGCTTTGTTGAGAAGCGCCACAAGGCGTTAATTGATGATATGTATAAATGAATCCCGCAATCGGGGTGTTTCTGGGAGGAGACCAAACATGAAGAAAATGATGACATCGCTGTTTGCTGGTGCGGTCGCTCTGGGCATGGCCCAGGCTGCCGTGGCGCAAACGCAAGGCGTGACCGACACCGAGGTGGTTCTGGGGTCGGTGAACGATCTGTCCGGCATCTTTGCCGCCGTGGGTGTTCCGGCGGTCAATGGTGCGAACCTCAAGTTCGACCAGGCGAACGCGGCCGGTGGCATCCATGGCCGCCAGATCCGTTTTGTGGTCGAGGATCATGCCTATCAGCTGCCCAAATCGACGCAGGCCTACAACAAGCTGATCAACCGCGATCAGGTCTTTGCCAACCTGCTGAGCCTTGGCACGCCGCACAACCTTGCGGGTTTCCAGCTGATGGACCCCAAGGGCATCTTCAACATCAACCCGCTGACCGCCGCGCGCGAGATGCTGCAGGAACCGGTCGACAACAAGTTCACCGGCTTTTCCAGCTACTATGACCAGACCACGGCGGGCATGCGTTATCTTGCCAAGGAATACGGGCTGACCAAGGTCTGCACCATGTACCTGCCGACCGATTTCGGTCTGGAAATCTCGAACGCGACCAAGGAGCAGGCCGAAAGCCTGGGCATGACCTTCGTGTCGGAAACCACGCATAAGCCCGACGAGCAGGAATTCGTGGGCGCGGTGCAGAAACTGCGCGCGGATGGCTGCGAGGTCGTGACCATGGCGCTGGGTGTGCGCGCGGGGATCACCGTTGTCGGTACCGCCAAGCAGTTGGGCTGGGCCGATGTCAAGTTCCTGGCCACTTCGGCCGGTTTCCTTGAGGCCGTGGCCGCTGTGCCCGGTGGCGTGACCGATGGGCTTTATGCTGCGTCCGGCTGGGTTGACCTGCAGGCCCGCCGTGATGATCCGGCACCCGCCAAGTTCATCGCTGAATACGAGGCGGCCTTTGGCCAGCCCGCAACCGGCTTTGCGATGCTGGGCTATAACGCCGCCGAAACCGTTGTGCGTGCGCTGGAAGCGGCAGGTCCCGACCTGACACAGGACAGCTTCCGCGCGGCCATGGAAGGTCTGGATTATTACAGCGACCTGCTGGACACGCAGATCAAATACAGCGCCGACAACCATCAGGGTGCCAATGACATCACCATCTCGGTTGTCGAAGGCGGACTGTGGAAGCTTGTTGGCCGCGAGTAATCGGACAAGGCTGCATCAACCGGAAAGGGGCGCTTCGGCGCCCCTTTTTGCGTGAAACGCCTTTTTCAAGGCCGTTTTCTCACGATCAGACGGCCATTCCGCACCCGACAGATCATTTTTCTCGGGAAAATTGTATTTCTAAAGAGTGGCTCTCTTGTAGTTCCCATGCGGTACCGCCAGTATGTCAGCAATGTGGCGAGGAACCCGCACAATGCGATTAAGCTTGCAATTTCCGCAGCTTGCGAAGGCAGACCTTTTCGAGGACATGGATCCGAAAGATGTTTCAGCGTTCCTGGACGGGTGTGCGCTAAAGACCGTACCGACCGGTACGGTCATTTTGCAGCAGGGCACGGAGGTCCCCGGGACGGTGCTGATCGCCCATGGCTGCGTCGAGGTCACCTTGATGAATACGTATGGTCACGTGGCCATCATTCACCATGCCCGCGAAGGTGAAACCCTGGGCGAGATCGAAAGCATCTCGCGCGAGCCCTGCCTTGCCAGCTGCACCTCCGTAGGACCCGCGACATACCTGACCTGCCCGGTCGACCTGTTGGGAAAACATCTGTCCAACCCGCTGGTCCAGCGCAACATCATGCGGATCACAAGGGCACGGCTGCAGCGCGACAACGAACGCAAATACGTCGATCAGAATTATCCGCTGGACCGACGGATCTGCGCCTATCTGCTGCGACTGGCGGATCGCAACAACAAGGTATCGCAAAGTCAGGGCTATATCGCCAAGCTGGCCAGTTGTTCGCGCCAGTCCATCAACCGTGCGCTTGCCGGGTTGCGGGACGACGGGTTGATCATGATCGAAAAGGGCAAGATCCGCATTCTGGACCGGATCGGGTTGGAACTCAGGCTGGCGGGGCAGACAACTGCCGCCTCTCAGCCGGAGATGGGAATGACATCCACCGACTGACGGCTGCGTTGCGCGCCCGCGACACGCAGGATGCCCTTCACCGGGGATACATCGGCATAGTCGCGACCCCAGGCAACCTCGATATGATCCATCCCTGCCGGGCAGTCATTGGTCGGGTCGAAATCGATCCATCCGGTTTCGGGACCGCACCAGGCGCGGACCCAGGCATGCATGGCATCCGCCCCCTCAAGCCGGGGTTTGCCGGGTGGCGGCAATGTACGCAGGAAACCGCTGACATAGCCCGCAGGTATGCCAAGACTGCGCAGTGCCGCGATCATGATATGGGACATGTCCTGGCAGACCCCGTGACGTTTCGCAAAGGCCTCGGCCATCGGGGTATCGACGGTGGTTGCCTTGGCGTCGAAACGGATGTCGCGGTGCAGGGCGTGCCCGATGGCCAGAACCGCCTGCTGACAGGTGACATCCGGCTCCAGCGTCTGGCGCACCCGGGCCGCGTATTCGGCGATCTGGGGCAGATGCGGAACCCGCACGGACGGCGCCACGAAATGCAGAGGTGACCTGCCGTCCAGATCGCGGCAGGCTTTCAGCACCCCGACCATATCCGACAAGCGGATCGACAGCGGCAGCCAGCCGTCGGACGGTTGCCGTTCCACCCGCGCCCTGAGGGTCAGGTCAATGTGATCATGCGCGCCGCTCAGGGCGAATTCGACGGTGGGATTGAGGAAGAAATCCCGCCATGACCGGCGTTCGGCGGGATCCGGGGTGATCTCGATCAGGCTGGCGACAACCCTTTGGCGACCCGGCACCTCCAGCGGCGTGATCCGCACCATCTGGCGCCCACCGGCGGCGGCGCCGGTGTAATCGTAGCGGATCTTGAGCGTGATGTCGTAGATCACAGAAGGCTCACTTTCCTAAAGCAGAAAGGCGTCGTGCAAGGCCGTGGACAGGGCCAGCAGATCGCCGTGCAAGGCGCGCAGCGCCGTTCCGTCCAGCGTCTCGACCCTGAACAGGGCAACGCGTGTATCAAGCTCCAGAACGCGGCGCTCGAACTCGGTCATGCCGGACTCAGGGCGATGCGCTGCAAGCTCCTCTACACGGTGACGTATGGCGATCAGCTGGAACCGGATCGATCGCGGGTTCTGCGGATCAAGCGCCAGCATGTCGATCACGCTGTTGCGGGTCGTGGTCACGGCATAGCGCTGCCGGTGGATCATGGTGCTGTCACCAATCTCGATCGCGAGGTCCAGCGCACCCTCGGGCGCATCCGGCTCTGCTGTCACGGCCAGCAGATCGGCCAGCATCGCCGCACGTTCAAGCGAGCGGCCGATGGTCAGGAACTGCCAGCCCGTGGCGCGGTACATGTTTTCGTGCACGAGGCCCGAAAAACCGGCAATTTTGCGCAACAGCACGCTGAGCGCCAAGGCCGCGTCGCTGCCGCCCTGTGCGGTCAGGGCGATCCGCCCCATCGATTTCTCGAGATCCTTGAGCGCGGCCCAGCCATCCACCGAAAAACGGTCACGGATCTGGCTCGCACTACCGACGGCACGCCCAAGGGTCGCGCGCAACCCCTCGGGCAGGGGTTGATCCACCTCGACCCCCTGGAAGGTCAGGCGCGCCCGGATGAGGGTCAGCAAGGGTTCGGTTGCAGCCTCGTCCAGACGGCTGTGATAGGCCCGCAAAAGGCGCAGAATACCCTCGGTCCGTTCCACATACCGGCCCAGCCAGAACAGGTTGTCGGCCGCGCGCGACGGCAGCGGGCCCAATTGCGCGCGCTGAAAGGGCTTGTCCGCCGGTGCAAGCATGCTGACAGGCTCGACAGCATCATCGCTGACGACCCAGACATCGGCCACGGCGCCGCCCTGCCGCATCGCGATGGCGGTTGCATCCTGACCGGTGCCGATGCGGCCAAAGCCGCCGGGCATGACCTGCCAGCCCTGCGGCGTCCGGGCCAGAAAGACGCGGATCGTCATCGGGCGCGGGACAAGCGTTCCTTCTTCGAACACAGGGGTCGTGGACAGGGTCACCAGCTCCTGCCCGACCAGATCGGGACCATTCTCCTGAAGCCATGCATCCAGCGATCTGACATCGGCGCCACGCATCTTGCCGCCGATCGCATGCGGCGCGTTCGTTTCGAAGGGCATGCGCGTGGACAGCGCCGGGCCGATCATCATGCGCCCCGCATGGGCGCGCACATGGGCCAGTTCATCCGGCTGGCCGCACCACCATGTCGCGACATTGGGCAGCGTCAGCGGCTGGCCGGTCAGACGCCGCGAAATCGCGGGCAGAAACGCCATCAGCGCCTGTGTCTCAAGCACACCCGCGCCAAGGGCGTTGACCATCGTGACCTGTCCCTGACGGATCGCCGAGACAAGACCGGGCGTGCCGATCTGCGACTGCTCGTTCAGTTCCAGCGGATCGGTCCAGGCCGAGTCCATGCGCCGCCACAGTACCTCGACCGGCACGGGGCCCTGCACGGTACGCACCTGAAGCCGGCCATCCTGCACGATCATATCCTCACCCGCCAGCAGGCTGAGCCCGAGGTAGCGCGCGATATAGGCCTGTTCGTAATAGGTATCGGTCAGCGGCCCCGGCGTGAGGATCCCGATCCGCGCCCCGGGATCATCGCGCAGCTGATCCAGCCCCTCGCGGAAAGCGCGGAAGAAACCGGCCAGCCGGTGCACATTGGTCTGACGGAACAGATCGGGGAAGACGCGCGAAGTCGCCACCCGGTTTTCCAACGCGAACCCGGCCCCCGAGGGCGCATCGGTCCGGTCGGCCAGCACCCACCAGCGCCCGTCCGGGCCGCGCCCGATCTCGAAGGCCAGAAAATGCAGGAAATGCCCGCCATGGGGTGCGATGCCCACCAGGGGACGCAGCCATTCGGGGTTCTGCGCGATCAGGCTTGCGGGCAGATGCCCCTCTGACACCAGACGGTTCGGCCCGTAAAGGTCTGCCATCACGGTTTCCAGCAGGTCGGCGCGCTCGATCAGCCCCTTGCTGATATGGCTCCATTCCGCCTCGGGCAGGATGATCGGAACCGGGCTGAAGGGCCAGTCGCGCCCGGACAGGGTGGTGTCACCGTAGCTGCGAAAGAACACGCCCGCATCGGCAAGGTATTGATCGCCGCGCGCGATGTCATGGGCCATCTCATCCGCATCGAGGCGCGACATATGCGCGATAAGACCGGCCCAGCCGGGGCGCATGCGCCCGGCTTCATCGCACAGCTCGTCCGGCACACCCGGCAGCGGACGATAGCTCTGGAACAGATGCATCCCCTTGTCGTCGGTTTGCGCGGGATCCCCCATCAGATGCCGGCCGCCCGCCGCAGATCAAGGGTCATCGGCGCCTCGGGATGCGGCACCTCGGCAACGGGTTCGTAGAAGCCTGCCGTATGGCCATGTGGCTCGAAACGCGCCAGTCGCCGGGCCTCGGCCTCATTGCCGTTGACGGGGAAGGTATCGTAGTTCCGCCCGCCGGGATGGGCGACGTGATAGGTGCAGCCGCCCAGCGCGCGCCCGGTCCAGGTGTCGTAGATATCGAAGGTCAGGGGCGCGTTGACCGGCAGCACCGGATGCAGCGCCAAAGGCGGCTGCCATGCCTTGAAGCGCACGCCCGCCACCGCGACACCATTCGCCCCCGTCTTTTGCAGCGGCAGACGGCGCTTGTTGCAGGTGACAATATAGCGATCCGCATCGGTGGTGGTCAGTTTGGCCTGCAGGCGTTCGACGGAACTGTCGGTATAGCGCACGGTGCCCCCGATCGCGCCGGTTTCGCCCAGCACGTGCCAAGGTTCCAGCGCCTGCCGCAATTCCAGTGTCGCACCCTCGACCGTCACTTCACCACAGAAGGGAAACCGGAATTCGGCCTGCGCCTTGAACCAGTCGGCATTCAGGTCGAAACCGTGCCGCCGCAGATCGGCCAGCACCTCAAGGAAATCGGCCCAGACGAAATGCGGCAGCATGAAGCGATCCGACAGGGTCGTGCCCCAGCGCGTCAGGCTGCCCTTGACGGGGCTGGCCCACATGCGCGCGATCAAGGCCCGGATCAGCAATTGCTGTGCCAGTGACATGCGCGGGTTGGGGGGCATCTCGAAGCCGCGAAACTCGACCAGACCAAGCCGCCCGGTCGGACCATCGGGGGAATAAAGCTTGTCGATACAGATCTCGGCGCGGTGGGTGTTGCCGGTCACATCGACCAGAAGGTTGCGGAACAGCCGGTCCACCAGCCAGGGTGCGGGGGGTGTCCCCTGCCCCGGCAGCGGCACCTGCGCCAGCGCGATTTCCAGCTCGTACAGCGCATCCATGCGCGCCTCGTCGATGCGCGGTGCCTGACTGGTGGGCCCGATGAACAGACCCGAGAACAGATAGGACAACGAGGGGTGCCGCTGCCAGTGCAGCACCAGGCTTGCCAGCAGATCCGGACGCCGCAGGAAAGGGCTGTCGGCCGGGGTCGATCCGCCGACAACCACATGGTTGCCGCCACCGGTACCGGTATGGCGGCCATCAATCATGAACTTGTCGGCCCCCAGCTTGAGCTGGCGCGCCTCCTCATAGACCGCTTCGGTGGTCGCGACGCAGTCCTGCCATGTGTGCGCGGGGTGAATGTTGACCTCGATCACACCGGGATCGGGGGCGACACGAATGACGTTCAGGCGCGGGTCATGGGGCGGGCCGTAGCCTTCGATATGCACCGGAAGGCCCAGCGTCTTGGCCGCCGCCTCGGCAGCGGCGACAAGATCAAGATAATCCTCGACCTGTTCGACCGGGGGCATGAAGACACACAGCCGTCCATCGCGCGGCTCGACGGAAATCGCGGTGCGCACTGCGCCGCCCAGTTCGCCGATGCGCTGTTCGTTCTGGGTCTGACCGGGTTCGGATGCCGTGAAGCGCGTGGCCTGTGCCGGATGCTGGGCCGGGCCATCCGCAGACGTATCCGGTTGGGATGCGGGTTCCGGCGCAAATCCCGGAAGCGGGCCGCGATCCTCGAACGGGTCCGAGGGGATCACATGGGGATACTGCGCCTCGGGGATATGCGGCAGGGCCGACAGCGGCAGGCGATAGCCCACCGGACTGTCACCGGGCACAAGGAAGAGATGCCCGCGCCGCAGGGTCCATTTCTCGGACCGCCAGACGCGACCCGTGGCCTTTGCCTGCCAGCGCTGCACCGGCAGGACAAAGCCCGAAGGTTCCGTCAGCCCGCGCGCGAAGACGCGGGCGATGCGGTTACGCTCTTCGGGATCCTTCAGCTCGGAATTCTGAGGCGACACGTTCTCGGGCAGGTTGCCCTCCTTGATGATCCATTCGGCGGGATCCTCATAGGCAGGGGTCACGTTCTCGGAGGGCACGCCCAGTTGGCTGGCCATGGCCTGCAGCAGGCTGGCCGCCTGTTCGGGCGTGGCGGTGGCATCGGTCCTCTCAGGCGCGATCAGGTCGGGATCGGTCCAGATCGGCCGAGCATCGCCGCGCCAGTAAAGCGAGAAGGTCCAGCGCGGCAGGCTTTCGCCCGGATACCATTTGCCCTGACCATAATGCAGAAAACCCCCTGGCGCGAAGCGGTCGCGCAGACGGCGGATCAGGGCATCGGCGAAGACGCGTTTGGTCGGGCCTACCGCATCGGTGTTCCACTCGGGCGCCTCGAAATCGAGGGTCGAGACGAATGTCGGCTCGCCGCCCATTGTCAGGCGCACATCGCCCTCTTTCAACGCGGCGTCCACCTTTTCCCCCAGTGCGTTCAACTCGGCCCAGGCGGCATCGGAAAAGGGTTTCGTGATGCGCGGATGTTCCGCCACACGCGTTACCGTCATGTCGAAATCGAAGGTGACATTGGCGGCGCTGGCCATCCCGGAAATCGGCGCGGCATTGCGATAGTGCGGCGTTGCAGCCAGAGGGATGTGCGATTCACCAGTCAGCAGACCGGATGTCGGATCAAGCCCGATCCAGCCGGCGCCGGGCAGATAGACCTCGGCCCAGGCGTGCAGGTCGGTGAAATCATGGGTGGCCCCGACCGGCCCGTCGACGGCGATCAGGTCAGGCTTCAACTGGATCAGATAGCCCGAGACGAAGCGCGCGGCAAAGCCGAGGTGACGCAGCACCTGCACCAGCAGCCAGCTTGTATCGCGGCAAGACCCTTTGGCGGTCTCCAGCGTCTGTTCAGGGGTCTGCACACCCGGCTCCAGCCGGATGACATAGCCGACATCCTGCGCCAGACGGGCATTCAGCCCGACCACGAAGTCGACGGTCCGTGTCCGGTTGCGCGGCACCGTATCAAGCCATGCCTGAAGGCGCGGGCCAGCGGGTTCGGGGGTGCGGTAGATCACCAGATCGGGTGCGATATCCTCGGGGTAGTCGAAGGGCCATTCCTCGGCCGTATCCTCGACGAAGAAGTCAAAGGGGTTGTAGACCGTCATGTCGGCCGTCAGGTCGACCTCGATCTTCAATTCGCGCACAGGCTCGGGGAAAACGTATCGCGCCAGCCAGTTCCCATAGGGGTCCTGCTGGTAGTTCACGAAATGATCCGCAGGGCTGATCTTGAGTGAATGCGACACGACGCGGGTGCGGCTGTGCGGTGCGGGGCGCAGCCGTATTACCTGTGGCCCAAGACTGACCGGGCGATCATAGATGTAGTGTGTCAGGTGATGAATGCTGGCTAGGATCGACATGAGCACCTTTCCGGTCTGGTCTGTCAGACTGTTTTTTCACAGCCCCCCCCATCATACCATCACAAACTGAAACCCTGTCGGGTTTGCATGGCTTTCGCCTGAAATTCCGGCAAATGGCGGGTCAGCCGTGGTGCAACCGGCTTCGCTGCTGCCCGTTCTCGTCGAAGTTGGCGGGGTCGAGCCAGGCCTGAAAGCCAGCCTTGAGGCCTGGCCAGTCGCCGTCCGTGATCGCGTACCAGGCCGTATCGCGGCTGCGCCCCTTGTAGGTGGTCGCCTGTCGGAAGATGCCCTCATGCGTGAAACCGAGCCGCAGCGCGGCGCTTCGCGACGGCGCATTCAACGCGTCGCATTTCCATTCGTAGCGCCGATACCCCAGTTCGTCGAAGGCGCGGGACATCATCAGGAACATCGCCTCGGTCGCGGCGCGGGTTCGTGACAGGGCGGGCGAAAAGTTGATGTTACCCACCTCGATGACGCCATGCGCCGGGTCGATACGCATCAGGCTGGCCACCCCGAGGGGCTGCCCCTTGACCAGAATGGTGTGAAACAGCGGATCATCTGTCAGACACGTCTCATCCATCCAGCCACGATAGGCCGCAAGATCGGCAAAGGGACCTTTCGGCAGGTAGGTCCAGATGCGCCCTTCGACATCCGCCGCATAGGCGGTGTAGAGGGCCGCGGCATGCGCCTCGGGGTCAAGCGGCACCACATCACACCACCGCCCCTGCATCGGGCTGCGGGGCGGACGCGGCCGCGGCAGCGTGACGTCCAGCGGCGCGCCAATGGGTTGGCCCAGTTCATTGAAATGCTCAGCCATGACGCACCCTTCCGCCCGTTTGTGCCTGAGCCTATCAGCAGCCTGACCGCAGCGGCCAGAGCCAGTTTTGCCCAGCCTCTACATCAAAAGGCCGCAGATACCGCCAGATATCGCCTGCAACGCGGGATAAACGCGAAAAATACGGGCAAATCTTGCGGCGAGCGCCACTATTGCAGCAATTATATTGCGTCAAGTGAATTTATGTCGGCAGTTTATTGCAGAGAATACCAGATCGCAGCACGGATCGCGGCATCTGGCCGGGCAGCGCAGTTTGCCGCCGTTCCTACATCGGGCGCAGGATCATCTGCGTCTGGGTCACGATCGCGGACAGCTTGCCCTCGCCATTCGTGATCGTGGTCTGCCACACCATGGTCGAGCGACCCTTGTGCAGCGGCACGGCGACGGCGTGGGCGATGTCGCCCAAGGCCACGGGGCGGAAAAAATTGGTCTTGCTTTCGATCGTCGAGGTCCCTTCGCCCGCCTTGAGGTTTAGGAATGTCGCGGTGCCGCCAAGGTTGTCGGCCATGGCCATGAAAGCCCCGCCATGCAGGGTTCCATTGCGATTGACCAAGGCTTCGGTCACCGGCATTTCCGCTTCGACCCGATCTGGATGGGCCGACAGGATCCGCATGCCAAGGGTCTGTCCGAAAGGAGGCTGCGCCTGCGCGATGCTGTCGATCCGTGCCTGTTCTGCCTTGTCGATCTCGGTCATGCCGTCCCCCTTGTGTTGCGGGCATCATCACCGGGGATCGGAGCGTGTCAATGCGGGCCGCTGTGCCGCAGCGGTCTTGCCGCCCGCCTGTGCAGGTTGTAGCCCTGTCGCATGCTGGTGCTGGAGAATATCATCAATGATCGGGGATCACGCTATGCGGTGTCGGGCGGGGTTTGCCGGTCTGAGGCCGAGGCGCGCGCTTTCGTCAAAACCCTGTGCAAACGCAAGAAATTCGCGCGGGCCACACATCACAGCTGGGCGCTGATGACGGATCGCGAGGCCCTGAAAGCCGATGATGGCGAGGCAGGCGCCGGAATGGTGATCCTGCGGATGCTGGAACGCGAAGGCCTGCAGGATCATGTGGTCGTGGTCACGCGCTGGTATGGTGGCAAGCATCTGGGGGGCGACCGGTTTCGGCATGTCCAGGATGCGGTGAGGCTTTATCTTGAGCAGATCGGACCGCAGAGGGCCTCTGATCGACCGTGACGCAACGTGTCATGCCCAATCACCGCGGGCGTGGCATTTCCGCTTTCGTCTGCCTATGGTTGATGATTGATCATGCTGTTCGTTTGACGCACAGTTGCTTCCCGAAATCTCGTAATCGAAGGCGCTTGTCGCATCAGCCCCGCCGCCTGCAGGCCCCTTGTTTCACAACCGTCCGACTATCCGCTAATCGCACCGGACAACCCATGGATTTCCCGACCATCATGACCGGCACGCTCCAGAAGATCGCAACATTCATGACCCACAGTTTGCTCCGACCGACGGCCCTGACCGTTGTGATCGTCACCATGGTCATTTCCGGTCTGTGGATCGCTGCGGAAAAGCGCAACCGGATGTTTCATTCCCAGAAGATGCGGATCGATGTCATCGACGACCTGACGCTGCTGCGCGCGCGGCTTGAAGGCGAGGTCACGGGAAATGTGCAGCTGATCCGTGGACTGGTCGCCACGCTGATCACCGAACCCGACATGACACAGGCCCGTTTCGCCGAGATCTCCAAGGGGCTGATCGGGGAAAACTCGGCGATCCGCAATCTGGCCGCGGCGCCCGACATGATCGTCAGAATGGTCTATCCGCTGGCCGGGAATGAGGCGGCACTTGGCCTGAACTACCTTGAGAACGAAGCGCAGCGCAGGGCTGCGGTAAAGGCGCGTGATACGGGCGAGTTGGTCTTTGCCGGTCCCGTTGCCCTGGTCCAGGGCGGCACAGGTTTCATCGGCCGGTTTCCCGTGATCATTCCCGATCCCGAGGGCGACCGTTTCTGGGGTCTTGTTTCGACCGTGATCAGTGATGAGACGCTCTATGAGGCTGCGGGATTGCTGCAACCCGATCTGAGCATGCGGATTGCCCTGTCGGGGCGCGACGGCACGGGATCTGCCGACGATGTCTTCTTCGGTGATCCCACGGTCCTGTCCGCCGATCCCGTCACGCTGGACGTGCTGTTGCCCAGCGGGAAATGGCGGCTGTCGGCGGTTCCCGCCGCGGGTTGGGACATGAGCCCGCCGACAACGCCGATCCTGCGGGCGGTCATGCTGGCCGCATGGTTGCTGCTGCTTCTGCCAAGCATCCTGATGGGGCGGCTGATCGAGGATCGTCAGGCCAGTATCCGGGAGCTTGAGAAATCGAACGACGCGCTGAACAACCGCATGTCGGAGCTTGAAAAGGCCCGCGCGGAGCAGAGCCGGACCGAGACAAAGCTGCGCGAAAGTCTGCAGGCGCAGGAACAGATCAATGCCCGCTTTGCGGAAGTGTCGGACATCAGCGGCTCGTGGGTCTGGGAGCAGGATGCCGATCTGCGCTTCACGCATATATCGCCGGGCTATACCAAACTGACCGGCTATGACGCATCGATCTTGCTGGGCCGCACCCGCGACGAGCAGCGCTCCTTGTTCCCCAAGGCTTTCAGCCAGGCGAACTGGGAGGGGCTTGCGCAGAAGATCGCGGCGCGCGAACCCTTCAGCGAGTTCAATTTCGGTTTCCGGGCCAAGGATGGGCGCGAGCTGTGGCTGATGATCAGCGGCACGCCCTCCTTCGACAGCAGCGGGCGTTTCATGGGTTATCGCGGCGCGGGTACGGATGTGACCAGCATTCATGCGGCGACCCTTGATGCGCAGCAGGCCAACCGCACCAAGTCCATGTTTCTGGCCAACATGAGCCACGAGATCCGCACCCCGATGAACGGCATCCTTGGCATGGCGGAAATGCTGGAACGCACGCTGACTCTGGACACTCAGAAAAGAATGATCGGGGTGATCCGCAACAGCGGCGAGGCGCTTCTGGCGATCCTGAACGACATTCTGGATCTGTCCAAGATCGAAGCAGGCAAGCTGACGCTGGAAAAGATCCCCTTTCGCCCCGACGAGATCGCCAACCGGATCGAAACCCTGCATCGCCCAAGAGCGCAGGAAAAGGGTCTGCGCCTTGAGGTCCTGACCGACAGTCGTGCGCGCAAGCCGCGCCTTGGCGATCCGCATCGCGTGGCCCAGATCCTGCACAATCTGATCAGCAACGCGATCAAGTTCACCGACAGCGGAAAGGTCTCGGTCTGGATCACGGTGCTGGCAGGGGGCGATATCCGCATCGAGGTGATCGACACCGGCATCGGCATGACCCGGGCGCAGCAAGAGCGGATCTTCGACGAGTTCGTGCAGGCAGACGGATCGGTGACGCGCCGCTTCGGGGGAACAGGCCTTGGCATGTCGATCGTGCGTCGTCTGGTCGGGATGATGGATGGCCAGCTTGAACTGACATCCGAGGAAGGCAAGGGCACGACCTTCATCGTGACGCTGCCGCTGCCGGAAGTTGATCAGGCGGACAAGGCGGCAACGGCCAGCACGGCAGAGGGGGCAAGGCCGCAGCCGCCGGTTGACCTGACCGGCTTGCGGATTCTGGCCGCTGACGACAATGACGTGAACCTCGAGGTTCTGGGGGCCATGCTGGCCCAGACGGGCGCCCAGATCGTTCTGGCGCGCGACGGGCAGCAGGCGGTCGACGCCTTTGCGGCCCAACCGTTCGATCTGTTGATCCTCGACATCTCGATGCCGGTGCTCGATGGTCACGCGGCGCTGGGGCAGATGCAATCCATGGCCGCGCAGGACGGGCGCGCGATGCCGCCCGCAATCGCCTTCACCGCAAACCTGATGCCGCATCAGGTCGCCGCGCATCTGCAGGCCGGTTTCATCGAGGTTTTGGCGAAACCGCTGAAACAACGCGCGCTGCTGGACCATATCAAGCGCGTCATCACCCCGGCACAGGGGTAATCTGCTGCGCGGGATCGTGTGCCACCCCGCGCGATCCGTCCTCAGGCGGCGATACGCGGCGTGAAAATGGCGCGCGCCGTGTCGCAACTGTAGCCCTGCACCAGATCAGCCGCGCATGCGGCAAGCTCCGCGATGCTGTCGAGGATGAATTCGACCTTGGCCTCGGGCATCAGCAGGTTCAGGTTCAGGCGCGCGAACCCCGGCTTGGCCACTTCCTGCCCCGCAAGGATCGCATCGCGCAGTTCGGCCGATGCGGTTGCGTCGATCCCAAGCAGATCATGCACATAAGGGCCTGCGCAGGCACAGCCGCCACGCGCCTGTATGCCGTAGCAGTCGCTCAGAAGACGGGTCACAAGCTGCTGATGCACATGGCCGCCGCTACCATCGGAAACGCGGAAGGACAGGATCGGCAAGCGGTGCGGCAAGACCGGACCCAGCATCTGGATGCGGGGATGATGGCGCAGGCGCGCCTCGGCCCGTGCGATCAGTTCCTTGTTGCGCAGGGCAATCGCATCGGTTCCCATCACGTCCTTGACCAGAAAGGCCAGCGCCGCGCGGATATCGCCGATCACATCGGGAGTGCCCGCCTCTTCGCGCGCCTCAAGCGACTGGCTGTAGTCATGGCTGTCCGGGGCGACGAAACGCACGGTGCCGCCGCCCGGCCATGTGGGCGTGCTGCTGCGCACCGCATCGCGGCGCAGGATCATCACGCCAGAGGCCGCAGGCCCGCCGGTGAACTTGTGCGGCGATGTCACGATCGCATCTATCGGCGCATCGGCGGACGGGGTCATGTGGATGGGCAGGTAAGGCCCGCCGCCCGCGTAGTCCCAGACCATCAGCGCACCCGCCGCCTTGACCTGCCGGGTCAGCGCGTCGACATCGGCCACGATCCCGGTGATGTTCGATGCGGCGGAAAAGGCGCAGATCACGCGGCCGGGGGCTGTCCGAAGGGCCTGATCCAGTGCGACCGGATCAGGGCCACCTGCGGGGGCTTCGGGCAGGGTCACGATCTCGGCCCCGCTTTCGCGCCATGGCAGGATATTCGAATGATGCTCATAGGGGCCAAGGATGACGCGAACCGGGGTAGCAGCGTCATCGGCACCCAGAAGACTGACCAGACGGTTGATCCCCGCCGTGGCGCCTGCCCCGCAGAAGATAACGGCATGTTCCGGCCCGGCCCCGCAAAGCCGCGCGATGGTGGACCGAGCTTCGGCCCGCAGGCGGGTCATGCGGGCGCCGCAAAAGGACGCCTCGGTGTGGCTGTTGGCATAGAAGGGCAGAACCTGTTCCAGCACGAAACGTTCCACCTGCATCAGCGCCCGCCCCGAGGCGGTATAATCGGCATAGACCAGCGGTTTCGGGCCAAAGGGCCCGTCAATCATCGCCCCTTCACCGATCAGCCCGGCGCGCAGGTCGCCCAGCCTGTCGGCGGTCATGAGGGAGGCATGAAAATCATCAAGCGGCCCGTTTGTCTTGGCTGTCATGTCGCGCATGGTCCCTTCTGTACGTTGAGGGGACAATACCGCAGGAAAATCCATGAATTTTCCCAAATTCATGGCTGTCATGTCGATATTTTGTGTCATATGATCGAAAATATGAACCAAATTGATGATATTGATCTGAAAATTCTGACCTGCCTGCAAAAGGATGCCTCGCTCTCGCAGCGGGAACTGGCGGATCGGGTGGGCCTGTCGCAGAATGCCTGCTGGCGACGGATGCAGCGGATGCAGGCATCGGGGCTGATCAGCGCCAGCCGTGTCACTGTCGATCTGTCACGGCTGGGCATGGATCTGACGGTCTTCGTGATGATCCGCACAAGCCACCATTCCAAGGACTGGGCCGAGGTCTTTGCCCGCCATGTCAAAAGCCTGCCCGAAGTGGTGGATTTCTACCGCATCGGCGGGGATTGGGACTATATGCTCAAGGTCGTCTGCCGGGGAATGCGGGGCTATGACCAGTTCTATCAGCGCCTGATCACCGGGTTCGATTTCACCACGGTCACGGGGCTGTTCTCGATGGAGGGTATCCTCGAGAACCGGCCGCGCGACCTGTTCCACTAGGACGGGGGATCAAGCGGCCGCTGGAGCAGCGCACAGATCGCGCCCAGCATCAGCAATCCCGCCGCTGCGACAAGGCTGACGCCGATATTGCCGAAAAGATCCCCCACAAGGCCTGCACCATAGGGGCCGGCGGTCTGGGCCACGGCGAAGACAACCGTGAACAGGCTGATGGCGCGGCCCCAGGCCTCGGGCGGCAGGTTGTTGCGGGCGAAATTCGTGACCGCGCCGGGTGCCATGAAGACCGACAGGCCAAAGATCACCGCCGAGACCAGCAGGACCGGCCCCTTGGGCAGCAGCACCGGCAAGGCCGATCCGATGGCGATGCCGGTCAGGATCAACGCCAGCGGCAGACCCGAGGCATGGCGCGCCAGCACGGGCCGCCAGACCAGAGGCGACAGGCAGATGCTGGTGCCCAGAACCACCCAGACCAGCGCCATAAATGGCGCGCTGGCCGCCTGTTCGGTCATCCATGCCGACAGGAAGGTCAGGTAGACGATATAGCCCAGCCCGAACCCCGCATAGCCCGCCAGTTCCGGCAGCATGCGGCGGATCGGCAAAGGCAGGGGCTTGCCCTGTTTCTGCACCGACGCGCGCAGCTGGAACGCGGCCCAGAGGCCGAGGGGCACGAAGGACAGGCTGATCGCACCGATCACGATCCAGCCAAGGGGCCATGACGCCGGGCCCCATGCGTCCAGCATCAGGGGCAGCGCCGCGCCGGCCAGCACGATGCCAAGCCCGCCGCCTGATCCGAACAGGATGGCGATCGCCAGGGCATTGCGGCGCGGATCGCCCTCGAACAGGCCCGCCGCCAGCGCGCCGGCGGTCGAAAAGGACATCGCCCCGACCACGCCGGCCACGATCCGCCACACCGTCTGCCACCACAGCGCCGCATGCAGGCCGGTCGCCAGCAGGGCAAGGGTGGTGGCCACCAGCCCGATCGCGAAAAGCCGTGTCGGCGGAATGTGACGGATCAGGATCATCGTCAGAACCGCGCCAAGGATATAGCCCAGCGCATTGGCCGTATTCAGCCAGCCCGCCTGCGCATAGGTCCAGGCCATTTCCGATTTCATCGCGGGCAGAATCAGCCCGTAGGCGAATCGGGCAAAGCCATTGGTGACCGTGACGCCCAGCGCGAGGCCGGTCAGCACCAGCCAAGGCCGAGTCGCCCCACCGGTCATGCGGCGGCCCCGGATGGATATGTGACAGGCTTCGACATAACAGGCCCTTGCCGCTTGGATGGTCCCGTTTCGGGAGGTCTCTGCGGCACGCTGTCAATGAAACAAGGGCGGCGCAAGCCCTCTTGCCTGTTTGGGGCAGGTCACCCGGACGCCCGGAACAGGGGCTTTGTCACAAAACTTTTACATAACTTTCATATCAGGTTTAGGAACGAGGCATAGCAGCGGTGCCAGATCGCCACGGATGGTGGTCATGAAAAACCGCAAACAGGAGACATCTCATGTCATTTGCAAAACTCGCCGCATCGGCAGTCGTTCTGGCGGCAGCGTCTGCCACGGCGGCCTCGGCCCGCGACAACGTGCAGATTACCGGTTCTTCCACCGTGCTGCCCTATTCGACCATCGTTGCCGAAGCCTTTGGCGAGAACTTCGATTTCCCGACACCAGTCGTGGAAGGTGGCGGTTCGGGTGCAGGCCGCGCCAAGATGTGCGAAGGCGTGGGCACCAATACCGTGGACATCGCCAACTCGTCCTCGCGCATCACGCAAAAGGATCTGGACACCTGCGCCGCCAATGGCGTGACCGAGGTGATGGAAGTGCGCTTTGGCTATGACGGCATCGTCTTCGCTTCGGATGTGAACGGCCCCGCATTCGCCTTCACGCCTTCCGATATCTTCAATGCTCTGGCCGCGCAGGTCGCCAAGGACGGCGCAATCGTTGACAACACCTACAGCCAGTGGGCGGATTTCAACAGCGCCCTGCCCGCGCAGGACATTCTGGTTCTTTCACCCGGCACCAAGCACGGCACCCGCGAAGTCTATGACGAGCGCGTGATCTATGACGGCTGCAAGGCCACCGGCGCCTATGACCTCTTCCTGGCTGTCGCAGAGGGTGAAGACGACAAGGCAAAGGCGCGCGCCGCCAAGAAGGCCTGCACCACGCTGCGTTCGGATGGCCGCAACGTGGATATCGACGGTGACTATACCGAGACGCTGGCGCGTCTGGATGCCGACAAGAAAGCCGTCGGCGTGTTCGGTCTGTCCTTCTACCAGAACAACACCGACAAGCTGCGTGTCGCCACCATGGACGGTGTGGTACCGTCGACCGAGTCGATTGCGACGGGGGAATACCCGGTGTCGCGCCCGCTGTTCTTCTACGTGAAGATGGCGCATCTGGACGTGATCCCCGGCCTGCAGGAATACATCGAGTTCTTCGTGTCCGACGACATGGCAGGCCCCGATGGCCCGCTGGCCGAGTATGGCCTTGTTGCCGACCCGGAACTGGCTGCAACGCAGGAGATGGTGACCAATCGCACTCCGATGGCGCCGCTGAACTGATCTGACCAACACACCGCCCTCCGGCTTGACGGTCGGGGGGCGGCACCCTTCCGAAAAATACTGTCGGGAAACACCATGTCCGTCTTTTTTCTGATCATCGTGCTTGGTGTTCTCGCCATCGCCGGTTTCGTTCTGGGGCGCGCTCGCGCCCTTGCATCCGTTGAGGGCAATACCCGCCGCCTGCACTCGCTGCCCGGCTATTACGCCTGGCACGGGGCCATCATGGCCTTTCTGCCTGCGATGGCGGTCCTGACGCTCTGGCTGGTCGCGCAACCCCTGGTCATCGAGCGTCAACTTGCCGACTACTTTCCCGCCGGACAGTTCGAGAATGACAGCCAGCGCATCCTGCTTATGGCGGATGTGCGTCGCGTCGCCGAAGGGCTGGACGTGGCCGTGGCCGCAGGCGCGCTGACCCCGCAAGAGGCCGAGACGATCACCGTGGCCGATGGATCCGTGCGCGAGCGTCTGGGCGCCGTGGGCGTGGCCCTGGGGGCCGAGGTGACACCCGAGGTGCTGGATGCCGCGCAAAGCTACCGTGCGCTGGCGTCAACCGGCGCGCTGGGACGCGCCATCTTGACGCTGGTCGTGGCGCTGGCCGGTCTGGCCTATGCCCTGCGGATCACGGATGGCGATTTCCGCGCCCGCAACCGGGTGGAAGCAGTGATCCTTGGCGTGTTGATGCTGGCCTCGACCATAGCGATCCTGACCACCGTGGGTATCGTCATGTCGATGCTGTCAGAGACCATCCGCTTTTCGTCGATGTATCCCTTCAAGGATTTCCTGTTCGGCCTGACCTGGCAGCCCAGCTTCCAGGGCGGCAGCGAACTGGGCCTTATCCCGCTGTTGTGGGGCACGCTTTACATCAGCCTTGTCGCGATGATCGTCGCTGTGCCGACGGGGCTGTTCACCGCGATCTACCTTGCCGAATATGCCAGCCCGCGCGTGCGGTCGATCGTCAAGCCGCTGATCGAGGTGATCGCGGGCATTCCCACGGTTGTCTTCGGCCTGTTCGCGCTGGTCACCGTCGGCCCCTTCCTGCGTGACTGGTTCGCAGTGCCCACAGGGCTTGGCTCGTCCGGCTCGTCGGTCATGACAGCGGGCCTTGTGATCGGAGTTCTGAACATCCCCTTCATCTCGTCGCTGGCCGATGACATCATCAACGCGGTGCCGCAATCGCTGCGCGACGGGTCCTACGGGCTGGGTGCCACCAAGTCGGAAACCGTGCGACAGGTGATCCTGCCCGCCGCCCTGCCCGGCATCGTGGGCGCCATCCTGCTGGCCGCCAGCCGCGCCATCGGCGAGACGATGATCGTGACAATGGGGGCGGGTGCCGCCGCAAAGCTGGACCTGAACCCGTTCGAGGCGATGACGACGATCACCGTCAAGATCGTCAGCCAGTTGACGGGGGATACCGAATTCAACTCGCCCGAGACGCTTGTCGCCTTCGCGCTTGGCATGACGCTGTTCGTCATCACGCTGGGCCTGAACATCTTCGCCCTCTGGGTCGTGCGCAAATACCGGGAGCAATACGAATGACCGACGCCACATCTTCGCAGGCTCCAGCCGCCACACCGTCTCCGGTTCACTCGTCGCTGCTGACGCAGAGCGCATTGATGAAAAAGCGCAACGCGGCAGAGGCGCGGTTCAAGGCCTATGGCGTCGCTGCGATCTGCGTCAGCCTTTCGGTTCTGGCGATCATGCTGTGGACGATCTTTTCGGACGGCGTGTCGGCCTTCAAGCAGGCCAGCCTGACATTTCCCGTGACCCTGGATGCCGATGCGCTGGACCCCAAGGGCAACCGCGACCGGGCCGAGATGATGCGCGTGACCACGATCGGTTATACCAAGCTGCTGAACGCGCAGCTTCTGGCCCACCTTGAGACGCGCGGCATTTCCACCGAGGGTGTCACCGACAAGGACGTGGCCGCCTTCATCTCGCGCGACACACCGGCGCGGCTGCGCGACATGGTGCTGGAAAGCCCCGAACTGCTGGGCCAGACGATCACGGTCGAAGGGTTTGCGACGGGGCGGATCGACGGCTACCTCAAGGGGCGGGTCACACGCGACACCGCCGCGCTGGACACCAATATCTCGGTCGCGCAGCTTGATCTGGCTGATCTGATGAAGAACGAAGGCATCCTGGCCACCCGGTTCAACTGGAGCTTTCTGACCAACCCCGATGCCTCGGACCAGCGGCCTGAAGCGGCAGGCCTTGGCGTGGCGCTGATCGGATCGGCCTACATGATGGCGCTGGTCGTTATCATGGTGCTGCCGCTTGGCGTGGCCGCGTCGATCTATCTTGAGGAATTCGCCCCCAGAAACCGCTGGACCGACCTGATCGAGGTGAACATCTCGAATCTGGCGGCGGTGCCCTCCATCGTCTACGGGATCCTTGGTCTGGCCATCTTCATCAACTTCGCCAAGTTCCCGCAATCCAGCCCGCTGGTCGGGGCGCTGGTTCTGACCCTGATGACCCTGCCCACGATCATCATCGCCACCCGCGCCGCGATCCGCGCGGTGCCGCCGTCGATCCGCGATGCAGCACTGGGTGTGGGTGCGTCCAAGATGCAGACGGTGTTTCACCACGTGCTGCCGCTGGCCGCACCGGGCATCCTGACAGGCACGATCCTTGGTCTGGCCTCGGCCCTTGGGGAAACCGCGCCGCTGCTGCTGATCGGGATGGTCGCCTTTGTCGCCAACTACCCCGCCGGTCCGCTGGACGGTGGCGTGCTGGACCCCGCGACCGCCCTGCCCGTGCAGGTCTATTCCTGGGCCTCGCGGTCCGACCCTGCCTTCATCGAACGGTCTGCGGGCGCGATCATCGTGCTGCTGGCCTTTCTGGTGACCATGAACATCATCGCGATCATCCTGCGCCGCCGGTTCGAGCGCCGCTGGTAACCCGTGGACAAGGATGCAAGACATGTATGACGCGCCCAATCTGGAGACGAGAGTGACCCAAACGAACACGAAAATCACCGCACGCGGCGTGCAGGTCTATTACGGCGACAAGCAGGCGTTGCAGGATGTCAACGTCGATATCCTGGACAATACAGTGACCGCTTTCATCGGGCCGTCGGGCTGTGGCAAATCCACCTTCCTGCGCTGCCTGAACCGGATGAACGACACGATCTCGAGCGCGCGCGTCGTGGGCGAGATCCTGCTGGACGGCGAGAATATCTATGACAAGCGCGTCGATCCGGTGCAGCTGCGCGCCAAGGTCGGCATGGTCTTTCAGAAGCCCAACCCCTTCCCCAAGTCGATCTATGACAACGTGGCTTACGGCCCCAAGATCCACGGGCTGACACGATCCAAGGCCGAGCTGGACGAGATCGTGGAAAGCAGCCTGCGCAAGGCTGCGCTGTGGAAAGAGGTCAAGGACCGGCTGGGCGAGCCGGGAACCGGCCTGTCCGGTGGCCAGCAGCAGCGCCTGTGCATCGCGCGCGCCGTTGCCACCGCACCCGAGGTGCTGTTGATGGACGAACCCTGCTCGGCGCTGGATCCGATCGCCACGGCACAGGTCGAAGAGCTGATCGACGAGTTGCGCGCCAGCTTTTCGGTCGTGATCGTGACCCATTCGATGCAGCAGGCCGCCCGTGTCAGTCAGAAGACGGCGTTTTTCCACCTCGGCAATCTGGTGGAATATGGCGACACCAGCCACATCTTTACCAACCCCAGCGATCCGCGCACCGAAAGCTATATCACCGGCCGTATCGGCTGATTTCGCGCCCCCCCATTGAACAGGAAGACCGATCACATGTCCGACAGCACGCAACATATCGCCTCGGCCTTCGACCGCGACCTGGAAGGTATTCAGGGCCAGATCATGAAGATGGGCGGTCTGGTCGAGGCCGCGATCCTCGATGCCGCGCAATCGCTGGCCGACCGTGACGAGGAAATGGCCGAAAAGGTCCGCGCGGGCGACAAGGCCATCGACGAGCTGGAAGAGATGATCAACGATACGGCCGCGCGCGTGATCGCGCTGCGTGCGCCCACCGCGATCGACCTGCGCGTGGTGCTGTCGGTGATGAAGATCAGCGCCAACCTCGAACGGATCGGCGACTATGCCAAGAACATGGCCAAGCGCACATCCGTTCTGGTGCAGATGAGCCCGATCAACGGCAGCCATGCCGCGCTGCGCCGCATGGCGCGCGAGGTGCAGATGATGCTGAAGGATGCGCTGGACGCCTATATCCAACGCGATGCCGAACTTGCGCTGGACGTCATTCAGCGCGACCGCGATGTGGACCAGATGTACAACGCCCTGTTCCGCGAGTTCCTGACCTTCATGATGGAAGACCCGCGCAACATCACCGCCTGCATGCATCTGCATTTCATTGCCAAGAACACCGAACGCATGGGCGATCACGTGACCTCGATCGCCGAGCAGGTCGTCTATCTGGTCACCGGCGACATGCCGGACGATCAGCGCCCCAAGGGTGACAACGTGTCATTCGACATGCCGGATGTGAAGGGTTGAGACGATGGCCTCCGATCAACCCACCGTTCTGATCGTCGAGGATGAGGCCGCCCAGCGCGAGGTGCTTGCCTACAATCTGGAGGCCGAGGGTTTTCGGGTCAGCCGCGCCGAGAATGGCGAGGAAGCCTTGCTGCTGGTGGCCGAGGATGCGCCCGACCTGATCGTTCTGGACTGGATGCTGCCCAATGTCTCGGGGATCGAGGTGTGCCGCCAGCTCAAGATGCGCGCCGATACGCGCAAGGTGCCGGTGATCATGCTGTCGGCCCGGTCGGAAGAGGTGGACAAGGTGCGCGGTCTGGAAACCGGGGCGGATGACTATGTGATCAAGCCCTATTCGGTGGTCGAACTGATGGCGCGGGTGCGCGCGCAGCTGCGTCGGACACGCCCGGCCAGCGTCGGCGGGCGGCTGGAATACGAAGATATCGTGCTGGACAGCGAAACCCACCGCGTCAGTCGCGACGGCAAGCCGCTCAAGCTGGGTCCGACCGAGTTCAGGCTGCTGTCCACCTTCATGGAAAAGCCGGGCCGCGTCTGGAGCCGCGACCAGTTGCTGGACCGGGTCTGGGGGCGCGACATCTATATCGACACCCGCACGGTCGACGTGCATATCGGCCGCCTGCGCAAGGCGCTGACGATGCATGGCGGCAGCGATCCGCTGCGTACCGTGCGCGGCGCAGGTTACGCGCTGGGGTGATCCGGTCACGGAACCGACCCTGCGCTGGTGAAAAGGGGCCCGGTTGCGCGGGCCCCTTTTCCTTTTCTTGTCGCACCGATCAACCGGGTTGATGCAGCGGCGCCTGTTTCAGGCTTGCCGGACCTTTCCGGTCCAGCCAATCCAGCACCGGCCCCGACACGAACAGCGAGGATGCCGTGGCAATCACCACGCCCGCGATCATCGGCCATGCAAAACCGGCAACGGCAGGCCCGCCCCAGATCGCCATCGGCAAAAGCGCCGCAAGGGTCGTGCCCGAGGTGAAGATACAGCGCGCCAGCACCTGGTTGAGGCTGGTGTCGATCAGGCCTTTCAGGTGCGCGTCGGGGTTATCCTGCAATTGCTCGCGCACACGGTCGTAGACGACCACCTTGTCGTTTACCGAATAGCCGATCAACGTCAGCATGGCGACGACCGTGGTCAGGTTCACCTCCCATCCCATCAGGGCGATGACCCCCAGCGTCTTGGTGACATCCAGAAACAGCACCGCAATGGCGCCCGCCGCAAAGTGCCATTCGAAACGCAGCCAGATATAGACAAGCATGGCCAGAACGGCGAGGGACAGGGCGATCAATCCGGTCCCGGCGAGTTCGGAGCTGATCGTGGGTCCGACAAGGTCGATCTGGTCCAGAACGGCCCCCGGCACGGCCTGAGCCACGGCCTGCGACACGGCCGCGACCGTATCCTGCCCCGCTGCTCCCTGAACCTTGATCAGGGCCTGGTTCGTGTCACCAAAGGCCTGAAGGCTGACATCCCCCGGCACCGCTTGTGCAAGGCCTGCGCGCAGCTCTGCCAGAGGTACGGGCGCATCGGAGCGCAGCACGATCTGCATGCCGCCGGTGAAGTCGATGCCGAAGGTCGGGCCGGGCACCACCAATGCCGTGATCGCCCCGACGGACAGGGCAGCCGACACCGCCAGCGCCAGCCCGCCACGCCGCATGAAGGAGAAGGTGCCGGGGGGCGGCACACGTCCGAACAGCGGCGCTATGGTCAGCCGGGCCATCTTGCGGCGGCGCACCAGCCCCTCCATCATCATGCGCATCAGCACGACGGCGGTGAACATCGAGATGATGATGCCAAGGCTCATCGTGACGGCAAAGCCGCGGATCGCGCCCGCGCCGAAGCCGAACAGCAGCAGCATCGCCAGAAGGGTGGTGATATTGGCGTCGAGGATCGTGGCCCAGGCGCGGGCATAGCCCTGGGTCAGGGCCTTGATCCCGCTTGCCCCCTTCGCAGTTTCTTCCCGGATGCGGCTGAAGATCAGGATATTGCTGTCAACCGCGATGCCGAGACAAAGAATGATGCCCGCAATCCCGGGCAGCGTCAGCGTGGCCCCCAGCAGGCCCAGCGCGGCAAGGGTCAACATCACGTTCAGCCCCAGCACGCCGCTCGCCAGAAGCCCCCATCCCCCGTAGAGCGCGGTCATGATCGTCACCACAAGTGCCAGCCCGATGGCCCCGCTGATCAGCCCGGCCCGGATCGAATCCGCGCCGAGGCCCGCCCCGACGCTACGCTCCTCGACCACGTCGAGAGAGGCGGGAAGCGCGCCCGAACTCAGCAGGACGGCCAGTGTCTGCGCCTCGTCCACGGTGAAGTTGCCGGTGATCTGCCCCTTGCCGCCCAGAATGGCGGATTGGATGACGGGGGCGGTCAGGACCTCGCCATCCAGCACCACGGCGAAGCGCTGGCCGATATGGGTCGAGGTGATCTCGGCAAAGGTGATCGCGCCGGCATGGTCGAAGGCGAAAGTGACCATCGGGCGTCCGGTCTCCCGATCAAAGGCGGATGCCGCCGTCTCCAGCCGGTCACCCGAAAGGGCGACGCGATCCTCGACAAGAACCGTGCCGCTGCCGTCGCGCAGCGGCAGGTCAGAGACACCCGGACCCGGATTTGGCGCCACCATCTGAAAGGTCATCTTGGCGGTCGATCCCAGCAGGGCGCGCAGCTGGGCGGGGTCTTTGACACCGGGCATCTGCACCAGGATACGGTCATCCCCGACCCGGCTGATGACGGGTTCGGACACGCCGACCTGGTCGATCCGGTGCCGCACGACTTCCAGACTGCGATCGGCCGCGTCACTGGCCGCGCGGTCCAGACCCGCCTCGGTCAACGCCAGCGTCAGGATGCCGTCGGAAAGCTGCAGGGTCACATCCGACGGGCTGCCGGGTTGCAGGTCCTGCGTGACGCGGTCCTTCATTGCCTGCAACAGCACCTCATCGGCGGGAAGGGACAGGCTCAGCCCCTCATTCTCGATCCTGACCGGTTTCAGGCCAAGACCCTGCATTTCCGCGATCACGGATTGGCGCAGGTCCTGCAGGTGGGACTGGGCAAGATCCTCGCGGTTCACGGCAAGCAGAAGGTGCGCACCGCCCTGCAGGTCAAGCCCGAGGGAAACGGTCTGTCCGGTTGCCCAGTCGGGCAAGGTTTGACGGATATTTTGTGGAAGAAAATTGGGAATGGCCGTCGCTACCGCGAGAAGCAGCAGGACGGCATAGGTCATGATGACCCATGCTGGTCGACGCATGTCAGGATCCTTGATACCAGGTTGCTCAGTCTGCGAATAAGAACGTCAGACTGCTGGCGGTCCCCGGGGCAAGGCGGTGGGTGTGACACGCCCGGACATGACCTGCGCGATCCCTTGCGGGATTGCGACAGCCAAGACCGGCACAAAAAGATCAGGCACGGCGCGCGCGGGCAGCGGCGCATCGTCAACCGTGGCCTCGGACAGTTTGGCGCGTTGCGGGGACGGCTGCACCGCGGGCCCCAAAAGACCCGCCTGCACAACGCCCTGCGCCGCGGGTTCGGACCTCTGGCCCCGGTTCTCCGTTGCACCGGCCGCAAGGGCCGGAAAAACCAGCGCGCAGATGACCAGCAGGCGCGACAGGACCCTGCCGGGCCCTGACAGGTCAACAAGACCCTTGCGCCCCTGCGTCATTGCGCAAACCAGACATAAGCGACATAGGCCAGCATCATCGCGATGCCGACCCCGCGCCCGATCACGGGGCGCGTCAGCAAAAGCAGGGTCAGCACCAGAGAGACCGCGATCAGGATCGGCAAGTCAAAGCTCAGGAAGCGCGGCGCGACGGGCACGGGCGCGATCACAGCCGTCAGGCCGAGGATACCCAGCACGTTGAAGATGTTCGATCCGACGATATTGCCGATCGCGATTTCGGACTGCCGACGAAAGGCCGCGATCAGGGATGTCGCGAGTTCGGGCAGCGATGTTCCGACGGCCACGATCGTCAGGCCGATGAAGGCCTCGGAGATCCCGTAGCCGCGCGCGATTGATACGGCGCCGTCCACCAGAAGGCGTGCGCCGATCATCAGCGCGATCAGGCCACCCACCACCCAGAGGCCGGACACGGCGACGGATGCGGGGGCGGGTTGGTCCAATTCCTCTGGCGCAGCCCCGCCAGACTGACGATAGGCCCAGACCAGATAGGCCGCGAGGCCAGCCACCAGCAGAACACCCGACATGCGCCCCATCTGCCCCATCGCGAACAAGGGGACCAGTGCCAGACCGGCCGCCATCATGACAGCCGTATCGCGCCGCAGGGTGTCGCCCATGACCTTGATCGGCCATACCACGGCAGACAGGCCGACAATCAGCAGGATGTTCGCGATATTCGAGCCGATGACATTGCCCAGCGCGATATCCGGAACACCACGCCACGCCGCATCAACCGAGACAAGAAGTTCCGGAGTCGAGGTTCCGAACCCCACAACGGTCAGGCCGATCAGCAGGGGCGAAATGGACATGCGCCGGGCAATGCCGACACTGCCGCGCACAAGCGCCTCGCCGCCAAAGAAAAGGCCCAGCAATCCAAGTGATATATATAAGTAGTCCACGCGAAGCGCCCTCTCGGACAGAACACCCGCCCGGAAGCCACACTTGTACATCCGGGGCAGGACCTGCAAGGCTCGCCGAAAAATAATCCTCTGCCGTGTCAGGCCAGCGCCCGGTGGGGCGCGATCCTCTTCATCCCCTTGCGAGGATGCGCTGCAAATTCAAAGGTTTTCCGCCCGAATGGCTTCGCAAACCGCGTCCGTGACCTGCCGCGTCGTGGCCGTGCCACCCACGTCCGGGGTCATCACGCCATCCGCGCAGACCTTTTCGACTGCGCGCATCAAGCGGGACGCCGCCGCAGGTTCGCCGAGGTGTTCGAGCATCTGGGCCGCTGTCCAGAAGGTCGCGACAGGGTTGGCGATGCCCTTGCCGGTGATGTCGAAGGCTGATCCGTGGATCGGCTCGAACATCGAAGGGTAGCGGCGTTCGGGATCGATATTGGCCGTCGGTGCCACGCCGAGGCTGCCGGCCAGCGCCCCTGCCAGATCCGACAGGATATCGGCATGCAGGTTCGTCGCGACGATCGTGTCAAGGCTGCGGGGGTTCTTGACCATGCGTACCGTCATCGCATCGACAAGCATCTTGTCCCAGATCACATCGGGGAATTCCTTGGCGACCTCTGCGGCGATTTCATCCCACATGACCATGCCGAAACGCTGCGCATTGGATTTGGTCACGACGGTCAGCAATTTGCGCGGCCGGGACTGGGCGAGGCGGAAGGCATATCGCATGATGCGGGTCACCCCGACGCGGGTGAAGATCGACACCTCGGTGCCGACCTCTTCGGGCAGGCCCTTGTGCGCGCGCCCGCCGATCCCCGAATACTCGCCCTCGGAATTCTCGCGCACGATCACCCAATCCAGATCGCCTGGCCCGACATCGGCCAAGGGCGAGCTGATGCCAGGCAGGATCCGGGTGGGGCGCACATTGGCGTATTGATCGAAGCCCTGACAGATCGGCAGGCGCAGACCCCATAGCGTGATATGATCCGGCACATCGGGCGCACCGACCGCGCCGAAGAAGATCGCGTCAAAGGCCTTGAGCTGCTCTGTCCCGTCTTCGGGCATCATCGCGCCGGTCCTCTTGTAGTAATCGGAACCCCAGTCGAAATGGGTGACATCCAGCCGGAAACCGCCATCGCGACGCTCCAGCGCCTCAAGGGCCTGAAGGCCCGCCGCGATCACCTCGGGGCCGATTCCATCGGCCGGAATGGCTGCGATACTGTATGTCTTCATGACGATTTCTGTCCTTCCGGTCGCTGGCCGACCATGTGAAACCCGACAAGGAAAGCAGGACGGCGCCAATGCCCCTGCCCCCGGATGGCACCGCATCGGTCGCCCTCGCGCGATATGGCAGAACAGGCCGGAGGGCGTCAATCGCGAGACCGCTTGTTTCACGCAAGCCCGCGGACTTGGCGCCATCTGCGCCCTTCGCTTGCAGCAGGGGCCCTTGCATGGTTAACCTTGCAAGGATGTTCAAAAGCCTGCTTCCCCTGACCGCGCTTTTCGTCGGATCCGCCTTCCTGCTGTTCGCCGGGGGCCTGAACGGTCTGATCCTTCCCTTGAGGGGGCAGTTCGAAGGATTTTCGGCCGTATCACTTGGCCTTCTGGGAACGGGCTGGGCCGTGGGATATGTGGCGGGTTGCCTGCGCACCCCGGCGCTTGTCGCCAAGGTCGGACATATCCGTGCCTTCGGTGTGATGTGCGCCATGGCCGCGATCACGGTCCTTCTGTCGCTGATCTTCCTGACCCCCTATGTCTGGGTGCCGCTGCGCGCGCTGTCGGGGTTCTGCTTTGCAGGCGCGGCCATGATCGTGGAAAGTTGGCTCAACGAGCGCACGGAAAGCGCATCGCGGGGGCGTGTGTTCGGCATCTACACGATGGTGAATCTGGCCGCGACGACCTGCGGACAAATGGTGCTGACGATGGGGGATGCACGCGGTTTCCTGTTCTTTGTCGTGGCGGCCATCTTCTATTGCATGGCGCTACTGCCTACGGCCCTTTCCGCCACCTCGACCCCCACGGCGCTTGTCAGCGTCTCGCTGGACCTGCGGGCGCTTTGGCGCAATTCACCCATTGCCGTCTTCGCGGTGCTGATGGTCGGGATTTCCAATTCGACCTTCGGAACGCTGGCGGCGGTCTATGGGGCGCGGGTTGGGCTGACCACCAGCGAGATCGCGCTTTTTGCCAGTATCCCGATTCTGGCGGGGGCCGCCGCACAGGTGCCGATCGGCATGCTGTCGGATCGCAAGGACCGCAGGCTTGTGCTGATCGGCACGGCGGTCGTGGCCCTTCTGGCGGATCTGGTCTTCATTTTCGGCGGCATGACGCAACCTGTGTTGCTGATTGCAAATGTCGCCGTTTTCGGCGCCGCTGTCTTCGCGATGTATCCCGTGATCGTGGCCCATGCGAATGATCACGCGCAGCCGGGATCCTTCATCCAGATCAGCGGCGGGCTTCTGCTGATCTACGGGATCGGGTCCATCCTTGGCCCCACGACCGCAGGCTTTGCCATGGCGTCTTTCGGACCGCAGAGCCTGTTCATGACGACGGCCTTTGCCCATGTGTTGCTGTTGAGCTTTGCTCTTGTGCGGCTGCGGGCGCGGGCAAGCCTGCCCAGTGACGTCAAAGGGGCTTTCAAGATGTCGCCGATTGCGCGGGCCAGCACCCCCGAAACCGCGGCCCTTGCGGCGGGCAAGAAGATGGGCGGGAACACGTCCGAGTGATCCGCCGCGCGTCAGTTCGTGACGCGCAGCCCGATCAGTCCCAAGGCCCAGCCCGTCAGGTCCTGCAACGCGGCGGCGGTGGCCTGATCGAAGCTTTGCACCACAGCAAGAGTGTCTGTCGATGCCGCCTGTGCGACAGTCTGGATCGTCCGGCTTCCGATGATCGAGGCGTCTGCCTCGCGTACAAGGCGCACGGTCATGCGCAGCCTTGTCGTCACCCCCTGCCCTGTCGCGTCAAGCTCGGCCTGGAAATCGGTCAGTTCCGAGATCAGAACGTAATCCCCCGTTCCGCCCAGCGGCCTGCGACCGACATAGCGCAGGGCATTGGTATCCTCGAAGGCGCGCAACATCAGGTTTTGCAGCATGACGGGCGCGGTATCCGTCCAGCGCGCGCCGGGCAGGTATTGCGCCTGCAAGGGGCCGGGCCGGATCATGATCCGGTCCGTATCCAGTGCGCCGCCTGCGGCGGGCGTTTCGATCACCAGATCGCGCCGGACACTGCTGCGCACCTGCGGCATATCGGCGGGCACGCGCAGCTCGAACGCCTCAAGCGGGGTTGTCGCATCGGTCAGGGTCGACAAGGCGGAACAGCCTGCAAGCGTCAATGCGAAAACAGCGGCAAAGGCCGTGCGGATCAGGGTCATCGTCTGAACTCCGGTGACTGGCGGTTGAGGAAAAAGCGGGCCGGATCACGCTGGATCTGGCGTACGAGGTTTTCGAGATTGGAAATCAGGTTGCGCGTTTCGCGGGCAAGCTGGGCATATTGGGGCAAGCCGTTGGTCGCAAAACTGCCGACCGGCGCGCTGGCATCTGCAACGATCCGCCCCAGATCGGCGAAGGTGCTGTTGGCAGTTTCAGCCGCGCGGCGCAGGTCGGCCGTGATCTGGGGCAGATCGGCCGACACGGTGGCGATCGCACCATCAAGCCGCTCCATCACCCCGCGCAGATCTTCGGTCATCGCCCCGATGTCTTCGTTGATCACCCGGTCCGCCCCGGCAAAGGCACGTTCCGCCGCGTCCAGCGTGCGCTGCCCGGTATCAAGGGCCGCGTTGATCGCATCCAGCGTCTGGTTGGCATTGGCGAAAGTATCCGTGACCTGGGTCAGGGCTTGTGCCGCGCCATCTGTCAGGCCCGCCACCTGCCCGGCCGCGTCGCCGATCTGCTGGCCCACCTCGGCGATCACGCGATTGGCGGTACCGGTTGCGCTGCGGATGTCTTCGATGATCACGGGCAGGTCGGATTGGGCAACGTTGCTGATCATGCCAACGGCGCTGTCCGCATTGGCGATCATGGTGCGTGTTTCAGCCATCAGGGCCGTTCCGTCATTCGTGATCAGCGTATCGAAGGATGTGGCCGCGGCATCGATCTTGTCCAATGTCTCGACCAGACGGGCAATCGTGGTTTCCGTCGCCTGCAGGGTCGCGCGCGCCTCGGTCAGGCGCGCGGTGGCTTCGGTGCCGGTTTGGGTGAAGGCCGCGATCATCTGGCGCGTGTCGGCGACCAGTACTTCGGTCTGTTCGCGCAGCAGTTTCGTGGTCGCGGTCAGGTCCTGCACGATCACCGGCAATTCCCCGGTCATGAACACCTCGGCCGCATCAAGGGCCACCCGCCCGCTGGCAAGCGCCGCATCCCCGACATCCAGCGAGGAGATCAGCCGCTGGGACAGTGAGGTGAAAGCCTCAAGCGTGGTATCCACATTGCCAAGCGTCCCCTCGACCGCGCCGATCACAGGCTCAAGCTGCCCTGTGAAACTGGCGATATCGACCGAGGTGCTGGCGATGGTCTGGCTGACCACGGCGAAATCGGCCAGAGCCTGGCTCAACTCGCCCGAGGACTGGGCAAGATTGTCCAGAATGTCCTGAACCTTCTGCTGGTTCTCTTCGTTCAGGATCTCGCCGATCTTCTGCATCACGGCCAATGCCTCGGCCACGATCTCGGGCGCGTCTTCGGTGATGCTTTGCAGCACCGACCGGCCCGCCGGGATTTCGGGGATGGTCTCATCGTCGCGCAGCAAGGGCACCTGCGGGTCACCTGCGCTGATCCCGACATAGGAGACCCCCGTCACCCCCATCGATTCAATGGTGGCGATGCTGTCGGCGCGCACCGGCGTGTCGCCCGCCACTTCCAGCCGGGCGAGGACCGTGCCATCCAGATCGGGCGAAAGGCGCACATCCACCACCTGACCCACGGGCAGCCCGGAAAACCGCACCTCCGAGGCGCGCGACAGCCCCGAGACCGACGTGAAGCGCACATCGTAATACGCGAACTGGCGATCCAGTTCGAACCGGGCGAACCACAACAGGAATGCCAGAAGCCCGAAGAACCCGGCCAGGGCAAAGGCCCCGATCAACACGTAATTGGCGCGTGTTTCCATTGCTTCAATCGTTCCTTTCCGTGGCCGCTATGGCGGCACGTGCGCGGGGGCCGTGAAAATATTCATGCACCCAGGGATGATCCACCTTCAGCATCTCCTGCATCGTGCCGGTGACCAGAACGCGCTTTTCCGCCAGAACGGCAATCCGGTCACAGGTTGCATGAAGCGTATCAAGATCATGGGTCACTAGAAACACCGTCAGGCCCAATTGACGCGACAAGGCCTTGATCAGCGCGTCGAAGGCCGAGGCCCCGATGGGATCAAGGCCTGCCGTCGGTTCGTCCAGAAAAACGATTTCGGGGTCCAGCGCGAGGGCGCGGGCCAGACCGGCGCGCTTGCGCATGCCCCCCGACAGTTCGGAGGGATACTTGTCGCCCGCAGACCATGCCAGCCCGGACATCGAGATCTTGAGATCGGCAAGGGCGCGGCGCAGATCAGGCGTCAGACCGTCGATCGCGCGCATCGGCACCTCGATATTCTCGCGCACGGTCAAGGATGAAAACAAGGCGCCATCCTGAAACATCACGCCAGTGCGCCGGTCGATCATGGCGCGCTCTTCCTCGTCGGCGGCAAGCGCATCCTGACCGAACAGCAAAACGCTGCCGGCGCGGGGGCGCAACAGGCCCACGATGGTGCGCAGCAGAACGGACTTGCCCGTGCCCGAGCCCCCGACCACACCCAGCACCTCGCCGCGCCAGACATCCAGATCAAGGTTGTCATGCACGACCTGCGCGCCGAATTGGTTGCGGATGCCCCGCAGCGAGATGACCGGCTGGCTGTCCATCATATCTCCATCTGCGCAAAGAAGATCGAGAACAGCGCATCGGCGACGATCACCGCGAAGATCGCGGTCACGACCGCGTTGGAGGTCATGCGCCCGAGGGATTCCGCGTTATTGCCCACCTTCATGCCGGCGTGGCATCCGACCACCCCGATGATCACCGCAAAGACGGGTGCCTTGACCATGCCGACGATGACATGGCTGATCCCGGTGCCCTCGATCAGGCGGGTGCGGAACATCGCCGGGGAAATGCCCAGTTCGATCCAGGACATGATGGCGCCCCCCAGAAGACCCATCACATTGGCGATCAGGCCAAGGATCGGCAGCATCAGCAGAAGCGCCAGAATGCGCGGCACGAACAGGGCCATGGCAGGATCTATGCCCAGCGTGCGCATCGCGTCGATTTCCTCGCGCATCTTCATCGACCCTATGGC